>NZ_WBVT01000036.1 GCF_009193355.1 Bifidobacterium leontopitheci
ACATGGCTTGTGTCCTCGCTTCCAATCGCGGTTTTCTATGTTTGGCGACTGAAAATCGTACACAGGACACGGGCCATGTTCTCAACCCAAGCCAGAACCAAAGTGCGCAAAACTTCGGGCGTTATCCACCCGCGTCAGCGTCGACTCAACCGTGCCGGGCAGGCCGGCGTCCAGTGCGACGACCAGCGCATACAGGTTGCGGTGCCGCGGCGCGTCGTATTGTGTGCCCTCGTACGGTTCCGCGTACCGCAGCAGATAGACGCGCACGTGGTGGCCGTACAGCGGCCGGTCCATGAGCGTGAGGATCGCCCGGTCGTACGCGGTGGAGAACGGTTCGACCTGCGTGGGGACTGGCACGTGGAACTTGGCCGCCGCCTGCGCCAGCCCGTCCGTGCCGCTGACACGTTCGCGGCCCCACCCACTGCTGACCGTCGTGACCGAGCTGCCGTCGCCTTGGATGAGCCCGATGTACGTGGCTCCGCAGCTGAGCGCCGCGTCGAGCGCCTTGCGTCCCGTCCAGGCGACCGGCCGTCCGCCGCCGAACGTGCCGGAGATGTACATTGTTCCCGCTGAGGCGGCCGAACCGTCCGCGGGGCCCGAGACTTCCGCGTCGTCGCCTGCGCCGGCCTTGCGTTCCTTGGCCACGCGGATGCCGACCACGAGCCCCGCGATCGCCGCGCCCCCGCACAGCGCGAGCAGGATGATCCATACGATCCACAGCACAGGTGCCTCACTGAAACTCATGGCGACCTCCTCGCTTTGCGGGCGCGCCTGCCGGTTGGCGGCGGCGCGGCCCCGTGCCGTTGCGCGGTCGGCCACTGACGGCCCTGCCGCAGCGTATGCCTGGCGATACGTGCGCCTGCCGGTGAGGCGGCGCTCGCCATCGATGGCTTACCGCGGCCGACCGTATTCGTAGCACGAATCCCGAGTACGGTCGGTCATGTGTCGTCGCCCTGCTGCGCTCCTGCCGCGGGCGGCCGACTGGATTCTCCAGTGCCATTGACAGCTTCCACCATACTGGTTTCAGCCGGTCAGCGTCGCCTGAAAGGGTTAAGCTGCGGTGAAATCTCCCGGCCGAAGGCGGTGCTGGGGCTATGACCAAGGCGAGTCGCGTCGCGGCTGGAGCCTGAGGTCGGTTCCGGGTATCGATTACGGCGCAAGGCGTCGGAATCGACGCCGTGAGGGTCTCGTTTGCGCCTTCTGCGCGCTCGTTGCGGAGATGTGGGTGTTTTGTTTGGTGAAAATCGCGCGGACCGAGGGGCGGCTAAGCGTCGTCAACAGCCGTAAAACGGCTTAATAGAGCCCTTTCTAAGCAATCGCTGCCACGCAGCGTTCCGCGGATTCCGCCAAACAAAACACCCACATCTCGCGCAAGGCCCCGGATTCGCTCATATCCGCGCCAATCCGGACTATTCGCCCGTCCCTGTGACCGCTAAACCCCGGTTACCGCAAAGTCCGCCACTGTCGGAATGCGCCTTCGCTACTCGTATACGGCTTAATCGTCACGGAGTCCCCGCGTGAAACCGAATCAGCGTGCCCGTTCAGGCCTCTGTCCGTAGCGCTGACATATTTGCTGCTCCAGGTTCTTCTTCCATCCGCTGCCGCTATCGGTGACTCCCCATGCGGCGGAGCGGCGATCACCGTAAGACGGTGTTGCGTCCAGCTCTTCCCATGTCGGTAGGTGTGGGCCGCGCACACGGTCGCGTGCATCCCTCCACGCGCGTTCCAGCCGTTTCTTCCATCCATCCCGCAGCGGCCAGCTGACGCCCCATTCGGCGGCTGTCTTTTTAGTGCCGCTTCGCGCGTCAACCTCATACGGCGAGGGGATGCCGTCAATCCGCAACGCGCCCCAATCGTCGTCTTCGACCTCCCCGAACAGGCTGGTTGTGCCGTTCATGGCGACCGGCGTATCCGGCGTGATTGCGGTGGTCAGATTAAGCCGGTCGACTTCGTGGAAGCGCAGTGTTGCGGCGATGTCCTCGGAGCGGAGCCACATGTCCGTGCGTTCGCCGGCGCTGAGTTCCCTTCGTTCCAGCCATATATCGACATGTGCCCGATCAATCAGAACTGGCATGTAGTCGGTGATGAGTCGCAGTCGGCCGACCGTGTCGTTTGTGATGACGGTGAACTCGAACTCTCCGATGTCTCCCTTGCGTTTCTCTTTGTTTACAATGTAGAGGCCGGCGATCAGCAGCGGCTCGCCGGAATCGGCGTGAACGTAGTACACCTGACCGTTGAGACGCCACAGATAGAAGCCGTTCACCGGCACGAGGCATCGATGCTCGCGCATGTGCTCTGCGTATGTGTCTTCTGTGAGCCGGCTGACCGGAACGTTGATCATGGGCTGGGCGGCGGGGTACTTGCCATCGTTCTCGGTGCCGTGTTTCATGCTCCACGTTGCTGGCAGCAGGTAGTTGCCGTTTCCTTTGCTTTGTACGATGATGTTCACCGGGTTGTAAGGGCTGATGCTCGTCGATGTCTCGACCAGCTTGTCCCGATTTCGCTTGTTGAGTTTCAGCATGTTGATGATGTCGTGTGGATTCTGTGTCGCTGCGATGCATCCCGTCATTGGATTCTCCTTTGCCGATGTGCGCCTGTCCGTGGCGTGTATATCTCATGGTGTCACGGCGATGTGCTGTGCTGAACGCCACGCTGTTCTTCTGTGAAACAGTTTCACAATTGACAACACGGCCGTAACGATGTAGTCTGCATGGCAACACCGCGAACCCCATCAACCCCGGGTTCAGAGACCAGCAGCCAAGGAGCACGGTAATGAGTGACGACATTCTTCCCAACACGCTCTCCCAATCAGACATCGCCCGCATGGTTGGTATGCGCCCGTCTGCCGTCACCAACTGGCGCAAACGTCCTCAGAAGGGTTTCCCCGAACCTGTCGCCACCAAAGGAGGCTTTCCGCGGTTCGACTACGATCAGGTCACCCAATGGCTGAGGGGTCAGAGCATCTCGTTCAAGGACACGCGCTTGGAGCAGGGCGCGTGGACGTTCCTGGAGCAGTGGCGTGATGGTGGCGATCCGGTCGCTGCCGCCGCCGTGATGTTGTGGGCGATGTGCCTGCGCGCGGTCGCGGGGGAATACGGCGTGGATGCGCGTTGGCAGGCGGTGTGCGACACCGTGGCCGAACAGTCCGACGACCACGGCGGTCATGTCGGCCGCCGCATAGATGCCGCGGTCGAACAGGTTCTCGAAGGGGCTAGCTGCGGCGTCGGCAGCCAGCATGCCAGCGAGGTCATTCGCATGGCGTTGCGTGTGCCGAACGAGGTGCGTCCTCTGGCGTTAAGTCGGCTGAGCGAGCTGCTGATGTATGTAGACGGACTGTACAAGATCGGTACGCCGGAGGCTTTCGCGCAACTGGCTTCCGCGTTGTTGGAGCGTAGCATCACCAGTCTGGGGCGTATGCGCGGAGAGAGCGGAGTGCCTGGCTCGCGTGTTTCCCGGTTGCTGGCCGATTTGGCGCTCGCGTACTGGCGGGCGGCGGCGCCTGGGAAGGCTGGCGTTACCGTGTACGATCCGGCGTGCGGCATCATGGAGTCCTGTCTGTCGCTTGCCCGCGGCATGGGTGATGGCGAGCGTCGCCGGCTTGCAATGTACTGCGCCGACGACGACGGGGAGGCGTTGACGATTGCCGCCCGCCGTTTGACGCTTGAAGGGCTGGCTCGAAACGCCGTGTTCGCGATGGCCGATGATGGCAAGCTGGTTAACGTGCTTGAAGCCGACCCGTTCCCCCGGCTGAAGGCGGATCTTGCCATGGTGGAACCGCCTCTCGCCGTTGACTGGGAGCCGGATGTGACCGATGTGCGCTGGAACCGGTACAGTGACTCCCGGCGGTGGAGCAGCCCGATGAAGGCCGATGCCTCGGTCGCGTGGATTCAGGATGCCATTGGCCATCTGAATGATATGGGCCGTGCGTTCATTGTGACGGGTGCCGGAGTGCTGTCGCATATGGGTGGGGAGGAGTGGTTCCGTCGTTCCCTGATTGAGGCCGGTTGCGTGGAGGCGGTCATCGCCTTGCCGGCCAACCTGTATGTCACCACGGTCGCGCCTAGGTATGTCTGGGTGCTGTCTGCGCCGCAGGCGGCACGGGAGTGCATCATGATGGTCGACGCGTCAGGCAATGCGGAGCGATATCGGAGCCAAGGCGAGATTCCGGAGTATCTGCATGAGCCGCTCGAGGCGTTTGTCGGCGACGGTGGCCGTGGTGCTGGTCGTGGTGGCCGTGCCGGTGGCGGCTGCGGCATCGCGGTACGCGTTGTGCCTGCGTCGGAGGTTCTGGAGAGTCGGATTGCATCGTTGCTGCCGCAGGATTGGCTGGAACGCAAGGTGCCCGAACTGGCGGCGGTTGAGGCGTCGTATCGCAGCGTCGCCTCGGACATTGAGGGGATGAAGGAGCGAGTTTCTGCGGCGCTGGAGACGTTGCGGAAGTTTGATGATGCCCCTTGGAACGGTAAGGGCGGCGAGCTCAGGCGGTTGGGTGACATCGCCGATATTCGGCAAGGTTCGGTCGCCGGGGCGGAGAAGGACGGCCTGCCCGAGGACGTCATCCGCGTATCCGACGTGCGCGGGTACGATGCGATTCAGGGGGACGGTTCGCGGGGACGCGCTGTTCCATGGGGCGTCGCTCCGGATCGGATTGTGACAAGGCCATCGCTGCATGCCGAGGAGCGGTATGGCAAGGCTACGGTGACCGAGCCGGGCGACCTGCTGCTCACCATTGGTGGCGGCATTCATGTCGCGATTGACTGGAGCGGCGGGCACCGCGTGTCGAAAAGCGTGTATCTTGTGCGCCCATATTGGGGCATTGACGTGCAGAGGGCGACATACCTGTCGCTCATGATTCGCGGCGTTTGGAATCAGGAGATGGTCGAGCATTCCGCAGGTAAGCGGATGCGTCCCGCCGACCTTGAGATACCGCTTATGCACGGGGATGCCGAGTGGGCGTTGGTCGACTACTGGAATGCTGCGGAGACGTTGCGCCGGCAGGCGAACCTGTACCTGCGACAGTACGACATCATGGCCCAATGCTGCCGATACGGGCTGTCCGTAGGCGGTAACGAGGGCGAATGATGGGCATTCTCTGAGATGTGGGTGTTTCGTTTGGCGAAAATCGCGCGGACCGAGGAGCTGCTGATCGTCAGCAACAGCCAGAAAACGGCTTCATAGAGCCGTTTTCACGAGTTCGCTGCCAAACGGCGTTCCACGGATTCCGCCAAACAAAACACCCACATCTCGCGCAAGGGGCCGGATTTGTGCGGATTGACGCCCACTGAGGGGTTTAAACGGCCTATGAAGGCCCGTCCCGCTCCCGTTTCAGCTGGTCAGATGCCGATACAGCTCCGGATCGAGCGGTTTCGCCAGCCGCAGCGTCGACAGCGTGACCTTCACCGTGCCGTCGCCTGCCGCATTCGGCTTCGTGGTGAGCGTCGGATGGTCGAATGCGGCCACGTGCCCGACGTAGTAGTACTTGCCGTCGGCCTCCTCCGCCTTGCGCATCACGAACAGCGGCACGAAGTGCGTGCGGTTCCACTCCGGCCCGCTGCCGCCGTCGCTCGCCGCCCATTGGAATTCCGGCGATCCCGGCGTGCGCCCGTTCTTGCTGTAATACTTCATCTCCTGCGCGTTGAGGAACTCGTCCTCGTACTGGCTGGCCGCGTACTTCACGAAGATGGGCATGGTGTTCGTGTCCTTGTCGAGCAGATACCCGCCCACGTTCTGCGGGGTGTTCTCCTTCTTCCAGCCGCACAGTCGCATGACGTCGGCCATCGAATATTTGCGTTCGTACAGGAACGCGCGGTCGAACGCGCGCTGTCGGCCCGCGGCTTCGCGGACCATGTCGCGGCAGTTGCGCAATCCGACGCGCAGCGTATCCGCGAAGAAGATGCGGAACGTGCGATTGGTTGCGAGCATGGCGGCAAAGGCGTCGCTCAACCGGTACCGTGTCCCGTTGCCGTCGTCACTGCCGGGCACGATTTCGACCAGCGGTTGTTCGCCGAACCGCTTGCGATTCGGCCCGGTGAAATACGAGTAGTCAAGCACGCTGACCGCGGAGTCGAACTGTGCTTCGGACAGGTCGACTTGCGGGAATCCGGCGCGAATGGCGCTCGCCAGCTCGGCGCGGCCGACAGGACCCGGCGCCTGCCATCCGGTCCCGGCCCCGGCATCGGAGGCATCCGCAGCGTCGATCCGCTCGTCCGCAAACCGGCACAGCCGCTCGAGTATCACCAGCTCATGCGGCCGGATTCCGGGGAGCAGCAGCTCCGTGGCCATCTTCAGGATCGCGTCCTCGACTTCGCTCACGGGGTCGAGCTGATCCTCGAACGAGATGCCGCCTTTCTTCCCGCCGCCGAGGCTCTTTTCGCGCGAGCGTACGAAATCCAGATAGTTGTTGCGTTTCGACGCCAGCGTGTACGGCAGCGACGGATCGTACTCGTAGATGTCGGTGAGCATGGGAATGCGCCCTAGCTCGTACCGCACCTGCCGGTATTGTTCCGAAAGCCGCTTCATTTCGGACCAGTCGGCGGTATCGAGCGATTTGAGCACGCGCTCCTTGGCGATCGGGTCGAAGCTGATGGACGACAGCCCGATCGAACGTCGCTGCAGGTTCTTGCGTGCGATGTCGCGGTCGCCCGTGTTGCCGTACAGGGCCACGGGGATGAGGAAGTTGTTCGCGTAGTTGCCGATGAAGTCGATGACGACAACGCTGTCCTTATGCGGGAACTTGCGTAGTCCGCGGCCCAGCTGCTGGGTGAAGATGATGCTGGATTCGGTGCTGCGCAACATCACGATCTGGTTGACGGCCGGGATATCGATGCCTTCGTTGAACATGTCGGCGGTGAACAGGTAGTCGAGTTTGCCTTCGGTCAGCTGCCGTACGTATTCGTCGCGCTGCTCCTGCGAGACTGCCTTGCCGTTTTAAAACGCTGAATTAGCGGTTTTAGATATTGTGCGGTTGTTGGCAGATTATATTTCTGTTGTCTAATTATTAGTTTTGAACATTTTTCTTAACGAAATATGATTTATTGCTGCCATTTAGCAGCAATATAGTGTATAATCTTGACAAACAGCAGCAATCATTGGTTATTTGGAGGTCGGTGTGAACAAGTTGGGGGCTTTGATAAAAGCACGCCGAAATGAGATCGGCCTTTCCCAGCAGGCATTAGGTAGTCTGTGTGGCACGAGCGATAGTGAAATTGCTAAAATCGAGAAGGGCGAAAGAAAAATGCCCAATTGTCAAACCTTATGCAGTATTGCGAAAAACCTCAATTTTCATCCGCTTGAGTTGCTTAGAGTAGCAGGTTATTTGACTAATGATGATATAGGGCACTCACTTGCTATATCGGGGTTGGAGCAGCTTGATGCAATAGAGATCTCGCACGTTCAAGCTTTTGTCGATTTCCTTGTTAATCGTAAGCGACAGGCGAAGCCCGTGAATGTGGAATTTGGAGAATGACATGATATTCAAACTCGGCGAATTGTTCTGCGGCCCTGGGGGCATTGCTTGGGGCGCTACACATGCTGATATTGGTGATCCCGATTTCGCTATTGTGCACCAGTGGTCTAATGACTATGATGCTGATACATGCAAAACATATCGGGAGAATATCTGTCCGAATGATCCGCAAAGCGTATATCATGCTGATATACGATCATTCGACATGTCGAAGCTAAAGCCCATTGACGCATTGGCTTTTGGATTCCCCTGTAATGACTACAGTGTTGTTGGAGAACAAAAGGGTATGGATGGAGTGTACGGGCCTCTGTACTCTTACGGAGTCAAAGCCCTCAAGCTGTTTAAGCCTAAGTGGTTTCTCGCTGAGAATGTAGGTGGATTGCGCAACGCTAATGACGGGCGTGCCTTTACGAAGATTCTATCTGAGTTGCGCAATGCCGGGTACATTGTGACCCCGCATCTATTCAAGTTCGAGGAATATGGTGTTCCTCAGGCTCGGCATCGCATCATTATCGTTGGTATTCGTGAGGATCTGGATGTGGAGTATAAGGTACCTTCTCCAGAACCGTACAAGGATATTGACAATACGTGTCGCACGGCTATCGAGAAACCGATGCCAGAAGGCGTGACAAACAACGAACCCACGAAGCAGAGCGCCAAGGTTATTGAACGTCTTCGCTATATCAAGCCGGGAGAGAATGCCTTCACGGCAGATCTGCCGGAAGAGTTGAGACTAAACATCCGCGGAGCACAAATCAGTCAAATCTATAAGAGACTAGATCCTGATAAACCTTCGTACACTGTTACCGGTAGCGGCGGCGGCGGAACGCATATGTATCATTGGTCTGAGCCTCGCGCTCTAACCAATCGTGAGCGTGCCAGACTGCAAACTTTCCCGGACGACTATGTTTTCGAGGGGAGCAAAGAAAGCGTTAGGAAGCAAATCGGTATGGCTGTACCATGCCGGGGCGCCCAGATTATCTTTGAAGCAATATTGAAGTGTTTTGCAGGTATTTCCTATCCTTCAATTAGCCCTAATATCAACGAATGAATGCAACATGTTGGGTGGGATTAACAAAAAACCTACCTAACATGTTGTGTGAAATCCATATAATATTGCTCCTCGTCAATTCGGGTGAAGTCGACAGTAGTCCTACCGTATTTTTGGAGATCTTCTTTGGTTACAAATTGCCCATTTGGAAGACCTAAGCGATTTCTAAAGTATTCACCCAATAAAGCATTATTGAGTGGGGTTGTCAGCGCCTTATCATTCGCTTGCTCTAGACGGACTATAAGACTTTTATGATCATCCGTAAGAACCGTAAAGTGCCTCTTGTTATTGGGGAAAAACTCTTTTCTGACAATTTCCGCGGGAACTGGTATATATGCCTGATTAGGATTTCTTGTCTCGCGCTGACCCCAATTAAGACCCGAATGAATTCCTATCACTCCCTTTTTGGTCAATAGTGACAAGGTGACAGTTTCTGAATCATTGCCACTGGCAACTTCTTCCTGTGGTGAATACTCTCTAGCGTTAATTCGCACATTATTTTCTACTTCCGCATGCGTACAGTAGATTGTGCGTCCCTCTATTTCAGAGTAATACTTATACGCCTCCTTGGGATCAACCTCTTGAACTGCATCTTGGACGTTTGATGGGAGAAAAGCACTTTGCTCGAAAGGAGCTGAACCCATAAAGGCCTTAACTGGATCATTCTTTTCCAGCCAAACATAGAGATTTGACCGAATGGCAGGGAAGCCGTAAACGTAGCTACATGAAAAACTATCTTTGAAGTTATTGTTACCAGATGATAGTTCTCGGAATTCTGAGTGCACAGAAGATGGCAGGCCTGTAATTGCAGTCCTGCCTACAATCAGATGCACATGAGTAATAGGCAAATTCCTGTTTTTGTCACGCATTTCGTGTAGCGAGGTCAAATACCAAGAAGCCATGGTCGGCGCGGCACTACCTGCAATGATATTAAGGGTGTCGGCGCCTTGCAAAATAGGTTCAAACAGTATTTTATCGGCGAGGTTGGCTGTAAGCATCTCAATCTCCTTAATGCTCGTCGTAGTAAACCTTTCCATTGGGCAACTTGATGTTTGGAATCCATAGCTTCTTCCCGTGCCATCCCTTCGTACCCGTAACTTGGTACATTGTCAGGACTACATGACCGGGGAAAGAGTTGCTGATCTTCCAGTCATTAGGAGAGAGAAGCGCGCCAGTCCACTGTGCGACGTCCCTGTTTCTTCGGACCACGAGAATGCCTTGTTCGCCGGGATTGTCGGCAAGCATCATTCTCAGTATGGATTCGAAAGTGCTCAATCGAAACTCCGAGCTGGGGATTATATGGTCAAGAAGGTTTTCGATTAGCTTGAGACTGACCTTGTAGTAAGTAGTCTCGTCGCTAAATCCTGCGAGCAACTTAGTGATTTCCTCAATGGTCGAGTTATCGGGATCTGAAGGATAGTAATTGGTTCCGCCTGACAATACGTTGACATGGCGTTCATCAAGAACGACTCCACGAGTCGGAGATAGGCCTTCAGGGTAATAGATCTTAGGTTCAATGCCTTGCTTAATTTGGGAGATGATGGAATTATTCGTGGCGTTGATGTCGGAAAACAGTTTGTACAGTTCCTGCGGAATATAAACCATCATCATGCCTGGGTCACGATCGTATCCAAACATTCGGCTGTGTTGCCACATCGTGTCCGCCTGGGGTTCCTTGGCAAGGCGCGTGTAATAGATTGTTTGCAGGGTTGGGAACGTGACTCCGCGCCCTAGTGTATTGCCTCCGATAATGAAGTTACAGCCGGTCTTATAGTCATCCTCGGTGACATCATATTTGCCATTCATAATAAGGACTTTGAGATCCTTATCCGCAAGCAAATCCTTGACGGCCGAATAGAGATCATCAAATCCAAGCAATTCATTCTTGCTGGGGGTCAGTGTCGCATAAATCTTCTGAAGCTCAGAGACAAGTTCTCCGTCCGCATTGTCTCGACACCAGTCAAGTGCCTCGCGAACTTCTTTTGCGAATTTTTCATGCACATTCTGCCGCACTGAAGGGTGCAACAGGCAGTTCGATACGACAGATCCCGTACCTAGCAATTGAGCGGAAACGGCCAAATGTCGTAAAACAACTTGCCTTGTCATGGTTTTGCTGGGGGTGAGATATGTGACGCAATCCGGCTTTCCGCTTGGCGGGAAGAAGAAATCACCCCCAAGGTAGGATTTCCCTGGCTCAAAGTAATGCGTGAAGTTAGGCTTGAACCCTGATTGCGCAGTTTGCAGAAGAAGGGACTGAGGGGTACCCGTCACCTGCAAGTAGATGCTACACATCCCTTCATCTTTGATGGAGCTGATGTACTTATTGATTGACGACTGCTTGTCCTTGTTGACTAATGTGTTTAGAGATGCGGCATCAGCCTCATCGTCAACAATGAACAGAGCGTTCCCCTGCATGAACTGCGTGGTGTTGAATACGTTGGCCCAGAGTCGAAGAACTCGGTAGTTCTTCTTCAGCACGACGACAACTGGCTTCTGCAACTGATTATCGATGAACAGCCCCGAGTCGGTTTCATCGCAGACTAAGAAATCCGTCAAATCTCTTTTCACTCGGTTCAGGGTCTGTTGCTGGAGAACCGTGTTATCTGTTGTGAGCAACAGAAACGCGTAAAAGCCATTCATTGCTGCTTGGCACATAATGCCGAACATCTGCCCCGTTTTACCAGATTGGACATTGCCGAACAGCAGACCAACCTCGTGTGAGGCGAAAGAATAATTGGCAAGATACTTCTCGTCGAACGATTCGGTTGTCTTACGAATCGATTCCGCAAGCTCAATGTTTCCCTCGTTCTTGATCTTATCGAGATAGTTGTCGAGATAGTTCACGCTCATTGTTGTCACCCCTACTCAAAGAACAAAGTCCAGACCGCCAAAGTGCCATCTTCGGGATCCTCTATGGTCTTGTCGGTTTTGGTTAGCCGGAGATTGTGGCAACCATACTCATCCAGCATCTCCCTTGTAATCATGCCTTTTCTCTCCGTGTCCTTCATCGTGTCGTTGACTGGCGAGACTAATCCCGCAGCCACTAAACGCCCCTTCAGCCATCTACCGAGCAACAATTCGTCTCCAACAGCGTTAAACTGTTTGTTTCCGTCGCTGGTGGTATGAGCCTTGAACTTGTAACCATCATCGGTAATAACGATGAAGGGTACATTCTTTTGGGGATACCCCGGCTGAGTAGTTATCTTCTTGTCAACGGTAAATTGGATTTCATACCAGTCGCGCGACTTATGAGCGTTTCTTGGTGCGGCATAACAGACATTGATGTTTGACTTCATGCAGCTCTCTTTGCTACCTGTGCCTGCTATACGTTCGGCGTCCGTCGGGACTTTGAGAGGAAGCAGGAACGAGAGATCAGTCTGATGCTTCCGATACACATCAAGGTCGTCGCTGGTGACGGGCTCTGCGAGGTCGGATTTTCCGAGGTCGAAATTTGTCTCGCGAATGAGTCGTAAATCGTGTACGTCGTTGATATTCGTAGATATAGATGAGGAGTTAAGCTGATCGATCAGTGCCTTCGTAGTAAGAATCTCAGTCATGTTCTCGATGAGAGATGCAACTTCGTATTGACGAAGGTTAGAAGCTTCAGCCTTGATAACGCCAAGATTTGCTGATCCGTTTATGACCGCAATCGGGTGCTCATTGGTCGCAAAATAATAAAGTTTCCCATGAAATGCAAAGGCTCTGACAAGGCGGATTTCACCGATGCCCATATTCTGCCACTTGCGGTTAAGCGCTACAGCTTCGTGGTATGATCGCTCCGGCATGCCTTCTTTGCTGTACATGCCGATGGTGAGGGTCACTCGAGAGATGTTGCTTTTTTCGACTACTTCGTCAATTTCAGCAAGGGAGAGCTGGCTGATGTATCCTACAGCCACATTGATTTCATCGGATTCCTGAGCGAGACGGTGAAAGGCCTCGTTGATAGTTTCTTGCCCTGATTTAATCCGAAGTGGAGGAATGGCGGAATACAGCAGTGTCATATCTAAGACCTTTCCTGAACGACTTTAACAGTATTTTACAATGCACACTGAATATGCTGTGTGAACGCTGTCATAATGTCCTCGGTCTGAGCGAACAGTTCGTGGAATTCCTTCTCGACTTGCGCCATAGCTACCGCCTCCATCGTCACGTTGGTGTCATCCTACCGCATGGAGATCCCTGACCAAGGTTGTTCTCCTGCCGGTTGATGCTGCACAGGAGATCTACGCGGTTTCCTGATCCGCGTGGTGTTGCTGCGCTGCGTGGTTTGTGCCCGTGAATTTGTATTTGACCGCCAAAATGACGCCGGCTTTCTTGAGCTGCTGCCGCAGCTCTGGAGGTTTCTTGATCTCGACCTGAGCGTCGGCGTATTGCAGCGCCCACCAATAGGCCGCTTTGATGGGGGCTTTCACGGTGACTTTGTACACCCCGTTCTTCTCCGGAGTGATTATCGGTTCGTCAAACCATTCGAAGATGTAGTTGAATGCCGTTGGTCGGGCCGCCATAACGATGTCGACCGCGTCGTCGGTGACGGGGTAAGGCCGCTCGCGCATGTATTCGATGGCGTCAAAGCGCGACTTTGGTGGGTGGAACAAATCGTTGGATATGGCGATGTCCGTGATCCGGTCGACGCAGAAGATTCGTCTCGCCTCCTCGTTGCCGTGCAGTGCGCAAATCAGGTAGTAGCGTCCGTTTTTGAACACCATCTGGTACGGGTCGACGTGATATTCGCGCGGAGCTGCGCCGCTCGCCGACGTGCGCGGTTCCAGCTGGCCGTCCTCGTTGTAATTCATATAGTGGAAGGTGACCGCTCTGTTGTCGCTGATGGCGTCGTTCAGTCGCCTGATGGTGCTCAGAAACTCACCGTTGAACTGGTCTCGGGCATTGGTGGTGGTCAAGTAGTCGTTGCTGAGCGTGATGCCGCCTACGAGCTCGTTGAGTCTGCTGACCATATCCCCCATCGCATCATTGGCGATTCGGGAAAGCGCGAGACTATCGGAGAGCAGCCTGGCCTCGGCTGAGTCGAAGAACGTGCTCATACGCCATCCGGGTTGCGGGTCTGTGGCGCCGTTCATCTCGCTGGCGTCGTCTTCGCTGTTCTTCGGGTCGAGCTTGTGGATTTCCCGGCCGAGAAAACTGCTTCCGTCCAACGTCTTGAGCTGGTTGCGTATGGTGCGTATGGCGGGTGCGAATTCGCCGAGTGACGACTTCAGCTGGTCATGGATCTGCCGTGTGCTCAGCCCATGGCCGGTACGGGTTTGTTGCCAGAGGATCTCGAGGATCTCCACGACGGCGTTGCTGGTGTAAGGCTTTCTTGGCGACGGCATTGTCGGCTGTGTCTTGTTGACCGTTGATGTGCTCACAAGTACTGATATTACAAGGGTTTCGCGGTGTCTTGAGGGTGGATTTCAGACGATTTCGGTTTTTCTTGCGTACAAGTGCGGCAAAATTTTGCCGCACTTGAAAACCGGGTATTCAATATGAGTCAGGAGCTCGGATGGGCTCCGGGAAAAAGACCGGTTGCACCGTGCGGCCGGCAAGTTGACTTTGAAAGGAGTCAGGATCATGGAAAACATCAACAAGCTCGGTGCCAGCGAAGGTATCACCATCCGTTTCGAGAAGTCAGTGAAGCAGTCCATTGGGGAGACCACGAAGATTGTGGGCATGGTTCGTGCGAAGTACCTCATTCCCGTTATCGACCACCTCAATCTTCAGGCCAACCCCCGCGATTCCAAGACCGGTCCGGTGACGAAGGCCATCCAGCGCTCCATCGATGAGGACCCGATGCTGTTCCCCTTCAAGACGAAGGGCCTTCTGCTCGCCGCCTCTAACTACGAGGAGATGGACCGCGGCCGCGTCCGCGTCATTTTCCGTGACCTGACCACTGAAGGCATCCTCGACGGCGGCCACAACACTCTGGCCATCGGCCTGCTGATTCTGGAACGCGCGGTGGGGTATGCGCGGGCTGCCGGCCTGACGGACGTCAAGCTCCCGAGCGGGGCGAAGACGTGGGGCGAATTCAAGCAGCTCTGGGCCGAGTACC
Organism: Bifidobacterium leontopitheci; assembly: GCF_009193355.1. GTDB lineage: Bacteria > Actinomycetota > Actinomycetes > Actinomycetales > Bifidobacteriaceae > Bifidobacterium > Bifidobacterium leontopitheci. The sequence goes on from NZ_WBVT01000036.1 coordinate 14,560, forward strand.
GCGACCTTGTTCAGGAATACCAGGCCGCCGTGCGCAAGGACGAGACGGCGAACTCCGACTCCGAGCCGCAAGGCGAGGATCTGTCCTTCTACGTGCCGGTCGAGCTGCTGGTGCCGACCGATCCGACCGATCCCATCTGCGTGGAGAATTTCAGCAACAACCTGCTCGAGATCTGCGTGGCCCGCAACAACAACGCCGAGCTCAACGCCAGCGCTAAGGCCAACCAGAAGGGTTACTTCCGTGCGCTGGCTGATGCGCTTGCCAAGGCCAATCAGGATGTTTCAGACCGTATCGAGTGGAAGACCAACGATGGTGGAGACATCAAGGTTCAGGACCTCATCGCACTGACCTGGATCGTACTGCGCTGGCTGTGCCCGGTGGAAGACTCCGACGGCAAGAAGGTGGAGGCTCCCGCCGCGTCGAAGCTGTATTCCGGCAAGGGCGCGTGCCTGGCGCTGTTCGAGCGCTTCATGAGCTCGGAGAGCGTCACCAGCCAGGACCACGGCAGCTATCGTCACGGACTGCGCAACGAGACCGTACGCAAGGCATTCTCGCTCGCCGCCCAGATTCCTGCGCTCTACGACAGGATGTACGCCGAATTCCCGTCCCTGTACAACCAGGCAGGCGGCAGCTACGGTCGTATCACCGCGGTGAAGAACCTGAACGCTCGCACCTCCAGCAAGGTCACGCCCTTCGCCGGTACGCCGGTCGATGTGGTAAGCCCCGACGGGTTCATCACGCCTCTGGTCTACGGTCTGACCGCTCTGGTCAACCCCGAGACGATGGAATGGCGCACCGATCCCGACAAGTTCCTCGACAAGTGGCTGCCCGCCATCGTGAACCGCTACTCGCAGGTGTTCGTGCCGTGCGACTACGACCCCCAGAAGGTCGGCAAGTCGGCCGTGAGCTACAGCACCGTCGAGGACTCCTACAAGATGGCGCTCGCGGGCATCCTCTGATAGGGAATTGCCGCTCAGCGGGATAAAAACTCGTTGAGGTGACGGCGGGAAGTGGCCGCTATGCGGCGCTTCCCGCCACTTTGCATGTGCTTCGCGACTCGCGGCATTTCACTATGCGTATTCGTAGATCCCTTGTGGATCTCCGGCGCTCGGTGGCAGGTTCTTGGGCTGATCCGATCACACTGGGGGACTGCGCGACGGTGAACGACAATCGTTGTCGCCGCCGCACAGTCCAAGTCACCCACTCAAGGAACCTCAACCATGCCGATGTTTCACGTGAATCTTCAGTGTCTTGACCTGACCGTCAACCCAACTGACGATACTCCAGCCGGCCGCGCCGCATCCGGCAGCACTTCAGCCGCCGAAAGCCCAGCCGTCAGCGGCGCACCCCGCACCCAGCCGTTGGATCCATCCCAGCCGCAGCCCGTCCCCACGCTCGCCGAAATCGACCGTCGCATGACAGCGCTCGACGCACGCCTCGAAGCCGTCGCCGCACTGCAATACCGCAGCCGCAGCATCCATCCGGACGAAGAATGCTATCAGCTCGACGGCAGCACATTCATCAGCACGGACGCGTTCGACACCATCGCCGGCGCCGACCGCAGCCGGTACATGGCATGGAAAAACGGCTGCATCGACGACCTGGCAGCCGAACACTGGAACGAACCGCAGGTCATGGAATATCTCGCCAGCCGCAGCATCGACGAAGGCGAAGGCGGCGAATGCTGCTATACGGACGCGCAGCCCATCGACTACGCGCAGTCGTGCACGTACCAGATGAGCGACATGCTGCGGCGGCGCAGCCGTGACGACGAATCCGGAGGCCACGATGTCGACGTTGCCGGCGATGACAGCTGCCATGCCGATTGCCGAGCGGATTCCGTTGACAACGCTGCCCATTCCGCCCCCGACTGGTCGGCCGAAGCCGCCGCCGAAGACGGGCTGACCCACGCACTCTATGAGCATCCCGATGTCGATGTCGTCGCCGACGAAACCGGCCGCGCGGTCGTCATCTCCGCCAGCCACCCCGAACGCGCCGCAACCGTCGACTACCGTGGCGGCACGTGGACGGTCCAGCCGTTCGACCACGACCGACCGTGCTCCGAAACGGCGACATTCAGCTGGCGGGACGTGCCGCAATGCCGTCCAGATGGCGGCTCCGAAACAGAGCAAGGTCGCCGCTTCAACGCCGCGTTTGCCGCCTTCGCCCACGCAATCGAATGGGTCGACGGACGGTAGGTGAGCAGGTCCGGTGGCGGGGCCTCGGTGATGGCCCCGCCGTGGAGACTCCGGGCGTAGACCCGTTTCTATGGTTGAAAACGGGCCCCAGCCTGGAGTCCGCCGTCATCCGCACCCATCCGCCCAGCAGCCGCTCCGCCCAACCCTCAATCGACCCCGCGCGTCCGTCGCCCGTCGTACGCCAGCCGGACGTACAATACCCATAACCTTGTCGCACGGCGTCCGGCCGCCGGCGGCACCGTGCAACGCAAGTCAACGCCGCCCGTCTCCCACCGCCCCGCGGCGACCGACTGACGGACGGCAAACCCAACCAAGCAAGGAGGCTCCCATGATTCTCGTCACCACCACACCCACGGTCGAAGGGTACGCGATCACCAACTATCTGGGCATCGTGTTCGGCGAAGTGATCTCCGGCGTGAACATGTTCAAAGACATCGGCGCCGGATTCCGCAACATGTTCGGCGGCCGCAGCCAAGGCTACGAGGAGGAGCTGATGAAGGCGCGCAACGAGGCGATCCTCGAGATGCAGCAGCGTGCCGAAGCCATGGGCGCGCACGCGGTCGTCTCCACGGACGTCGACTATGAGGTGCTCGGCGCCGACAACGGCATGCTCATGGTCACCGTCTCCGGCACCGCCGTCCAGATCGCCCGCCGCGGGTGATGCGGGGCGGGGACTGTGGGCTGTGAGAGTGCTGCGGGACTGTCGGCCCGGGCGGTCTTCTGTGGAGTGCACTTCTCACCGTGGCCCGGCTTCTCTCTCCTCGGCGACGGCTGGTCAGTGGCCGGATTTCGGTTGTTTCCTACTACTCCAGCGTGACTCCTAGTCGGAAGTGGACGCAAATCGGCCGGTTCGCGTCCACTTGCGGCTATTTCCCGGTGCGTCCTAGCGGCAAACGGCCGATCTAGGGGTGTTTTGCGTCCGTTGTCGACTACTATCGAGCCGCTCGGGTACTTTACAGTCATTGCCAGGCGGAGGCGTCGCGAAGACCGTGCGACGATATGGGCTTGGCCTCGATTGGGACGTTTTCCATGCTCGCGGCGAACGACGGTCAGATTGCTAAAACCGTCAAACACGTATGTTGCTTAGTTCAGAAACGGGGTATTGGATAGTGCGCGACGTGATGGGTCATGCATTGGCAAGCAGCGCATTGTCGACGGCTTGCCGCAGGAATTGGCTGCGGGTCTCGCCGTTTCGTTTGGCCTTGGCGTCGATGGCGTTTACGCGTGACTTGGGCAGACGGAACGAGACGGTTTCCATCTCCTCGTCGTAAATGCGCGGGCGTCCGGGAATAACGGGGCCTACGCCACCTTTCCAGTCGCCCGATTCATATTCGGCAGCCATGTGGTCGAGCTGCTGGTCGGTCACGCCGAACAGCTTGTTGATTTCCTCGCGGTTCATGATGTCCTCCTTGTCGCTCCGAGTTCCTTCATGGTCTTTTTTGTTGGAGGGGTCATCGCATGATAAATCAGCCATTGCCCGGCATCGTTGTGCACGGAAACCATTTCCAGCAGCCGGCCATTATCGTCCATGCCGATTGACACCCACGATCCGGTTCCGTTGTCTCGCGGCGCAGACAGAAGCACGTTATGCCATGCTTTCAGAACGTCCTCATCGCTGATATCCGGATGGCGTTCATGCACTCGTGGATGGACGATGACGTTTTCCATGCGCGGTGAACCTCCGTTTGTTTTGTCATACAAAACTGTATGACAAAAGTGTGGTCTTGTCTATGCGTGGGAGTGGTGACGACCGATTGGGTGGTGATGTTAAGTAAAGAAACGTGGGTCTTAAATCCAGGCCGGGGCGTTCTCCTGTCTTGTGCGTCGGGGCGTGTTTGTCGTTTTTGGTGTTGGTGGGCGTGGCTTTGGACGTGCGCCCGGGATTGCGGCCGATTCCTGCTACTCCGGCGCTTCTGGGTTAAGTAAAGAAAAGTGTGTCTTAAATCCGATGTGGGGCGTTCTCCTGTCTTGCGTGTCGGGGTGTGGTCATCGTTTCGGGTGTTGATGGGGCGTGGTGCTTGACTTTCCGTGTTTGCTTGTTCCATGGGCAGGAACAAGTCTTCGGGGGCGAGGAAGTGCCCCTTGTGCGGCGAGCCGATGCGCAGGAACGGGTTCACGGGGGCCGGAGCGCGGCGCTGGAGGTGCGACGCGTGCCGGCTGAGCTCGACCATGAGGCGGGAGGACCGCGCGCGCATGGCCGAGTTCCGAGCGTTCATCGCGTGGATCACCGGCAAGCAGTCCATGGGCGAGGCCGCCTCCCGGCTGGGCGTGACGACCAGGCAGGCGTTCTCCGCCAGGATCGCGTGGTGCTGGAGGGTGGAGCCGGCCCCGCCGCCGGTGCCGCGGGCCCACCGTCATGTGATGGAGGACGGCACGTACGTGCCGTACGGCTGGTGCCTGCTGGTCCTGACCGGCGACGACGGGAGGCCCTTGAGGTGGCAGTGGTGCGCCGGGGAGACGAAGGACGCCTACCTGCTCCTGTCGCGCGGGGTGGCGCGGCCCGGTCTGCTGGTGTGCGACGGCGGGCGGGGCTGCCTGGCGGCCGCCGAGGCCAGGTGGCCGGGCGTGCGCGTGCAGCGCTGCCTCGTGCACGTGCTGCGCAACACGCGCGCCGACCTGACGAACCGGCCCGAAAGCGAGGCCGGGCGGGGGCTGCTCGCCCTCGCCCGCGCCCTGGGCGGGGTGACGGACGCGGACGGGGCGCGGGCATGGCTCCGGGACCTCAACGACTGGTACACGAAGCACGAGGCGTTCCTCAAGGAGCGCACCATGGCGAAGGACGACCCCGCGCGGGCGAGGGGCAGGGAATGGTGGTGGACGCACGGGCGGCTGCGCCGCGCCTGGCTGCGCCTCGCCGGGCTGCACCGGGAGCGCATGCTGTTCGCGTTCTGCGACCCGGACGCCGTCGGGGACGGCGGCCCGCTGCCGTCGACCACGAACCAGCTGGAGGGAGGCGTCAACGCGGTCGTCAGACGCGCGCTCGACCACCACCGGGGCCTGTCCGAGGAGCACATGAGACGCTGCTGCGAATGGGCGCTGTACATGCTCACGGAACACCCCGACCCGGAATCGCTCGTCAGACCGGAACACTGGGCCGCGAAGACGACGGGGGCCGTCGCGGACGACGGGCCGGCGCCCGGCGCCATTGCCGCGGTGCAGCTGCCCGCGCCCGGCGTCGACGCGTACGAGGGCGGGTTCGGCGTCAGGAAAGGCTGGGCCGGACGCCCCCGCTAGCCCCCGACACGCCGGCAACACGCCCGGATAAGACACACTTTTCTTTACTTAACCCCGGCTGGTTGGAAACGGACGCAAATCATCTGGTTTGCGGTCGTTTCCGACTACTTCCCTCCGGTTCCTAGCGGCAAACGGCCGCTCTGGGGTCGTTTTGCGGTCGTTTTCGACCGGTATCGGGATGCCCGTAGTGGGCAACGGACGCATCGCATAACTGTCATGCGTAATTCGGAATGACCATCATCTCAGGCTGGATGTAGCAGCTGATGAGTGTTCCGGTGATGTGGTCCATGTCGTCGTCCCTGAGACGGCCGATTCTGACGGGATTGCGCTCTTCAAGGTCTAAGGCGCGAATCTGTTCCACCTGTGCATAACCGTCGATCCATCCGTCGCCGTCATCGCGCCGGGTTGCAGTGATGGGCAGATGCAGTTCGAAGTCGCCACGGCCGTGAGAAATCGCAATGACGACGGTGAGACTGCAATTGCGGTTGAAATCGTCATTGCTCACCACGATGACAGGGCGACGTTTCTTTTGCTCATGCCCCTTAGCTGGGTCGAGATCTACAAGGAGTACATCCCCATATCGCCATTCAGTCACAGTGTCTCCCTGCCTATGGCTGGTCCCGAGAGCTCTTCGGTGGTCTTGTATTCCTCAGTGCGGTTGCGGAATACGTCGGCAAGACGCGGGACCCTGATGATTCTGACGTTGGTGTGAATCGGACGAAGCACAATGGCCCCGTCCTTGACGGTTGCTTCAACGCGGGAACCGTCGGTCATGCCTACTTGCTCGCGCATGTCCTTGGGCAGACGCACTCCTTGGGCGTTACCCCACTTGCTGAGTGTCAGTGTAGTCATGGTGCACCTCCTGATGAGCGACATGTATATCCAAGTATATACTATGGGGTGATAAAGCAAAAGGGCTGGAACCTTTCGGTCCCAGCCCTTTCTTGCTGGTGCGAGTGGGGGGAGTTGAACCCCCACGAGCATACACTCACTGCCACCTGAAGACAGCGCGTCTACCATTCCGCCACACTCGCAGACAAGTGAATAACTTACACCCTGCTGGCGATTTTGCCAACTCGGCGTGTCGCGGGGGCGGGGTGCAAGATGAGGCGTGTGCGCGACGCGATGAGGTGAGTTCCCGTGCGATGCCGCATGGTACGCGATGGTGCCATGGGCTCGTGCGCGGCGCGATGCGTGCCGTTGCGGGAGTCCGTCACAGCGGGGTGACTACCCCTCAGACCGGCTGCGCCGGCCAGCTCCCCTCACAAGGGGAGCCGAGAGGGAGCGGGCTCCCTTGGCGCCCTCGCCTTCGGCCCTGCAATTACGGACTCGCCTTCGGCGAGGCTCAACATCTCCTCGCGGCTGCCGCCGCTCGGCTGAGGCTAAAAACAGCCCACTGGGCTGTTTTCTTAACGCCTCAGCCCTTCGACCCGTTCCGGTAGAACCGCTCCAGGGTCTCGCGCTTGAACTCGTCAAAATATCCGCCGTCGATCGACGCGCGAATATCGTCCAGCAGACGAATGAAGAACCGCTCGTTGTGGATCGTCGCCAGCGTGAACCCGTCGAACTCGCGCGCACGCAGCAGATGGTCCACGTACGCACGCGAGTAATGCGTGCACGTGTAGCAGTCGCAGCCCTCCTCAAGCGGCCCGAAGTCGAACTTGAACTCCGCTCGCTTCACGTTGTACCGGCCGTCGCGCGTGAAGATCGCGCCGTTGCGGCCGCACCTCGCGGGAGCCACGCAGTCGAACGTGTCGCCGCCGTTCTCCACGCACGCGAAAATGTCATCCACTGCCGCAATGCCCAGCACATGCCGCGGCCGGCTCTCCGGCATCGCGTCGCAGATCCACGCGCACGTGTCGCCGATGATCCGCTTCTCGATCGCGCCGCCGATGCCCACGCCGTCAAAGTCCAGCGACGCGATCTGCTCGGCCGCATGCCGCCGCAGATCCTCGTAGTTCGCACCCTGCACCACGCCGTACAACGCCTGATACGGCTTGCCGAGCCGCTCCGCCGTCAGCCGCTCGTGCTCCGCCACGCACCGCTTCGCCCAGCGGAACGTGCGCTCCACCGAATCCTCCTGGTATGAGCGCGTGTTCATCAGCGTGGTCAGCTCGTCGAACGCGAACATGATGTCCGCGCCGATCTTGTGCTGAATGCACATCGAAATCTCCGCGCTGAACCGGTGCATCGACCCGTTGAGCGGCGACTTGAACGTCACGCCGTCCTCGTCCACGAACGCGAGCCGCTCCTTGCCTTTCGCGATCACGTCGTCCGACTTCATGCCGGTCACATCCATCGCGAGCGTCTTCTTGAAGCCGGCTCCCAGCGACAGCACCTGAAAACCGCCCGAATCGGTGAACGTCGGACCATCCCAGTTCATGAACTTCGCCAGGCCGCCCGCCGCGTCGAGCACGTCCTCGCCCGGCCGCTCGAACAGGTGGAACGCGTTCGACAGCAGGCACTGCGCGCCCGCCTGCCGCATGCTCTCCGGCAGGACCGCCTTCATCGCGGCTTGCGTGGCGACCGGCACGAACGCGGGCGTGCGGATGTCGCCGTGCGGCGTGTGCAGGATGCCGGTTCGGCCGTACCGTGCGCCGCCGCGGCCCTTGCCGTCGGCCGCGTCCGGCAGCCGAGTGATGGTTTCGAACGAGAATGCGCTGCGGTCGCCCGGTTTTCCGGGCTCGGCTCCGCGCGGATGTTCCAGAAGACTTGTCATACGTTCACTCTAGGCGATGCCCGGTAGTTTGCGCGGGGTGGCGTTGCGTGGGGTGCGGGCGGGGGTGTGCGGCGCGGTCGTCACGTGGGCCGCCCTGTCCGTCACGCGGACCGGGCGGCCCGTGTGACGAGAGTCGGCCCAGGTGACGAGGCTGAGACCACGCGGCGGCATTGTTACGATACCGGTAGATAATTCAACAGCTACTTTCGACGAACGTTCAGGAAACTTCCAGAGCAGGTATCTTTACTCTTATGTAGTGCTTGGCGGCGCAGATAATCCGCCTGACATGACCGATACAGCAGCCGCCGACAGATGTAAGGAGACAACATGGCTGAAGATACCAATGGAACCTGGCCGAACAACGAGGGCCAGCCGACGCAGCCGCAGAACGCGGGCGCGTCGCAGCCGGCAGCAGCGCAGCCGGCGCCCGTCCAGCCCACCACCGCGCTTCCCCAGCAGAACACCCCGTCCGACGATATCCCGACCTCCGCGATCGACCCGTCCGTCAACCCGTTCATGCCGCACGCCGAAGCCCAGCAGCCGGCGGCCCCGGCGGCAGCACAGTCCGCGCCCGCCGCCGCTCAGCCGGCCGCGCCCGCGAACGCTTCCGACAGCGCGTTCCTCAACACCCCGACCCAGTACCGTCAGCCGGTCGCCGCGCAGGACGCCCGTCCTACGCAGGCACTGCCGCCGGTGGCCGACGCCGCGACCGACTCGCAGCCGACCGAAACGTTGCCGGACCTCGCCGCCGAAACCGCTGCGGCACAGTCCGCCGAGCAGCCGACCGCGCAGCTCAACCCGCTGAACCCGCAGGGTCAGACCGCTGAGCCTGCGCAGACCGAACCCGTGCAGAATGCCGAACCCACGGCCCCGACCCAGCCGCTGTACCGTCCGGCTCCCGAGTACGGCGCGTACGGCCCGGTCCCCACCCAGCCGCAGCAGCCGACCCAGCAGCAGAACGCCCCGTCGAACGGCAACCCGTTCACCGCGCGTCAGCAGAACGCCGAGCCGCGCTTCGGCGCCCAGTCCAACCCGTTCGGCGGCCCGCGAGGTTCGCAGGGTCCGCAGTCCCCGTTCGGCCCGAACGCGGCCGGCGCACCCGCGAACGGTCCCGAAGGCCTCACGACCGCGGCCCGCACCCGCGGCGGCGCGGCCGGCCACGTGGTGACCGGCGTCGTCTCCGCCCTGGTCGCCGCCGCGCTGTGCCTCGGCGTCGGCTACTGCGCGCTCACGTACGGCTGGATCACCGTGCCGACCGCATCCTCCACGTCGCTCGCCAACGTGTCGTCGAACAAGTCCGGCACCGGCACCGCGACCGCGAAGACCGGCGAATCCACCGACTGGAAGACCGTCGCCAGCGAGGTCTCCAGCTCCGTCGTGTCCATCCAGACCGTGCTCAGCAACGGCACCGCCAAGGGCTCCGGCGCAATCGTGGACGCCAAGGGCTACATCGTCACCAACAACCACGTGATCTCCGGCGCCCAGCAGATTCAGGTCACGCTCTCCAACGGCCAGATCTACACCGCGCAGGTCGTCGGCACCGACACCACCACCGACCTCGCGGTCATCAAGCTCGACAATCCGCCGAGCGACCTCAAGGCCGTCGAATTCGCCGACTCCGACAAGCTCGCCGTCGGCGAGGACGTCATGGCCATCGGCAACCCGCTCGGCTACGACGACACCGCCACCACCGGCATCGTCTCCGCGCTCAACCGCCCGGTCACCGTCACCGATGATTCCGGCTCCGACATCGTCACCAACGCCGTGCAGATCGACGCGGCCATCAACCCCGGCAACTCGGGCGGCCCGACGTTCAACGCGGCCGGCCAGGTGATCGGCATCAACTCGTCGATCGCCTCCACCGCCACCTCGTCCGACTCGGCCGGCTCCATCGGCATCGGCTTCGCCATCCCGTCGAACCTCGTCAAGCGTGTCGCGAACGAGATCATCAAGGACGGCAAGGTCAAGCACGTCGCGCTCGGCGTGACCATCACCACCGACACCGTTGAGGCGGACGGCGTGACCCGTTCCGGCGCCAAGGTGACCAACCCGTCCAGCGGCTCCGCGGTCGTCTCCGGCTCCCCGGCCGACAAGGCTGGCCTCAAGGCCGGCGACGTGATCGTCGCCTACAACGGCAACGCGGTGAGCAGCACCTACTCGCTGCTCGGCTACGTGCGTGCCTCGGCCCTCGGCGACAAGGTGACGCTCACCATCGTGCGCAACGGCAAGACCATGGACGTCAGCGTCACGCTCGACAAGGAGGAGTCCGCGGTGAACGGCTCCAGCAGCTCCAACTCGAACAACAACGGCAACTCCAACGGAAACTCGAACGGCAACGGTAATTCCAACGGCAACGGCAACAGCCAGAACGGCAACGGCTCGAACGGGTACGGCAACGGCAACTCCGACGGCTCGAACGGCGACGGTTACGGCAACGGCGGCTTCTCCGATCCGTTCGGCCTGTGGTAAACCGCGGTCGTCTGAGGTGCGGCGGGGTGTGCCGCGGCTGGTGGGTCTGATGGCCTGATGGCCTGACGGCCCGACGGCCCGACGGCTGCGCCCGGACGCCGCGCTCACTGACGTGAAGCGCTCGGGGGAATGCTGAATCGGCATTCCCCCGAGCGCTTTTGCGTTATTGAGCGGCGTCTCGTCTTCTGTATGGCTCGTTGACGTCGGGCCGACGGTTCGCGCCGGAAACTGCCGCATCGCGTCGCCTGGAGCGAGCTTTTGTGAGGCACTTTTCGAGATGTGGGTGTTTTGTTTGGCGTTTTCTCGTGTGCCAGATTTCAGCAATATGCTCCAAAACGGCGGTATGAAGCCATTCTTGCTGTATGGGAGATTTCGGTGCTCCTTGAAAATCCGCAAACAAAACACCCACATCTCGAGAAGCGCTCGCTCCCATGCCGTGTTGATAGGCGAATCCGGCTCTGATGGAGCCGAAACGCCACGCAAAACCAGCTGAACGCGCCCGAAGTGATGAATTACTGGCGGTGCGGACGTCCTGCAGTCATGCGCCGCTGTCCTGAGCCTCCCGTTACACTGGGAGCCGCATAACTGAAGATCGATTATCTTTTTACGCCGTGTATCGTGCATGCGCACGGGCCGCCGGGTTTCCCGCCGCCCCGCGCAGCCGATGGGTTAACAAGGCGTGAATGCATGCAGTTTCCGGTGCGTCCACGTCGTTTGCGCGTATAGCGCGGTCTCGCGATGTGGCGAGCCGGCCGTATACGAGCGCAAGGAGATACGATGCACAGGTTCATCGTTCTTTGCCGGCGCCTGATTGCCGAGGTGCCGCTGTTGCCGATTGCGATTGTTTCGGCGATTCCGCTTGCCGTATGCCCGTCGTGGCGTCCGTGGGATGTCCTGTGGGGTGGCGCGCGGTCGACCGGCGTCGCCGATCCGCTTTCCCGCGTGCCGTTGCTGGGGCCGTTGTTCGGCGGCTTGGGCGTCGGCCAGTGGCTGATCGTGCTGCTGGTGGCGTACACGATCGTCGACACGGTTCGCGGCATGATCGACGACCTGCGCAACGGCCAGGTGGGCGTCGACCTGCTGGCCGTGGTGGCGATCGCGTCGACCGTAGCCGTGCATGAGTTTTGGGCGAGTTGGGCGGTCGTGCTGATGATTTCGTCCGGCGAGGCGATCGAGAGTTTCGCGCAGGCGAAGGCCGAGGGCAGCCTGTCCGCGCTGATTGACGCCGCCCCGCAGACCGCTCACGTGAGCACGCTGCCCGGCGTGAACAACGGCCGCGATACTGCGGGCCGCGGAACCACGCCGGATGAAGAGGATACGCGGGCCGGCGGTATCGTGCCGGCCACAGGGTCCGTGCCGGGCGAGAAGACTGTGCGGGCTGGCGGTGTTGTGCTGGCTGACGGTGTTGCGCCGGCTGGTGGTGTTGTGCTGGCTGACGGTGTTGTGCTGGCTGGTGGTGCCGCGCTGGCTGACGGTGTTGCGTCGGGCGCGGGTGTCGCGTCGGGCGGACGAGCCGCCTCCGCTGGCGAGGCCAAGCGGTCTGCCTCCCCCTCCTACCGGCGGGAGGTGTCGCGTAGCGACGGAGGGTGGTTCGCCGGCGATTCGCAACAGTCCTCCGCCGGTTCTCGGCGGTCGTCCAATGCCGCTGCCGCGCAGTCCGATTCGGCTGTCTCACCATCCACTGCCGCCGACTCCTCTTCCCGCGTGCGGGAGACGCCTGCTGCGACGGACGATTCTTCTCCCTCCCGCTGGCGGGAGGTGTCGCGCGGCGACAGAGGGTGGTCGCCCGCCGCGCCCGCCGCCCCCGCTGCGCAGTCCCAGTCCCGGCCCAACCC
>NZ_WBVT01000037.1 GCF_009193355.1 Bifidobacterium leontopitheci
TATATCATTGCTCTGTCGTTAGTTATGTCTAGTTAGTGTTTTGTTGTTTAGGTGATGCATAGGCCATCAAGATCGTCTCATGGAGTGTCGTCGACGGAGTCCAAATAGTATAAGAGACAGCCTCAGTGCGACCGTCGTCGGGAATCTTCCACAATGGGTATGACCCTGATTCAGCCACTCCGCGTGACGGAAGTAGTAGTGCGTTATATACTTTTCTTTTTTTTAATGATACGGCGACCACCGAGGTTTACGCTGGTGGGGTCGGCGGCAGCGTCAGATGTGTATAAGGGACAGACTCCGCCCTGCGTCTCGCCTACGCCACTCCGCCCTGCGTCTCGCCCGCGCCACTCCGCCCCACCTTGCGGCAAAAAACGGCAAAAAACGGCAAAACCGCGAATGGCAAAAACAGTTGCATGTTGAAACGATTATCTTGTCAGTCGTTGCCCGAGATGGACGGGAGGCCGAGGCTGGTTGTCTCCGCCATCACGACGGGCAGGAACCACATACAGAATACGAAGGAGTTCCGTAATGAGTGCTGCAACGGCTGCACCGGCGACGAAGACGCCGAAGAAGCTGACATGGCTCAACATCGTCGGTTATGGTTCCGGCGATCTTGCCAACAACATCGGCTGGCGCATGATGTCGATGTTCCTGGCCACCTACTACATCTACATGGGCATCGACCCGGTGACCACCGCTAACATCTTCCTGTTCGCCCGCTTCTTCCAGGCGGTTGTGTACCTGCTCGCCGGCAACTATGCCGACCGTGTCAAGCCGAACAAGAACGGCAAGTTCCGCCGTCTGGTCGTTGCCTTCGGCGTGCCGATGATGGTGGCCATCTGCCTGATGTACACCATTCCGGCTGATGCCGAAATGGGCGTCAAGGTGGCGTGGGCTATCGTCACCTACCTGCTCTACCAGCTGCTCGGCGCCTTGGGCGGCGTGCCTTACGGCGCACTGCTTGGTGCTATGACTCAGGACCAGAACGAACGCCAGCGCTTGTCCTCCGCCCGTATGGTCGGCGGCGCTCTGTTTGGCCTCATCGTCACCTTCACCCTGGCCCCGGCCATCAACAACGTCAAGGATCAGGCCGCTCTCGCTAAGCTGATGCTCCCGATCGTGTGCATCTTCTGCCTTGTTGGCGCTCTGATTTACGTCTTCCTGTACAAGACCACCATCGAGCAGATTGATGTACCGACCCAGCCGAAGGTTTCCTTCATCGACACCCTGAAGGCCATCTTCCAGAACCCGGCCCTGCTTATCCTGTGCTTCGCCACCGGCTTCTACCTGATTGCCACCTGCGTCGGCTCCATCGGACCGATTATCGCTAAGGAAGTGCTCGCCAATGGTGCTGACGCCGGCACTCTGGCTCTCATCACCACGCTGGTCACCCTGATCAACGCCTCCATCGGCGTGATTGCCTCCCCGTTCGGCCCGGTTATCGCTCGTCACCTCGGCAAGAAGGGCGGCTGGTACCTCGGCTGCGTACTTGGCATCCTCGGCGGTGTGATGTTCATCTTCGTTACCAACGTGTGGCTGTCCCTCGTGGGCCTGGCTCTGAACGCCATCGGTGCTCAGTTCTGCGGCAACTACGTCTGGGGTATGGAAGGCGACACCGTGGAATACTACGAGTGGAAGACCGGCAAGCGCACTGATGGTGCTGCAATGGCTGGCTTGAGCTTCTTCCGCCAGATGTTCGGTGCCCTGACCTCCTGGCTCGGCCCGGCCATCCTCGCCTTCACCGGCTACAAGTCCGGCATGAATGTGGCTCAGGATCCGACCGTTGCCGAGAACCTGCGTCTCGCCGCCGGCCTGGTGCCGCTCATCGGCTTCGTGATCTCCGCGGTCATCATGTACTTCTACCCGGTCACCGAGAAGAAGTTCAAGGAGATCAAGGCCGAGCTCGAGCAGCGTCGCGCCGCCGAGGTCGCCAAGACCGCCGAGGCGTGAAGCGGACAGCCCTGTGGGCTGTCTGTAGCCTCGGCCTGAGCCGGGTGACCACCCCCAGTCAGCTTTGCTGACAGCCCCGCCGGCGGGGTGAGAGTCTGCCGCCGGCGGGCGAGAGGGTTCACCGCCACGCCTGCTGATATGCCTTGGTCCCGCTCCGGGAATTGCTCTCGGGGCGGGGCCAAGGCATCATATGGTTAAGGGGTCAATCACCGCGCGGATACACCGCGCGGATACACCGCGCGATTACGCAGCGCGGATTACACAGCGCCGAGGAGGTGGAGCGATGACATCCGAACGAAAGCCCGGCCGCCGGGTGCGCCTTGCCGATGTGGCCGAAGAGGCTGGCGTCGCCATCTCCACGGTGTCGCGCGCGTTGAACAATCCCGACCGCGTCAACATCCAGACCGTCGAATACGTGCGCGCGGTCGCCGAACGTCTCGGCTATCACACCAGACGGTCGGCTATCGGACAGGCCGACCGCGCCGCCGGCGACGCAGTCCTGCCGGCAGCCGCGCACGACACGGCGTCGGCGTACGGACGCTCCCCGGCAGCCGTCCAGCCGCAGTCCGACCTGGCCGCTCAACCAAACGTGGCCGCCGTCGGCATCGCCCCCCAGCCCACAGTCACCCAGCCCGGCTCCCCACATACGCAACGTCTCCGCCCGCTCGGTCCCATCGCCGCCGGCGGCCTGATTCCGCTCATCGTCAAGGACACCGCGGACGGCGTCTCCTCGCAGATCCTCAAAGGCGCGCAGGTGACCGCCATGGAGTCCGACAGCGTCGTCAGCGTCATCGAAACCGGCTCGTCGCCGCAGCGCACCTGCCAGATGCTCGACCATCTCGCCGGCAAAGTGGACGGCGTGATCCTCGCCACCGACGCACCCGGCACCGACTTCATCCGCGACTACGCGCGCCGCGTGCCGCTCGTCGTGCTCAACCGGCCGGTCGAAGGCGTGACGAGCGTCGTGCCGGATCCGCGCATCGGCGTGGTCCGCGCGCTCAACCTGCTGCGCCGGTACCATCACACGGCGGTCACGTACGTGTCCGGACCGAGCGCAAGCTGGGCGAATCAGTCACGCTGGAACTGCCTGCATGACATCGGCCAGCGCATGGGATTCAAGGTCTCGCGCATCGGTCCGGTGCAGGCCACCGTCGAAGGCGGCTACCAGGCGGCGGTCGCGTTGGAGGACGGCAGGGCCACGGCCATCGTCACATACAACGACCTCATCGCCGCGGGCATCGTGCTGCGGCTGACGGCCGACGGCGTGGACGTGCCGGGCGCGATGTCGGTGATCGGCTTCGACAACACGCTCATCGCGCCGGTCGTCACGCCGCCGATCACGTCGATCCGCATCCCGCGCGCGCAGATCGGCCAGGCGGCGGTGTGCCGGCTGCTCGGCCGCGACGTCGGCTCCTACCGCAACCCTTCGGACACGCAGGTCATGCAGTGGATGGTCGAGCACGGCGTACGCTGCGAAGAGGAGGGCATGCCAGACGTCACGCTGGTCGACACGTCGATCATCGTGCGCCGGTCGGTCGGCGAATGCCGGCGCGCATAGACGAAAGCAGGTAGTCATGTCAGCTCAGAACAGCCGCGCACTGCGCGACGCCATCGCGGCGGCCGAGCCACGCAGGATCACCATGCGGCAGGCGCTCGGCTTCGGCGTCGGCGACTTCTACGGCGGCGGCCAGCTCACGCTCATCGCCACCTATCTCGGCCTGTTCTGGACGCGCTTCTGCGGCATGTCCATCAGCACTTCGCAGACGGTCATCGGCCTGAGCGCGCTCGTCTCCGCCGTGGCGGCGCTCGCGTTCGGCGTGCTCGACGACAACCTGTACCGCTACGGCGTGGGCCTGCGCTTCGGCCGCCGCCGCTTCCTGCTCATGATCATCGCGCCGATGCTGCTGCTCGGCGTCTTCCTGTGGATTCCCGGACTGCCGTTCGCCGCATACGTGGCCGCCTACCTGTTCTGGGTGGTGCTCGCCCAGCTGTTCCAGACCGCGTACAATCCGCTCCCCGGCGAGATGACCCCCGACTTCAACAGCCGCACCAAACTGTCCACCGTGCGCCTGTTCATCTCGACCGGCGCCACCACGGTCATCCCCGTCGCCGGCAGCGCGGTCCTCGCCATCGTCGGCGAGTCCACGCCCGGCGGCTACATGACGTTCACCATCGCCACCACCGTGCTGTTCGCCGTGGCCGTGTTCGTCTGCTGGCGGTGCACGTGGGAGATGACGCCCGACGCGGCCGGCTTCGGCGCGTACGCGCGCGGCGAGCGGCGCGACGGCCACGTGGGCGCGGCACGCTGGCTGCGCCGCGCCGGCAAGGTGCTGCGCGAGTACGCGACCACGCTGCGGATCCGCGAGTTCCGCAAGCATCTGGCGATCTACCTGCTGGTGCAGGTTTCGATGGACGTGTTCGGCCAGACGTTCGTGTTCTTCGTGGTGTACGACTGGAACCACACGGCCGCGTTCGCCTCGCTGCTGCTCGGCTGCGCGGTCGTGTCGCTGCCGCTGATGCCGGCGTTCGGCTGGGCGATGACCCGGCTGGGGCCGCGGCGGCTGTACGCGATCAACTTCGCCGGCTGCCTGACCGGCGTGGCGTGGCTGTTCGGTGCGTGGCTGCTCGCCGGGCATGTGCCGGCGGCGCTGTGGACGGTGCTCGCGGTGGCCGGATCGCTGTGGTTCTTCGCGTTCAAGTCCCTGTGCGGCTACATTCCGTGGGCCGTGTTCCCGTACATCGCCGACATCGACCAGATCGTGACGCGGCGGTACCGTTCGGCTACGTTCTCCGGCATCCAGGCGTGCTTCCGGCAGATCGGCTCGGGTGTGGCGACGATCGCGGTCGGCGTGGTGCTGGGGCTGGCCGGGTTCGACGCGACGCGTGCGACGCAGGTGCCGTCGGCGCGCGTCGGTCTGGGTGCGGTGCTGCTCGGCTGGTTCGCGTTCGCGATGATCATCTGCTGGATCGTCTCGTCGCGGCTGGTGATCGACAAGCGGACGGACGGCGTGGTGCTCGCGGAGATCGCGCGACTGCAGGGCGGCGGCGACAAGGCGGACGTGACGCCCGAGACACGCCGCACGGTCGAGGCGCTCACCGGCGTCGACTACGACCGCTGCTGGCGCTAGCCGCCGCCGGTACGTTCGGTTGTGATTTCCTGACGGACCGTACTCGTGCATCGTCTACGGGTACGTTCGGTTGTGAAAATATGACGGACTGTACTCTAATCGGCTGTTCGGGTACGTTTGGTCAGGAAATCTCAACGGAAC
This sequence comes from Bifidobacterium leontopitheci, assembly GCF_009193355.1. Classification (GTDB taxonomy): domain Bacteria; phylum Actinomycetota; class Actinomycetes; order Actinomycetales; family Bifidobacteriaceae; genus Bifidobacterium; species Bifidobacterium leontopitheci. The sequence goes on from NZ_WBVT01000037.1 coordinate 5,220, forward strand.
GTACTCGTGGCGGCTGTCCGAGTACGTTCGGTTGTGATTTTCTGACGGAACGTACTGGAGCATCGTCTACGGGTACGTTTCGTCGCGGAAGATGCCGACGTCGCCTTCTGGACGTCGCCTTCTGGACGTCGCCTTCTGGGCGCTGCCTTCTGGGCGCTGCCTTCTGGACGTCGCCTTCTGGACGTCGCCTTCTGGACGCTGCCTTCTAGGCGCTACCTTCTACACTGGGGACCATGAGCAAGCATCATCATCGCGACCGCAGCTGGGCGCCCGCGCCGCCCGCGCTGCCCGAAGACGCGCACGTCGTCGACAACCATACGCACGTCGCCTCCGTCGTCCCCTTCGCCCGCGCCATGGACCACGAAGCGCAGGCCAAAGGCCAGCCGCCCGTACCCGTCTACGACGTCGACCAGCTGCTCGCGCAGGCGGCGGTGGTCGGCGTGACCGGCATCATCGACTGCGGCTGCGAACTGCCGAACCTCCAGCGCGCGATCGACATGGCCGTCGACCACCCCGGCCAGGTGCACGCCGCCATCGCCATCCATCCCAACGAAGCCGTGCTGCACGGCCACCGCGGCGTCCCCGGACCCGACGGGCTGGAACTCAAATACAAGCCGTACCACGACGTGCCGTTCGACGAGGCGCTCGCCGAAGTCCACCGCCTCGCCCTCGCCCACCCGCGCGAGGTCGTCGCCATCGGCGAGACCGGCATGGACCTGTTCCGCACCGGCGAAGGCGCCAAGGAGCTGCAGCGCGAGGCGTTCCGCGCCCACATCGCGCTCGCCAAGGAGCTCAACCTGCCCATGCAGATCCACGACCGCGACTCGCACGCCGAGGTCATCGACACGCTGCTCGCGGACGGCAGTCCCGAACGCACCGTGTTCCACAGCTACTCCGGCGACGCCGACATGGGCGCCATCGCCCGTGACAACGGCTGGTATCTCAGCTTCTCCGGCACGGTCAGCTACAAGGGCAACGACGGCATCCGCGAATCCGCGCGGCTTGTCGGCCTCGACCACATCCTCGTCGAAACCGACGCCCCGTATCTCACGCCCATGCCATATCGTGGACGCACGAACGCGCCGTACATGATCCCGTACACGCTGCGGGCGCTCGCCGACACGTTCGACCTGCCGGTCGCCGAGATCGCGAAGGCCACGCGCCGCAACACGCGCACGGTGTACGGCGTCTGACCGAATAGCGGACGCGACTACGGACGATTTTGCGAAAGCATGGACGAAACCGGGCGCCGCCGGGGTCGCGCGGTATAATCATCACACGCTCGGCCTTGCTGCATGGGAGGTATGCAATGCGACAGAACACCGCGAAGAACGATGCCGTGAAATCGACGGTGACGATGGTCGACGTAGCGCGCGAAGCCGGCGTGTCCGTCGCGTCGGTCTCCAACTATCTCAACAAACGCCCGTACATGTCCGACCAGCTGCGTCGCAGGATCGCCAAGGCGCTCGAGGAGACCGGCTATCAGGTCAACATCTCGGCGCGCAACCTGCGTTCCGGCCGCACGCGGCTGCTCAAGCTCGCCGTGCCGAACCTGCGGCAGCTGTACTTCGCCGAACTTGCCGAGGACGTGCTCACCGAGGCGCGGAAGCGCGGCTACGGCGTCATCGTCGAGTCGACGACGAACGACCGCGACCGCGAGATCGCCACGATCCGTTCCATGGGCGAGCATGCGGCGGACGGCCTGATCATCAGCCCGCTCGCGCTGGGCAGCAGTGATGCCGCGCTGCTCGACGGCGACTTCCCGATGGTCGTGCTCGGCGAAAGCATGTTCGGTGCGCGGGCGCCGCATGTAATGATCTCGAACCGTGTGGGCGCGTACCTGGCCACGCAGCATCTCATCGAAGCCGGCTGCCGGCGCATCGCCGTGGTCGGCGGCCTCAAGGAGCCCGACCACGCCATGACCACATCGCGGGCCATCCGTACGCGCGGCTACCGCGACGCGCTCTACGAGGCCGGCCTGCCGTTCGACCCGGACCTGGTGATCGAGACGGAGGAGTGGACGAGCTTCGACGGTTCCGCGGCGGCGAGCACGCTGATGGACTCGAACCTGCAGTTCGACGCGGTATTCGCCCTCAACGACCTGATGGCGTGGGGCGTGATGCACGGCCTGCGCGACTTCGGCCTCATGGTGCCGGACGACGTGCGCGTGGTGGGCTTCGACGACCTGGACGAATCGCGTGTGACGACCCCCTCGCTGACTACGATCGACCCGCACCGGCCCGATATCGCGCGGTTGGCGGTCGAATCGATCATCGCGCAGATCGAGGCCGGGTCGCGTGGCGCCGGCGATACGCTCGTCGCCCCGATCAGCCTTGTCTGCCGCGAATCCTCGCCCGCCGTGTGACATCCTCCCCGTCACTCTGCTCGGGCGAGCAGAGTGACGCGGACGCGAAAACCCAGTGTTTGCAAGGAGTTTCGGCGGTGCGTCACCGTGCTCGGGCGAGCAGAGTGACGCGAGACGCAGACCCATATCGGACCTCGCGCGGAGATGTGGGTGTTTTCATGTGCGGCACGAACGCTGCCGATATGCAAGAATCGGCCATTTTCCGCCGATTCGCTGTTGCGCAGGTTCGAAGGAACGTTGATTTTCGGGAAACAAAACACCCACATCTCGAATATCACATCGCAAATTCCACCGCGGCCCACGAAACAGGCGGCAATGTGAACGACATCGAGGCCGTAGCCGGGTCCATCTGCACCGGCAGGTCGTCTGGCGTGACGGCATCCGGCTCTTCGGCCGTGTTCTGACGGTAGATGTCGTCGTCATGCAGCAGCTGCGTGCGCACGACGGCAAGGTGTGCGCCGGCCGCCGAGCCTGCGGCCATGCCGCCGCCCGCAACCGTTCTGTCCGCTGAGGCGCTCGCGTCCGCGCCATCTCCGGCCGCAGCCGAGACGCCCGCGTCCGCGCCACCCCCGGTCGCCGCCGAACCATCCCCAGCCGCACCGGCAGTCAGCCCCGCCAGCGCCACCGCCACATCATGCGCCCGCGCAAGGTCGCGGTTCACGGCGAGCAGCAGGCCGCGTCGCGTCGCCGCGTCCCACGTGACAACCGCATCCACCGCCGGCACTTCGCCATAGGTCGCGGTATGCACGAGCGGCGAGTCGATCCGCGGCACGAACACGTCGCCGCGCGCACGCCCGGCTGCCTCGGCGAACGGGTAGAACGTGGTCTGCCGCCATGCCGGGCCGCCCGGCACGGTCATGATCGGCGCGATCACGTTGACCAGCTGCGCGCGCGAGGCGGAGCGCACGCGGTCGCAGTGCTTGAGCAGCGTGATCATCAGCGAACCCTCGACCACCGCGTCGGCCACCGTATAGACGTCCTCCAGCAGCGGCGGCGCGACCGGCCACGGGTCCGTGTGCAGGCCGGAGGCGCTGTCGGCCATGCGGCGGTCCTCCTGCGCGTTCCATACGTCGGCGTACCACACGCCCCACTCGTCGAACGAGATCTTGATGTCGCGCTCGCCGCCGTTCGCCGCCTTCGCCGCGTCGGCCTGCGCGGCGACCGTAGCGATGAACCGCGTCATGTCCTGCGCCGAGGCGAGGAAGTCCTGCATGGCGGCCGCGTCGCGCGTGACGTGGCCGTGGTCGCGGTAGTAGGCGTGGCACGAGACGAAATCGATGTTCGCGTACGCTTTGGTGAGCACCTTGCGCTCCCACTCGCCGAACGTGGGCATCTGCGCGCTCGACGAGCCGCATGCCACGAGCTCGAGTCCCGGCTCGGCGAGCTTCATCGCGTGCGCCACGCGGTCGACGGCCGCCGCGTACTCGTCGGCGCTCGTGTGTCCGATCTGCCAGGGGCCGTCCATCTCGTTGCCGATGCACCACATGCGCACGCCCATCGGCTTGGGGATGCCGTTGGCCACGCGCCGGTCGGCGAGCGTGGTGCCGGGGGCGCCGTTGACGTATTCGAGCTCGTCGAGCGCCTCCTGGAGGCCGCGCGTACCCATGTTCACGGCGAGCATGACCTCGGTGCCGGCGGCCTGGCTCCAGCGGTAAAAGTCGTCGATGCCCACTTGGTTCGTCTCCGTGCAGTGCCAGGCGAGGTCGCGGCGGACGGGGCGGTCCTCGCGAGGTCCGGTGCCGTCCTCCCAGCGGTAGCCGGAGACGAAGTTGCCGCCCGGGTAGCGCACGCAGGTCACGCCGAGTTCCTTGACCAGTTCGATGACGTCGCGGCGGAAGCCGTTGCTGTCGGCCGTGGGGTGGCCGGGTTCGTACAGGCCGCCGTACACGCAGCGGCCGAGGTGCTCGACGAACGAGCCGAACAGCCGCGGCGGCACGTCGGCGAGCGGCGTCGGGCCTACGGTGACGGTGACGTCGGCTGTGGTGGCGTCGGCGGACGGGGGAGTGGCGGACGTGGCGGCTGCGGCCGTTGCGCCGGCTGCCGCGATCCCGGCCGCGCCGGCTGTGTTGAAGCGTTTCATCTCCGTCGTCGTAGGCATGACCTGCTCCTTTGCATAGACGATGACGATACCGGTGCACGCCGCACCGCGCACCCAACGCCGCTAGTATATCGTTTCACCACTACCGCGGAACCGCATCGCGACACATGCCTGAAACAAGCGGGGCCGCGCGCGTGAACCGCACGTGCACGAGCCCGGAACAGCTCGCGAACGGGCCCTGAACGGTCCTTGTCAAGTTGGAAAAAACGGGAAACGGGCATATACTGGCCGCTTGAATTAAGAAGAAGGTTCCGTTAGCAACTGTACCACACGATTTGCGGATGTTCACGTGCGGGGCTGGTCCCCGTCTGGAGGAAGCATCATGGCTCAAAAGCCCGATGAAACGTTGTTGCGCGCCGATACGTTCACGAACGCACCGAAGGTCTCCCGGCGCACCCTGACCAAGGAGGAGCGCGAGGAGCTGGCCAAGCAGCAGCAGGCGGAGACCAAGGAGGCCGAAAAGCTCGCCCGGTCCGCCGCCAAGGGACGGTTCGGACGCTGGTGGCGGCGACTGCAGTCCGGCCCCAACAAGATCTCGCTGACCATGTCCATCGTCGCGCTCGGCGTCGTCTACGGCGACATCGGCACCTCGCCGCTGTACACCGCGCAGACGTTCCTCTCCGGTCAGGGCGGTATCGCCAACGCCGACCGCGAAGCCGTGCTCGGCATGCTCTCGCTCGTGTTCTGGTCGATCACGCTCATCACGACCGTCAAATACGTGCTCATCGCCATGCGCATCGACAACAAGGGCGAAGGCGGCATCTTCGCGCTGTACTCGCTGATCAGGCGGCACGGCGCATGGCTGGCGATACCGGCCATGCTCGGCGGCGCCGCGTTCCTCGCGGACTCCGTGCTCACGCCGGCCGTCTCGATCAGCTCCGCGGTCGAAGGCCTCAAGACGCTGCCGCCACTCGAGCCGCTGTTCGACGGCAACGACACGCTCACGCTCATGATCACCGTGGTGATCATCGTCGTGCTGTTCTCCGTGCAGTCGCGCGGCACCGAGTCGATCGGCCGCGTGTTCGGCTCCGTGGTGCTCGTCTGGTTCACGTTCCTCGCCGTCGTGGGCGCGGTGAACCTGTCGAACGACTGGACCGTGTTCGCCGCGCTCAACCCCGTGTACGGCGTGCGGTTCCTGTTCAGCCCGCACAACGCGGCGGGCATCGCCGTCATGGGCACCGTGTTCCTGTCCACCACCGGTGCCGAGGCGCTCTACTCCGACATGGGTCACGTGGGACGCGGCAACATCTACTTCACGTGGCCGTTCATCAAGGTCGCGCTCGTGTTCTGCTACTTCGGTCAGGGGGCGTGGATCCTGCGCAACCAGCATGATCCGCGATACCAGCACATGTCCGCGCTCAACCCGTTCTTCCAGATGATGGACCCGAACGTGCGCTACGTGGCCGTGATCCTGTCGGTCACCGCCGGCATCATCGCCTCGCAGGCGCTCATCACCGGCGCGTTCACCATGGTCTCCGAGGCGACCGGCCTCAACTGGATGCCGCATCTGCAGGTGCGCTACCCGGCGCGCACGCGCGGCCAGCTGTACATCCCGACCATCAACTGGGTGCTGTGCGCGGCCACGCTGATCGTGCTCGGCATTTTCCGGGACTCCGAACACATCTCCGCCGCGTACGGCCTGGCGTTGACCATCACGATGATCACTACGACCATCCTGCTCGCCGTGTACATCTGGTATGCGCGCAAGCGGGTCGCGGCCGTCGTGTTCGCCGTCGTGTTCCTCGCTATCCAGATCCTGTTCTTCCTCGCCTCGATGGCGAAGTTCCTGCACGGCGGCTGGTTCACGATGCTGCTCACGCTGGCGATCCTGTTCGTCATGTACACGTGGAACGAGGGCACCAAGCTGGAACGCGCGCAGCGGCGTCACATGATGCCGAAGGACTTCCTGCCGGCGCTCGACCGACTGCACGGCGACTTCCGCATCCCCTACTTCGCCGACAACATCGTCTACCTGACCAGTGACGTGGACATGCGCCGCCTCGACACGGACATCTTCTTTTCGATCTTCGCCGACCATCCCAAGCGCGCCCGCGCCTGGTGGGCGGTCTCCGTGCAGACCACCGACGAGCCGTTCACGCGCGAATACTCGGTGCAGAACTTCGGCACCAGCTACCTGTTCCGTGTGAGGATCCGGCTGGGATTCAAGGTCTCGCAGTCGATCCCGGTGTACCTGCACCAGATCATGCACGACCTGTCCGAGTCGGGCGAGCTGCCGCAGCAGAAGTCGCTGTACCCGAAGGTGGACGCCGACCCTGAGATCGGCACGATCCGGTATGTGCTGATCCACAAGGACCTCATGCCCGAGTCGAAGATCTCGAGCCGTGGCGCGCTTTCGCTCAAGGCCAAGTACGCGATCCGCCATGTGGCCGGTTCGCCGGTCAAATGGTTCGGCCTGGCGCCCTTCAACCCGCTGGTCGAAGTGCAGCCGCTGTTCATCTCCACCCGTCGCCCGCCGCGCCTCAAGCGCGTCGCCCTGCGCACGCGCACCCCGCGTCTTGCCGATGTCGTGCCGGTCAAGCCGGTCGAGGTCGAGCCCGCCGGTGGCGCGAAGACGGGCTCTGGCGCGTCCGCCAAGGCAGGTGCCGGTGCGAAGGGGACTGCTGCAGGTGCCACCAAGGGCGGCGCCGCGGCCGTGAAGGGCTCCTCTGCCACTAAGGGGGCTGCCGGGTCTAAGGGTGCCGGCACTGCAAAGGGCGGAGTGAAGCCGTCGGCCGCCGCTGCCGGTGCCAAGGCTGCCGGGGTTGCGGCTGCCAAGGGGGTGGCCGGGTCTAAGGGCGCTGCAAAGAGTGGTTCGGCCGCCAAGGCCGCCGCCCCCGCGCAACCCTCCCCCAGCAAGTAACCCACCGTCACGCGGGCCGATTGTCGGCCGCCGTCCCTCCCGTTCACGATTTGCACACCCCCGCAAATCGTGAACGCCAAAGCGCACAGAACCGCACAAGGCAATGTAGCCGAATGGCGGAATTCCGCGCCCCTGCATGTTCACTCGCACATCACCCCCGTTCACGATTTGCGCACCCCCACAAATCGTGAACCCAATACCGTCGCGCGCACGCTATAAACAACTCCTATAGCCACGCCGCCTCAAGTCCCGCGAAAGCACGATACAGTACCAACCATGTGCAGATTACTGGGATACGCGACTTCAGGGTTCAACCTGAGCCTCAACGATGTCCTGGGGGAGTCGTCGGTGGCGGAGTTTCGCGAGCTGAGCGAAATCCACAACGACGGCTGGGGCGTGGCGTTGCTGAGCAACCCCTCCGAACCCCCGTTCGTCGATGACGGCGGCGCACCCACGCCCGAGACGGGCACCAAGCTGTACAAGAGCACGCTGGCGGCCCGCCACGACCCGATCTTCAACGACTTCGCCGCCGACAGTGCGCGCGGCGGCCTGTGGCATCTGCGTCTCGCCAGCTCGAACCTGCCGCTGATCCTTGAGAACCAGCAGCCGTTCTTCGCGAACGGTCTGAGCTTCATCCACAACGGCGACATCTCCGACGAGCGCGGCGTCAACATCGTGCTCAACCGCGCGTACCCGGTCAACCAGAGCGCGTTCCTGTCGACCGGCGGCCGCTCCGACTCGGCGATCTTCTTCTCGATCATCCTCGAATACATCTCGTTCGGCTTCGCGCTGGACGAGGCGGTCGCCCAGGCCGTGCGCCAGCTGCGGCAGGAGTATCCGAAGTCGAGCTACAACTGCATGATCCAGAGCCAGGACCAGCTGGTGGTCCTGTGTGCGGCCGGCCGTGAGAAGACGTCGCCGCGCATCGTCGAGATCTACGACGAGTACGGCAAGGGCGAGAAGGCGCACGACTATCGTGTGCTGCGCTACCGTGACGTGCTCGACCGCGACGGCAAGCCGGCCGGCGTGGTGGCCGGCAGCTCCGGCTTCCCGCAGGACGAGGCCGACGGCTGGAAGGTGCTGGAGAACAACCAAATGATCGTCGCCTCGAACCGCACCGGCGAATACCACCTGCGCACCATCTGATTCCTCCAGCGGCGCCCCCCTTCGTCACAGCGGGTACCTACCCGCTGTGACATACCGCTGAAACCGGCTGGATTCCGCCGTTGTGCCGTGTGCGTCACAGCGGGTACCTACCCGCTGTGACAGGGAGGGGACGCGGGTGGCGGCCGCGAGCCAGTATTGAGCCCGCCAGGTCGCCTACAATGGGCCGTATGACCGGTTACATTCCCACTCTTGACCAGATCGACGTGCTGCATCACCGCATCGCGCCCTCGCAGGAGGCGTACGATCTCATCCACACGCACTGCGTGGTCGTGGCGACCATCGCCCGCCAGATCGCGCGTCGCCAGAACCAGCTGTTCGCCATGCGCTGCAAGCTCGGCGAAGGCAGCGGCAACGCGCTCGCCGCCGCCGCGCAAGACACGCAGACCGCCCCCGAATCCACTGACGGTGTGACGGGCGGCAAGGTCCCGCCGCGGCTCATCGACGAGCATCTCGTCACCATCGGCGGCCTGCTGCACGACATCGGCACCTACCGCGTCCTCAAGCACGACGGCACCGACGGCGAGCCGCTCAAGTTCAGCGGCAAGGACTACATCAAGCACGGCCTGCTCGGCTACGAGTACCTGCGCGAGCAGGGCGTGGACGAGTCCATCGCCGAGTTCGCGCGCAACCATACGGGCGTCGGCCTCACCCGGCAGATGGTCATCGACCAGCATCTGCCGCTGCCGGCCTCCGACTATTCGCCGAAGACGCTGGAACAGGAGATCGTCATGGTCGCCGACAAGTACAACAGCAAGTCGCTGCCGCCGAAGTTCCTCACCGTTGACGCCTATACGCGCAAGGCCGCCAAGTACGGCGAAGACAACAAGCGCCGCTGGCTCGAACTGGTCGAGCAGTACGGCGTGCCGGACGTCCCCGCCCTCGCCGAACGGTTCCACATGCGGATCGTCGACTGAGTCGACTGAGCCGACTGAGTCGACAGCCGTGCGGGCCGTGATCCGACAACGCCGGCCGCGCCGACGCAAACGGGCCGTGCACCTGCCACCATCGTGGCGGACGCACGGCCCGTTGTCATATCTTCTGCCGGCTGCGGCCGTCATGTTGCGGCCGCAGCGTCCCGTTACAGCTCGATGACCTTCTCCGCAGCGTTCGCCACGGCTTCGGATTCGGTCAGGATGATCACGCAGCGCTTCGGATCGCCGTGCGTGAGCGACGTGAGCAGCTGCAGGATCGCCACGCTGTCGTCGTCGTTCAGGCCGCCCGTCGGCTCGTCGGCGATGAGCACCTCCGCCTCGCACGCGATTGCACGCGCGATCGCCACGCGCCGCTGGTCCACGGCGTCGAGACGCCCGACCGGCGCGTTCGGCGTGTCCACGTCGAACTTCACGCGGCCCAGCAGCTCGCGCGCGAGCACCGGCTTCGGCTTGAGGAACGTGCGGCCGGAGGCGTCCATCGCGTACACGACGTTGCGTTCGGCGTTGAGGTCCTCGCGCACCGCGTACCGCTGCGGGATCACGCCCAGTCGGTGGCCGCGCAGCTCGTTCGGCTCCAGCTCGATGAGGTTCGCGCTCTTGTTCATCACGTTGCCGTCGTGCGGGCGCACCACGCCGCTCATCACGGCCATGAGCGTCTCGTGCATCGCCGTGTCGCCTTCCGGCAGCAGCATCGCGTACACGTGGCCCGCGTAGAACGTCTCGTTGATGCGGTCGAGCACGTTGCGGCCGGTCTTGCGGTCGGTGACGGTCACCTTGTTGAGCGAGAACGTCGGATACGACTTGAGCAGGATCTCGTCGGCGATCTTGGTGCCGCGGCCGAGCTCCTTGTCGATGCGCGACGACAGGCGCAGCGCCGGATCGGTGGACGCGCCGGCCGCTGCGGCCTTGGCGAGCGCATCGTCGTTCGCTCCGGCCTTGACGCTGAGCTTGAGGGTCTCGTTGACGCGGTTCGCGTTGGCTTCCGCGGCGGTTTCGTTTTCGTCGTCCGTGTCGGCCTGCGTGGTGCCGTCCGTGGTGCCGGCAGCCGCGGCCTCGGTTTCGGTCGCGCCGTCAGCTGCATCGTCGGCAGGTTCGTTGTCTGCCGTGCTGTCGGCTGCGTCGTCGGCTGCGTTGTCGGCTGCGTCGTCGTCCGCAACTTCGTCGTTCGCAACGTCACCGTCCGCGAGGCTGTCCGTATCGATGGCGAGCGAGTCGAGTGCGGACGCCTCGTCGTCGGCATCGTCGTCGAAGACGATGGAGAACTGCACGTCGTCCGGCGTGGACGTCGCCGTGACGTCTTCGGTCGCGCTGTCGCTGTCCGAGTTCGTGTCGGACGAGACGGTCGCGTCCGCGGTCTCGCCGTCGCGCTGCGGCTCGACCGTCTGCCCGTCCGCCTGCGTCGCCGTCGCCGCGCTGTCCGTCGTGACGTCCGCCGTCGTGTTCTTGTCGTCGCTCATGTCGTTCACCTTGCCGTCCGTGTCGTGGGTCTCGTTGGCGATTGTGTTGTCGTTCTTCTCGCTCATGCCTGCGCCTCCTGCTCGCCGTCGGCCGCAGCCTTGTCGTCGGCCTTGTCGCCGTCCGTCTGGCCAGCATCCGCAGCGTCCGCCGTCTCCGCGGCCGCGACGTTGCTCTCGCGCGCCGCGAACAGCGTCGCCGGACGCAGCGCCATCACACGGATGATGGCGAGGATCATGAGCACCACGATCACGCCCAGACCGCTCCACACGGTCCGCCAGATCAGGTCGGAGGCGGGCGAGGCGGAGTAGCCGCCGGCCAGTTTCGCGATGAGCGGCTTCGTGCCGAACGTGCCGGCGAGCAGGCCGATGACGAAGCCGGGCAGCGTGGTGATCAGCACCTCAAGCATGAGCTGCCAGGAGATGCGTGCCCGCGAGACGCCGATCATGATCTGCGTGGCGATCTCGCCGCGGCGGCCGACCGTCATGCTCGTGCCGGCGGCCGCAAGCAGCAGCAGCGCGCCGACGACCCACAGCGCGATCAGCGAGCCCTGCATCGGCGCGGCCAGTGCGCCCAGCGGCGCGATGCGCTTCTCGTATGCGGTGATGGACGGCGAGCTGACCGTGTACGTGCTCGGCAGCTTCGCCTTCTTCAGCGTGCTGACGAACTGGCGGTACGTCTTCATGTCGCTCAGGATGAACGTGATGTTGAGGTCCGGGTTGAGCCATCCGGTGCCGTCGGCCGCGTCAAGGCCGGCCATCGCGAACGTCGTGTAGGTGGAGTAGATCGCGTTGTCGCGGTTGTCCTTGGCGAGCTTCGCGTCGTCGCCCTTGCCCTTGGCCGCCGCGTCCGTGTACTCGTAGATGCCACGCACCTTGAGCTCGACGGTCTTCTTCGCGTTGTTCGGCATGGCGACCTTGAACGTGTCGCCCACCTTGAGGTTGTTCTTCTTCGCCACCGCTCGCGAGATCAGCACGCTGGACTTGTCGGTCTGGTCCGTGTAGTTGAGGTGCTTGCCCTCGACGACCTTGTAGCGGCCGTACTCGTTCTCCTGCGCGCCCTGCAGCGTGTAGAAGCCGCGCCACTGGAACTCGCCGCCGGTCTTGTCGGCCGACTGGTCGTCGGTGCCGGCGATCGCCTTGACGTCGCCGCTCTGGCGCACGGGCACGGTGATCGCGAGCGTGTACTCGAACTTGATGCCGGCGCTCTGCACCTGGTTCGCGTACTCGGTGTAGCCGGACCAGCCGAGGTAGTTCTTCGTGTACGAGGAGTCGGCGCCGTCGTAGGTCGCCTGGACCTTCGCGCTCGGGCGGATCACGGCGTCGACCTTCTGGGATTCGTAGGCGCTGCCGGTCGCCGTGTTGTTGGCGGTGAGTGCCGTGACGCCGAAGACGGTCCCGAATGTGACGATTGCGGCGATGATGACGGTCAGCAGGGCCCGCCATTTGCGGCGGACGATGCTGGACCAGGCGTTCTTGAGAACGAACATGCGCTTGACTCTCCAGTTCTTCTCTCTGCGGCCGTGCGGCGGGCGTGATGGTCCGCCGTCTCCGCGGCCGCGATCGGATGGTTGTCGACAGTGGCCGGGATGGGCCGAATGCGGCCGGCCCGAAGGCTCGCATCCCGTAGGCAACACTATGGTCGTGCTATGTGTATGTTATCTTGTCCGATACTGTTATACCTCTCAATGAAGTCTGAAAGCAGGCTGACAGCGCGGCCGGTGTCGCCGTGCCCGAGACCGGCGTAACGTGAAAAAACCGTCGAAAAAACCATGGTACGGGCGCAAACCTTATCGTCAGGTAAGCCGCGCACGGTATCATCGAAGGTTGTATTGCAGCAAACAGGACATATTGAAGGTAGCCGAAGCACACCGACGATACCGCAACGAACGTCGAACAGACGGTGATGAACGAACGAGGTTAACCCATGCGCCGATCCCCACAGCACGTCGGAAGAAAAGGACACACGTTTCTCGCCCAGGCGCTGCGGCCGCGGCGCATCGTGCTGTACGTCGTGTGCGTGCTGTTCGGCGCCGTGCTGTCGGTGTTCGGCATCTACGGCATCTCCGCGATCAAACTGTACAGCGAGGCGAACCGCTTCATCTCGGCGTCCGAGAACCTCGCGAACGCGGCGCTCGGCTGCGGCTCCGACGGCAATGTCGTCACGTCCGCGCGTGACATGGTGACGTCCACGCGCGAGCTGCGCGACGAGCTCGACAAGCCGCAGTGGACGTTCCTGCGCGACCACACGGCGTACGGCAACGACATCACCGCCGTGCGCACGATGCTCGACTCGATGAGCAACCTCGTGGACGGCCCGTTCACCGACCTGATGAACCTGAGCAAGCGCATGTCCGGCTTCTCGATGAAGGACAAGACCGTCGACCTGAGCGCCATCACCGACATGCCGGAGATCGTCAAGGAGGCGCGTGCCGACATCAAGACGGAGACCGCGCGACTCAAGAAGCTCAAGACGCCGAAGAGCCAGCGCGTCGCCTCGCTCATCGACACCGGCGTCTCCGGGCTCGAGACGGTCGACAAGACGCTCGACGAGTACGACGAGCTCATCAACCTGCTGCCGCAGCTGCTCGGCGGCAACGGCGAACGCACGTACCTGGTCGCCATCTACAACCCGGCCGAGATCCGCTCCGGCGGCGGCATGGTCGGCAACATCGCGCCGATCACCGCGAACAAGGGCAAGGTGAAGATCGGCGACTTCATCGCCACCACCGACCTCACCTACGGCACGCAGCCGTACGACGACGAGAACGTCAAGGAGGCCGCCATCTTCGGCGACCAGGTGTGGAAGTACCCGCAGACCACCACCGTCAACCCGAACTTCCAGCGGGCCGCGGTCACGCTCAAGAACATGTGGCTCGCGCAGAAGGGCAACGAGAACGAGCAGATCGCCGGCGTGTTCGCGCTCGACCCCGTGTTCATGCAGGCGCTGATCGGCGCGACCGGCAACGTCAAACTGTCCGACGGCAAGGTGCTCGACGGCACGAACACGGTCAAGTTCTTCCTGCACGACCTGTACACCGACCATCCCGTGTACGCCGAGCAGAACAAGTACACGAACACCGCGTCCAAGCTCATCATGACGCACGTGTTCTCCAACGCGAACGCGTCCTCGCTCTCCCCGCTGCTCAAGGGCATGCGCGAGACCAGCGCGAGCGGCCACTTCAAGCTGTGGATGGCGCAGCAGGCCGAACTGGCGGCGCTCGTGCAGACCAAGGTGTTCGACGCGAACGTGGCCGGCACGATCCCCGGAACCGTCACCTCGCCGAAAGCCGGCGTGTACTTCACCGAAGCCAAGCCCAGCAAGCTCAGCTGGTATCTGGAGCCGGCGATCGTCGTCAAGAAGACGTGCGGCGGCACGTTCGCCGCGAACTCGTACCGGATCAGCGACGACGTGAACGCGCCCGCGCGCGCCACGAACCTCATGACCGTGCCCACCGCCGACCTCGGCGACGAGTACACGGTGACCGTGAAACTCACCAACACGATGACCGAGCAGCAGGCCAAGGACCTGCCCGTGTTCGTGACCGGCAAGGAGGAGAGCGGCACCATGCAGCCGCGCCTGTTCCTCATGGCGCCGCAGGGCGGCATGATCACGTCGGTCTCCTACGAGGCCGGCGAGCTGGTGTCGAACGGCACGGTCGAGGACCACCAGTTCATCAACCTGCGCCTGACGCAGGGCATCAAGCCGGGCGAGACGGTGACGGTCGCGTTCACCGTGCGCACGGCCGAGAAGGCGACCTCGCCGCTTGACGTGGTCACCACGCCGGTGATCAACGAGAAGGGCATCTACACGGGTACGAACGGCGCCGTGACCGACACGTGCGGCGCGGACGTGCCCGACGCGGTGGAGGACCAGTGGGCCGGCACGAGCAGCGAGACTGGTACCGACGGGACCGCGGGCACTGACGGCACTGCGAACGCGCAGGGGACGACCTCCTCGAAGCCGGCCGACGAGAACAAGGAGTCGACCAGCACGTCCGGATCTGGGTCGTCTTCTTCGGACTCCTCGGACGAGAGCGGCGCGCTCGACAAGCTCGACAAGCTCAAGGGCGGCCTGAGCTGCCCCGTCAGCCTCAAGAAATTCATGTAAGGCCGGTTCTTGGCTCCTCGGTGGAGGGGGCTGCCGCTGGCCCCGCCTTGGTGGAGGGGAGGCTGAGCATCGCCCATCTGGGCATCTCGCGCGAGACCATCTCGACCCCTCGGTGGAGGGGTGACGCTGATTATGCGGTTTGGCACCGGCCCCGCCTTGGCCCCCTCGGTGGAGGGGTCTGTCAGCGGAGCTGACTGGGGGAGCGTCGCCCGCTGGCGGTCGTCGAATGCGATGCCCTTCTCCACGCGTCGCCCCCGCTGGCGGGGGCTCCCGCGAAGCGGGTGGGGGTGGTTCGTCGGGATTCGCGGCGTCCATTGGTACGCGGCGATGAAACCGGCTGTTTTTGCCCCGCGTCCCACGGGCCTTTGGTACGCGGGACGATGTAACCGTTTACAAGGTGTCTTGTACCACAGATTCGTGGTACAAGAGCCTGAAATCGGCCGTTTCGGGGTTCGCGTCCCAATGCTCGTTGGTACGAGGCGATGAAACTGGCTATTTTCGCCCCGCGTCCCAATTATTCCGGGGCGTCTTGGCATGTGCGCGATCAGCGGTTCCCATGCGCGGATTCTGAATCGCCGTCTGCGGTCGCCGTCCAAGGGCCGTCACGTTATGCGTGCGACGGCCCCGGTCGTGTGTCCGTTGTCGACTCGTGGCGTTCGGCTTCCGGTCGGAATCGGCCGCTGCGAACCCGTCGTGCGTCCGTTTCTGACATGCGCCCGGTCGCTCCTGGTCGAAAACGGCCGCTGGCGAGCTGTTTCGCGTCCGTTTCCGACCAACTCGGCAGCCAGCCCGGTCAGAAACGGACGCCGCGCGCGACCTCACTCCGGGTTTTCTCCCATTCCGGACCTGCAGAATGGGAGAAACCCCAGAGTCCGTCCATGGCCCAGCCCGTATTCTCTGGGTTTTCTCCCACCGTGTCCCGCCAGATGAGAGAACCCTCAGAGTCCCGGCTCGGCAGCGGCCGGCAACTCCGGGATTCCTCCCACAGTGCCCTGCCAGATGAGAATCGTCTCCATTCCTCGTCGTGTGGAACTGGTGGTGCCGTGGCCGGCGATGGCGGGGCGGAGCCGGGCGTTCGACTCGCGGTCCCCATTACCGCCGCGTATCGTGCCCCGGCAATGTCACGCAGCAGGGCTGCCGCGTTCACGCCATGGTTATTGGACTGGAGCGTGTGGGCAATGCCGCGTGGGCGGTGTATCACAACTTGCACAGATGGCCTGATTTGACGACTTGTGACAATACGGTGTGCCACAACTTGCACGAACGGGCCGTCTGGGCGAGTTGTGGCACAAAATCAGCCGTATTCAGGGGTAGTGGACGGCAGTCCGTGGTCACAACTTGCACGAACGGGCGTTTTGTGCAAGTTGTGACAATCCATGCGGCCACTGTGGCCGATGAGTGAGACGCTGGAGTCCACGATTGGGGATATAGACAAGGGCTGCCACGAGGAGTGCGATGCCGGCCGCCTCGCCCGCTGTCAATGCAATCATGCTCAGGAACGGCACCGTACCGGGGAACGGCCTGGGCCGCCCGAACTCCGGGACGACATGCATGTCGGCCGTCGCTGGCAAGGCGATGCGCGCCCGCAAACTCGACGCGCAAACCTATCCCGCAAACTTGTCCCGCAAACTCCTGCGGAATCGACGGCAACGTAGGATCACCCTCGGCGCAGCCGCGTGCGGCCTACGCGCTGCCATCAATGCGCAATGATGCCCGTCATAAGCGCTTGCACAACATGTGGATAACTGTGGATAACCGGTGAGTTATCCACTTATCCACAGATTTTCGGGGGTCGGTGGCGCGGCCGTATCGACCTGTGCCATGGTTGGCCCATGCGCACAGACGCGGAAGGCCCGTGAGGCCGGTCGCGGCGGATCGCGCAGTGACAAAGGTCGTACCGTAGCGGCTCGCACGGTGACGCCGCTACACAACGCGGCGCCACAGCGGCGCCGCAGTGCGGTACGCGGTCGGCACCACGCCCGCGCCCCCACACCCCCGCGCCGCCACCTGTCACCCAGCGATCCGCAACGTCCGGCAATGGCGCATACGACCATGTAAGGAGCGACCATGACGGCACCCTTCTCGATGGACACCATCGAATTCCTGCAGACCATCGGCAGGCTGGAACGACGGTTCGACGAAGTCACCTCGCCCACGGCCATGCAATCCGCCTACGCGGCCTACGAGCGCGACGGTTCGCCGACGCCGTGGGACCACCGGCTGTACGTCCTCGCGCGCGACATCTTCTCATGCGGCAGCTGGACCGCGAACCTGTGCGCGGCCGCCATGTCGTTCGACAGTCAGCTGGGCCGCGAATGCCGCGACTTCCTGACCGGCTGCGGCAACACCGTGCGCAAGTACGGCATCTCGGTCTGGCTGTACGACCTGATGAACGACTCGAACCTTGCGCTGTTCGCCAGCGAACCGTCGTCGCGCATGCCCGCGCTCATCCAGAATCTCAGCCGCGAGCAGCTCGCCCAACGTCGGGCGAAACGCGGCCGCAAGCGGTACGGCAACCGCAAGCAGCGCGAGCGTGCCATGGCGGAGCATTCGTTGCAGATGCATCGGCTCGCCGCGCACACGATGCTCAGGTGGGGTGCGGACGAGCGGCGCAGTCTCGACATCGCGCGCATGCTGCTGGTGTACCAGCCGATCGGCATGTGCATGCTGCGTGAGGACGGCGACGTGCTGCGCATGGGCGCCGCGCCCGACATGCGTTACCGCCGCGTGGTGGACCATTTGCAGGATCGGCGTGCGCAGGCCGACGTCGAGTATGAGCTGAGCGGCGCGCAGTGGCTGCGCGACTACGTGCAGGCAGGGCGGGCCGCCGCTCCGGACGTGCGCATCGAACTGTGCTACTGCGACGGTTGCGCCGAACTGTGCTACTGCGACAGGTGCGTCGGCGACGGTCGCGACGGCCGTGACGCGGACGCGCCCCGCCACGTGCCCCGGGAGTCCGGCGGCAAGGCTGATGATGGATGCGTCTGCATGGGCGGCACGGTCTGCGATGTGGTTGCGGACCGCTGTCCGCTGACGGATCTGGATGTCGACCTGTCGGGAGCGGTGAACTGCGACGGACGCAGCCGGCCGGAGTTCCATGCGGCCGAGCGACGGTACCGGTATGATGCCGCGCGTCTCGTCGCGGCGTACCTCGACCTGTGGGACGAGCGGACGGTCGACCCCGGCAGCCTGCTGCTCATGCTGGAACGTGACCGTGACGTGCCGGACGAGCCGCTGTGGCGCGACGTGGCGTATCTGCGCGACCTTGCGTTCTCGCTGCTGGGGGAGCAGCTGGCCGCCGATCTGGTCGGCGGGTTCACCGAGCGCGACGCGGAGCGGTTCCGCGCCGGTGTGATGCGGCTGCAGCAGTGCGTCGACATGGTATGGGTGTATGGGCTGGCGTTGATGCCGCTGGTGATGTATATGGACATGGAGTACGGTGCGGCTTTCGCTCCGATCGCCGAAGCGGTGCAGCAGGCGGATGACGAGAAACGGTATTCCATGTCGCCGCAGGACATGCATCGGCTGGAACGGGATATCGTCTCGCTGGTCGACGACGGCAAGGAATCCGAGCCGACGGTGGATCTCAACGGCAAGATGCATCTGGGCGAGTCGATGGCCGTGGTCGTCCTGTCGCGGTTCCCTGACGAGCGGATTGCTCGGGCGTGCGCGCTGGCGTTGTTCCACGGTGACGAGGGCGCGTACGGGGACGCGTTGGAGTCGGTGATTCCGCCGCCTGACGGTGGGCCGGGCGACGACGGGCCGGATGGTGGCGGGGACGGCGACGGTCCCGCCGGCGATGATGTGCTGAAGCGGCTCGATTTCGCGGTCGACTTCGCCGACGACCTCATGCTCGCCCAATCCACCGACTGGTGAGCCGGCGGTGGACGTCTCCGGCGAAGCACGACGGACGTCTCCGGCGAAACGCGCCGGAGACGTCCGCCGCGAAGTGCGCCGGAAGCCCTCCCTGTGCGCCCCTAGCGTCACAGCGTGCACCTACCCGCTGTGATGCCAAGGACGAAACCCTTGGCATCACAGGGATATCGCGTTGCCGTCACAGCGGGTAGGTGCACGCTGTGACGGATGATGTCGTGGCTGGCTGTTCCCGTCGCAAGGGCCGTCAGGAGCGGACCGCTTCCGCTGGCGGGGACCCGGGGTCGATCAGTGCAGGTAGTCGGCGGCGTTGGTCGGGCTGGACGGCACCGCGTGGCCTTCGGTCACCGTGCCGAGTCCGGACAGGTACGCCTCGCGGCCGGCTTCGATCGCGTGCTTGAACGCGCGGGCCATGAGCGGGATGTTGCCGGCGGAGGCGATGGCCGTGTACGCCATCACCGCGTCCGCGCCCATCTCCATCGCCTCGGCCGCCTGGCTCGGCCGGCCGATGCCCGCGTCGATGATCACCGGAATGTGCGCGTTCGCGATGATCACCTCGATGAAGTCGCGCATGCGCAGGCCCTTGTTCGAGCCGATCAGCGAGCCGAGCGGCATCACGCACGCCGCGCCCGCCTCCTCGAGCTGCCGGGCCGCGATCGGGTCGGGGAACATGTACGGCATGACCACGAAGCCCTCCTTGGCGAGCATCTCGGTCGCGCGGATCGTCTCGGCGTTGTCGGGCAGCAGGTACTTCGTCTCGTGTTCGATCTCCACCTTGACGAAATCGGTCTGGCACACCTCGCGGGCGAGCCGCGCGATGCGCACAGCCTCCTCGGCGTTGCGCGCGCCCGACGTGTTCGGCAGCATCGTGATGCCCTTGGGAATGTAGTCGAGCAGGTTGTTTTCGGTGGTGCGGCAGCGGCGCAGCGCCATCGTCACGATCTGCGTGCCCGCGTTCTCGATGGTCGCCTTGATGAGGTTCAGGTCGTAGCGGCCCGAGCCGAGAATGAAACGGCTGGTGAACTTGTGTCCACCGAGCATGAGCGGATCGGCGTCACCGGTCGCGATCGCGTCGTAGGCGTGCGCGTCCGGCTCAGGCAGCAGCGCGGTGTTCGTCGCGGTGCCGACCAGTTCGTCGAGCGTCGGCTCGGCGGCGGTGTTGGTTTCGTTGGTCATGGATACTCCTTCATATGATGGTTGCCGGCCGGTTCCGCTGTCATAGTGGAGCCGGCCGTGACGTTGGTCATGTGCGCTGGCCGCGGACGCTGCGGTCAGCCGCCCTGCACGAACGTGACGATCTCGACGGTGTCGGTGCCGTTCAGCATGGTCTGCGCACGCTTGTCGCGCGGGACGATCGCCCCGTTGACCTCGACGGCGACACGGCCCGCGTTGAATCCCTTGCTGGCGATGAG
This sequence comes from Bifidobacterium leontopitheci, assembly GCF_009193355.1. Classification (GTDB taxonomy): domain Bacteria; phylum Actinomycetota; class Actinomycetes; order Actinomycetales; family Bifidobacteriaceae; genus Bifidobacterium; species Bifidobacterium leontopitheci. The sequence goes on from NZ_WBVT01000037.1 coordinate 25,492, forward strand.
CTCGTCGACGCTGATCGGCGTCGCGACGTTCTCCTCCTGCCCGTTGATGATCATCGGTCCCTCCTTGGCTCGGCCCGGCGCCAGTCGTTCCGGCGACGTGCGCTGGTGGTGCTGATATGAAAAACGGGTCGCTGAAGCGGCCGTACCCTATGAGGTGGTGCGCCCCTCCATGACCCGAATCATGCGTTCTTCTGTTGTGTGCGGTTCTGTTGTATGCAGTGCGAACAGGTTGCCAGCGACGCTGCGGCAGTCGAGACAACACGTCCTTACGGCGGCATTACCCGCGTCAAGTCGACGGTCGAAGCTCCTGCTTCCTCTCAGCCCTGCGGCTCCCGTTCGGTTGCCCTCCCATCATAGACCAGACCGCGTGACATGCCGTTTCGGCTGGCGAACCCCTGCCGCAATCACAGTGCCCGGTCACGGTGACGCTTCACCCGGTCACGGTGACGTCCCACCCGATCACGGTGACGTTTCGCCCGGTCACGGTGACGCGCATTCCCGCCATATCGGGGTGAACACCGTCACTCTGCTCGCCCGATCAGAGTGACGTTGATGTGTCACCGTGCTCGGGTTACGCGTCACTGTGCGCGAAATGTGACATCGGGTCCGTGTATGGGGCGTTGCGTTCGGGCGTGTGGCACGACGTCACGTGGTCCGCCCGTCCCACGTGACGTGCTTGTTGGAACGTATTGTTTTCAACGGTTTGCGGTGTTGCGTCACGTGGGTCGGGCGGACCGCGTGACATGGGGGTGGGGCGGAAGGTTGCCGTGAAATCCCGCAAGCTGATTATGATTGACGTATCTAGACAAGGGGGCTCAGCGATGACCACGTGCACTCGATGCGGCAATCAGATTCCGGCAGGCATGATGTTCTGCACGAACTGCGGTGCGCCCGCTCCGGCGGCTGCGTCGCCTGCCGGACCGGGGCAGGGCGGTTCAGGATATCCGGCGGCAGCGTCCCCGGCTCAAGGACGTCAATCGGCGCCTGCGATTCCCGCCGCGCCGCAGTCGGATCACACATTGACGGACCAGCCGCTGCAGTCGGCGCACGGCCCTGCGATACCCATGCCACAGCCTGGCCACACGTTCGGCGCCGCTCCGGCACAGCAGTCTGGTGTCGGCGCCCGGCCGTTCGCGCCGGCAGGTCCTGCACTCGCCTCACAGCCGCTGCCTCCTCAGCCGTCGGCGCCGTTCGCGGTCGCCGGCGCCGCGCCCACCGCGCCCATGCCTCCAGTAGGCGGCGCCGACGCTCGCGGTCAAGCCTCGCCGGCATCCCCGTTCCCCGGCGGTGCCAACCCTAGCGCTGCCGGTGGCTACGGCCAGTCCGCGCCGACGTCCCTGCTCCCTGCCGGCGCCAACCCTGGCGCATCAGCCGGAGCCGTCCCCGGAACCCCTGCCGGAGCCAATCCGGCAG
>NZ_WBVT01000038.1 GCF_009193355.1 Bifidobacterium leontopitheci
AACGACGCCAGGAACGGCTGGGGGGACTGACCCCGGAGGAATTCCGGGACACGTTCCCCACAGCCCGGTCTGGTACCCTTTAATAAACCACGTCCAACTTTTGGGGCGCAGTTCAGTGGAGGGGGCTCCCGCGTAGCGGGTGGGGGAGCGTCACCCGCCATTAGCCTCCGCACCCCTCACAGCACGTTGTACGTCCAGCGGCCGTTCATCATGGTCGCGGCCACGTGATCGCCCATCGCACGCATCTCCTCCGGCGAATCGGCCGCGTACGGGTCGCGGTCGAGCAGCACCAGATCGGCCTGGTCGCCCGCCTGCAGCGTGTCGCGGCCGACGGCGGTCGATGCGGCGAGCGCGGTACGCACGTCCAGCCGCTGCTCCGGCTGGAACGGCGAACGGTCGGAGGTGAACGAGCCGAACACCGCCGCCGAAATCGCCATCCATGGGTCGAGTGGCGCAACGGGCGCGTCCGACCCCATGAGCAGTGTCGCTCCGGATTCCTTCAGCGAGCGGAACGCGTACGGGATGCCCGCCGGCTCGGCCCAGAACCGCGCAATCACGTCCCGGTCGTCCATCGCATGCTGCGGCTGGATGCTCGCGGCGATACCCAGCTTGGCGAACCGCGCGATGTCCTTCGGCTTGAGCAGCTGCGCGTGCTCGATGGAGCCGTGCGCGCGCGTGGCCTCGGCCGCGTTGAGCACGATGGTGTTCGCCTCGTCGCCGATCGCGTGGCATGCGATGTCGAACCCGTGCCGCGTGGCGAGATGGAAGTACGCCTCGATTTGGTCCGGCGTGTAGCTCAGTGTTCCGTACGAGTCGGGGAAGATGTCGGTGTACGGGGCCGAACAGTAGGCGGAGCGCGTGTTCAGCGAACCGTCGGCGATCATCTTCATCGCACCCACGCGGCCGAGACCGTCGCTGCCGGGCAGCTTCATGCCGGTGTGCCAGTGCGAGTTGATCATGGTCTGCAGCTGCTCCGGGTACACGCCCGCGTCGACGCGCAGCCCGCGGATGCCGTGTGCGAACGACTCCTCCCAGTCGATGCCGTGCCACGCCGGATTCGTCTCGAAATCGTCGGGCTGCGGGGCGCAGGTGACGAACCGTTTCATCCAGATGCCGAGGTTGTCGTCGGTCATCTCATAATCGCGGATGCCGACCACGCCCTTGCGTGCCGCGTCCGCCTCGGCCAGACGGATCATCCGCAGCGTCTCGTCGGCCGCGCCGGGAGCGTTGTCCAGTTTGCAATAGGCGTCGAACCAGTCCAGCTCGCCGACCAGGCCGGACTTCTCCACGCTCACGCCGAGCCGTCGTGCCGCTGCCGAATTCACCCAGCCGCAGTGCATGTCCATGCTCGAGAGAGCCACCGGCTGGTCGCCGGTCGCCTCGTCGATGGCGGCGAGCGTCGGCTGCTCGTAGCGTGACCACAGCGAGTGGCGGAACCGCATGCCCACCACGAACGTGTCCGGGTCGAGACCGCCGGGGGCCGCCCGCCGTTCGTCGATGTACCGGCGGAGCATGTCCATCGCCTCGCCGGCGCTGCGTGCGTCGATCAGGTCGAGCCGGCCGAATGTGGACGCCCACTGGGTGAAGTGCGTGTGATGGTCCCACAGGCCGGGGATGATCCAGCGGCCGGCTGCGTCGATGACCGTGTTCGCCTCGTCGTCGCGGTTGGCGCCGGCGCTGCTGCGGCTTGCACCTGTGATTGCCGGCGTGCCCCCTCCGACGCCGGCGAGCATATGGTTGAAATCCGTGGTCGGCGCAAGATCGGCGGGCCAGATGCGGGCGGTCGCGTCGGCGACGTCGGCCGATACGGCGGCCTCGCTGGTCACGGGCATTGACACCCGCGTCACGACGCCGCCCTGCACTTCGATGTCGATGGGCCGTCCGGACCCTGGAACTCGTGCGTTTGTTATCGTTATCATGTTGCCCACCCTGCCATGTTTCCCGTTTCGAGATGGCCTGCCGTGAGCGCTCGCACTGCTGTTGGCGGCGAATCGCCCGTGGCTGTCGTCTCGATGGCTTCGTCATACTGCTTTGCTATTGAACGTCACCATTGACGGTTTACGGTTACCAATTCTTCAGTGTATACCGAATATCCGGTGTACGGAACCTGACGGCGTGTGCCATGCGTGGGTGCCGCTGCGCGTGGGTGCCGCCGCGCTTGGGTGGTGCCGCGTGCGGGTGTCGCTGCTCGTTGACGCTGCCGCGCCCGGATTCCGCCGTGAGCGGGTACTACCATGCTCGGGTCCGCGCCCTGTTGTCGTTGCGCGTGGATGCCGCCGTGTGCGGGTGTCGCTGCGCGTTGACGCTGCCGCGCCCGGATTCCGCCGTGTTCGGATTCCGCCGTGTTCGGATGCCGCCATGTTCGGGGGCTGCCGCGCTCTCCCGAAGATGCACAATGTGTATCTTGCGTTGCCGGCGGCGTGGATTGTGCGCCTTAAGGCGCACAATCCACCTCCCGTGTTCACATTTCCTGCACAAAAAATCCCCAAGGTGCACATTGTGTATCTTGGGGGGAGGAATGGAGGGGGAGGAGAGAGGCGGCCGCGGGCAGATTTGGCTTGATTTGAGGCATATTCCGGAGTAGGCGGGCGTCGTGCCATGTATCCCGGCGGAAACGGCTTGCCTCGGTGACGCTATTCCGCCATTTTCTGCAGTGCTTTGCCGCGTATACCGGCGGCGATGCCCGCCTACTCCGGAATGCACCTCAAATTAAGCCATTTCGTCACGCACTGCCTGCGATAACACAAAAAATCCGACGCGCGCGAATGCGTTAGGCCTTTTCCGGCGCCTGGGTACTGATTGGTGCAACGCGTGCAGCCTCAAGACGCAGAATGCGCCGGCGCACTCGGGCACGTCAAGCCTCCCGCGATGCAGATGACGCTCCGCCTAGTGGCGTTGAGGAATGGGATAACGCGTGTGTCGTCAAGGCGCGGGAGGCGCTCTCCCCATGGGGCTGATTGTTGTGTGATGTGTGCGGTATCAAGGCGCAGAAGGCGAAGGCGTGCTCGGGCACGCCGAGTCTTCTGCATCCTTGAGGGTACTGATTGGCGTAATGCGTGCGGCTTCAAGGCGCGGGAGGCGCCGGCGTGCTCGGGCACGTCAAGCCTCCCGTAACGCGGAAGACGCTCCATAGGGCTTAGGGCTGATTGTTGTGTGATGTGTGCGGTATCAAGGCGCAGAAGGCGAAGGCGTGCTTGGGCACGTCGAGTCTTCTGCAACGCAGATAACGCTCCATCACACAACAATCAGTACTTCATGCCCATGGCGGAGCGGACCTCATCCAGCGTCTCTTCGGCGATCTGGTTGGCGCGCTTGTTGCCGTCTTCGAGGACGTCGCGCACGTAGTCCATGTCTTTGGCGAGTTCGGCGCGGCGCTCGCGGTGGGGTGCGAGGAACTCGTTGACGGAGTCGATGACGTACTTTTTGAGTGCGCCGGCGCCGGAGTCGCCGATTTCGGCGGCGATGTCTTTCGGGTCGCGGCCGGTGACGAGGCCGGCGGTGGTGAGCAGTGCGCTGACCTGCGGGCGGTTGATCGGGTCGAAGGTGATGCGGCGTTCGGAGTCGGTGGGGCTCTTCTTGATGAGCTTTGCGGTTTCTTCGGCGGTGGCGCCGAGCATGATGGAGTTGCCGTAGGATTTGCTCATCTTGCGTCCGTCGAGGCCGGGAATTTCGGGGGCTTCGGAGAGGATGGCTGCCGGCTCAGGGAACACGGGGTGCTTCTTGGCGTAGCGTTCGTTGAAGCGGCGTGCGATGGTGCGCGTGATTTCGACGTGCGGCAGGTTGTCTTTGCCGATCGGCACGACGTTGGCCTTGCAGAAGAGGATGTCGCACGCCTGGTGGACGGGGTAGGTGAGCAGGAGGCCGGTGAGCGCGTGGCCGGAGGCTTCCATTTCGGATTTGACGGTCGGGTTGCGGTGCAGTTCGGCTTCGGTGACGAGGGAGAGGAACGGCAGCATGAGCTGGTTTTCGGCGGGCACTGCAGAGTGCGTGAAGATCATGGTCTTCTTGGGGTCGATGCCGGCGGCCATGTAGTCGAGCACGAGGTTGAGGACGTTGTCCTGGATGTGTTCGGTGGTGTCGCGGTCGGTGATGACCTGATAGTCGGCGATGATGATGTTGGTGTTGACGCCGCGGTTCTGCATGGCGACGCGCTCGCGGATGGAGCCGAAGTAGTGGCCGAGGTGGAGTCGTCCGGTGGGGCGGTCGCCGGTCAGCATGGTGAACTTGCCGGGGTTGGCTTCCAGCTTGGCGAGGGTCTCGTCGGAGCGTTTTTTCGCGGCGAGGAAGCTCGCGCTCATTTCATTGCCGGCTGCGGTCAACTGCTGTTCCTGATCCGTCATATACATCGCCTTTGTGTCTTGAAAACGCCTGAAAATATCGCTTTTATCGTAAAAGTCCGAGCCGACATCCCATTCATCGCGTAACAAGTGGTACTCTCTTATGTGATGAATTGATAGCACCATTTATTTCCCAGGGGGTCACATGGGCCGCGGACGTCAGAAAGCCAAGCAGCAGAAAATAGCCCGAAAGCTCAAGTACCTGACCACCGATACCGATTATGATGAGCTCGCCAAGGAGCTGAGCTCGCAGGAGCCGGGCACTGGGTCGCCGGATCCGTTTGCCGATATCGAGGCACAGTATTCTCACCATTCGGACGCTCAGGTGGACAATTCTCAGCAGCCGGCAGGCGCTGCCGAGGACGATGATCTTGACGAGTACGCCAAGTGGGCTGCGGAGGCCGCGGCGAAGGCGACGAGCGGCGAGTTCCCGGCGGCGAAGGCCAAGCCGGCCGTCATGCCGAAGCCGGTGCCGCACAAGCCGATTCCCATGCCGATGCCGAGCGCGCTCAAGCCCAAGAAGGCCTGACCGCACCGCGCGCGTTTGCGTGTCTCGCGTCGCGCTGTTATGTCGCATCTTGCGTCGCCAAAACGTCACTCTGCTCGCCCGAGCACAGTGACGCACCCTTGAAAACCCTGTATTTGCAACGGTTTGCAGTGGTGCGTCACTCTGCAAGGGCGAGCAGAGTGACGTTATTCATGCGTAAATGACGGATAAGTGCGTCACTGCGACCGGGTATTGCGTCACCGTGCTCGGGTGACGTATCACGCTGCTCGGGTCTCGCGTCACTGCGATCGGGTAACGCGTCACTGTGAGCGGGTGGTATGTCACGCTGACCGGCCAATCCGTCACGCTGATCGGGTTGTGCGTCACGCTGCTCGGGTTGCGCGTCACTTTGATTGTGTCGCGCGCCACGCTGCTCGGACGATATGTCACTGTGACCGTGTCATGCGTCACTGTGACCGGGTACGGTGTCACTCTGCTCGGGTTACGCGTCACTCTGCCCGGGTTGTGCGTCACGCTGACCGGGGTGACCCGCCACGCACCCGCCCGTTCACTCCAGCGGCAGCAGCGCGCTCAGGTCGTCGCGCTCGCCGACCGCGGTGATATGCCCGGCAGCCTTCTCCTGCGCCCACGTCGTGATGCCCGACGCGAGCCGCAGCCACACGTCCGGCTCCAGCTCGATCACGTCCGGCGGCGTGAGATTATGCGGATCCGACGCCGGTCCGTCGAGGATCTTCACCGCACCCCACGGCGCCACGCGCACCTCCACGCCGGGGCCGGGCGCGCGCCGCTCGAGCAGGTACAGCGTGTACCGCACCGCCATCGCCCACGTCGTGCGCACCAGCCGCGGCGACACCTCGGTCATCGCATGGTCGGTCCTGCCGCTTTCGACGGCGTCCGCCATGTCGTACGCCGCCATCTTCCACGTATCCCAACTGCGGCGGCCCGCAGCCAAGTCGCGTTCCCTGATCACTGCCATACCAGCCATTATCGCGCGTGGGCCGCGTAGCCGGCGCGTGCAGGCCGTGTCACGCGCGGGAACGGGTGTCGATAGTATGGAACTACGTAGCGTGAGCGGCGGAATTGTCTGAAAAACCACTTAAGATGACAGATGTTCTGCAAACGATTGCATAACGTTACGCAGCGTTCACCGGGACTTTTATGCGCGGTCATGAAGCCAGCGGATAATACAACAGGACAACAAAACCGGAAAGAGAGTCAGAACATGACTGAAATTACTGCACCCAAGTCGCCGGTCACGTCGGGCGAGTTCGCCGACGAGATCCGCGAGCAGCTGAAGTACACCCAGGGCGTCACCCCCGAACAGGCGACCGCCGCAGACGTGTACGTCGCCGCCGCGAAGGCCGTGCGCAACCACCTGCAGGATGCCTGGTTCACCACCCAGGCCGCCACCGTCAACGGCAACACCAAGGCCGTCGGCTACCTGTCCGCCGAGTTCCTCATGGGCAAGCAGCTGGAGAACGCACTGCTCAACGCAGGCCTGACCGACCAGTTCGATGCGGCCGTCGAGGCCCTCGGCTTCCAGCCGAAGGACATCATCGACGCCGAATACGAGCCGGGCCTCGGCAACGGCGGCCTCGGCCGTCTCGCCGCCTGCTTCATCGACTCCCTCGCCTCGCTGGGCGTGCCCGCCTTCGGCTACGGCATCCAGTACCGCTACGGCATCTTCAAGCAGAAGTTCGACGCCGACGGCAAGCAGGTCGAAACCCCGGACTACTGGCTGAACAACGAAGAGCCGTGGGGCCACATCGACTACAACCGCGACCAGAAGGTCTCCTTCGGCGGCGAGGTCGTCGAAGAGAACGGCAAGAAGGTGTGGAAGCCGGCCTGGTCCGTGCGCGCCGTGCCGGTCGACTACCTGGTGCCCGGCTACAAGTCCCAGCGCGTGAACACCCTGCGCCTGTGGACCGCCAAGAGCTACGACGAGTTCGACCTCCTCGCCTTCAACCGCTCCGAGTACATGGACGCGGTCAAGCCGCAGGTCAAGGCCGAGAACATCTCCAAGATCCTCTACCCGGAGGACTCCACCAAGGTCGGCAAGGAGCTGCGCCTCGAGCAGCAGTACTTCTTCGTCTCCGCCTCCCTGCACGACGCCATCCGCGTCTTCTACCCGGGCGAAGCCAAGCCGGACCTGACCACCTTCCCGGACAAGATCACGTTCCAGCTCAACGACACGCACCCGGTCATCGGCATCCCCGAGCTCATGCGCATCCTCATCGATGAGTACGACTACGACTGGGACACCGCGTGGTCCATCACCCAGAAGACCTTCAACTACACCTGCCACACGCTGCTGCCGGAAGCCCTCGAAGTCTGGCCGGCCAGCCTCATCGGCGAACTGCTGCCGCGCCACCTCGAGATCATCGAGAAGATCAACGCGCAGTTCGAAGACGAGCTCAAGGGCAAGGGCATCGACGACAAGACCATCGAACGCATGCGCATCTACACCGGTGACGCCGTCCGCATGGCCTACCTCGCCACCTACGGCGGCTCCCACGTCAACGGCGTGGCTGAGCTGCACTCCCAGCTGCTCAAGGACGTCACCCTCAAGGACTTCTCCGACGCCTACCCGACGAAGTTCACCAACGTGACCAACGGCGTCACCCCCCGCCGCTTCGTCAAGCTCGCCAACCCGCGCCTGTCCGACCTCATCACCGAAGGCCTCGGCACCGACAAGTGGGTCGCCGACCTCGAGATGCTCCAGGGCCTCGCCCCGCTGGCCAACGACGACGAATTCGTCAAGAAGTTCGCCGCCGTCAAGGCCGCCAACAAGCGCGACTTCGTCACGTTCGCCAAGGACCACTACGGCATCGACATCGACGAGAACACCATGTTCAACACCATGGTCAAGCGCCTGCACGAGTACAAGCGCCAGGCCCTCAAGATCCTCGCCGTCATCTCCCAGTACGCCGCCATCAAGAACGGCACCGCCTCCGTCGACGACCTGCAGCCGCGCACCGTCTTCTTCGGCGCCAAGGCCGCCCCCGGCTACTACCTGGCCAAGATGACCATCCAGCTCATCAACAACGTCGCCCGCGTCGTCAACAACGACCCCGACGTCCAGGGCAAGCTGGCCGTCCACATGCTCCCGAACTACAACATCGAAATGGCCCAGAACCTCATCCCGGCCACCGAGCTCGACGAGCAGATCTCCCAGGCCGGCAAGGAAGCCTCCGGCACCGGCAACATGAAGTTCGCCCTCAACGGCGCGCTCACCGTCGGCACCCTCGACGGCGCCAACGTCGAGATCCGCGAGAAGGTCGGCGCCGAGAACTTCTTCCTCTTCGGCATGACCGTCGAGGAAGTCGACAAGCTCTACGCCGACGGCTACTCCCCCGCCAAGTACTACGAAGCCGACCCGCGCCTCAAGCAGGCCATCGACCTCGTTGCCGGCGGCACCTTCTCCAACGGCGACCGCAACGCCTACGCGCCGCTCGTCGCCGACTGGCTCACCAAGGACTGGTTCATGACCCTCGCCGACTTCTCCGCCTACATGGACATCCAGGGCGAGATCGAGCAGCTCTACCAGGACCAGCTCGAGTGGAACCGCAAGGCCCTCCTCAACGTCGCCAACTCCGGCTACTTCAGCTCGGACCGCTCGATCGAGGATTACCTCACCCGCATCTGGCACACCGGCCCGCTCGCGTGATTGCGGAGCGTCATCTGCGTTGCGACGGCTGACAGTCGCGGTGACGCAATCTGATTGACGAAACGTACTCGTGGAAGTTCCACGGGTACGTTTCGTTGTTTGTGGGGTGACGAAACGTACCCGGACCGTCCGTTCGAGTACGTTTCGTTGTGGTTTTTCGACCGACCGTACTCGGGGACGTGATTCCGGGTACGGTCGGTTGTGGGTTGTACGACGGACCGTACTCGTAGGGACATTTCGAGTACGGTCCGTTAGTAATTCCTGACGAAACGTACTCGTGGAACGGCTACGAGTACGTTTCGTCATTTCTGGTTCGTTATCGCGCGGTCGTCTTGCGCCGTGCGATGGTCACGACCGCGGACGCCGCGCACAGCAGCGCGCCGACGGCGAGGATCGTGGCCACGGACGAGCCGGTGCGGCTCAGCTCCGCGTGATCCGTTGCGTTGTCCGTCGCCTGGCCTGCGGCATGCGTGCCGTCACCGCCGGACACCGCACCATCGGAACCGTCGCCGGCACCGGAACCATTGTCGGAACCGGAACCATTGTCGCCGGAACCGTCGGAACCGCCGCTGCCGCCGCCGCCGGTTCCATCCCCGGGCTTGCTCGGAATCGTCGGTTGCTCGGCGCCGGGTGCCGCCACCGTGATCGCGTAGGACGCGGACACCCCGCGGTACGTGACCGTAATGATCTGCTTGTCCATGGCGGCGTGCGAGTCGAATCCGGTGACGGCGAGCTCCGGGTCGTCGGCGGCGACGGCCTTCTCGACCGTGCGCTTGCCGTTGGAGTAGACCGCGGTGACCTTGAGCCCGGCCAGGTCGAACGGCTCGCCGACCTGATACGTGGTCTTGCCGGCGCGGACCTTCAAGCCGCTCAGCCGGAACAGCGGTCCGAAATCAACCGTATACGTGACGGCCTTGCCGCCGTCCGCCGGCGTGACCGTCACGACGGTCTTGCCGCCGTTGTCCGCGGTCGGCTGCGACACGTCGACCTTCGCGGCCGCATCCGTGGCGAACGCCTGGACGAGCGGATACGCGTCCGTGTCGACGTCCACCGTGCCGGACAGGTCGTAGTCGTAACGGTTCGGCGCGAACCCGTCGACGCTCGCGCCGCCGACGCGCAGGTCGGCGAGCGTGCCCACCGAAGCGGGCTTCGGCACGACGCTCGCCTCGTACAGGTGCGCCTCCGCGAGCTTCAGATAGTAGTCGGCGTCGCCGTCCGCGTACGTGAAGTCCAGTCGGATGCCCTTCGTTGCGGGGATCGCGCTGATGTCCGCGGCGGTGATGTCGCCCTGCTTCACGCGGTCGCCTGTCTCGGCGGCCACGCCGGCGTCGACCCATGTGTCGGAATCGTCAAGATACTGCACGGTGAACCGTTTCGGCGTGGCCTCGCCGAAGGAGGCGATGTCGACGCTGCTGAATCGCGTCGCCGTGGCGAACGTCCAGCTCACCCACGGCGACGGCTTGTTCGTGCCCTTGGCGGCCCAGTCGCCCCACGCGGTGTCGTTGCGGCCGTCGACCAGGTTCGTCACGGGCGTGCGTCCCTGCGCGTACGAGGCCGCCAGCGTGCCTTCGCCCGCCACGTTCCGGCCGTTCTCGACGGTCGCGTCGGTGACGAGTACGGTCAGCGTTGCGGGGATCGTGCCGTTCGCGCCGTCGGACGCCTTGCCGGTGACCGTCAGCGCACCGGTCTTGGCGAACGTGGCGTCGGTGACATCGCCCGATTGCGCGTCGTCCCACTGCCAGGTGACGGTCGTGTCCAGCGCCTCGCCGGTGCCGACGTGCGCCTTGACGGTGGCCGGAGCCGCGTCCTTCACCGCGGCCGCGGTCGTGCCGGCGGCCACGGTGATCGACGTCGGATCACTCACCGTGAACGCGCCCACGTACACGGTGGCCGTGGCCTGCACTGTATTGCCGTACAGGTCGGTCGCGGTGCCGTTCACCGTGACCGTGCCGGCGTGCGCCACCTGCTCGGCCAGCGCAGCGGTGTCCCACGTGACCTGCGCCGGGGAGCCGTCGCCCCACGGGTACTGCGGCGTCACGCTGCTCGGCAGCGAGGGCGTCACGCCGACGGCGGTCTGCGCGTGCACGGCCTTGACGCCGGTGGGCGTGGTGGAACGGACCTGCCAGGTCTGGCTGGTGATCTGCTTGCCGATGTTGCGTGCGCTGGTCGACGTGCTTCCGGTGGTGGATCCCGCGGTGCCGACCGCCGAGCCGGCTGCGGTCTTGCGTCCGGTCACGTCCAGTGCGCCGCGCGACAGCGAGTTGACGAGGCTGACGTGCACGCTGTCGTCCGTGTTCAGCGTCCAGATGGCCGAGGTGTCGTTGCGCGCCGCGTCGACGGTGCCGTCCTTGAGGCTGACCGTGCCGTTCTTGTCCGCGGTCAGGATCCGGTGATCGGCCGATTCGATGACGTAACGGCGGACGGTGGGGCGTTGCGCGGAGGCGGCAAGTTCATGGAACGTCCACAGCTGGGTGGCGGCGGTGGACGCGTCGGTGGCGAGGTCGTCGATCTGCGCGGCGTCGTTGCCCTTGGTGACGGTGAACGCCTTGCCGGACTGCTGGCCGACGAGCTGGTAGGTGCCGCCGTCGGTGATGGTCTCGGCGTCCTTGCTGACGCCGCTCACGCCGGTCAGCTGCACGGAGGCGATGGAGCCGGCCGGAACGGTGAAGGTGGCGGTCTTGGCCGTCGGATCGACGGTCACGCCGTTCTTCTGCAGCTGGTTGCTGGTCCTGTTGAGCACGGCGGGCGTGGCGGTGTCCGCGGCGTCCTGCTTCGGCGTGGTGGTCAGGTACAGCTTGCCTGCGGCGTCGGCCGCGACATCGCCGTACTTCGACAGGTCGAGCACGACGGTCTCGTCAGTGTCGCCGGCGTTGCGGTGCACGATGGTCTGCGTCTTGTCGTCGGCGGAACGTGCGGTCATCGTGTTGAGCATGTCGTTGTTGGCGAGGATGACGTCGTTCTTGTGGATGAACTGCGTGTAGGCGCGCACGGCGTTGTACTTGGTGTTGGCGAGCACCGTGCAGGGCTTCAGGCCGTCGGTCCTGCCGCCGTTCTGGTCGACGCGGCGCTTGGAGAACAGCGCGCCCTTGCCGTCCGTGCCCTTGCCGGCCACGGTGCAGTCGAAGTCGATGAAGACCGTGCCCCAGTTGAGGTTCTCGCCGTTGGGGTTGCTGCCGGTGGTCGGGGTCTGCATGTTGTACAGGTCCTCGACGACCTGCCAGAACGTGAAGTCCTGCGATTGCAGCGCGTACACGTCGTTGTTGATTTCCTCGGCCATGCCCAGCGCGTTGCTGAAGTCGTAGGGGTTGAACTGCTTTTCGGACGTGTAGTCGCCGTCCACCTCGCTCATCGACAGCGGCTTGCCGTCCGCCTGCGCGATGTCGCGCACGTAGAACTGGCCGCCCTGGCTGTAGGCGTGCACGTTGTACTGGCCCACGGAGTCGCGCACGTCCTGGTCCCAGCCGTCATAGGAGCCGCCGAACGAGCCGGCGTTCGAGGCGTCGGTGCCGGAGATGACGGTCGTGCCGTTCGCGTTGAGGCCGTTGCTGGCGATGGCCTGCCTGAGGGAGCGGATGGTCGCCTGCTGCTGGTCGTTGGACACGTACATGCCCTCCTGCGGCTTCTTGGTCCTCAGGTCGTAGGTGGTGACGTTCTTGTCCATGTTCGGGAACAGGGAGTCGTAGCGTTCCACGAGCTCCTTGTGCTCTTCGCCGTAGGCGCCGGCCGCGGTCTTGGCCGCCGATGCCACCGGCGTGCCGCGGGACTTGTTCTCGGATTCGTTGAACGGCTCGATGGTGCTGATGTTGATGCCGTAGGTGTCTTCGAGATGCTTGACGACCTTGCCGAGGTACTGGCCGAACTTTTCGGCGTCCTGCAGGTCGGACTGGTTCTTGGTGCCGGTTCCGGTGATCGTGCCGTTGTACGTCATGAAGTACGGGGCGGAATTGGCGAACGCCTCCCAGCTGGTGATGTCTCCGGTCTCGGCGCCGCGCTGCACCCACCATTCCTGGGCCTTGCCCTTGGACCAGTCGTAGCTGCTGTCCTTGGTGGCGTCGAACGCCTCATCGAGCTTCTTGTAGTCGGTCTTCCTGGTGGTGACGCCGCCGTAGAGGTTCTTGGAGCCGTCGATGTCGTCCGCCCAGTAGCCGGGGACCGCGGCGCCCTGCCGCATGTACGGGTAGCCGTAGCCCACGTCTGAGGCGTTGCCGCCGCCGATGTTGTACCGGGCCATGTTCAGGTCGAGGCCGTCCTTGCCGAAGATGGACTGGTAGAACTGTTCGCGCAGCGCCTTGCCGTAGGCCAGCGCCTGGGCGTCGGTGGTGGCGTCGCCGGACGATTGGGTGAGGGAGCCCTCCTCGCCGTAGGAGCCGGTGGCGTTCGCGAACCATGCGAGCGAGGTGCCCCAGCCTTGGAACGGCCCGTTCTGGAACCAGGGGTTCGGGGTGATGACCGTGGTGTTGCCTGCCGTGGCTGCTGTCGTTGGCGGCTCGGCGGCGGCAGCCGGGGCCGCGATGCCGACGCCGGTGGCGACGGTCGTGGCGATCGTGGCGGTCCAGGCCGCGATTCTTCTGATGATGGTTGACATGGATTCTCCTTCCCGGGCCGCGCTGCCGGGCGCGGCGTCGCATCCTCTGCCGGAGCCGGTGCCTCCTCGTCGGCTTTGGTCGTCGTCCCTGGTTGTCTCTGTGCCGTCGTGTCGTCGTTGGTGACTGCGGTGGCAGGGTCGGTAGGGTCGGGATCGGGGTCGGCGACAGTGTCGGCGATGGTGTTTCGGCGCCGTACGTTCGGGGTCATCGGGTACGGCATTGTGATGGCTCCGGTAGCGCGAAACCGTTGCGCCGGTTCCGTTGCGCGTCACTCTAGCACCGTTGCCCGTTGGTGGCAACGCAACCATTGCTTGTCGCGAGCGACGTAACCGGTCACATCGAGACTCGTTGATAAATCTAGTGGTTTATCTGTGTACCAAATTGGCGGAATTGCGCCAATGTCGATGGTTGCGCAAACAATCAGGAGGTTTTTCCGCCGAATCACCTCATCGGGCGTGTCGCGGACAATCCGCCCGCAGCCAAGCAACGTCGGCTGGTTGGTCGCGGTGGCCGGCGGTGGTTGGTTGTTGGTGTCCGGTCGGCGGTTGCGATGCGTGCCGGCCTCGTCAATCGCAATGTCGCCTAATCGACCGACCGTACTCGTGGATGGTGGTTTGAGTACGGTTCCGTTGGGAATCTTCAACGAAACGTACTCGTGGAGCGTCTACGAGTACGTTCCGTTGGGAATTTATGACGGAGCGTACTCAGGGAAGGCGGTTTAAGTACGGTCGGTTGTGAATTGATGACGGAACGTACTCGGAATCGGTGGTTTGAGTACGTTTCGTTGGGAATTCCTGACCGACCGTACTCGTGGGCAGCGGTTCGAGTACGGTCCGTTGGAAATCTATGACGAAACGTACTTGGGTAGCGTCTACGAGTACGTTCCGTCACGGGCGATGTTCCGTCGTCGGCGACGGCCCGCGCAAACGGCGGCTCCGCAAAACAGCCGCCAGCACGAACGACGGTCCGTCCGCAGCGTCCGGCCGTCCCCGTCCGCAGCCCGACCCACGACCAACCACACGCAAAACGGGGGTTGCAGGACGTCATCCTGCAACCCCCGTTGCCGTTCGTCACAGCGCCGCCGCCCGGACATCATCCACCCGAACGAACGTCGCCCGCAAACTCAGGCTTCAGCCGGCGCGGCCTCGGCGGCGTCAGCTTCCGCGGCGTCGCCCTTGTCCTCGCCCTTCTCCAGACCCAGGTCGACCGGAGACGAGCTGTTCTCCCACGGCTCCTCCCACGGATCATAATCCGGGTTCTGCTGCTTGTAGATGTACAGGCCAACCACGGCGGCCAGCAGCGCACCAAAGAACAATGCGAAGAACTTCCAACCGTTTGAAGACTTGTTCTCCATGACGGCTCCTTTCCCAATCCTGGTTGGCTTGCCCATTCAAAAACCAACTCTGCATACCATCATAAATCGTAAAATGTGGCGATTGCGTGCGCGACATGGCACCTCATCGCCGCCCGTCGGCTACAGTATCAGCTATGAGCAATGGACGTTTCAGTTTGTTCCCGGACTCCCCTTCGGCGCGCAGCCTGTTCAACCGCAACGCGCTGCGCTACCAGTGGCAGTCGAACGGCCCGGTCATCACCGGCGCGATCATGCTGGTGTGCCTGGCGGTGTGGATCGTCGAGGCGCTGCTGATGCTGGTCTGGCCGGTCGGCGGCGCGATCATGATCTACTACGGCCGGTTCGATCCGCTGCTCGCGGCCGGCGAGCCGTGGCGGTTCGTCACGTCGATGTTCCTGCATGCGCCGAAGTCGGTGATGCACATCGCGTTCAACCTGCTGACCCTGTGGTGCGTGGGCCCGATGCTGGAGCGGCTCATGGGCCATTGGCCGTTCCTTGCGTTGTACCTGATCTCCGGTTTCGGCGGCGGGCTCGGTCTCATGGCGTGGGCGGCGCTCGATCCGGGCGGCGACGGCTGGCTGACCGGCGCGTACGGTGCGTCGGGCGCGCTGTTCGGCCTGTTTGCGGCGTTGCTGATCGTCTATCGCCGCATCGGTGAGGATATCCGCTCGATGCTCATCTGGATGGCCATCAACTTTCTGATGCCGTTCCTCACGCCCGGCATCGCATGGCAGGCGCACGTGGGCGGCTTCCTGATCGGCGGCCTGTTCACGTGGCTGCTGGTGTCCGGTCCGAAGTTCATGCTGCGCGCGGGGCTTGGCATGCGCACGACCGTGTACGGTGCGTTGTTGTTGGGCGTGATCATTCTCGCTGTGCTGCTGTGCGACATGGCCAGTCCGGCGCCGACGTGGACGACCCTGCCGTCGGTTGGCGTCGCGTCGTGACGGTGAGGTGAGGCGGCTGTGACGTTGCGGTGACGGAATCGCAGTGACGGTGCGGCGGCGACGGTGCTGCTACTGTGACGGTGCTGCCGTGGTGACAGTACTGCAACGCTACTGTGACGATGACGTTGTGGCGGCGACGCTGCCGCTACAACGGAACCTGGCGAACCCTTGTCGTGGCACCGTCGACGCGACTTATCCACATGAGTGCACGTCTGTTGTCCACTCAATCCACACCCTGGAACCGGCGGTCGATTTGGCAGCCGCCGCGGCTTCCAACAGCCCCGCAAGCGTTGCTGCAGGCCGATTTGCGGGGTATATCTACCGATGTCAACAGGCTCCTCGAGGCACATATAGTGGGTGCTCGGGGAATTACACACATGTAGTTTTCCACATCATGTGGAAAACATTGTGGATAAGTTGGGTATAACTCGGGGATAAGTGGTGGGCAACCCCTTGTGGATAACTCGGCGAACCGTGCAAAACCCTTGGAAAATAGCGGTTTTTGCTGCTGCGAACTGCTGTGGATAATGTGTACACAGAGTTATCCACATTTGTGGACAACCTGATGTGGATTGTGGGTAAATCGGTGCACATTGGTGGATAGACGGTGGATAACTTGTGGATAACATTCCACAATCCCAGTAATGGCAACGGTTCCGCATGTGGATAACCGAGTTATCCACATCGAGCCCCCATTGTGGACAACATCCACCCGTCACCGTGCGAATCGCACATTCCCGCACATCCCCGAGCGTCGCAACAATGCTATGCTGATGGCGCAAGAAGCCTCCGCTACGCAACGACGCGAGGGCGGCACAAGGAGCATCATCATGATCAGAAAAAGGCAGCATCATCGCCCATCATCGCGACGCTGACGCTGGCGCTCTGCCTGACGCTGGCCGGGTGTGGCACGAACGGCCGTGATTCCGCGTCAACCGGCGGCGCGACCGATGACGATGCCGGCAAGACCAGCGTCATCGCGTCGATGGAGCGGCAGGCAAAGCAGTTCGCCGGCTGCCTGGATGGCAAGGGGTTCGAGACGGACGTTCAGAGCGGCGCGGACGTGTATGTGGTCGCCGGAGCCCAATACGCGCCGAAGACCGCGGTCATGGTGCGCGCTCTGGACGCCGCCGGCAATCCCGTCTCGTCGCCGAACGGTGTGGACGGTCTCGAGTCGCTTGACCTGTACCCGTCTGTGAGCAACAGCGGCACCGACCAACAGGGCCGCGCGTGGGTCATGTTCGAGGATTCGTCCGGTCTCGCCGGCACGCCGTACGCGTCGCGGCAGAAGGATTACCAGGCGTGCGAAAGCAAATATCCGGATTTCGTGCAGCCGTCGGTCGGCGCGGACTCCACCGTCGAGTTTCCGGAGAAGGAAGTGCAGGCGTCCATCGATTTCGCCCGCGACTGCCGCGCGAAAGGATTCGACTGGCTGCCCGATCCGCCGTCCGGCCAGCCGGGCATCTATATTCCGGGCGGGCTCAGCGACGACCAGCTGAGGCGTTTCTTGCAGCAGTGCCCCACGGATGACCTGCCGTTCGCGTCCGCGTTCATGTCGTATCCGCAATCCGAATCTGCGCACTACCAGACGATCATCAACGAGGTCGCAGCCGGCAAGAGCAGCAAGTAATGTTGCGCCCGGTTGCGCCCTGCGCAGTCATTTCGCTCACGCATGAGTCGAGCGTGCATCATCGTGTCCTGCGCAGTTCGCGGGGTGCGTCACCGTGACCGGGGTGTGCGTCACTGTGCCCGGGACGCGTCACTGTGCTCGCGCGGTCCGTGTGATGCGACCGTGACGTACCATGCAGCCTGATCATGCGGTGACGGGCGCTTGGCGTCACGTGGGTCGCTCGGCACGCGTGACGGGTTGCGACGTTTTGCGAGATTCCGTACGGTCCGCCCGCACGGTGCCGCCGTCGTGACGATATCGCCGATTACCATGTCAGCCATGGAAGAGCTGCAGATCACGCCCGAAACCGCCCGTTTCATCGCCGCACACCGCACCGAAGACGTGCGTGACCTTGCGTTGCGAGCCAAGCGCACGCCGGACCTCGATCTGTCGTTCGCGCTCGACCAGATTGCCGGCTGGCAGACCGCGCGTCGCAAACTGCCGCAGTGGGGCGCCTGCGACGGTATCGTCTATCCGCCGCACCTGTCGATGGAACAATGCTCGTCCCAGTTCACCGCACAGTACAAGGCCGACCTCGCGCGACGGCTGGTCGCGCAACAGCCGGTCGCGCTGCAGTCGGATACGTCGCAGTCGTCCGCACAGTCCGATGACGCTGTTGCATCCTCGCCCACTCCGGCCGACGCCGCAATGCTGTCGGGTGCTGTCGCCGCTTCCGCCGCCTCCGCCATTTCCACGACCTCCACCACTTCCATCCCACTTAGCGCCTCCCCGTCACAGCGGGTAGCTACCCGCTGTGACAGCAAAGTGCAGGATGATACGGGCGAGCCCTTGCCCCCGGTGGATGTTGTTCGCACCTCGTCTCAGGTGCGTCATCAGGTGCGTCATTTGTCACAGCGGGTAGCTACCCGCTGTGACAGGGAGGTAGTGCGCGATGGCGGTGTCAGTTGTCGTCGCGACGATGACGGCTGTGTTGTTGACGACCGTGCTGCTGGCGGCTGTGCCGCTGCCGACCATGCTGCCGCTGTCGCCGCACGCACCGCTCCCTTCCCGGGGACGATGGTCGACCTGACCGGTGGCTTCGGCGTCGACTTCTCGACCATGGCCCGAGCCTTCGCCCACGCCGTTTACGTGGAGCGGCAGCCGCACCTGTGTGCGCTCGCCAGCCACAACTTCCGTGCGTTGGGACTGAAGCACGCGCAGGTCGTCAACGAGACCGCCGAGCAGTGGCTTGCCGCAGCCGAGCAGTGGCTTGCCGCAGCCGAGCGTCAGGCCGTCGCCGCTGCACAGCAGACCGCCGTGACCGCTGACTCGTCCGCCGCGCTTGCCATGGCTGTTGCCGCGACGGCCGAACAGCCAATCATGCCGACAGCTGACTCTTCCGATTCTTCCGCCGCGTTCGCCGAGCTGTCCCCTGCCGCCGCTCCCGCCGTAGGGCGGTCCTCCACGGCTTCCACGCCTGCCGCAGTGTCTGCAGGCTCGCCGGGCGCCCCCTCGTCCAGCGAGCCGTCCCCCGCCGCCTCCGCACCCGCCGCGTCGCTCACCCTCATCTATCTCGATCCGGCTCGCCGCGATGCGCACGGCGGCCGCACGTACGCCATTCATGATTGCACGCCGGACGTGCTCGCGCTCAAGGACCGGCTGCTCACGCTCACCCCGCACGTGATCGTCAAACTCTCCCCCATGCTCGACTGGCGCAAGGCCGTCGACGACTTTCGCGGTGCCGTGCGCGAGGTGCACATCGTCTCCGTTGCGAACGAGTGCAAGGAACTGCTGCTCGTGCTGGGCCGGTCGGGCGGCGAGACGTCCGACGACGGCTCCCGCCCGGTGCGCGTGTGCTGCGTGAACGACGACGATCGGCTGGCGTTCGACATCATCGACGGCGAGTTCGTCGCGGCGGGCGGCGCTGACGGCGGTGCGCCGGCGGGAGCGTCCGGCTCTGTTGTGCCGCCTGACGCCGCGCGCTACCTGTACGAGCCGAACGCGTCGATCATGAAGGCCGGCTGCTTCCGGCTGGTCGAGGAGCGATATGGCGTCTCGCAGATCGGACCGAACAGCCACCTGATGATGGCCGCCGAGCCGGTGCCGGACTTTCCCGGCCGCGGCTTCACCGTCGACGCCATCTGCGGCATGGGCAAGAAGGAACTGAAACGTGCGCTGGCCGGCGTCAAGGCCGCCAACATCGCCGTGCGCAACTTCCCGCTGACCGCCGTGCAGCTGCGCGGCAAACTCAAACTGCGCGACGGCGGCGACGTCTACCTGTTCGGCACGACGGACGCGGCCGGCCGCCATGTGATCGTGCGGGCGCACAAATAGGGCCGCCGGGCGTTCACGATTTGCCGGCGCTCGCAAATCGTGAACGGTAAACCTCACAACTATGCACATGGCCGGTGACGGGGGCGTTGGAATTCCGGGCTTTCTCATGTTCGTTCGCACATGGTGCCGTTCACGATTTTCCGGCCGCGTCAAATCGTGAACTGAGTACCATTGATATATGAAAAAAGGACTTCTCTCCCTTGCCGTCGCCATCCTGCTGACGGTTTCCGGCTGTTCCAGCCAGCGGCAGACGGCAACGCAGCCGACTGATGCTGTTGATGGCGACGTTGGTTTTGATCTGTCCGCGACGGCCGGCGGCGAGGCCGAGGCGGTCTGGAGCGACGACAGCGGCGTGCTGTGGCGTGCGCGGTTCTCCAAGACCTGGAAGCGCACGGTGACGGGGGACGACTATGACCCGGACAAGCAGTACACGCTGACCGTATCGCCGGTTGACGGCGACAGCACAGGCGACGACAGTGCAGACGTCTCGTGCCGTGTCGTGCGCATGGAACGTCTTGTGGATGACAAGAGCGGCAAGTCGGCGACCTGCACGGTCCCCGCATGGGAGACCTGGAGCAAACGGCTCAACGACGGCGACTATCCGCTGGTGACGGAATAACGGTAGCGGCAGACTCCCGGTTTTCTCCCATTTCGGGCTGTCGTAATGGGAGGAAGTCGGGAGTTGGGGTGGTGTACTCCCGACTTCCTCCCATTGGGGAGGTTCCGGATGGGAGGAGTTTAGGAGTAGGGAAGCCGCTCTCCCGGTTTTCTCCCATTTTGACCCCGTGTAATGGGAGAAAATCAGGAGTTGGGATGGTGTTCTCCCGGTTTTCTCCCATATGGAAGGTCGCAGATGGGAGAAAACCGGGAGTAGTCCGGCCACCTCCGCCGCCAACATCCCGCACAAACACGGAAAGCCGGCTGGCACATGTGCGAATCAACTCACACACAATCCAGCCGGCTGAAACTCGCCGCAGGCTTGCGATAACGGGGACGCCCCGACCCACATCACAGCAGTAGGCCGCACGGACATCCCCATCACCAGTCAGTGGGCGGACGTCACCGCCACCACATCGTCATGATGAACCCGACCATGAGGATCGCGAACGCGATGGCCAGGTTCCAGGCGCCGATGTTCGGAATCGGCCACACGCCGCCCGGGGACAGGTAGTAGACGACGGCCCAGATCAGGCCGATGATCATCAGCGCGCAGAACAGCGGGACGAACCAGCGCGGGTTCGACTTCGTGCCCTTGATCGTCTCCTCGACGCGGCGCGTGTTCTCGGCCTGGCGGGCCATCATGCGCTGCATCTGCGGGGTGATGTCCTTCTTGTCGGCGGTGGCGTTGAGCACGGCCTCGACCTTATCCATCGACACACCGTAGTTCTCGTCGTCGGCAGCGTCCTTCTCGGCGGCGTCATTCTGGGCAGCGTCGTCGCTGGTCTTGACGGCGTCCTCGGCCTGCCAGTCCTTCTGGGCCTCCGAGTCGGTCTCGTGCAGCTCTGTATCAGCCATAAGCGTAGTCTCCATTCATTAGGCTAAAAACACATAATAGCGGCTACACTCGAAAGAGACACACTGGGAGGAACTATGGCAAGACACACCAGCAAGCACGCCGCCCGCCGCTCATGGTTCGGCGGCGCGGCAGTGTGCCTGATCGTGGCGCTTTCCGGGTATCTTCTCATGACGAACATGCGCGTCAACCGCACCGCGACCGTCTCCAACGACACGGCGCAGCTCGTGGAACAACGCGTGAAACGGGTCGACGAGTTGCGTAAGGACGTGCTTGACCTGAGCTCTCAGGTCAACACGCTCAAGGATTTCGCGAGCTCCGGCACGTCCGAGGGCTCGTCCGGCTCCGGATCGCAGACCTCCGCATCGCCGTCCTCGGACGACGCCGGCTCCGGCACGATGCTGCCGAAGGTCAAGGGTCCGGGCGTCACTGTGACGCTCAACGATTCGCCGTTGTGGGAGAACATGGTGGACAGTTCCGGCTCGGCGGCGAACATCAACGATTACGTCGTCCATCAGGAGGACGTGGAGGCGGTCGTCAACGCACTGTGGGCGGGCGGCGCCGAGTCGATGATGATCATGGACCAGCGTGTGCTGTTCAACTCGGCGGTCATCTGCCAGGGTAATGTGCTGCTGCTGCAGGGCAAGAAGTATTCGCCGCCGTTCACCATCTCGGCTATCGGCCCGACCGATGCCATGCTCGACGCGCTGGACAATTCCAACGCCGTTAAGCTGTATAAGGAATATGTCAGCGCATTCGGCCTCGGTTGGGATGTGAGGACGAAGAACGAACTCGTATTCGAGCAGTCGGCCGCCACGCTGCAGCCGCTGCGCTATGCGTCCGTGACCAAAGACGGGAGCAAGGAATGAAGCATTCGCAGGATTCGCAGCAGATACAGGGCGATTATCAGGACTTCGAGGTGCCGCTGCCGGACAATCCGGATGCCGGCACCGCAGCGGCGTCGGCATCCGCATACGGACAGCCGTACACCGCCGTGCCGTCTGCTCCCGCGTCCGCCGCACAGCAGCCGGCATCCGTCTGGTCCGCCCTGCCGCAGCCGCCGCAGCCCGTCCGCCGAGCCGCTGCCGCTGACGCGTCCGGCGAGACGACGATGACGCTGCCGCCGCTCGGCATGGGCGGCAACGGCGTCCCCGGCGGTCCGGGAGTGGCCGGCGCTGCTGCCGGCGCGGTGCCCGGCGGCCGTCGCGCGGCTCGGCTCGCGGCCATGAACAACCAGCCGAAGCGCAGCGTACTGTGGTCCGCGCTCGGCATCCTCGGCGAGATCCTCATGACGATGGCGGCCATCTGCGCGCTGTACGTGGTGTGGCAGATGTGGTGGACCGGCGTGCAGGCCGAGCACGCGCAGGTCGAGCAGCGGCAGGAGGCCTCATGGTCCGACCCTGCCGGCGGCGACTCGTCGAAGGTCGCGAAGGAGCAGTCGGCCAGCAACGTTCCCGTGCAGCCGCAGAGCGCGAGCGAGGGCGAACTGGTCGCGCAGGTGTACATCCCACGCTTCGGCCAGGGCTGGGTGCGCAACGTGGTCGAAGGCACGAACGAGGCCGAGCTGTCGCTGCACGGCCTCGGCCATTACGAGACCACGCAGATGCCCGGCGCGGTCGGCAACTTCGCGGTCGCCGGCCACCGCAACGGCTACGGCCGTCCGCTCGGCGACGTCGACCTGCTGCAGGAGGGCGACCCGATCATCGTGCGCACCAAGGACTACTGGTACGTGTACAAGTACACGAGCTACAAGATCGTCACCCCCGAGCATTCCGAGGTGATCGCCGCGAACCCGGACAATCCGGGCGCGCAGCCCACCAAGCGCATGATCACGCTCACCACGTGCGAGCCGAAGTATTCGACCGCCACCCACCGTTGGATCAGCTACGGTGAGTTCTCCTACTGGGCGAAGGTCTCGGACGGCGTGCCGAAGGAGCTGGCCACGGATGGCGGCGCGGAGTCCGTCGCGTTCGCGAGCACCTCGAAGGGCCAGTCGATCGTCTCCAAGCTGGGCACGCTCGAACCGATCGTGCTGTGGGCGCTCGTCGCGTACCTGGTGCTGTACATCGCCGCGCTCGTGGCGTGGCGTTACCCGGTGCTGCGTGAGATCCGCGACGGCAAGCGCCGCCGTCCGGACGTGAGCATCTACGGCTGGCTGCTGCGTCACCAGCCGGGACCGCTGGCGATTCGCTGGCTGCTGCTCGTGCTGCTGCTGTTCATCGCCTCCGTGGCGCTGATCCAGTGGGCCTGCCCGTGGGCGGCGAGCAACATCCCGATCCTGCAAAGCATGTCAAACTACGCGGTCACCGACTGACGTCCGTGTACCACCGCCGGCGTGCGTCGCCGTCTCGGCGGTCGTCCACAACGTTACTCTGCTCGCCCTTGCAGAGTGACGCGCGCGAAACGCCAGTATTTGCAAGGCTTCGCGAGAGTGCGTCACCGTGCAAGGGCGAGCAGAGTGACGTGTGCCTGCGAAACGTTGAAAAACCGAGGGTTTGCGTAACTGCGTCACGTGGATTGGGCGGCCCGCGTGACGCGACGTTTTCCCGTTGACGTACGATGGTGCGGTGAACGGCCGCGCGGGAGTGACCCGCCGCCGACGGAAGAAACAGAGGGCAGCATGACTGATTCGGCACGCATCATGGTGGTGGACAACTACGATTCGTTCGTGTACACCATCGTCGGATATCTCAAGACCTTGGGCGCGACCGTGGACGTCGTGCGCAACGATGCGGTCGACCCGTCCCAGCCCGGCGTGCTCGACGGCTATGACGGCGTGCTCATCTCCCCCGGCCCCGGCGCCCCCGCCGATTCCGGCGCCAGCGAAGACATGATCCGCCTGTGCGCCACGCTGCGCAAGCCCATGTTCGGCGTGTGCCTGGGCCTGCAGGCGCTCGCCGAAGTGTACGGCTGCACGGTCGACCACGCGCCGACCATCATGCACGGCAAGACCAGCCTCGTGGAGCACATCGACGACGAGATCTTCGCCGGCGTGGCCAATCCGATGACCGCCACGCGCTACCATTCGCTCGCTGTCGAGCCGAGCACCGTGCCGGACGATCTCGTGGTCACCGCGTGGACCAAGGACGACCACATCGTGCAGGGCATCAAGCACCGCGAGCTGCCGCTGTACGCCGTCCAGTTCCACCCCGAATCGGTGATGACGCAGGACGGCTACCGTCTGCTCGCCAACTGGCTGTCCGTCTGCGGCCAGACCAACGCCGTCGGCAAGTCGATCGGCCTCCAGCCCAAAGTCAACCGCTGAGCCGCCCTGCCAGGGCCGTCTTTCCGCTGGGCGAACCAGCCGCTGGGCTGTCGCCGCGCTCGCTTCTCCATCCAACGGACCGTACTCGAAACAGTCGCTACGAGTACGTTCCGATGCTCCTATACATTGTCAAGCTGTTGCGCGTGTTGTGTCGGGGTGGTGATGGAGTGGATCCATTGGGTGGCGCGTTGTTCGAGTTCGGGCAGGTCGCGCACGCCCCGCTCGATT
>NZ_WBVT01000039.1 GCF_009193355.1 Bifidobacterium leontopitheci
CCGCAAACGCGCCGCACGACGCGCCACACGCTGAAGTCCCCTCCCACGCGTAGGTTTTCAAACAACACCACGCATGGTGCGAGCGTCAGCGTCGCCACTCAACCCATCAGATAAATAAACACGGTGATTATCAACAATTCGCACGCGGACGCATATATGAAATCTCTGAATCTCTGAACGCACCGGAATCTCAGTAGTCCGTCACAGCCATTCCGTCACAGCGGGTAGGTACACGCTGTGACATGCCTCGCCCAAGCCTTGAAAACACTAGAATCTCAACAGTTTGTCACAGCGGGTAGGTACACGCTGTGACGGACCGCGCTCGGGCCTTTGTGTGCGAGGGCGAGCAGAATGACGGGGTGTGGGCGACGGGTGGCGACGGGTGGCGACGGTCGCGGCTGTCGTGGCTGTCGTGGCGGGCACGGCCGTTACACCGGTCATCACGGTCGTCGCGTCAGTCGCGGCCGTCGCGTCAGTCGCAGCCGTCAGTAATCTGCAGGGGCGCGAGCTGCACGCGACCGCGGCTGTTGCGCCGCCAGATGCGCGCGAACCGCGACTGATGGACCTCCACGACCTCACCGTCCATGTCGGCTTCGAACACGCTGTCGCCGGCCATGCGCTGCCGCATGTGCCGGATCTGCCGGCGCAGCTGACGGTTCTCCTCCTGCAACGAGAGGATGTGCGTGATGCCGGCCAGATTGATGCCCTCATCCTGGCTGAGCCGCTGCGCCTGCGCGATGCGCTCGATGTCACGCAGCGTGTAGCGGCGGGCGCCACCCTCGGTGCGCCGCGGCACGATCAGCCCGAGCCGATCGTACTGGCGCAGCGTCTGCGGGTGGATGCCCGCCACCTGCGCCGCTTGGCCGACCGTGAACACGGGCAGCTCGACGTTCAGGCCGAGCGCGTCCACCGCGTCTAGGTCGGCGCGTCCGGAGACGATCGCCGCGGCACACGCCGCATACGCGCGTCTGACTTCCTGCGCGATTCGTGCCATGTCGTTCATCTCCTTTGGTGTGTGTTCGTGAAGCGGGGGCACTCCCCCAGTCTTCGCCACGCTCAGCCAGCCCCCTCCGCCGAGGGGGCCGAGGCAAGCGGGCCAGTCATCTACCGGCTGGCTGGAAACCAGCCCGGACTCCGATCAGCGTTCGGAGGCGACCTGTTCGGTGTAGTCGCCGGCGGCCTTGTCGAACTCCTTGGCGGCGTGCTTGACGCCCAGGCCCGGCTTCGCGGGAACCTGGATCTGCACGCGGCCGATCAGGTCGCCCGGGGTCGCGGACTGTACGCCCTTGCCCTTGACGCGCACCTCGGCGCCGCTGGACGAACCGGCAGGCACCTTGAACGTCACCGGATCGTCATCCAGGTCACGCGCGACGATCTTGCCGCCGGCCACGGCCTCGCCCACGGTCACCGGCAGGTCCATGACGATGTCATGGCCGCGCAGCGAGAACCGCGGATCGGCCTTCACCTCGACGGTCAGGTACATGTCGCCGTTCGCGCCGCCGTTGCGGCCGCGCTTGCCCTTGCCGGCGATGCGGATCTTCTGGCCGTCCTTGACGCCTGCGGGCACGTGCGTCTTGAACTGTTCGCCGTCCACGCGCAGCGACACGGTCGCGCCCTTGGCCGCCTGACGGAACGTCAGGGAGATCCGGGACTTGCGGTCCTCGCCGCGCTCGGGCGTCGGCGGCTCCTCATAACCGGCGTACGGCGAACCGCCGAACCCGCCGGCGGTGCCACGGCCGCCCGCGCCGCCGCCGAACATCGAGAAGATGTCGTTGAGGTTGCTCGGACCGCCGCCGGACGTGCTGAAGCGGATGTTGCCGCCGTTGCCTCCGCCGAACATGCTGCCGAACATGTCGGCGAACCCGGAGGCGTCGAAGCCGCCCTGGCCGCTGCCGCCCGTGAAGCGGGCGCCGCCCATGCCGAACTGGCGAATCGCGTCGTACTTCTGACGCTGCTGCTTGTTGCTCAGCACGTCATACGCCTCGGAGATGTCCTTGAACTTCTCCTCGGCCTCCTTGGTCTTGTTCAGATCGGGATGATACTTGCGGGCCAGCTTGCGGTAGGCCTTGGTGATCTCCTCGTCGGAAGCGTCCTTGGAGACACCGAGGACTTTGTAGAAATCCTTGCTCAGCCATTCGTTTTCGGCCATGCGTATCTCCTTTCGTACTAACATATAAAGGCTTATAATCCTGCTCCCGCTGGCGGGAGCTGTCGAGCGAAGCGAGACTGAGGGTGGTCTCAGCTACGAACCACCCTCAGTCAGCCTTCGGCTGCCAGCTCCCGCCAGCGGGAGCGGAAATGGGTAAGGTCAGGCCTTCGGCGAGGCGACCACCACGCGGGCGGCGCGGATCACGCGGTCGCCGATGCGGTAGCCGGCTTCCACCACGGTGTCGACGGTCTCCTTGTCGGCCGAATCGTCCGGCTTGTGCAGGATCGCCTCATGCTTGGTGGGGTCGAACTCCTCGCCCTTCTCGCCGAACTTCTCGACGCCGAACTTCTCGAACGCCTTGTCGATCTTCGCGGCCACGGCCTTGAAGGAGTCGTCCATCTCGCTGTGCTCGCGGATGCGGTCGATGTCGTCGAGCGCGGGCAGCAGGGCGGTCAGCACGTCGATGATGCCGTGCTGGCGGAAGCGGTCCTGCTCCTTCTTGGCACGGTTGCGGTAGTTGATGAACTCCGCACGCTCGCGCTGCAGCGCCTCGAGGTATTCGGCGGCCTCCTTCTTGGCCTGGCCAAGCGGAGTGAGGGTGTCGGCCTTGCCGTCGGCGGGCTTGCCATCGGCGGCATCGGCAGCGCCCTGCTGGCCCGGTGCCTGCTGGCCCTCGGCCGACGCATCGGCCTGGGAGCCGGCATTCGCACCGGCGTCGGCCGTCGTAGAATCCTGCGTCTCGGCGGAGCCGGCCGCAGTCGGCTTCGTCTCGGCGGCAGGATCGGCGGCGGCCTGTTCGGGCTTGGCATCGCCGGCCGGCGATGCGGCGGCGGAGTCGGCCTTGCCGGCCACGGCGGCCTTGTTGGCCAGGTCGTCCGCGTCCGGCAGGTCATTCAGGTAATCGTCCTTGTTGAATCCGGACATGATTACTTGTTGTCCTTCTTGTCGTCGTCGTCCACGACCTCGGCGTCCACCACGTCGTCGTCACCGCCGTTGGAGGCGGTGCCGGACGCGGCGCCCGCACCGGCCGCGGCGCCAGCGGCACCCGCGGCGCCGGCCTGCGAGTACAGGGCCTCGCCGATCTTCTGGGCGGCGGTCATGAGCTCGCTCTGCGCGGTCTTGATCTTCTCGATGTCGTCACCCTTGAGGGCTTCCTTCAGGGCGTTGACCTTGTCGGTGACGTCCTTGGCGATCTCGTCGGAGACCTTGTCCTTGTTGTCGTTGACCAGCTTCTCGGTCTGGTAGGCGAACGCCTCGGCCTGGTTGCGGGTCTCGGCCTCCTCCTTGCGCTTCTTGTCCTCGGCCTCGTGGGCTTCGGCCTCCTTGACCATGCGGTCGATCTCGTCCTTCGGCAGGCCCGAGCCGCCGGTGATGGTCATGGACTGCTCCTTGCCGGTGCCCTTGTCCTTGGCGGACACGTGCACGATGCCGTTGGCGTCGATGTCGAAGGTGACCTCGATCTGCGGGACGCCACGCGGGGCCGGCGCGATGCCGGTCAGCTCGAAGGTGCCCAGCGGCTTGTTGTCGCGGGCGAACTCACGCTCGCCCTGGTAGACCTGGATCAGCACGGACGGCTGGTTGTCCTCGGCGGTGGAGAACACC
The DNA here is from genome assembly GCF_009193355.1 of Bifidobacterium leontopitheci. GTDB lineage: Bacteria > Actinomycetota > Actinomycetes > Actinomycetales > Bifidobacteriaceae > Bifidobacterium > Bifidobacterium leontopitheci. Next base: position 3,752 of record NZ_WBVT01000039.1, read on the forward strand.
TCGGAGCGCTTGGTCGGGATGGCGGTGTTGCGGTCGATGAGCTTGGTCATGATGCCGCCCTTGGTCTCGATGCCCAGCGACAGCGGGGTCACGTCGATCAGCAGGACGTCCTTGCGGTCGCCCTTGATGACACCGGACTGCACGGCGGCGCCGACGGCCACGACCTCATCCGGGTTGACGGACTGGTTCGCTTCCTTGCCGCCGGTGAGCTCCTTGACGAGCTCCTTGACGGCCGGCATACGGGTGGAGCCGCCGACCAGCACCACGTGGTCGATGTCGCTCACGGAGATGTTCGCGTCGCGCAGCACGTTGTTGAACGGCGTGCGGCAACGGCCGAGCAGGTCGGAGGTCATCTCCTCGAAGTGCGCACGGGTCAGGGTCTCGTCCAGGTGCACCGGGGTGCCGTCGGGCGTCATGGCCAGGTACTGCATGTTGATGGAGGTGCTCGTCGAGGAGGACAGCTCCTTCTTCGCCTGCTCGGCGGCTTCCTTCAGACGCTGCAGCGCGATCTTGTCCTTGCTCAGGTCGACGCCGTACTTGTTCTTGACCTCGCTCACCAGCCAGTCGATGATCTTCTGGTCCCAATCGTCGCCGCCCAGGTGGTTGTCGCCGTTGGTGGCCTTCACCTGAATGGTGGAGAAGCCGTCGTCGTCCTTGCCGATCTCCAGCAGGGACACATCGAAGGTGCCGCCGCCGAGGTCGAAGACGAGGATGCGCTCGTCCTCCTTGCCCTTCTCTAGGCCGTAGGCCAGCGCGGCCGCGGTCGGCTCGTTGATGATGCGCAGGACGTTCAGGCCGGCGATCTTGCCGGCGTCCTTGGTGGCCTGACGCTGGGCGTCGTTGAAGTACGCCGGGCAGGTGATCACGGCGTCCGTGACCGGCTCGCCGAGGTACGCTTCGGCGTCCCTCTTGAGCTTCATGAGGATCTGCGCGGAGATCTCCTGCGGGGTCCACTTCTTGCCGTCGATCTCGACGGTCCAGTCGGTGCCCATGTGACGCTTCACCGAGCTGATGGTGCGGTCGACGTTGGTGACCGCCTGACGCTTGGCGACCTCGCCGACGAGGATCTCGCCGGACTTGGAGAACGCGACCACGGACGGCGTGGTGCGTGCGCCCTCGGCGTTCACGATGACGGTCGGTTCGCCGCCTTCAAGCGTTGCGATGCAGGAGTTCGTAGTACCCAGATCAATACCAACTGCACGTGCCATAATGTGTGCTCCTTACGTTGTTTCGTTCGTTTACGTTTGCTCGCTCAAGTCTTGGGGCCGGCGGCCGCGGCTTGCGCGCCGCCGCCGGACCTTCGCCCCGAGGTGTGCCCTCGTTTTGCTTTCCAAAACTTGAGCCTACACCACTCAACTTTCCAATACCAACTTTTATTCCCACTTCTTCACAAAAACTTGAGCGAATCTCACTCAACTTTCAGCGGGCCGTCAGCAAGCGTCAGCTGGCACCCCATCGAAACCGCCGCGTCGCATCCCCAAGACGACGTCAGCGAAAGCATCCGCCGGACCGTTGAGACACCCGGCGCACGCTTTCGCTGACGCAATGGCACAGTATTCAGTTATGTAACGCTACGGCCGCAAACCACCGGCCGCGCGTCGCTCAGCGACGTCCGAACTTGGCGAAGCGCACGGTGAGCGCTGCGGCGCCGAGCGCGAGCACCAGCACCGCGAGGCCGAGGATGGTCGCGCCGGTCTTGCCCAGCGGAGCGTTCGGCTTGGTGACGCCGCCCTGCGCGACGGTGCCGCCGTTGCCCTTGCCGGGCGTCTTGTCGGCGGATCCGGAAGCACCCGGGAACGAGACGCTGGCGGACTTGCCGGACTGGCGGCCGGTCACGGTCAGCGTGTACTTGGCGCCCTCGGCCGGCGTGAAGTCGCCGAAGTCGAGCGTGGTGGTCGCGGCGGTGGCGACGCGCACGCCGGAGACCGGGGTGGTGTCGTTGGAGGCGGCGACGACCTTCTTGGAGGCGTCGTCGACGAGCTGGTAGGAGAGCACCGCGTCGCCGTTGAATCCGGTGACGTCCGCGCTGTACTTGCCGTCGTCGCTCTTGTTCACGGCGACCTTGCCGCCGTCGGACAGGCCCTTCTGCTGGTCGGTGGTGGTGGCGAGGCCGAGCGCGCCGGCGATGGTGTAGAAGTTGTCGGTCTGGTCGGTCAGGCCGTCGACGCGCGAGGCGCCGGGGCCGGAGGCCGCGATGCGCAGCTGGGTGCCGGTGTGCTCCATGCCGCCGGCGGTGTAGCCGACTTCGGGGTTCTCGGCACCCTTGTCCTCACCGGTGGCGGTGCCGTAGGAGATGACGGTCTGGGAGCCGTCGGCGTTCTTGAGGATGGTGCTCAGCGCGTAGTACGGCGGCTCGCCGACGATCTGGCTGGTGTGCGCGTGGTCGGCGGTCACGATGACGAGCGTGTCCTTGAGGTCGACCTTCTTCAGCGCGGCGGCGATGGCCTTGTCGAGGTCGTCGGTCTCACCGATCTGGCCGCAGGCGTTGGCGGCGTGGTCCTGCTTGTCGATCGAGGCGCCCTCGACCTGCAGGAAGAAGCCCTTGGAGGACTTCGGGTTGGCCTGGAGCAGGTCGATGGCCTTGTTGGTCATGTCGGCCAGCGAGGCGCTGTTGCCGGCCGCGGTCTTGTTGCCGAGCCAGGCGTCGTTCACCGAGCACTCGACCGGGCCGCGCTTTTCGGTCGCCGCCTGGGTGAGCGCCGGGGTCGGGTTGAACTGGGTGGGCAGGTTGCCGCCGCCGAGCAGGGCGAGGACCGGCTGGTCCTTCTTGCCGGTGGCCTGCGCGTCGATGCCGGCGAACTTGTCGACGTCGTTCTCGACGGTCAGGAAGCCGCGGTCGGCGGCCTGCTGCCACAGGGTCTTGCCGTCGAGGCCGAGCTGGTTGAAGTACTTGGAGCCGCCGCCGATGGTGACGTCGGCGCGGGTGTCGAGCAGCTGCTCGGAGATGGAGCCGATGCCGCCGTTGACCTTGAGCTGGTCGGCGAGGCAGTTCTTGGACTGGTTGCCGTCGGAGGCGTCGAGCTTGCCGTCGCCGTTGGTGTCGGTCTTGCCGTCCCACTTGCCCTGCGGTCCGTAGCAGGCGCGCTCGGTGGAGTGGGATTCGAGGACGGCCGGGGTGGCGTCCTGGATTTCGGCGGTGGTCACGTTGCCGGTGGCCAGGCCCTTGGCCTTGGCGAGTTCGATGAGGTTGAGCTGCGGGTTGCCCTTGACGTCGACGTCCACGGCGTTGTTGTACGTCTTGGTGCCGGTGGACCAGCCGGAGCCGGAGGCGGAGGAGTCGGTGACGGGAGTGATGACGCCGGCGGTCTTGGAGCCGGCGAGCTTGCCGTCCTTGTCCTTGGCCATGAGCGAGTCGTTGGAGCTGTTGCCCAGCGAGAACGTCGTGTACTGGCCGGAGCCGGCTTCGGCGGCGGTGTTGTCGCCGGTGAGCAGCGCGCCCGGCTGGCCGAGCTTGTCGAGGCCTGCGAACGAGCCGTTCACGCCGTGCAGGTAGTTGCGGGCGGCAGTGATCTCGGAGTCGCCCATGCCGTCGCCGATGAACAGGATGACGTTCTTGGCGCCGGGGTTGCCGAGGGCGGCGAGACGCTGGGCGCCGCCGTGGACGGACAGCTGCTCGACGGTCTTGCCGTTGAGCGCGTAGGTGGGGTTGCCCGCCGCGAGCGCCGGGGCGGTCAGGGCGCCGAGGGCCGCGACCGAGGTCAGGGCCGCGACTGCGCCGGAGACGACTTTCTTGAATGCCATGGATCTCTTCTTCCATTCGTGACGGGAGGGCCCGTCATGGTCCGGCGTGGGTCGTTGTCGTATGTCGGCCACGTCGGAGAGTCTGTTAGTGCTCACAGTTCAGCTAACTCGGCGAAAGGAAAGCCGGCGCGACGGCGGCCCGAACTTCAGGTGAACTTACGGCGTCGCGTTGGTGCCGCGAGAGGGGCGGCGGCAGGCGACGGCAACGCGTGACGCCTTGCGTTTCCGTTATGAGAATGTTTGCAGTATACTGGTACGGATACATAGGCGGCAGTGCCGTGGCCTGCCTGCCGCACGACGGCAACGGCGTACGGCGACGTCTATATGACAACGTCACTACAGGCGGCGACACCGGCACAGGCAAAGGAGATGACATGGACAAGGCAGGAATCCGCGAAGTGGCGAAGGCGGCGGGGGTCTCCATCTCCACGGTCTCGCGCGCGTTCGCGCATCCCGAGATCGTCTCCGAGCAGACGCGCCGCAAGGTGATGGCCGCCGCCGACGCGCTCGACTTCAACATCTCGCGTTCGGCCGCCGCGCTCAAATACGGGCAGACGTTCCGTGTGGCGCTGCTCATGAACGAGGAGATCACCAGCTGGTTCAACACGCAGGTCTTCGCCGGCATCAACTCGGTCATGCACGACGCCGGCTACGACATCTCGATCTTCCAGCACATCGACACCGCCGACATGCGGCGGTCGTTCTTCAAGGACCTGCCGGTGCGACGCAACGTCGACGCCGTGTTCGTCGCGTCGTTCGCCATCGACCGCGCCGAAGTGGAGCAGCTGCAACGTATCCACGTGCCGATCGTCGGCATCAACACGCCTTCGGTGGACGGTTTCGACGCTTCGATCAGCATCGACGACGAGAACGGCATGTACACCGCCGCCCAGCATCTCATCAACCTCGGCCACCGGCGCATCGTCTACGTCTGCTCGGCCGCATCGGAGACCATGGACTCGTCGATCGACGCGCGCGGCCGCGGCTTCACGCGCGCCTGCCAGAACGCCGAGACGACGCACGACCTCGACTGGCAGGTGCTGACCGTGCCGCGCGGCCGCACGTTCGCCGACTCCGCACTGTCGGCGCTGCTCGCGCTCGACCGGTTCCCCGACGCGATCTGCTGCCAGATGGATATGATGGCGATCCCGCTCGTGCTCAAACTGGAACGCTACGGCCACCGCACGCCGCGCGACTATTCGATCGTCGGCTTCGACGACAGCCCCTACGCCGACACGATCAACCTCACCACCATGCGGCAGGACCCGTACGCCATGGGTCGCAAGGCGGCGCTCAAGGCGATCGACCTCATCAACGACCGCACGCCGGAGACCCCGCACGAGATCGTACAGCCGGAGCTGATCCTGCGCGAAACCGACGCCCTCTACACGCCGCAGGACTAAGCGGCCGGGCCCGCTGCCCCCGCCGCGCCGCCTTACTTTGTCACAGCGGGTAGGTACACGCTGTGACGGACTCGCGCAAACCCAGTATTTCCAAGGCATGAGCACGACTTGTCACAGCGTGCACCTACCCGCTGTGACGGCGATACGGCACAGCGATACGGCACAGCGATACGGCACAGCGATACTGCACAGCGATACTGCACAGCGATACTGCACAGCGATACGGACACTACAACACAGCGACGGAGAGCGCACCCAGCGCCAGCATCACCGGGTACAGCGCGTAGAACACCCACCGCGTCCACGGATGACCGTAGCCGAGCTCGTCGTTGCGGTAGTGCAGGAACACGACGCCCAGCGCCGGAATGACGCCGTTGACCGCACCCAGGAGTCCGGCCGTGAACATCATCGTGTTCTCATGACGGCCGAGATAGCGGAACACGAGCGCGAACGCCAACGTCAGCACGCCGCCGAACATCACCCGCTGGTCCACGCCCACATGCAGCAACAGATTCCACAGCACGCCCACCGCGGCGAACAGCACATCGACCACCACCAGCGAGACCCCCGAAAGCCGCTTGCCGGCCCAGTCGAACAGGCCGAGCACGATGAGCGCGATCAGCAGACCGTACACCGGATTCTGCACGCGCAGGTCGAACCAGCGGCCGGTCATGATAAAGTCGTACGGGACCTCGGCCAGTTTCGCGACGACGAACAGCCGCACGCCATACCGCCACACGTCATGCGTGTGACGCCAGCCTTCGACCAGCAGCCACGCGTAGATCGGAATCGCGCACCACGAGACCACGTCGCACAACACCACGGCGGTCAGCGACGTCATGTTGTCGGCCGACGGCGCGCCGAGCAGCGCCGGCAGCACCGTGACGGCGACGACCGACAACGCCGCGAACAGCGCGGCGATCGTCTTGAGCCGGAACGCCGACAGCCCCTTGGCGTGCGGCCCGTCATGGCGACGGCCATCCATATCTGTCGTATGCTCTCTCATCTGGCACCTCCTGCGGCGCGGAATTCCGCCCCCTCTGTCGTTACGCATCCCATCGTATCCGTTATGCCGATGCGACGGTTCGTTCTGTCACGCTGTGTATGACACGGCATCCGCGGCCCTCAATCCCCGCCGCCGCGCACGCCGAGCAGCGTCGGCGGCGTCGCCAGCCGAGCATAGTCGACACCCAGCAGCGCGGCCAGCGGCGCGTAGTCGGCACCGCGTAGCGACAGCACGGCGTGCGCACTGGATTGCGGGTCGCCGGCCGGCGAGATCGCCGTGCGCAGGTACACGCCGTCGATGCCGGCCGCGCGTGAGCCGAGGATGTCGCTGCGCTCGTCGTTGCCGACCATGACCACGCGGTCGGGACGCAGACCCTCACGCGCGAGCGCCCGGTGAAACAGCTCGGGCGACGGCTTGCGCACGCCCTCCTCGCTGGAGATGACGATGCGGTCGAACAGCGGCGTCAGGCCGAGCATGTCAAGTTCCGGCCGCGTGTAACAGGCCTGCGCGTTGCTTACGAGCACGACCCGCAGCCCGGCCGCGTGCAGCGACCGCAACAGACGGATCGCGCCGGGGTACAGGCGGATCGTACGTGTGCTCGCGCGGCGGAACGTCCACGCGGCGTGACGTGCGGCACGGTCGATTGCAACGCGGTCGATTGCGGCGGCGGCCGGCGTGCCGGAGGTGCGGTCGGCGATGGTGCCGCGCATGGCGGCTTCGCACAGCAGACGGTAGGCGGGCAGCAGGTCGGGTTCCACGCAGTCCGGCGGTATGACGGGACGCCGGCCGTCCAAGGTCGCCGTCATGGCGGACCGTGCTGCGGCTGACGTCGGCGTGCCATCGGATTGCGTATCGGCCGAAAGCGGCACGGCATCGGCGTGTGCGTGCGCCGTGCGCGGCGAGTGGATCGACGATGATCGGACCGCCTGCTGCCGTGCGTTCGTCTCGCGCACGGCTTGCGTGAACCGGGCGCGAAGGCCGGCGATGCTGACGGCCGGCTCCATGCCGAGTCCGACCAACGCCTCGCGCAGCGCCTGCCACGGCTCGTCGGCTTCCTCGTCGGTGCGGATGTCGATCAGCGTGCCGTACAGGTCGAAGAACACCGCGTCGTATCGTCGCGTCGATGCCGTCATAGGTGCATGATCCTTTCTTGTGATGTGCCGGCCGGGCGGGCGGTTAGCGGGTCTCGCCATGCTTTCGCTCCCGCTGGCGGGAGCTGGCTCGCGAAGCAAGACTGAGGGTGGTCAGAGCCGTCTGCGACCGGCCCGCCAGGCGTTCGAGTCGAAGATGGACACCGACAGCCGATCCGCGTCCGTTGCCATCCAGCTCGCCTACCGTTCTATCCGGAAACGGACGCTAACAGGTCGATTTGCGGCCGATTCCGACTAGTTCATCGGCGGTTCTAGTCGGAAACGGACGCTAACGGGCCGTTTTGCGGCCGTTTCCGACTAGGAGGCCACGCGAATTAGTCGGAAACGACCGCTGCCGGCCAGACCGGGCATTGCTGCGTCACTCTGCCCGCCCGAGCACAGTGACGAGAGTGCGAAACCCTAGTATTTGCAAGGGGCCTCAGTCATGCGTCACTGTGCGAGGGCGAGCAGGGTGACGCATACGGCATCACGCAACGGTCTCCGCTAGGCGCGCTTCCAGACGGTGAACGACCGCGGAGGCAGTACAAACCATTCCCCCGCCGTACACCGCCCCGCGCCCTCGGCCCCCTCGGCGAAGGGGGCTGGCACGGCCGAAGGCCGTGACTGGGGGAGCGTCCCCGCATCCACACCAGCATCGTCATACCAATCCGAGCTCAGCACAAGCCGCCAGCCGTCAGGCCCAGTCTCTGCCGCATACCGGCCCATCTCCTCAGCCCCCTCGGTGGAGGGGGCTGTCGGCGAAGCCGACTGGGGGAGCGTCCCCGCCACAGCATCAGCAGCGCCGGCAGCGGCCCCAACCGCCGACACCAACGCACGACGGGCCTCGTCGTCCGGATTCGCGAACACCGCGTACTCCTTCACACGGAACGCCACAACGTCACCGGCAACGTCGATCGCCTGCCGCGGCGCGTCGAACCAGCACGGATCGGACCGGCGCAGCGCGATCAGCGCCGCATAGTAGTCCACCAATCCGCCGAGGCGCACGGAACGCCGCCAATCCAGCTGGTTGAGCGCGATGCCGGAGTCGTACGAATTGTCGTCGCCGTATTTTGTGCGGGCGAACTCCTCGCCGGCGAGCATGAACGGGATGCCCGCGGCAGTGAGCGTCAGCCCGGCGGCGATGCGGTTCGCGGCGAGCACCGCACGGCACCTGCCGTCGCGCACGTCGAACACGTCCTCGGCCGGCACGCGACCGCCCGCCGGCACACGATCATCGGCATCCGCAAGGCCGTCCCCGGCGACATCACCGCCGCCACGGCCGCCGTCCCCGGCAGCCCCGACATTCCCGGCCGCAACCCCGTCCCCGCACACGTCCGGGCACATGCTCATGCACAGCTTGTCCCACAACGTCAGGTCGTCGTGCGCCGAAACGTACTGGATGATCTGCCCCGGCTCGCCTTCGCCGAACGCGCCGGGCTCGCGCCACGCGTCGACGGCATGCTGGATCGCGGCCTTGTTGCCAGCCGCGTCGCCGTTGACGTATCCGCGGCGTTCCGGGTAGAACACGTGCCCTTTGATGGCGTCGCGCGTGGTGTCGCAGAAGTGCCCGATGCGCGGGTTCAACGCCGCCAGGCCGTCCTTGTTGGCGAGCGTCACGCCTTCCGGCACGCAGGTGGGCCCCGCCGACCACGGCTCGCCGTACATGAGGATCGACTCGCCGCCGGGCAGCGTATCGAGCGAGTCGCGCACGGCGTTCATCGTGTCGACGTCGATGAGCCCCATGAGGTCGAACCGGAACCCGTCGATGTGGTATTCGCGCGCCCAGTAGGTCACCGATTCGACGATGAACCGTCGGAACATCGCCCGTTCGCTGGCCATGTCGCACCCGCAGCCGGAGCCGTTGGCGAGCGCCCCGTACGGCCATCGCCGGCAGTAGTACCCGGGCACCGTGCGTTCGAACCAGTTGTCGGGCGAGAACATGTGGTTGTAGACCACGTCCATGATGACCTTGATGCCGGCCGCGTGCAGCGACTGGATCATCGTCTTGCATTCGCGGATGCGCACCGCGCCGTCGTAGGGGTTGGTCGAGTACGAGCCTTCCGGCACGTTGTAGTTGACCGGATCGTACCCCCAGTTGAACTGCGGGCCGCCCGACTCGTCCACGGACCCGTAGTCGTAGAACGGCAGTAGCTGCACGGCGGTGACGCCGAGCCGGCGCAGGTAGTCGACGCCGCTGGGATGACCGTTGCCGGAGCGACCGTCGCCAGAGCGGCCGTCACCGGAGCGTTCACCATCAACGCCGGTGCCGCGGTCGGCGAACGCGAGGTACTTGCCGCGGTGGGCCGCGGGGATGCCGCCGTGCGGGTCGTTGCTGAAGTCTCCGATGTGCGTCTCCCAGACGACCGTCTCGGCCGGCGGCACGTCGGGCCGTCGGTCGTCGTCCCAGCCGTCCGGATCTGTGGAGCGCAGGTCGATGACCATGCTGCGCCGGCCGTTGACGCCGGCCGCGCGCGCCCATGGGTCGGCGGTACGTTGCACGGTGCCGTAGGGGAACGTGACGAGATAGTCGTAGTAGACGCCGCTGAGGTTGCCGTCGAGGTCGGCGGTCCATGAGCCGTCCGCGTGCGGCGACAGCGCGATGGTGCGCAGCGTGCGGTCGCCGGCTTCGCTGTCGCTGCCGTGTGTGAACAGCCGCAGCGTGACCGCGCTGGCGGTCGGCGCCCACAGGGCGAACGTGGTGTGGCCGTCCGCGACCGCGGCTCCCAGCGGACGTTCAAGACACAGCGGATATGGGTCGGTGTCGATCGGGGATGCGGCGGCCATGCCGTCGGGGCCGGCGGGGATGTCCGCGGCCGGCGTAACGGACTGCGTAGCGGATTGTGCAACGGACTGTGCAGCGGACTGTGCGAGGCCGGACGTCGCCGCAGCGTCCGGAACAGCAACGTCCGGAACAGCAACGTCCGCAGATGCCGCGGGCGGCACCGCAGCGACAGCCACGACACCGCCCGCATCCTCGACGCCCTGCGAATCCGCCGGCAAGCCGGCCGGCGGTTCGTTCATGAAGGTCGTCATGTCGGTCACATCAGCCTTTCACCGAGCCGCTCATGGACTCCTGATAGAAGCGCTGCATCACGATGAACAGGATGGCGATCGGGATCGAGACGAGCACCGCGCCGGCGGCGAAACGCGCGTACCAGGTCTGGATGTACTCCTTGTCGAGCATGAGCCACAGACCCAGCGCGACCGTGTAGTTCGACTGCGTGCGGCAGATCACCTTCGCCATCACGAAGTCGAGCCACGGGGTGAGGAATCCGGTGATGGCCTGGTAGACGATCATCGGCTTGGAGATCGGGATGATGATCTTGGTGAACACCTGCCAGCGCGTGCAGCCGTCGATGAGCGCGGCCTCGTCGAGCGACATGGGGATGGTGTCCATGTAGCCCTTCATCACGTAGAAGCCTGCGCCCGAGCCGGCCGCGTACACGAGGATCAGCGCGATGAGCACCGGCGCCGAGCCTTCGGTCAGCTTCATCGCCTTGAGGATGAAGTAGATCGCCGTGACGGCCATGATGCCGGGGAACATGCCCAGGATCAGCGCCACGTTCATGAACGTGCGGCGGAAGCGGAACCGCAGGCGCGACATGCAGTAGGCGACCGACAGCACGAAGAACACGGAGATCACGCACACGAAGCACGCCACGATGAGCGTGTTCATGAACATGCGCGGGAAGTTCATGACCGAGCGGTCGGTGAACAGGGCCGTGTAGTTGCCGAGCGTGTACTCCTTGGGGAAGAACGAGTCGGTGTAGGGGGCGGTGTTCTTGTTGAAGCTTTCGAAGAACACCCACACGATCGGCACCAGCCAGATCACCGCCATGACGGCGAGGAACAGGTGGGTGGCGATGTCGCCGGCGATGCGGCGGCGGCGCTGGTCGTGCATGAAGCCGTGCGACTGGGCCTTCGTGGACGTCGCCTTCGCGGACGTCGCCTTCGTGGACGTCGCCTTCGCGGTCGAAACGTCGGCGGACGCGGCACCGGACTTGCCGGCGGCCGCTGCTGAAGTAACTGCGGAACTCATCGGAACGCCTCCTCATCCTTGTACGATCCGGAACTGCGGTAGGTGATGAGCGCCACCACCGCAAGCACGATGAACGTCATGATGCCGATCACGGCGCCGAGGTTGTAGTCGCCGCGGTCCACGGTCAGCTTGTACAGCCAGGTGATGAGCAGGTCGGTCTTGCCTGCCGACTGGCCGACCTGGCTGGGTTCGCCCTGCGAAAGCAGGTAGATCACGTTGAAGTTGTTCACGTTGCCGGTGAACGTGGTGATCAGGTACGGCGTGAGCACGAAGATGATGTACGGCATGGTGATCTTCGTGAAGATCTGCCACCAGTTCGCGCCGTCGATGCGGGCGGCCTCGTACTGTTCGGCGGGGATGTTCTGCAGGATGCCGGTCACCTGCATGATCGTGTACGGGATGCCGACCCACAGGTTGATGACGATGACGGTCACGCGCGCCCAGGTCGTGTCGGTGAAGAACGGCAGCGACTGGTCGATCCAGCCCCAGCTCATGAGCATGCGGTTGATCGCGCCCTGCGGCTGCAGCATGGTGCGCATGGTCAGCAGGGAGACGAACTGCGGCACGGCGATCGACATGGAGAACACCGCGCGCCAGAAGCCCTTGCCGTGCGTGGTCTTGCGGTTGATGATCATGGCCATGAACAGGCCGAAGAAGAAGTTGAGGAACGTGGCGAAGAACGCCCAGGTGAGCGTCCAGCCGAGCACGGAAAAGAACAGCGGCGCGTTCACGTCGCCGGTCGCGTTGCCGGAGAACACGGTCTTGAACGTGTCGAGGCCGGTCCAGTCGAACAGGGTGACGTGGTCCTGGTCGTAGTTGGTGAACGCCACCGAGATCATGAAGATCAGCGGCAGGATGGTGAACACGACAATGCCGAGCGTGGGCAGCGCCATGAGCAGGTTGGAGACCTTGCCGTCGCGCAGGTCGCGCAGGTCGTCGAGCAGTTCGGGTGCACGGCCGCCGTTTTCACGCGCCTGGCATTCGGCCTTGTACGCGCTGCGCACCGCCAGAGCCCACCACAGCACGAACACGGCGCAGATGGCCACCGTGCACACGCCGTACAGCAGGATCACCACGGAGTTGTCGCCGGGGACGTACTCCCAGAAGCCGTCGACGAGCTGCTTGCCGCCTTTGTTGTCGCCGAGCGACGGCAGCATCGCGAGGTTGTGTGCGCCGTCGGCCGCCATGAACCAGATGAACAGGATCTCGCCGGCGAGCAGGACGAGTCCCTTGACGATTTGCTTGTGTGCGAGGTTGCCGAGGCCGAAGACGAGCGCGGAGAGCTTGGTGGTCAGGCTTCCCTGCGAGAGCGCGGCGCGCACGGTGTACGGTGACGGCGCCACGCCGTCCTTGTTCGTCTTGCGGCGGCGACTCATGGGCCGTGCCGCTTTCGCGGGTGTCGCAGTGGTGCTGGACATGGGTACCGCCTTATCGAACGTTGGGTTGTTGGGGTTGATGGGGGCAGTCTGGATGCCACGGCGACCGGACGCCTGCGGGGTGTGCGGCCGCCGTGAGGAGGAGGCTGTCACGCCGTGGCGGGCGGCGGGGAAGGAGAGAACCCGCCGCCCGCCAGGGCGTGTGGTTGGCGTGGGTGCCGGCTGTCAGGAGCGGCCGGTGCCCACGATGTTCAGGATGTTCGGTGGCTCAGTGGTTCAGGGCCGTCACTTGGTGGCGGACTTGAGCTGGGCTTCGAACTCGGCGACCTTGGAGGCCGCGTTGGACGGGGTGACGTCCTTGTTCTTGAGGCCGTTGCCGAACGTGGTGGCCGGGTCCCAGAAGTTGTTCATCGCGGAGATGGTCGGCTGGTTGACGGCGATGTTCGACATCGTTTCCAGCTGGGCCTTGGAGGCCGGGTCGTCGGCCGTGGAGGAGAGGGACTTGTCGGCCGGGGTGACGCCGCTCATCGTGTAGTGCAGCTTCTGCGATTCGGTGGAGCCGAGGTAGGCGGCGAACTGCGCGGCGGCCTTCGGGTTCTTCGCGTTCGGGTTGTACGCGGCGGCCTTGGTGCCGGAGAACGGGGTGAGCTGGACCTGCTCGCCGTCGAGCGTGAAGCTCGGGGCGGGTGCGGCGGCGTAGTTGTCGCCGAGGGCCTCCTTGGCGCTGGCGGCGTTCCAGGTGCCGTCGAAGTAGGCGTCGACCGTGCCGTCCTTGAGGCCGGCGAGGCCGGTGCTGCCGTCATCGACGACGAAGTTCTTGTTGGTCATCAGCGTGGCGAGGTACTTGGTCACGTCGGCGGCCTTGTCGCCCAGGTCGATGCCCTTGGAGGCGGTCATGCCGTCGTCGCCGAAGAACTTGGCGCCGGCGCCGGTGAAGAACGCGGTGTAGTACCAGGGTCCGCCGATCTGGAAGGCGACCTTGCCCTTGGAGAGCATGGTGTCGAGCGACTTGACGTCATCGGCACTGAACTTGGACTTGTTGTAGTACATGAACCAGGTGTTGCCGGTGTAGGGCACGCCGTACAGCTTGCCGTCGGAGGAGGTGACGGACGCGATCGCGGCGTCGCCGTTCTGCTCCTTGACCTGCTTCTCGGCATCGGTGCCAAGCTGGCCGATGGCGTTGGCGTCGATGAGGGTGCCGAGCTGGTCGTTGCCGAACATGTACACGTCGGCGGCGGAGGCCGGATCCTGCTTGACGGTCTTGGAAGCGTCGTCCTCACCGACGACATCGTTCTGCCAGGTGATCTTGTACTCGGGGTGGGCCTTCTCGAAGTTCTTCTCCACGGTCGCCAGGAACGAGTCGCCCTTGGAGGAGTCCTGGTCGGTCTGCGGGCCCCACACCTTGAGGGTGACGGCGGTGGTGCCGCCCTTGGCGCTGCTGGAGCCGTTCGAGCCGCTGTCGGAACCGCACGCGGCGAGGGGAGCGAGCATGGCCACTGCGGCGGCCAGTCCCATGGCTTTCTTCCAGTTGATCCTCATCGATCTTCCTTTCTCCTGTGACGTCGTCACGGTGGCGGCGTCGCCGCAGCATCGTCACCTTAACCATGCTGCATACGTTTTCTTTTATCAGGGACGCAGAGCGCAACAAGTCGGATTCACGGCTTCAGCGCAGTGGTTCCGCCGCAGGCTGTCTTTTCGTTGTTTTTCAAGGCTTTCTGCGGTGTTGTCTATTACTGTACCACGTGACGCAAACGTTGTCAAAGCGGTGCGCGACAATGGTCGCACGATAACGACGTCAAACCCCGTCAACCAAAGGACGTGAGCCATGGAAGACACACGACACACCGAACCACGCAACGCCGCGCACACCGCACGCACCACGCCACGCTGGCTGCGCGACGCACGGTTCTACGAGATCTACCCGCAGAGCTTCGCCGACTCCAACGGCGACGGCATCGGCGACATCCCCGGCATCATCGGCCGCCTCGACTACATCCGCGAACTCGGCTGCAACGCGCTGTGGATCAACCCCTGCTACGACTCGCCGTTCAAGGACGCCGGCTACGACGTGCGCGACTACACGCGCATCGCCCCACGCTACGGCACGAACGACGACATGGTCCGCCTGTTCGGCGAGGCCCACCGCCGCGGCATCCGCGTGCTGCTCGACCTCGTCCCCGGGCACACCAGCGAAGAGCACCCCTGGTTCCAGGCGAGCGCCAAGTCCGACCACGCCGACCGCCACCTGCCGGGCGACGCACGCACCCTCTCCGAACGCTACATCTGGACCGACTCGTGGATCGCCGGCGGTGACGGGCTGCCGTTCATCGGCGGCGAATGCGAGCGCAACGGCACGTACATCCTCAACTTCTTCAAATGCCAGCCGGCGCTGAACTACGGTTTCGCCCACCCGCGCCAGCCGTGGCAGAAGCCGGCGCTCGGGCCGGACGCGCTCGCCACATGCGAGGCGATCGCCGACGTCATGCGCTTCTGGCTCGGCCTCGGCGCCGACGGATTCCGCGTCGACATGGCCGACAGCCTCGTCAAGCGGGACGACGAGCCGGGCGTCGTCGACGGTTGGACGACCCGCAAGCCGTTCACCATCCGCACGTGGCGGACCATCTTCGAGCAGGTCCGCACCGAATTCCCCGAAGCCGCGTTCGTCTCGGAATGGGGACGCCCGTACGAGTCGCTGCTCGCCGGCTTCGACATGGACTTCTACCTGGACTGGCGTTGGGACGGCAAGCCGAACGGCTACAACATGCTGCTGCGCGACACCGATACGCCTGCCGAGCGCAGCAGCGACGACCGCAGCTACTTCAACGCGGACAGCGGCACCGGCATCGAAGGCTTCCTCGGCCAGTACCTCCCCCAGCTGCGCGACGCCGAACGGCTCGGCGGCTACTTCGACCTCATCACCTGCAATCATGACACGCCGCGCGTCGCCGGCCGCCTGACCGACCGCGAGATCGCGCTCGCCTACGCCACGCTGCTCACCCTGCCCGGCGTGCCGTTCGTCTATTACGGCGACGAGATCGGCATGCGCTACCGTCAGCTGCCGAGCAAGGAGGGCGGCTACGTGCGTACCGGCAGCCGCACGCCGATGCAGTGGGACGGCGGGCGCAACCTGGGCTTTTCGACAGCCGCGGCCGACGCGCTGTACCTGCCGGTCGATGATGATGCCGCCGCGCCGACCGTGGCATCGCAGCAGGCGGACGGCGGCTCGCTGTGGCACGTCGTGCACGACGTGCTCGCACTGCGGGCGTCGACGGCGGCCTTGCGCGCCGACGCCGGTTTCGCGCCGATCACCGAATCCGGCCGCCTCTTCGCCTTCCGCCGGTTCGTGCGGACGGCGTGCGCGGACGCCGCGGCCGATGGAGACGCCACCGGCAAGGCCGTTTGCGACATGACTGGCAGCAGGGCCGACGGCAACAAGGCAGACGGTAGCAAGACAGACAGCGATATGACCGACAGCAGCAGGGCCGACGCCGACATTGTGGTGGCCGTCAACCCCGGACGCACGACCCTCAGCCTCGACCTGCGCGGCGACGCGGCAGCCGCGGACAGCGGCACAACCGCCGGCATCGCGCACACGCCCGGCTCCGTCGTCTTCGCCATCGGCGAGCCCAGCTACGCCGACGGCACGCTCGTCATGCCCCCGCAGTCCTTCGCCATCCTGCGCTAGCGCGCCGCCCGACCCAGTGCGGGTGACGCTCCCCCAGTCTTCGCTCCGCTCAGCCAGCCCCCTCCACCGAGGGGGCCGAGGTGCGGGCCGGCCCTCATCCCGCGAGGCGATCGTCCCGCCCCTGCCCCCGGTGGAAGAGACCGTCATACTCACGGGTACCGGCAACGCTTTACTTCACCTTGGCCCCCTCGGTGGAGGGGGCTGTCAGCCAAAGGCTGACTGGGGGAGCGTCGCCCCCGCTGGCGGGGGCTGTCACGGCTTTGCCGTGACTGAGGGTGGTCACTGAACGCAGGAGACCACCCTCAGTCTCGCTACGCGAGCCAGCTCCCGCCAGCGGGAGCAAACCCCGTCGCCGTAAGCCGCCAGCTCTCCGTCACAGCGGGTACCTACCCGCTGTGACAAGCAGTCTTCAACCATTGCAATCTCTTGATTGTCATCAATCCGTCACAGCGGGCACCTACCCGCTGTGACAGATTCTGGATTTTTCGATTTTGGATTTTGAACAGAAAGGAATCCCATGCAGCAACCCAACGGCAACGAAGCCGCATCCATCGAATCGCCGGAACGTCTGGCACGCCCTCTCATCCGGCTCGCCAAGGCGTGCGGCGTCTCCACGAGCTATGTCGACCAGATGGGCGCTCCCGTCGAGATCCGCGACGACGTGCTGGTCGGCGTACTGGCCGCGCTCGACGTGGACGCCTCCACGCCCGAGTCCGTCGAACGCGCGCTTGCCGACGTCGCACGTCAGCGCCGCGACCGGATCGTCAGCCCGACGCTGCTCGCCATCACGGACCGGCCGAATATCGTCACCATCAACCGTCCGGCCGACGACATCACGCAGGTCAGCATCACACTGGAGGACGGCCGCAGCTGGCCGGACGAACTGCACGCCGTCCCCGCAGCCGACTCCCCAGCGACCGCGACCCTCACCTTGCCCACCGACCTGCCAATCGGCTACCACACCCTGACCGTGCTCACCCACACAGCCGACGCGCAGCCCAGCACCGCACAAGACAGCGCCGCACAGGCAGTCGCCACCCTCATCGTCGCCCCGCCGCGCATCGAACTGCCGCCCTCGCTGCAAGCCGACCGCCGCAGCAACAGCCACAACAGCAACGACCGCCGCAGCACCCACCCCTGGGGCTGGATGACGCAGCTCTACTCGGTACGGTCCGCCGGCTCGTGGGGCGTGGGCGACTACGGCGACCTGCGCCGGCTCCTGGCGGACGCGGCCGCGCACTCCACCGCCGACTTCATGCTCATCAACCCGATCCACGCCTGCGCACCGGTGCCGCCGCTGCAGCCGTCGCCGTATCTGCCGGAGTCGCGCCGCTTCCTCAACGTCACGTACATCCGGCCGCAGGACATTCCCGAATACGCCGCGCTGCCGGCCGACCGACGCGCGGCCGTGGACCGGCTGCACGCCACGCTCGCCGCCGCGAACGACAGTGCTCAGCCGCTGGACATCAACGCCGCGTGGTCGGCGAAACGTCAGGCGCTGCGCATCATCTTCGACCAGCCGCGCACCGCCGCGCGCGAAGCCGCGTTCGCCGCGTTCAAGCAGGCGGCCGGCTCCGACCTAGACGCGTTCGCCACGTGGTGCGTCGCGTTCGAGACGTGGGGTGCACCGTGGGAACGGCCGTCGTGGTTCGACGGCGAGTCGAAGTCGTCGCCGCGCGTCGCCCGGCTGGTGCGCGAGCATGCGGACGACCTGGAGTTCGCGCGCTGGATGCAGTGGATCGCCGACGAGCAGGTGGCCGCCGCGCACCAGGCCGCGTTGGATGGCGGCATGGCGCTCGGCCTCATGCAGGACATGGCCGTGGGCGTGCACGCGCTCGGCGCCGACGTGTGGTGGAGTCCGGAACGGTTCGCCAAGGGTGCGACCGTGGGTGCACCGCCGGACTTCTACAACCAGCAGGGGCAGGATTGGGGTCAGCCGCCGTTCAGCCCGCGATACCTGGAGGACACCGGCTACCGCGTGTACCGCGAGATGCTGCATGGCATGTTCGCGCACGCGGGAGCGCTGCGCATCGACCATGTGCTCGGCCTGTTCCGCCTGTGGTGGATTCCGGCCGGCCATGGAGCCGCGGACGGCGCGTATGTTACGTACGACCATGAGGTGATGCTGGCGATACTGGCCATCGAGGCGACGCGCGCGCATGGCGTGGTCATCGGCGAGGATCTGGGCACGGTGCCGCCGTATGTCTCGCGTGTACTGGCCGAGCATGGCGTGCTCGGCACGGTGGTCGAATGGTTCACGCGCGAGGGCGATTCGCCGAACGCGGGCGACCCGTACGCGCTGCCGTCAACGTATCGCCGCGCGGCGCTGGCGTCGGTCACCACACACGACCTGCCGCCGACCGCCGGATATCTGGCGCTCGAACACGTGCGGCTGCGCGAAGAGCTGGGACTGCTGACGGAGCCGGCCGAACGGTTCCGCGCGGCCGCCGTTGCCGAACGTCGTTCGATGATCGCCATGCTGGCTCGCGGCAGCTGGCTGGATCGCAGAATCGCCGACGCCTGCATGGGCGGGGATGCCGGCACAGATGGTCACGCCGTTGATGGTCACGCCGCGAGCGATCATGTCGCCGCCGACAACGTCACCGCCGACAACGTCACGAATGAGACCGCCGCGGTCGCCGCGAATGAACAGGCGATCATCGAGGCGATGCACGCGGCGCTGCTCAGTGCGCCGTCCGTGCTGTTGCAGGCGACCATCGCCGACGCGGTGGGCGAGCGCCGCGTGCAGAACCAGCCGGGCACGAGCGACGAGTATCCGAACTGGCGTATTCCGCTGTGCGACGGCTCGGGCCGCGTAGTGCACACCGACGAGGTGTTCTCGCTGCCGCGCGTGCAATCCCTGTGCCACGTCATGGCCTGCAACTAACGATTGACGGACCGTACTCGTAGACCCCATCCCGAGTACGGTCCGTCACAATTTCCCAACCGAACGTACCCGTACCGCCCCTACGAGTACGTTCCGTCGACAATTCCTGACGGACCGTACCCGTAACCCCCATTCCGAGTACGGTCCGTCACAATTTCCCAACCGAACGTGCTCGTACCGCCCCTACGAGTACGTTCCGTTGACAATTCCTGACGGACCGTGCTCGTATCGCCCATTCCGGGTACGGTCGGTCATAATTTCCCAACCGACCGTACCCGTACCGCCCCTACGGGTACGTTCCGTTGACAATTCCTGACGGACCGTACCCGTAACCCCCATTCCGAGTACGGTCCGTCACAATCTCCCAACCGAACGTACTCATACCGCCCCTACGAGTACGTTCCGTTGACAATTCCTGACGTTGATAATGGTTATGCCGGTTAATCCGATCGGCGATAATGGGAGTGGCGGCCTGGCGGTGACCCTGATTCTGACTGACGGCCTCGGTGATCGTGGCCTGTCCTTGTTCCGATTTGTCC
>NZ_WBVT01000004.1 GCF_009193355.1 Bifidobacterium leontopitheci
CGCTGGTCGGCCGCGTCAGATGTGTATAAGAGCCTGCTCTCTCGCACCAGACTCACGTTCTTCGGCGCGATGCGCGGCGAACTCGTCAAGGCGCTCAGCCTGACCTCCACCTACGTGCTGCTCATCATCAACGCGCTGCTCATGCCGGCCGGCACCGCGATCACGGCGTGGGCGATCGTCGCGCTCCACACGCACGACAGCACCGGCTCCACCATCGATGCCGGGCCGCTGGCCGGCTCGCTGCTGTGGCAGTCGGTGGGCGCATCGGTCAGCCTGTGCATGATCGTGGCCGGCATCTTCGGCGTGATGGCGGTCACCTCGGAATACGCGACCTCATCGATTCAGTCGTCGCTGACCGCCAATCCGCGCCGCGTGATGTTCCTGAACGCGAAGGCCATGGTCACCATGCTGCTCGCATTCGCCTCGTCGCTGGCCGGCCTACTGATGTCGTGGGGCGTGGCGGCCATGGCGTTCGCCGGTCCCGGCATACGGCCGCTCGGCGACGATGAAGGCGCGCTGCCGGTCGTCGCATTGCTGGGCGGCGCCGCGGTGCTCGCGCTGACGGCGGTGATGGCCTTGGGGTTCGGCGCGCTGTTCCGTTCCACGGTGGGCGGCGTCCTGACGGTCATCGGACTGCTGACGATCATCCCCTCGATCCTGAGCATGGCGACGCTGGCGGGGGAGCGGATGGCGTGGGTGCGTTCGGTGGTCGCCTGTATGCCGGGCAATGCCGCGTCGCAGTTCATGTCCGGACCGTCCGACGGTCTGGCGGCCAGCGCCGCCGATGGCGTATTCACTCCGAACTGGTGGCAGTCCGGCCTGATCCTGCTGGCGTGGGCGGTCGTCGTCTACGCGGCCGGCGTGCTCGTCGCCCGTCGCGCCGACGTCAAGTGACCGGCGTCATGCGGATTCGATGGTGGGCGTCCGTTGTCGGCGACGCCCACCATCGGATTATCGCTGCCGCGTCACGCTGCTCGCCCGCGCAGTGTGACGCGGTGCTGTGAGACATTGGAAACACTGGGTTTTCACTGTAGCGTCACTCTGCGCGGGCGAGCAGCGTGACGGTAGGGGCGTCTCGGCGTCGAGCCCTCGATGCCGCGTGTCCACCGGCGCCGTCGCCGACTCCTGCGTGTCACATACGGCTCATATAGTTAAGGCCATGCCTACATTCACACGCGAAGAAATCGAGCATTTGGGCGATCTCGCCCGAATCGCGCTCACCGATGAGGAGATCACCCGCCTGCAGGGCGAGCTGAACGTCATCGCAGACTCCATCAACAAGGTCCAGGAAGTCGCCGGCGACGACGTGCCGCCGACCGCGAACCCGGTGCCGCTGGAAGCCTACATGCGCCCGGACGTTCCGGCGACGCCGCTCACGCA
The DNA here is from genome assembly GCF_009193355.1 of Bifidobacterium leontopitheci. Lineage (GTDB taxonomy): Bacteria > Actinomycetota > Actinomycetes > Actinomycetales > Bifidobacteriaceae > Bifidobacterium > Bifidobacterium leontopitheci. The sequence goes on from NZ_WBVT01000004.1 coordinate 1,381, forward strand.
GGCGGAGACGCTCGCGGGCGGGCCGAAGACCGAGGCCGGCATGTTCGTCGCGCCGCGAATCCTGGGAAGCGAGGAGTGAGAGACGCCATGACCAACGAAGCAACCAACGAGCTCGTCAAGCTGTCCGCCGCCGAGCAGGCCGCGAAGATCAAGGCCGGCGAGGTCTCCAGCCGTGAGCTGGTCGACGCGCATCTGGCCGTCATCGAAGCCGCCGAGCCGTCCATCAAGGCGTTCCTCAAGGTCTCCGCCGACGTGGCCCGCGAGCAGGCCGATGCGTTCGACAACAAGTCCGCTGACGAAAAGGCCGCTCTGCCGGAGTTGGCAGGTGTCCCGATCGCCATCAAGGACATGATCGTCACCAAGGGCATCGAGACCACCGCCGCCTCCAAGATCCTCGAAGGCTGGGTGCCGCCGTACGACGCGACCGTCATCGAGAAGCTCAAGGCCGCCGGCATGCCGATCCTCGGCAAGACCAACCTCGACGAGTTCGCGCAGGGCTCCTCGACCGAGCACTCCGCCTACCAGACCACGCACAACCCGTGGGACACCGAGCGCGTCCCCGGCGGTTCCGGCGGTGGCTCGGCCTCCGCGGTGGCCGCGTTCGAGGCCCCGCTCGCCCTCGGCACCGACACCGGCGGCTCGATTCGCCAGCCGGGCGCGCTGACCGGCACCGTCGGCGTCAAGCCGACCTACGGCGGCGTCTCCCGTTACGGCGCAATCGCCATGGCCTCCTCGCTCGACCAGATCGGCCCGGTCTCGCGCACCGTGCTCGACTCCGCGCTCCTGCAGGAGATCATCGGCGGCAACGACCGCCGCGACTCCACGTCCATCCCGGAGGGCCCGCGTCCGATGGCCGCCGCCGCGCGTGAAGGCGCGAAGCGCGACCTCAAGGGCATGAAGGTCGGCCTCGTCAAGGAGCTCGGCGGCGACGGCTACCAGCCCGGCGTCGAGGCCCGCTTCAACGAGGCCGTCAAGAAGCTCGAGGAGATGGGCGCCGAGATCGTCGAGGTCTCCTGCCCGCACTTCGAGTACGCGCTCGGCGCGTACTACATCATCATGCCGTCCGAGGTCAGCTCCAACCTGGCCCGCTACGACGGCATGCGCTACGGCCTGCGCGTCATGCCGCCGGCCGGCGTGCCGCAGACCGCCGCCAACATGATGGCCTACACCCGTGAGGCCGGCTTCGGCGACGAGGTCAAGCGCCGCATCATCCTCGGCACCTACGCCCTGTCCGCCGGCTACTACGACGCCTGGTACGGCTCCGCGCAGAAGGTCCGCACGCTGATCATCCGCGACTTCCACAACGCCTTCGAGAAGGCCGACGTGCTCGTCTCCCCGACCAGCCCGTCCACCGCCTTCAAGTTCGGCGAGAAGATGAACGACCCGCTGGCCATGTACATGAACGACATCGCCACGATCCCGGCGAACCTCGCCGGCGTGCCCGCCATGTCCATCCCGGCCGGCCTGAGCGACGACGGCCTGCCCACCGGCATCCAGTTCATCGCCCCGCAGCAGCGCGACGAGGTCATGTACAAGCCCGCCGCGGCGCTCGAGGCGGCCCTCGAGGAGGACTGGAACGGCCCGATCTGGAAGGACCTCAAGGCCCCGTGGCTGGATTCGCTCGCCAAGTGACGAAGTGACATCGAAGGAAAGAAAGCAACATCATGGCTGAAAAACTGATGAAGTACGCCGATGCCACCAAGAAGTACGATGTGGTGTTCGGCCTGGAGACGCACGTCGAGCTGTGCACGAAGACCAAGCTGTTCTGCCCGGCCGAAGTGAGCTTCGGCGGCGAGCCGAACACGCAGCTCACCCCGGTGAGCCTCGGTCTGCCCGGCTCCCTGCCGGTCGTCAACAAGACGGCGGTCGACTACGCGATCAAGCTGGGCCTCGCCCTGCACTGCGAGATCAACGAGTGGAGCCAGTTCGCCCGCAAGAACTACTTCTACCCGGACATGCCGCGCGACTACCAGATCTCCCAGTACGACAAGCCGACCAACGGCAACGGCTACCTGGACGTCGAGCTTGAGGACGGCACCGTGTTCCGCGTGCCGATCGAGCGCGCGCACATCGAGGACGACGCCGGCAAGAACACCCACGTGGGTGGCGCCGACGGCCGCATCGAAGGCGCCGACCACTCGCTGGTCGACTACAACCGCGCCGGCGTGCCGCTGATCGAGATCGTCACCAAGCCGATCGAGGGCGCGGGCGACCGCGCTCCGGAGATCGCCGGCGCCTACATGCGCGCCATCCGCGACATCGTGCGCGCGCTCGGCATCTCGCACGCCCGCATGGAGCAGGGCAACATGCGAGCCGACGTGAACGTCTCGCTGCGCCCCTCCGCGGACGCCCCGTACGGCACGCGTTCCGAAACCAAGAACGTGAACTCGTTCCGCGGCATCGAGAAGACCATCCAGTACGAGATCCGCCGTCAGGCCGCGCGCCTCGACGAAGGCAAGGAGATCCTGCAGGAGACCCGCCACTGGGACGAGTCCACGCAGACCACCGCCGGCGGCCGCGTCAAGTCCGACGCCGACGACTACCGCTACTTCCCCGATCCGGATCTGGTCATGCTCCACATCACCAAGGAGCACATCGCCGAGATGGAAGCCCAGATGCCGGAGATGCCACGCGAGCGCCGCAACCGTCTCAAGTCCGAGTGGGGACTTACGGACCTGCAGATGCGCGACATCCTCAACGCCGACGCGCTCGATCTGATCGAGGAGACCGTCAAGGCCGGTGCGAAGGCCGCCGGCGCCCGCAAGTGGTGGCTGGGCGAGCTCTCCCGCGAAGCCAACGCGAAGGGCGTCTCGCTTGAGGAGCTGCCGATCACCCCGGCCGACGTGGCCGAGGTCGAGAAGCTGATCGCAGCCGGCAAGCTCAACGACAAGCTCGCCAAGCAGACCGTCGTCGGCGTTCTGGCCGGCGAGGGCACCCCGGATGAGGTCGTCAAGAAGCACGGCTACAAGATCGTCGAGGATTCCGGCGCCATCGAGAAGGCCGTGGACGACGCGCTCGCCGCGAACCCCGACGTGGCCGAGAAGCTCAAGAGCGGCAACATGAAGCCGATGGGCGTCATCATCGGCGCCGTGATGAAGGCGACGCGCGGCCAGGCCGACGCGAAGGCCGTCACCAAGATCGTCATGGGCAAGATCAAGGCCTGAAGCCACCCTGGCGTGAGAACTCCCCGTCCGCAGCCAATCGGCTGCAGGCGGGGAGTTCGCGTTTTTCCGCCTTCCGCCGCTCCCGCACCTCACCCGCGCCCTCACACCGCGCAACGCCCCGCGCCCATTATCTTCCCAGAGAACAATCAGGCGCGTAGAATATCCTCAGACATCGAGTTATGTGAGTATCGCTGAGGAAATGGGAATGTCTGGAAACGTCGAATCGTCATTGGACCTGGAAACGCCGCGCGAGCTGCCCGCCCGTATCGTCATTCCGCCGATCAAGGGCGAGATGGTGCATCTGCGCCCCGCGAGCGTGGATGACCTGCCGCGCCTGGATGAGCTGGATGCCTATTACGGCGCCTCGCGTATCACCGGAAAGGACGCGCAGGCCGAACGCGCGGTCGTGCACACGTGGGTGCGTCGTTCCGAAGCCTGGGCGCACGGGCAGTCGCCCGACGAGTCCGGCGTGGGCGACCCCGAATCACGCCGCACGATCGCATGGGCCGTGCTCACCGACGCCGACCATGACGACGACGGCGAGGTCGACGCCGCCTCGACCGACAATGTCATCGGCATGATCTTCCTCATCGACATCGACGGCTGGTCGCGCTCCGCCCGCATCCAGGTGGTGCTGGGCCGCGACTTCCGCGGCCGCGGCTATTCGCGCGACCTCATGCCGCGCGTCATGACCTACGGTTTCGCGCCCGAACCGGCCGGACTGGGCCTGCACCGCATCTGGGTGGCCGTGCCCGAGAAGAACACCCGCTCGCGTTCCGTGTACCGCTCGCTCGGCTTCGAGCCGTCCGGCACGTCCCGTGACGCGCTGTGGGATGCGGAGAACGGCAAGTACCAGGACCTCATCGTCATGGATACGCTGGTCGACGAGTATGATCCGATCCGCTCGCTCGACGCGTTCGGCATGCACGTGATCGAGGACAATCCCGGCGTGCGTGAGGCGTTGAGCGCCCGCGAGCATTCCATCGCCATCCGCAAGACCTCTGGCGACGCCGGGCAGACGGGCGCCGGACAGACGAACGCCGAACAGACTGGCGCCGCGGACCGTGACGCACAGCCGGAGCGTGCGTCCGAGCCGTCGCGCGAGTCCCGCGCCGACTGGTCGGGCCGCGCGCACCAGCCGGCCGCGTCGGCGACCGGCGATGCCGCCGCCCATGTCGCCGGGGAGACGTCTGGCGATACGACTGCGACCGCCGCGGCCGCCGTCGCGCAGCCTGCCGACGCCGCGTCGAAGACCGCCGCCGACCATGCGCACGACGCGCCGCGCAGCGAGGAGGAAAGCAACTGGCCGTACGGGCAGAACGAACGCAAGTCGTCGAAAGAGGCGTGGTGGCGTATCCTTGGTCGCGGCCGTAAACGTGACGTGGAGGAGTGACCATGAGCGCCGAAGATCTCGACAACTATGAAACCGACGCGGAACTCGCCCTGTACAAGGAGTACCGCGACGTCATCAAGCTGTTCACCTACGTCGTCGAAACGGAACGACGGTTCTACTTGGCGAACAAGGTGGACTTCAACGTCCGCTCAGCCGGGCAGGACGTGTATTTCGACGTGCAGCTCACCGATGCGTGGGTGTGGGACGTGTACCGTTCGTCGCGGTTCGTCAAGAACGTGCGGATCGTCACGTTCAAGGATGTGAACGTCGAGGAAGTGCAGAAAACCGACATCGACATCCCCGACGACATCCACTGACGAACGTACGCCGGCGACGTTCCGGTAATGACGTTCCGGTAATGACGTGAGCAGACGGCCGGAACGTGAGGCATCCCCCACGTTCCGGCCGTCGCCGTTATCCATGAATTCACCGGACGTCGGCCGACAATTCACAGCCGTAACCTTGCGGCCGGGTGTCCCGTTCATCTGAACCGGTTATCCTCGCGCCCGTGAACAAGCAGCATCTTCAGCGCGGACTGTTCTCGTCCGTCGCCACTCTCGCAGCCGCCGCGACCCTGATGGTCGGCGGCGTCACCGTCTCCGCACCCGCGGCCGTCGCCCTTGAAAAGGACGGCCAGTACTACAGCAGCAAGCAGCCCTACGTCGCACCCGACGAGCAGACCGTCGCCTCCTACAGCAAGGCGCCGGCAGGCTACGCGCCCATCTACACCGAGTCGATGGCCCGCCACGGCTCGCGCGGCCTGTCGAGCTACAAGTACGACGCGCTGCTCATGAAGATGGCCGAAGCGGCCGCCAAGGACAACGGCTTCACCTCCGCCGCCGTCAAGGACGAGTTCCTCGCCAACCTCAAGGCCATCACCGCCGCCAACGTGGCCAACGGCTACGGCATGCTCACCGGCCAGGGCGCCGACCAGCATCAGGGTATCGGCGAGCGCGCCTACCAGCGCAACAAGACCCTGTTCGACGCCGCCGCCAAGAGCGGTGACAAGCAGGCCATCGCCTACCAGTCGTCCGGCGAGGCTCGCGCCACCGAATCCGGCGAGAACTTCGCGCGCGGCTTCAACGCGGCGTCCGGTGGCGAGCTGGCGGACAGCACCGTCACCCCGGCCGACCCCGCCGGCACCGGCGAGGCCGCCAAGTTCGACAAGACGCCGAACACGCTGTACTTCCACAAGACCGACAACCCCGACGGCACCACGAAGACCGGCGACGCGCTGAAGATCGCGCAGGAGTACGAGGACTTCATCGCCAACGACAAGACCATCGCCGGCGCCGAGGACACAATCGCCTCGGACCCGCAGCTGACGGCCGCCTCCCATGACCTGCTGCGCCAGATCTTCACCGACGACTTCCTCGCCAAGCTCGCCGACGGCGGCTACACGTGGTACAACACCGCGGACGGCACCAAGAACGGGGCCGTCAACTGCGCGCCCGGCGCCGACCCCGCCAAGGACGCGGACGCCTGCGGCGAAGCCAAGAAGAAGATCGCCTCCGAATACGACGCCGCGATGGACCTGTACAACCTGTACATCATCGCCGCCGACATGAAGAACGAGAACACCGGCAGCCACACGTTCGACTTCGACCGCTACTTCCGGGGCGACCACGCCGCCGACGCACGCCTGTTCGCGTGGGCGCTCGACGCCGAGGACTTCTACGAGAAGGGTCCGAGCCGCGCCGGCCAGAACGAGACGTACAAGATCGCCCAGCCGCTGCTCGACGACTTCTTCAACGCGATCGACAAGCGCGTGAACGGCGGCAAGACCGTCGCCACGTTCCGCTTCGCCCATGCCGAGACCATGATGCCGTTCGCGGCCCTCCTCGGCCTGCCCTACTCCACCCAGCAGGCGGCCGACAGCGCCACCGACGTGTACACGTACGACAACAACGAGTGGCGCGGCGAGAAGGTCACGCCTATGGCCGCCAACGTGCAGTGGGATGTCGTCGCCAAGCCCGGCAACGACCCGGCCACCGGCCGCGCCTACACGCCGCTCGTGCGCATGCTCTACAACGAGAAGGAGATCGGCTTCCGCGACGAGTGCATGCCGATCGCCAAGGACTCCCACTGGTACAAGCTCACCGAGCTCAAGACCTGCCTGAACGCCGACGCCGACGGCAAGCACAACACGTTGGGTGATGCCGCACGCCTGACCGACGGCTCCAACCCGCTCGTGCCGCTCGTCTCCGAGTACGCCAGCTGGTGGCAGGCCCCGCAGTTCAACGAGGACGGCACGCTCAAGTCCGCCGGCAAGGTGCTCAACCGGAAGGTCCTCGCCGAAAACGACGAGAAAGTCGTCGCCATCAACAACGCCGCAGCCAAGGGCGCCACCGCCACCACGCCCAGCGAGCAGCAGCAGCGGGCGCTCTCCGACCGCGACGCCGACAAGGACGTGGCCACCGCCTTCCGCGACGGCTTCGGACCGGTCATCGGCGCGTACTTCGCCGACGGATACAACGACGGCAACCTCGACAAGGTCGCGGCCGTCATGAACGACAACGGCTGGTCCGGCAACCCCGCCAAGAACGTCAACCAGTATCCGCGACCCTACGTCACGGACCGCGGCACGTGGGCGCCGATCGCCGACAAGGCCACCGGCTTCAACCAGAACACCGGCTCCAACGACCTCGCCGGCCTGCCCAAGAGCCTCAACATCATCAAGGTGAACACCGACGCGGACGGCAAGGCGCTCGGCTCCGACGGCAAGCTCCACGCGCCCGACTATCCGAAGAACTCGTACGAGGGCTCCTTCCCCTCCGGCCACACCAACAAGGCGTACTCGCGCGGCGTCGTGCTCGCCACGCTCGTCCCGCAGCTCGCCCCGGAGATCCTTGCGCGCACGTCGGAGGCCGGTAACAACCGCATCGTGCTCGGCGTGCACTATCCGCTCGACGTCATGGCCGGCCGCATCGGCGGACAGGCGTCCGTCGCCGCATACATGAACGAGCACGCCGATGAGGTCAAGGCCGCCTCCGACCAGCTGGTCGGCTACCTGACCGCACGTTGCAAGGCCGACGGCAACGGCGACACACTCGAGGAGTGCATCGCCAACACCGGCGCCGACGGCTCGAACGGCTACCGCAACAGCTTCGTGGACGCCGTTTCCACCAAGCCGGTCACTGACCGTGCCTCCGCACTGGAGGCGTATCGTGCGCGCATGACCTACGGCTTCGCCCGCACCGGCGCCGCCGGCAAGGCGTTCACCGCGCCGCAGGGCGCCTCCGCGCTGCTCGCCTACGCCTACCCGCAGCTGACCGACGCGCAGCGCGACGCCGTGCTCGCCGCCACCGCCATCGACTCCGGCTACCCGCTCGACGCCTCGTCGCAGGGCTGGGAGCGCATCGACCTCGCCGCCGCGCTCAGCGCGACCGTATCAATCGACCGCACAGGCAAGGTCGTCGCCGTCACGCCGGCGGCCAAGCCGTCCGTCGTCACCGTCACCGACAACGGCGGCAACGGCTCCCAGCACAACGGCCGACCGTCCAAGCCGACCGTCACCGTCGACGCGAACGCCGCGAACGGCGGCCAGCTGAGCCGCACCGGCGCCGACGTGAACGCCGTGGCCGTCGCCATGACGCTGCTCGCGCTCGCCGGCATCTCGCTGAGCCTGTGGAAGGTCCGGCGGTAAACCGCATAGGCTGACGCAACGGCCGGGGCCGGGCACGGAAGTGCCTGCCCCGGCCGTTGTCGTATGCGGTGCGGCGGCGGCAGCGGCTGGGTTGCGCTGCCGGGCGCCCGGCAACGCAACGGTTTTGTGAGCAAATGCCGGGTTCCCCCGCGCGCTTCCGGGGTTTCGTATAGACTATCCCTGATTTGTTTTGGTAAGGAGACCTCACGTGACGCAGAAACAATCCGTAGTGATTATCGGCGGCGGCCCTGCAGGCCTGACCGCAGCATGGGAGCTTGTCAACGACAACGGCTCCGACAAGTACGACGTGACCGTTCTGGAAGAGACGCACGAGTTCGGCGGCATCTCCCGCACCGTCAAGCACAACGGCAACCGCATGGACATCGGCGGCCACCGTTTCTTCTCCAAGGACGACCGCATCATGGACTGGTGGAAGAACGTCCTGCCGCTGCAGGGCGCCCCCAGCTACGACGACAAGAAGCTTGGCCGCGAACACGACATGGAGCCCGGCGGCCCCGACCCGGAAACCACCGACGAAGTGATGCTCAAGCGCCACCGCGTCTCGCGCATCTACTGGAACCGCCACTTCCTTGACTACCCGATCTCCCTGTCGTTCGGCACCTTCCGCGCCATGGGTCTCAAGCTGACCATCATCGCCGGCTTCAGCTACCTCAAGTCCATGTTCCACAAGCTGCCCGAAACCAGCCTCGAGAACTTCTACATCAACCGCTTCGGCCGCAAGCTCTACTCCATGTTCTTCGAGGGCTACACCGAGAAGCTGTGGGGACGCCACCCCTCCCAGATCTCCGCCGACTGGGGCGCCCAGCGCGTCAAGGGCCTGTCCATCCTCGGCGTTCTCAAGAACGCCTTCCAGAAGCTCCTGCCCAAGAAGCGTAGCAACAAGGAGGTCGAGACCTCCCTCATCGAAGAGTTCTGGTACCCCAAGTACGGCCCCGGCCAGCTGTGGGAGACCGTCGAGAAGCGTTGCGTCGACTCCGGCGTCAACGTCATCACCGGCGCCAAGGTCGTCGAAGTCCGCCAGTCGGCCGGCCACATCGACTCCGTCGTCTACCAGGACGCCGACGGCAAGCGCACCGAACTGCACGCCGACCAGTTCATCTCCTCCATGCCCATCAAGGACCTCGTCAACGCCATCGACGCCGCCTCCCACGACGACGCCTTCGCCGGCGAGCCCTCCGCCCCCGTCCCCGGCGACATGACCCACATCGCCAACGGCCTGCCCTACCGCGACTTCGTCACCGTCGGCCTGCTCGTCAAGCACCTGCGCCTCAAGAACACCACCGACATCCCCACCCTCGGCAACCCGCCGATCGTCCCCGACTGCTGGATCTACGTGCAGGACCCCGGCTACAAGGTCGGCCGCCTCCAGATCTTCAACAACTGGAGCCCCTACCTCGTCAAGGACGTCGACAACACCGTCTGGGTCGGCCTCGAATACTTCTGCGACGAAGGCGACGACTTCTGGAACATGACCGACGAGGAAGCCACCAAGTTCGCCATCTCCGAACTCACCCGCATGCGCGTCATCAGCGGCCCCCAGGACGTCCTCGACTCCCACCGCGAACGCGTCAAGAAAGCCTACCCCGCCTACTTCGACACCTACAAGGACATGCCCGAACTCGTCGAATACCTCGACTCCTTCGGCAACCTCTACTGCGTCGGCCGCAACGGCCAGCACCGCTACAACAACATGGACCACTCCATGGCCACCGCCATCGAAGCGGTCGACAACATCAAGAGCGGCAAGACGTCGAAGAAGAACGTGTGGTCGGTCAACACCGACAAGTCCTACCACGAGACGAAATAGCCGGCAACGGAGCGCCTTCTGCGTTGCGGGAGGCTCGACGTACCGTCGTACGCCTTCGCCTCCCGCGCCTTGAAGTCGCACGCGTTGCCGACTATTTCGTTCGGAATCGCACGTACGCCTTCGGCCTCAGACGGCGGTCTCCGCACACGCGGATTCCTTCTGCGACAGAAATCGGTGGCGGCGGAGTATCGTCCCGCCCCTCGGTGGAGGGCCAAGCCGGTGAACAGCGGAGCTGACTGTCCCGCTTCCTTGGCCCCCTCGGTGGAGGGGGCTGTCGCGGCCGAAGGCCGTGACTGGGGGAGCGCCACCCGCTACAGCGATTCCGATGCCCTGACAGAACGGTCCCCGATGATCATGTGATCGTCGGGGACCGTTCGTATTCAAGGGGCGGGCGTTGCGTCACTCTGCACGGGTTGAGCGTCACGCTGCTCGGGCTGCATGTCACTGTGCGCGGGTCGCCGTCATCACGACCTCGAATCCGCATGATTGTCCGCGAAGTCGCAAGCCTGCCGCCGTGCGCGCCGGTTTTGCGTTCGTCGTCGGAACGTTATACAGTATGGGAAGTCCGAAACGCATGGCGTGCGGCGGACGTTCACAGCGGTATGACCGCAATCATTCCTGTAAAGACTGTTGGTATACGGTCTGCTCATGCAATGCGGTCTGCTAAGGAAAGGCAAAACGAGTGGCAACGAGCCAGAATCTTGAGGATATGAAGCTGACTGAGCTCAAGGAGCTCGCCAAGCAAATGGGGCTTCGTGGTACGTCGACGATGAGGAAGCCGGAATTGGTAGCCACCCTGCAGGCAGCACGAAGCGGAGGCGCGGCGCCCGCCGGCGTCACGGTCCGTCCCGTAAAGACCCCGGTGCGCAAGCCCGAGACCACCAGCGACAACAACGCCCCCGCGGCGCAGCAGCCGGCCGCCCAGAGCGAGGCCGACACTACCGACCGTCAGTCCGAGCCCGTCGTGCGCACCGTCCGCACGTCCAAGCGCGTCTCCCGCCAGTCCGGCGCGCCCACCGTCACCGTCCAGCCGGCCGACACGACCGCCGACCAGCCGGCCGCCTCGCATCGCCGTGGCACCGACAGCGGCCGCGCGGCCGAAGTCGCCGCCAGCCTGTTCGACGAACTCAACATCTCCGCCTCCGACGGCGCGCCGAAGCACCGCACGGGCGACGACCGCTCCGACTCCCGCGACTCGCGCGAGAGCCGATTCTCCATGGACTTCGACGGCTTCGATTCCGGCACGCAGCGCCGTCGTCGCCGCAACTTCGAATCCCGCGGCGACCGGGCCGACCGCGGCGAGACCCGCGGCAGCGAGACCGTGCGCGACCTTGACGACATCCTCGCCACGCTGCCGGTGCAGAACGCCGACAACGACCGCCGCGCCGACCGCGACAGCCGTGACGACGAGGGCCGCGACGATTTCGTCCGCCGCACCCGCGACCGCGGTGAGACCCGCGGCACCATGAACGGCGATCGCCGTCAGCGTCGCCTGCGCGGCCGCGACCACTTCGACGAGCGTTCCGACCGCGCCGAGCGCACCGACACCCGCGTGGAGCGCCAGGAGCCGAACGACGACCTGGTGCCGGTCGCCGGCATCGTCGACGTGCTCGAATCCTATGCGTTCGTGCGCACCTCCGGCTATCTGCCCGGCCCGAACGACGTGTACATCTCCATGGGACAGGTCAAGAAGTACGGCCTGCGTAAGGGCGATGCCGTGCAGGGCTCCATCCGCGCCCCGCGTGAGGGCGAGCGTCGCAACCAGCGTCAGAAGTTCGTGCCGCTGCAGTCCGTCGACACCATCAACGGCCTGAGCGTCGAGGATGCGCAGAACCGTCCGCAGTTCGCCAAGCTGACGCCGCTATACCCGCAGGAGCGGCTCAAGATGGAGACCACGCCGACCAAGCTCACCGGCCGTCTCATCGACATCGTCTCCCCGATCGGCAAGGGCCAGCGTGGCCTCATCGTCTCCCCGCCGAAGGCAGGCAAGACGATCACGCTGCAGAACATCGCCAACTCGATCACCACGAACAACCCGGAAGTCCACCTGATGGTCGTGCTCGTGGACGAACGTCCCGAAGAGGTCACCGACATGGAGCGCACGGTGCAGGGTGAGGTCATCGCCTCCACCTTCGACCGTCCGGCCTCCGACCACACCACCGTCGCCGAGCTCGCCATCGAGCGTGCGAAGCGACTTGTGGAGCTCGGCCAGGATGTCGTCGTGCTGCTCGACTCGATGACCCGTCTCGCACGCGCCTACAACATCGCCGCCCCGGCCTCCGGCCGCATCCTGTCCGGTGGCGTGGACGCGCAGGCGCTCTACCCGCCGAAGAAGTTCTTCGGCGCCGCCCGCAACATCGAGAACGGCGGCTCGCTGACTATCATCAGCTCCGCGCTCGTCGAAACCGGCTCCAAGATGGACGAGGTGATCTTCGAGGAGTTCAAGGGCACCGGCAACATGGAGCTGCGCCTGAGCCGCGAACTGGCCGACAAGCGTCTCTTCCCGGCCATCGACGTGAACGCGTCCGGCACCCGCCGCGAGGAGCTCATCACCTCGCCGCAGGAGCTGCCGATCATCTACCGTCTGCGTCGCCTGCTCGGCGGCATGGAACCGGAACAGGCCTATCAGACGCTCGTGCCGCGCCTCAAGAAGACCGCGACGAACCGCGACTTCCTCGCCGCGATCGTGCAGCAGGCGAACGGCAACGCCGTCAACGGCAACTGAACGCTGAGCACTGCGCACTAAACGCTGCGCGCTGAATCGGTCCTGTGGCCGCCGTTTCCTCGTGAACGGCGGCCACACGCGTAACTGCGCAAGGGCGAGCACGGTGACGTCGCGTTGCTTGCGGATTGCGTCACTCTGCTCGCCCTTGCACAGTGACGCATCCTCGAAAACCATTGGAAATACTAGGTTTTTATGTGGATGTCACTGTGCTCGGGCGAGCAGAGTGACGTTGGTGACGTCATGTCACCAACGTCACGCCATGCGCACGATGTGATGGTATTCGGGCGTGTGCCGGCTCAGCGCGGGGTCGGCGTGACGTTCGGCGAACGCGCACAGCCGACGTACGCCCTCGCGCAGTTCGTCCGCGTCGCCGGCATAGGACAGCCGCACGAACCCTTCCCCGGCCTCGCCGAACGCGGTGCCCGGCACCACGGCGACGTGCTCCTCGTCCAGCAGCATCCGGCTGAAGCGGTCGGCGCTCATGCCGGTGCCGCGCACGTCCACGAACGCGTAGAACGCACCCTGCGGCGGCACCATGCGCAGCGCAAGGCACCTGTGCAACCCGTCGACCACGATCTGCCGCTTGGCGCGGTACTCCTCGCGCATGGCTGCGACCTGATCCTGCGGGCCATCCAACGCGGCCACGGCGGCGTACTGCGCGGTCGAGTTCACCGACGAATGCATGAGTTCGGCGAGCTTGCTGGTCTGCTCGATGATCCGCTCGGATCCCAGCAGATAGCCGATGCGCCAGCCGGTCATCGCGAACGTCTTCGACAGGCTCTCCACCACGATGGTGTGGTCATGCATGCCCGGCACGGCGGCGATCGACGGGGCCATGGGATCGTCGCCGGCTGCGGCGGCGTCCGTACCGCAGTCACCAAACACGAACGGGTGGTACACCTCGTCGCTGATCGCCCAGATGCCGTGCCGCTTGCACACGTCGGCGATGCGCGCCAGCTCGTCGGCAGGGGTCACCGCGCCGCTCGGATTGCCGGGGGAGTTGATGATGACGGCCTTCGTGCGCGGGGTGATCGCCGCTTCGATGTCGCGCGCGTCAAGACGCATGCGATTGCCGGGCCGCAGCGCCACGGTCACCGGGACGCCGCCGCACATGAGCACCTCGGCGTCGTACGAAGTGAAGAACGGCGAGGGGATGATGACCTCATCGCCCGGGTCGAGCACGGTCTTGAGCGCGAGATACAGGCCGATCGTGGCGCCGTCGACCGCTTGGATCTCGGTTTCAGGGCTGTAGCGCAGTCCCTTCACGCGCGCCGAATAGTCGGCGACGGCCTTGCGGAACGGTTCGATGCCCAGCACGTTCGTGTATTTCGTATGCCCTTCGCGGATCGAGCGGCAGGCCGCCTCGACGACGTGCGGCGCCGCGGTCGCGCTCGGCTCGCCCACGCACAGGGAGATGACATCGGGGATGCTCTCCACCCGGTCGAACACGTCTCGTATTCCGGAACGTGGAATGGACAATGCGTGGTCTGCAATGCGGGGCATGGTCATGTCAATACCGTCTTTCTGTGGATATTCATCGCGTATTCGCGCGGAGAATCGTAAAATTATTGCAACTACCGATAGTGTACAGTAATTATTCCCAATAATCGCTATATTGGCAGCAAAACAAATGAAAGTTCAATGCATGGATATGGAATATTCACATTCTGCCGACTGGAATCGCCATGGCCTTGAGCCGAAAAACCGGTTACGATGCGAAGTATGAAGGAACGGGAAGGGACGGACGGTACCGCCGTCATGGATGTGGACCAGCGCGACGCGATCATTCTCGACATGCTGGAGGCGGACGGACATGCCACGCTCGTCCAGATGTCGAAGGCGACCGGCCTGTCGGTGTCGGCGGTGCAGTCGCGCGTGCAGAAACTGGAACGCCGTGGGATCATCCGCGGATACAAGGCCGTCATCGACCATGAGCGCCGCGGACTGCCGATCAGCGCGTTCGTGTCGGTCACGCCGCTCGACTATTCGCAGGAGGCCGACATCCCGGAAAAACTGCATGGGCTCGACGGCGTGGTCTCATGCTATTCGATCGCCGGCGCGCCGAGCTTCATGCTGCTGGTGCGCGTCGCCTCGCCCGGCCGGCTCGAGGAGCTGCTGAACCTGATCCACCGCACGGTGCCGGTGAGCACCGAAAGCACGGTCATCCTGCAGACGTACTTCTGACACGGCGCAAGTTTCCCGGCCGGTGATAGGCTTGCAGTCATGAGCGAAACCGAACACAGTGACTGGCAGCCCTCCTCGTCGCAGCAGGACGGCGGCGAATACCAGACCGTCATCGACGCCGACACCGCGCAACGCGACCCCCAGACCGCGCTGGTCGTCGCCAAGATCAAGGCGCTGCGGCAGTCCATCGACAACGTGGACACGGCCATCGTCTCGCTGCTTGCCGAACGGTTCAAGTACACGTCGCGCGTCGGCGTGCTCAAGGCCGAAGCCGGGTTCGCGCCGGCAGACTACAAGCGCGAGGACTATCAGATCGAACGGCTCCACCGCATCGCTGTCGACGCCGGACTCGACCCGGACATCGCCGAAATGTACCGCGAATTCGTCGTCGCCGAAGCCAAGAAGCGGCATCAGCGCATCGCCGACGCGGGCGGCGACCCCGGCGTGCTCGACGTGTTCGCCTGATACCGTCCGCCATCATCCGCGCAGCCGCCACGCCCGAATGAACCAACGGGCGCGGCGGCGCAGCCGTGTCACCATCCGTGTAGCGCATCAGAGGAGCATATGAGCCGATACGACATCCTGACGCGCGGCCTCGCCGCAATCGTCACCACGGTGATGACCCTGTCGGCGGCCGCCTCACAGCAGACCGGACTGACGGTCGCGCTGCCCGAATCGGACGTCGAGTTCTCCAAGACGCAGAACGTGATGACCCTCACCGACACAGCCGGCGAGCCGGGCCGCCTGTACGTCGCCAACCAGTTCGCCGCCAACGGCAGCGGCACCATCGTCGACTATGAAAGCGGCGCCGCCAACGGTTCCGTGACCGCCGTCAGACTCGCCGCAACACCACGCCGCACCGTCGTCACCCACGACCGCGTCGCGTCACGGCAATACCCGCTGCCATGGAACGTGACGGTCATCTACGGGCTGAACGGGCCACAGACCGCGGCAGACGACATCGCCGGCGCCAGCGGACTGGTCGACATCCGCATCATCGTCGAGCCGAACCCGGATGTCGCAGGCGACTACGCGAACCGCAGCATCCCCGTCATCGCCTTCACCGTGCCGGACAGCGTCACCGACGACATCACCATCGGCGACGGCATGACATTGACATCCAAAGGCTCCGACTTCCTAGTCAGCGGTGTCGGCAAGCCGGGCGGGCGCACCGTCTTCGACTGCTACATGAACGCCAAACGGTTCTCCATGAGCCAGCTGGCGTTCGCATCGGTCCAAGCCGACGACACGACGTCGTTCACCGCCGCGCTTACGGCGATCGCCCAACAGGCGGACGGTCTGGTGGACACCCTCGTCACCACCGGATCGACCGCCGACCAGCAGCTCATCGACAAGCTCACCGCCATGCGCAACAGCGAAGAGAAGCTCGGCAAACAGGCCGTCGCCGAGAAAAGCGCGGCGCACAAGGCGGCGTTCGACGCCTACATGGCACAATACGTCAGCTCATACACGACGCACCTGTCAGGATCGATCGGCAGCTCCACGCAAATGCAGGCGCTCATCGGCACCGCCGGCGAGCTGAGCGGCGACACCCCGATGGCGCACGCCGTCACCGACCTGGCGAACGCGGTGAACGCGGTCAGCGCCGCCCACCAGCATGAAGGCGCGGTGAGGGCCATCGACGACGTGATCCGCAAGATCAGGCAGCGCGGCACTTCAGGGCTTGTTGACGAGATCAGCGAACAGATGGGGCAGGAAGCCACCAAAGGCACCACCGGATACAAGGCGGGGCAAAGCCAGCTGTCCACCGCGATGATCCCCTACTCGATGGCCTACACGGTCGCCTACACCAAGCATCTGAGCGAGCTGACCGGCGGCTCATCCGCCAACGCGGCGCAATACGAACAGCAGGCCAACGCCGCCACCAGCGAAGAGTTCGCCACCGGCTCCGACCATGCAGGCGACCGGCAGAAAGTCCAGTCCGCCATGGATTCGCTCGCCGCCGCGTCGGAACACACCGGCGCCGCGAACGCGCTCCAGCAGATCAGCGTGCAGTTCGCGAAGGAACTGAGCGTCGGGGACGATACGGCTGACGGCGGTGACTCAGCCGATGGTGACTCAGCTGATGGTGACGTCGCGGAAGATGACGTCGCGACGATACGATACGGCTGGGCCGGACCGGACGCCGACGCCGGCACGATGGCGGTGCGCGCCGAACGCAAGCGCGTCGCCGCCGTCACCAAGGCGAACCAGGAGGCCGCCGAACGCAAGGCCAAGGAGCTCGCCAGCGGCAAGAGCGACGACGATGCGCAGTCCAGCATGAACATCAACGACGTGATGGGCAGCGCCAGCGGACTCGGCATGCTCGGCGGCGCGGTCAAAGGCGGGGACGGCTCGGGCAAGAGCGCGGGGAGCGGCTCGTCGGGCGACGGCAAGGCCGGGAGCGGAACGTCGGGTTCCAGCTCGGCTGGTTCCGCCGGTTCCGGGGATGCCGCGGTGTCGACCGTCGCGCAGGTGTCGCCGGTCTACGGCATGGCCGGACGGCACCCGCGCGCACTGCTGCACGCGGACCTTTCCGGACTGATCGACGAGACCGTGGAGATCGGTTCCGCCGCCGACCTGCTGACCGCCGCGGCCGCCGCGCTGGCTGGCGGGAGTGCGGACGCGAGCGGGAGCGCGGGTGCTACTGGCGATGGTGGCGACGTGCGTGCAGACAGCGGCGACGCGAGCGTGGGTACGGACTCGAGGGGGAGCGCGGACGCGGCAGCCGACGACGACTCGCCTGCCGCGCGGCTTGCCGCGGCGTTCGCAGCTGCAGGCGACTCCGCCACCTACGACGTCATCTCCACCCTCAACCGGCACACCGACACTGTTCGTCTCCTCATCATCCGCCCCGCCGTGGGGTAGAGGCGGACGCGGCAGCGACTCTGGCGGCTATACTTGTGCGTCAGAATGGCGCTGAAATTGGCACCGGCACAGGGATTGGGGATTCGATGAATCAGGTCACCATCATCGGCAACGGGTTCGATATCGCATGCGGGTTGAAGTCCACCTATGCCGATTATTTCGCGCATATGATGAATGGCATCGAGCCGGGAACGTACCCTGATGGGTGGTGGAAACATGACGAGCCGGAAGCGTTTCCGATTGTTGCAGAACATGTGAAAGCTAAGGATCCGAAGATTTTCAGCGCGTGGGTGCCGATTTTTGCGTGGTTGCACGACTATCCGCAAAGTCGGAGTGTTGATAAGTTGACGTGGTGCGATGTGGAAAGCGCCATCAGGGATTTCGTCACCGGCTTGCACAGCATGGATACGGTCACGATGATCGACTGCTATGATCGCGATATCTCGGTCGGATCGCAAGTGTCGCAAGCTTACGAATGCTTATGTCAGTACTTTGACTATGCCGATTGCCGGCCTTATGACGACGCGTCGAAGGCATGGACCATCGGCTGGGATGCTCAGGGCCATGTCAATCTTCCATATCATGACTTTGCCCGGCTGTTCCTGCGCGAGCTGGAGAGGTTCGAGAAGAACTTCCGGGAGTACATTGGTTCATTGGTGACTGACGAATATCTGGGTACAGCTGAGAGTTTGTATACTGCCATCGATAATGCCAACACTAGTGCAGATGAGATAGCCAATCGTCATCTGGTTCTGAACTTCAACTTCACCGACCCTTTAGCGAGGGTATTGTATAAAACGGAATGTGGTAACGTGCATGGCACATGTAAGGACGGTACCGCGTTTTTCGGCTTCGCTCCTAAGAACGACGATCCGGCATGGTCCGACGCCTACATGTTCGCCAAGCATGTACGGTATCTGGAAGTGATGGACGGGTACAAGGCCGGTTGCTCCGAGTTCTGGAAAACGCTCAACAACCTTGATCATATCGACGTCATCAAGGTGTTCGGCTGCTCGTTGGAAGGCGGCAAGGACAACGCCGATTATCCATATTTCCGGCACATCTTCAGAAAGGCCCATCTTGAGGACGGCGGCACCTATCTCGGGTTCTACTACACCGAAGGCGCAAGCCGTGAGCGGCTGTTGGCCAATGCGGTCAAGCTGCTGAACGGTTACGGGGAGGATGTGGAGGCGTCCGGCGGGCAGCCGATTCAGGAAGGACTCGCGCGTAGGCTGGAGATCTGCGGCCAACTCGGTATCGGCGATCTGACCGATAAGGTTTCGCGATGATCTTTCGCAGACTCGTCGTTTCAGGCTCGTATCTGAAGACCCTGTAAGAAGCTAGCCGACGGTCAGAATCATACTGCCTGTGTCACAACTTGCACGAAAGGGCGGAATGTGCGAGTTGTGATACACTCCTCGGCCCGTTACCGCTCAGAAAGGCTCGTTTTTGCGTCACAACTTGCACATTGTGCCCTCGTGAGCGAGTTGTGACAACAATCCGTGTCACAACTCGCACGAAAGAGCGGAATGTGCAAGTTGTGACACACTCCTCGGCCCGAGCATTGAGCATCCGATGGTGCAGGACCGCCGCGAGAGACCGGATTCGATGCGTTTTCGCCCGCGCGGGAGGGCACATCCATGAATGGCCGTGTCCAGAATACTCAACAACGGGGTTTCTGCGTGTTCAAGAGCATTCCCCGCGCTTGGAACGCCATCAAGCGTCCATGTCAGGCGTTCAATACACAAACGGCCTCCCCGCCCGGTAATCCGAGGCGGGGAGGCCGTTACACTGCACGAGTTGCGTTGCTGCGAAGAAGCCCTTACTTCTTCGGCTTCTTCACCGGCGGCTCGCCGAGCTCGCTGGCGGTGATGTCGACGACATCATCCGCAGCGCCCTCGGCGTCGGCCGCAGCCTCCTCTTCGGCGTGCTTCTCCACGAGGTCGAACTTGCCGATCACGCGGCCGGCCTGCGCGATGTCGTCGAGAGAGGCGCGGATCGCCTCGACGCCCTCACGCGCGGCGGACAGCGCCACGGAGAGGATCGGCGTCTTCATGGAGACCTTCGCTTCGGACTTGATCTTGCGCAGCTGCTCCACGGCCTTGCCCGCCCAGGCGAGCGCCTCGGGCGACGCGCCGGTCGCGGCGGCCGCGTACGGTTCGGCGGTCGGCCATGCGGCGCGGTGCACGGAGCCTTCGCCCTCATGCATCCAGCTCCACACCTCTTCGGTGGCGAACGGCAGGTACGGGGCGAGCAGACGCGCAAAGGCGTCGAGGCCCAGTCCCAGCGTGGTGCGGGCGGAGAGCACGGCCTTCTCGCTCGGCGTCTTGCCGTGCGCGTCCGGCGTGCCGTAGGCGCGGTTCTTCACCAGCTCGATGTAGTCGTCGCAGAACTGCCAGAAGAAGCTTTCGATGACCTCCAGCGCCTTGGAGTGCTCGTACGCTTCGAGCGCCTCGGTGGCCTGTCGGATCACGATGGCCAGCTTCGCCATGACCGCGCGGTCGAGCGGCTCGGTCACGTCGGCCGGGTTCCATGCGGCGGTCGCGGCGGCGCCGACGTGATGGTTCTCGTCCTCGCGGCCGATGGCCAGCGCGAACTTGGTGGCGTTGAGCAGTTTGATGGCGAGGCGGCGGCCGATCTTCATCTGGCCTTCGTCATACGTGGCGTCGAGGCCCAGACGTGCGGATGCGGCCCAGTAGCGCACCGCGTCGGCGCCGAACTGCTTGATCGGCTTGTCCGGCACGACGACGTTGCCCTTGGACTTCGACATCTTCTTGTGGTCCGGGTCGAGGATCCAGCCGGAGAGGGTCGCGTGCGCCCACGGCAGGCACTTGTTCTCCAGGTGCGCGCGGTCCACGGTCGAGAACAGCCAGGTGCGGATGATGTCCTGGCCCTGCGGGCGCAGATCCATCGGGAACGTGGCCTTGAACAGCGCCTTGGACGCTTCGTCCGGCTCCTCCCAGTGGGTCACGATCTGCGGGGTGAGCGAGGAGGTCGCCCACGTGTCCATGATGTCCTGCTCGGCGGTGAAGCCTCCCGGCACGTCGCGCTGCGACTCGTCGTAGCCGTCCGGCACGTCGTTGGTCGGGTCGATCGGCAGCTGGTCCTCACGCGGGGTGATCGGGTGGTCGTAGTCGGCCGAACCGTCCTCCTTGACCGGGTACCACAACGGGAACGGCACGCCGAAGAAGCGCTGACGGGAGATCAGCCAGTCGCCGTTGAGACCGTGCACCCAGTTCTCGTAGCGCACGCGCATGAAGTCGGGGTGGAAGTTCAGCTCCTTGCCGCGTTCGATGAGCTCGGCGTTCAGCTTGGCGTCGGTGCCGCCGTTCTTCAGGTACCACTGGCGGGAGGTGACGATCTCGAGCGGCTTGTCGCCCTTCTCGTAGAAGTTCGTCATACGCTTGGTAGGCGTCGGCTCGCCGTCCAGGTCGCCGGATTCGCGCAGGTGGTCGACGATGATCTTGCGTGCGGAGAACGTGGTCTTGCCGGCCGTCTCCTCGAAGATCGCCTTGCCGCCCTCGTCGGTGATCCAGTCCGGTACCGTCATGATGATGCGGCCGTTGCGCTGGATGATCGGACGGGTGGGCAGGTTGAGGTCACGCCACCATTCGACGTCGGTCACGTCGCCGAAGGTGCAGCACATGGCGATGCCGGCGCCCTTGTCCATTTCGGCGGCCGGGTGCGCGAGGATCGGCACCTTGACCTTGAACAGCGGGGAGTACACGTACTGGCCGAAGTACTGCTTGTAGCGCTCGTCCTCGGGGTTCGCGATCAGCGAGGTGCAGGCGGCGAGCAGCTCGGGGCGGGTCGTCTCGATGTAGATCGGCGTGCCGTCCTCGAAGCGGAAGGCGACCTTGTGGTAGAAGCCGGGGTATTCGCGCGATTCGAGCTCGGCCTGGGCCACGGCGGTCTGGAACGTCACGTCCCACAGGCCGGGCGCGTCCTTCTGGTACGCCTCGCCGCGCGCGAGGTTGCGCAGGAACGCCTTCTGCGCCACACGCTGCGGGTGTTCGCCGATGGTGTGGTAGGTCTGCGACCAGTCGATCGACAGGCCGAGCGAGCGCCACAGCGCCTCGAACTGCTTCTCGTCCTGCGCGGTGAGCTTCTCGCACAGTTCGATGAAGTTCTTGCGGCTGATCGGCACCTGGTCCTTCGCGTCGATCTTCTTGCCGTCGGTGCCTTCGAACGGCGGCTTGAAGTCGGGGTCGTACTTGAGCGACGTGTCCACGCGCACCCCGTAGTAGTTCTGCACGCGGCGCTCGGTGGGCAGGCCGTTGTCGTCCCAGCCCATCGGGTAGAACACGTCGTAGCCGCGCATGCGCTTGTAGCGTGCGATCACGTCGGTGTGCGTGTAGCTGAACACGTGGCCGACGTGCAGGTGGCCGGAGACGGTGGGCGGCGGGGTGTCGATGGAGTAGACGGCCTTGCGGTCGCGGGTGCCGCCGAACTTGTAGACCTTATCGGCGTCCCACTCGGTACGCCACTTGTCCTCGAGGCCCTCCACGCCGACCTTGTCGGGCAGGGGGGTGAGGTGTGCGTTGATGATGCTGTTTTCCTCAGTCATAACCGCAAGTCTAGAAAGCAACGATGACAACGCGATTGCGGCGTGAGAGGCGGCGTGAGGGGCCGCCTGACGCACGTCTCGGCCCCGCCGTGCGGCCGTCGCGGAGCCTGCCGCCGGCGACCATGTGGCTGCCGGCGGCCGACCGGACGTCACGTGACCGTCACTCGGCCGTCGTCATGTCGGCCAGCGGCAGCTGCGTGTACGTCATGTTGACGGGGACGCCGGTCACCTTGGTGCTGTGGACGGTGATCGGGTTGCGCGTGCAGATCCAGTCGACCGGCGAATCGTCGTTGAGCGTCTTGATGAACGCCTGGA
Organism: Bifidobacterium leontopitheci; assembly: GCF_009193355.1. Classification (GTDB taxonomy): domain Bacteria; phylum Actinomycetota; class Actinomycetes; order Actinomycetales; family Bifidobacteriaceae; genus Bifidobacterium; species Bifidobacterium leontopitheci. The sequence continues at coordinate 24,071 of NZ_WBVT01000004.1, forward strand.
AGTTCTTCGCGTACTCGTCGGCGGTCGCGGACTGCTGCACCTTCGTCCACGCGTTCTGCGATTCGGTGCTGACGAACGCGATGTACGACTGGTTGTTCATGATCGTCTCGAAATCGTCCTCGCCGTCCGTCTCGTAGATCGTGAAGTCCCAGTCGCGCTTGTCGACCACGTTCTGCTGCCAGCCGGCCTGGTCGACCATGTTCACCGTGAGGTCCGCCTTCACCGGCTCCGGATACACGGTCTGGCTCAGCTGTTCGCCGACCTTCGAGCCGTAGTCCTTGAGGTACGTGAACGTGAGCGGGCGACGGGTGACGCTGAAACGGAAGTAGGCGACCAGCTCGTTGCCCTTGGCGATGTCGTGCGGGAACGCGTCGGTGCCGTTGGCGTCCTTGCTGTAGCCGTCGTCAAGCGGCGAGAGCGGCCCGTTGAGCACGGTGCCGCCGCCGAGCGCCGCGGTCATCTGGTCCTTGTCGATGAGGTAGCGCATCGCCTGACGGTAGCGTTTGTCGGACAGGATCGACTGCGTGTTGCTGCTGAACGCGAGCACGATCTTGCGGTTGCTCACGCCCTGCTCCTTGGCGACGTCCTTGGCGCTGACCGCGTCCGCGCCGGCCTTGTCGAGCGCGACGGCCGCGTCAACCTGGCCCTTGTTGAGCGCGTCCGCCAGTTCGGCGGTCGTGTTCCTGAACACGACGCTCACCTGCGCGGCCTTCGACAGGTCGCCCCAGTAGTTCGTGTTGCGTTGCAGCGTGAGCGGCTTGCCGGCCTGCCATGAGTCGACCGTGAACGGGCCGGAGGCGCTCGCCTGCGTGGCGTAGTCGATGCCGGCGTCCTGGTTGTAGACGATGCCGATGCGCGTGCTGAGTTTTTCGAGCAGGCGTGCGTCGGGCTTGGCGAGCTTGAGTACGAGCGTGTCGTCTTCGTTGCTCACTCCCGACAGTGCGGAGAGCTCACCGGAGCCCACGTATTTCTTGGTGATGACCTGCTGGAGCGACCAGACGGCGTCGGAGGCGTCGAGGGCGTCGCCGTTGGCGAACTTCGCGTTGTTGCGGATGGTCAGCCGGTAGGTCAGGCCGTCGTCGGAGACCTTCCATGACGAGGCGAGGCCGGGCTGCAGCTTGTTGTGGTCGTCGCGCGAGAGCAGCGTCTCGTAGACGTTGCCGATGAGCACACGGTCGAGCGATTCGTCGTCCACGGTGCGGATGTCGAGCGATTTCGGCGATCCGGTCACGCCGACGCTCACCTTGACGTCGTTCAGCTGGCCGCCGACGACCGGCAGCGAGACGCGATGGTTGATCAGCGACCAGCCCAGCCAGACGGCGCATCCGAGCACCGCCGCCACCACCACGAAGACGATGGAGGATTTCACTGAACTGTTCATGGAGCTTCTGCGTGACCTGTGCTGCATGTCAGCCCAGTGTAATGTGCGGGGTGAACGCGGGGCGGGACGGGATCAGGCTCACGGCGGAGTGCGGACGGTGCGGCGGAGCGGTTGGCTACGGTCGGCTGCGGCCGTGCGGCCGCAACGGCGGACGTCGCGCGGTGTGGTCGGTTGCGGCCGTCACGGCATCGCGGACGGACAGGTGTCGCGCAGCGGGCAGGCCGCGCAGTCCGGCCGCCGCGCGTGGCAGGTGGCCCGGCCGTGCAGGATCAGCCGGTGAGACAGGTCAGTCCACTCCTCGGGCGGGAAGCAGGCGCAGATCTCCTTCTCGATGCGCACCGGATCGGGGTGCGCGCTGTTCCAGTCGGTCCGCCAGCGCAGGCGGCCGGTGACGCGGATGACATGCGTGTCCACGGGGAATCCGGGCGTGTGGAACGCGTTGCCCAGCACCACGTTCGCGGTCTTGCGGCCCACGCCGGGCAGGGTGACCAGTTCGTCCATCGTGTGCGGCACCTCGCCGTCGAACCGGTCGCGCAGGGCGGCGGCGAGCCCCAGCAGATGCTTGGCCTTCGCATGGTAGAAGCCGAGAGGGCGGATGATGCCTTCGACCGTCTCGGGGTTTGCGGCCGCCAGCGACGCGGCGTCGGGGAACGTGGCGAACAGCTCCGGCGTGACCGTGTTCACGCGCTTGTCGGTCGTCTGCGCGCTGAGCACGGTGGCGATGAGCAGCTGCAGCGGCGTGGTGAAGTCGAGCGCGCATTTCGGGTGCGGGAATGCGGTGACGAGCAGCGCGTACTCGTCGTGCATGCGTTGCAGCCGGGCTCGTTTGGATTCGCGTGGCATGGGATCGTGGCAGGCGTGCGGACGTCGCGTCTGCGGCTATTTGCGGGCGCCGCCGTGCGGCTGCGGCGTCTTGGAGCCGGTGGAGTCCGACGCGTCGATCATCGGCTGGCTGTCCTCGTCGGGGGCGTCGAACCGGTAGCCGACGTTGCGCACGGTGCCGATGAGATGCTCGTATTCGCCGCCCAGTTTGGCGCGCAGACGACGGATGTGCACGTCGACCGTGCGCGTGCCGCCGTAGTAGTCGTAGCCCCAGACCTCCTGCAGCAGTTGGGCGCGCGTGAACACACGGCCGGGATGCTGCACCAGGTACTTGAGCAGCTCGAACTCCTTGTAGGCGAGGTCGATCGGACGGCCGTGCAGCGACGCCGTGTAGCCGTTGGTGTCCACCACGAGGTCGCCGGAGCGGATCTGCCCGTCCTCCGTGTGCACGGACTCTTCGCCGCCGGTCGCGCCGGACATCGGCGTATTGCCGCGTTCCGCCACGAGCCGCAGACGGCCTTCGACCTCGGCGGGCGAAGCGGTGGAGACCACCACGTCGGCGATGCCCCACTGCGAGTTGACGACGGTGAAGCCGCCCTCGGTGAGCACCAGCACGATCGGCGTGGACAGGCCGGAGGCATGGATCAGCCGGCACAGGGTCTTGGCCGTGGCCAGGTCGTCGCGCGCGTCGAGGAACAGGATGGTGCTCTCAGGCATTTTGACCAGGCTTGCGGCGTCCATCGGCAGGACGCGAACGCGGTGGGAGAGCAGCGCCAGCGAGGGGAGCACGGTGGCGGGGTCGCTTGCGAAGGTCATCAATGTCAGATCAGTCATCGCTCCCCTTTCTTCGTGAAGTACCATTTACCGTATACGGAACTGCCATGCAGGCTGCGGTAATGGTCCATATTGTAGGCGCACAATGTGGACAGCGAACGCATTATGGACGTGGCCGGCCCGGTCGGCGTCAGCCGGTGGCCGTCATCGTTCGCGCCGGCCGTCGCATCGTTGCGTCCGCGGTGCGCCGCCGTGTTGTGGGCGGCTGACGCTAGGCTTGGGTGCGAAGGTTCCGTGGGCCGGGCCATGTGGCCGCGGCCGCGGTGCGGCGTGCATGAATGGATGCGGAAAGGTTGATGACGATGGCCGATGACGTGCGTGACGACGGCAGGAGCAGGGTCGATGAGGCGCGTGGCGCGCATCGTGGCGTGCCCGCCGGACGGGTGCTCGCCGTGCAGCTGGTCGCGTATCTGCTGTTGTTCGTGGTGACGGTCGGCCTGCAGTTCGTGCTGGGCGTCGAGCAGCCGGTGGTGCGTGGCGTGGTCGTGGCGATGGTCGCGGTGCTGCTGCTCGGCTTCCAGCTGGGATGGCCGTTCCGTACCGGCTGGGCCGAACGGTTCATCGGTCTGGTCGCCGGCGTGTTGTCCGTGGTGTGTGCGGTGACGCCGGCCGCGAGCCACGTGTTCTACCCGGCGTATGGCGGCCGTCTTGCCGACGAGGGCAAGCCGGTGATGTACACGTTGGTGCGGTGGGCCGCCTGTTTTGCGATTCTGCTGATCGCCGTGACAATCGTCTCGTTCGGCCGGCAGATGGCCCGCGCGGAGCGTAGCCATCTGATCCGTGCGCTGTCGCACTGCATGACCGGTGCCGTTGCCGCGGTGAGCGCCGCCGGCTGGTGTTTCCTGCCCGATCTGGTGTCGATGGGCGCCGCCTCGCCCGATGACGGCCTGATGACCGGGTTCCTTGCGGTGATGGCCGTATGCGTGGTGTTCGCGGCGCTGTTCGCTGTCTGCTCCGTGCCATGGGCCCGTGAGGCGGATCCTGCCGAGGATGCGCGGGTGCCGTGGCTGGGCATCGGCCTGCTGCCGGTCATGTTGTGCGGCGTGATGATCTTCGCCGCCGCCTTCGTCATGCAGCTGCTCGCGTAAGATCCCGTTTCGCCTCGCGCTCCCTTTGAGGGGGTGATTACTCCTGTTCCCCTTGAGGGGCGAGCGCTCTTATTCTTTCCGCTCCCCTTGAGGGGAGCTGTCACGCAGTGACTGAGGGGTGTTCCCCGTCAACAACAATGCCTGTGTCCCTTTACGGAACACAGGCATTCATTGTTGTGCCAGGAAAATCGTCACCATGCGATGAAGCCGAGATGCTCGAGCAGCACCTTGACGCCGATCGCGATGAGCACCAGACCGCCGGCGATTTGCGCGGGCTTCTGCCAGCGTGCGCCGAACGCGCGGCCGATGTAGATGCCGGCCATGGAGAACAGGGCGGTCACGACGCCCATCGCGGTGACGGTGAACGCGATGTTCAGCTTCATCAGCCCCAGGCTCACGCCCACGGCGAACGCGTCGATGCTGCACGCGACGGCGAGGGGAAGCATGTGCTTCCAATCGAATTCAGGCGTCTCCTTCTCGTTCTCCTCGTCTTCGTCGAACGCCTCGCGGATCATGTTGCCGCCGATGATCAGCAGCAGGCCGAAGATGATCCAATGGTCGATCGCCGTCACATACGAGGCGAGCGCCGAAGCCGCGAAGATGCCGAGCAGCGGGAACAGGGCCTGGAATCCACCGAACCACAGGCCGCACTTCAGCGCGTCGACGAACCGGGCTTTTTTCACGGTCAGGCCCTTGCCGATCGAAACGGCGAAGGCATCCATGGCGACGGAGATGGAGATGAGCAGTATTTGAATCATAGTGAATAGCGGGTTCATCCCATCGGTTCCCCGTGGGATGGGCCTCGACGGGGTTCTCCCGCCTACGCCTAGGGACACCGACACTGAGAACTGCCGGTCCTGCAAGCCGGCTTTGAATCCAAGCGAATGCTGTTCGCATGTCGTCAATTACGAGGGAACAGTATACCACGCACGTGGTGACTGTCATCTGCACATGGTGACTGTCACCTGCACGTGATGACTGTCACATCGCGTCATCGCGATATCCCTACGTCACTCTGCTCGCCCTTGCACAGTGATGCGCGCTGGTCGCACATGGGTCGTGGTGTGCTGGAAATACACGTGTGGCCCGCATCGAAACCGATACGGGCCACAAGATGTGTCAGCGTAGGTCAGCCCACTGGGCTTCGCTGACGGAGATCACTTCGTCGCGTTCGCGAGACGCTCGCGCGCCTCCTTGATCTCCTTCTCGGCCACGGTCCTGCAATTATGGACGGCCTGCGGCCGGCTCAATGTTGGCTCGGATGCTGTCGCATCCTCGCACGTGGCCGCCGCGAAGCCCACTGGGCTTCGCTGAAGGAAATCACTTCGCCGCGGCGAGACGCTCGCGCGCCTCAGCGATCTCCTTCTCGGCCACGTCCGCGCCGGTCCAGTAGTCGCCGGGCTTGACTTCCTTGCCGGGCTCCAGGGCCTTGTACTGCTCGAAGAAGTGCTTGATCTCCTTGAGGTGGTACTCGTTGACGTCCTTGACGTCCTTGACGCCGTCATAGCGCACGTCGGCAGGCACGCACAGCACCTTGTCGTCGCCGCCTTCCTCGTCCTCCATGTGGTACAGGCCCACGGCGCGGCACTCGATGACGCAGCCCGGGAACACGGAGTTGGTGACCATCACGAGCGCGTCCAGCGGATCGCCGTCCTCGCCCAGCGTGCCCTCGATGTAGCCGTAGTCGTCCGGGTAACCCATGGCGGTGAACAGCTCGCGGTCCAGGAAGACGCGGCCGGTCTCCTGGTCCACTTCGTACTTGTTCTTGGAGCCGCGCGGGATCTCGACCACGACGTTGAAGGTTTCTGCCATGTCTGTTCTCCTTAGAAATCGACAGTTGCATTGACACGCATAACAATACCGCGTCGCGTCGGTCGCGTCCAATGCGGGAGCCACCGTGCAACCGGCGCGGGTCCGCATACGGAAAAGCCCCCGCGAAGGGGGCTTTTCCAACGGAACGCCGTTCCTTTATCGGCTATCCGTCAGTATTCGACGGTCAGGATGTGCGCCACGTCCGCCCACGGGGCGAGCGAGACGAAGTTGTCCCAGCTCCAGTCGAACTCGCGGCCGGTCAGCTCGTCGCGCACGTGGGCGCCGCGGGCCGGGTCGATGCCGAAGTCGGGCAGCTCCACATGCACCATCGACTGGTGCGCGTCATGGCCGTCGAGGTTGACCACGACGATCAGCGTCTCCGGCTTGCCGGTGCCAGTCAGCTCGGCCGGCGTGTGGCGTGCGAAGGCGAGGATGTTCGGGTCCGAGGTCTCCAGCACGGTGAGGTTGTGGTAGCCGAACAGGCTCACGTGCTCGCGGCGGATGCGGTTGAGGTTCGTGAGCAGCTCGGCGATGCCGTACTTGCCGGCGTCCGACCAGTTGCGCACCTTGATCTCGTACTTCTCGTTGTCGATCTGCTCCTCGAAGCCGGGGCGCTGCCTGTTCTCGATGAGCTCGAAGCCGTTGTAGATGCCCCACGACGGCGAGCCCATGGCGGCGAGCACCGCGCGCACCGCGTGGCCGGCGATGCCGTTGTCGCGCACGTAGGCGGTGAGGATGTCCGGCGTGGTGGGCCAGAACGTGTTGTGCTGGTAGTAGCCGTCGTCGCCGTTGGTCTCCTCGAAGTACTCGGCCAGCTCCTTCTTCGTGTTGCGCCACGGGAAGTAGCAGTGCGACTGCGTGAAGCCGACGTAGCTCAGGGCGCGCATCATGCCCGGGCGGGTGAACGCCTCGGCGAGGAACAGCACCTCCGGATGGCGCTTCGTGACGGCGGCGATGACGTCCTGCCAGAATCGCACCGGCTTGGTGTGCGGGTTGTCGACGCGGAAGATGGTCACGCCCGCCTCGATCCACAGCTCCATCACGCGTTCGACTTCCTTCTCGATGCCGGGCATGTCGGCGTTGAAGTCGATCGGGTAGATGTCCTGATACTTCTTCGGCGGGTTCTCGGCGAACGCGATGGAGCCGTCCGGCTTGTGGCGGAACCATTCCGGATGCGCCTTGACCCACGGGTGGTCGGGCGAGCACTGCAGCGCGAAGTCGAGCGCGATCTCGAGGCCCAGCTCGTGCGCCTTGGCGGTGAGCGCCTTGAAGTCGTCCATGTCGCCGAGCAGCGGGTCGACCGTGTCATGGCCTCCCAGCTCGCTGCCGATGCCGAACGGCGAGCCCGGGTCGTCGGGGCCGGCGACCAGCGTGTTGTTCTTGCCCTTGCGGTTGGTCACGCCGATCGGGAAGATCGGCGGCAGGTACACGATGTCGAATCCTTCGGCCTTCGCGCGCTCGAGTCCGGTCACGGAGGTCTTCAGCGTGCCCTGGACGATCTTGCCGGTCGTCGGGTCGACGTACGCGCCTTCGGAACGCGGGAAGAACTGGTACCAGGCGGCGAAGCTGGACTTCGGACGCTGCACGAGGAAGCGCTGCGGCTGGCTGGGGGAGATGCCGTCGCGCAGCGGGTTGGTGGCGTGCAGGCCGGTGACGGTCTCGCTGGTCGCCGCGGCCAGACGGTCCTTGGCGTCCAGCGTCTTGTCGGCCATGGTCGCGGCCGCTTCGGCCAGCTCCTTGCGCTGTGCCGCGTTGAGGCCAGCGTCCTTGGTCTTCGCCCAGCGGGCGAGCAGGTTGGAGCCGGTCTCCAGCGCGTTCTCCACGTCGTCGCCGACCTTGACCTTGATGGCCGCGTCATGCAGCCAGGACGTGTAGGTGTCCTCCCAGCCTTCGATGGTGACGGTCCACTCGCCGAGCTGACGCTTGATGGCGGCGAATCCGTCCTCCCACGGCTTGAGGTCGCTGTGTTCGCCGGCGGCGAGCGTCGCCTGCCAGCGGTCGAGGCCGGGGTTCGTGCACGTCATGGGCACGCGGGCCATCTCCTTGCCGCGGTGGTTGCGCAGCACGGCGGTCGCGCCGACCTTGGTGCGGCCTTCGATGAACACCTGCGCGGTGACCGTGAACGGCTCGCCGAGCTCGACGCGCGCGGGGTAGCGGCCGGACTCCTCGTTCGGCGTGATGTCCATGACGGCGATGCGGCCGAACTGGGCCGGATCGGTCACGGGCAGGGTCTGCGCGGGGACTTCGCCGTGATGGAAGTCGACGGTGGCGGCCGGCTTGGCGGCGCGGGTGCGTCGGGTGGTCTTGGATGCGGTCTTCGCCGCGCTCTTCGTTGTGCTGCGGGTCTTCGCGGTGCGCGTGGTCGTCGCGCGCGAGGTCTGCCTTCCTGCCGAACGGCGGGTCGTGGTTGCCGCGGATGAGGTTTCCTGCGACGTGGCCGATTGAGATGAATTACTGCTTAGCGCTTGCGCGCCCTTCTTGTCTTCTGCCATGAGGCCCATTGTATACGGGTTTCCGCCATTTGCCGCGGTTTCTCGCATGGTGGGAGGCCGTTGGGGAACGGTTGCGTTTCGGTTTGGTGATGATTTGGTGACGGTTCTGTGATGGTCGGCCGGCAAACGTCGCAAATGAATCGATTCATTGTGGATAACTCACGATCCGCAGCTCGCGACACGCCGAAAAAGGGCCGTTTCGGGCAAGCTCCGACCACATCACCTGAAATTCGCCCGGTCGGCGCGCGAACTATGGCATGCTTGCTGCACCCGTCCAGTGGGGATGCGACGGCGTTATCAGAAGGGACAACGAATGAGCAGCATGGTATTGAAACGGATGAAAGCCGCGGTCGGCGCTCTGCTCGCGCTGGTCGTGACGCTTGCGATGATGGTCGCGGCACGGCCCGCCTCGGCGGCGACGCTGCCGCGGCCCGACCCGGGCACATACCTGCCGTACCAGTTCGGCGGCACGCAGATCATCGGCGCGATGGCGAAGGACGACACCAATTACTACTACTGCATCGAGGCCGGCGTGCAGATCGACTACCGGCTGGGCGCCGCCACGAAGGTGACCGACAACGACAAGGCGCGGCGTCTCGGCTGGCTGATGGACCACTACCGGGGCGGCAGCGCCGAAGACCACGCGGCGATCGCCGTGCTCGCCCACGACCATTTCGACCTCAAGCCGGCCGCATGGGCCGAACGCCGCGCCGTGATCATGGCCGCCTACCCGGCGTTGGCGGCAAAGGCGAACCAGCTATGGGCCGAGGCGGGCGAGCATGCGCCGGCCGGCGCCACGATCGAGCGCACGTACGCCGAAGGCATCCGCGAAGGCAAGGTCACCGTATCGGTCACCAACGCCGCCGGAAAACGCATCGCCGGCATCGCCTACACGGCGATCCTGGACGGTCCGGCCACGTTCTCGAACGGACAGTCGCAGGTCAGCGGCGTCTCCGGCACGTCCCCGATCACGTACGCGTGGAAGGCCACCGGCGCCGGCGACGTGAAGGCGCGGGTGCGCTACGACCGCAAGCAGGTCGACCATGTGGAAAGCGGACAGGACCTCGTCCGTTTCGGCGGCTCGTCGCAGGTCGACGGCACCGCGGTGAACTTCACGGTGCAACGGCACTTCCGCCCGACGTTGAGCACGGTGACGTCGCAGAAGATCGTGGACGCCGGCGAGCCGGTCTCCGATACGGTCACGGCCGGCGTCGCAAGCGGCCACCATTGGCCGGACGGGCTTGAACTTGCGGCCGAAGGCTGGTATTTCGACAGGCTGGACGCGGACGACGTCGAGGACGGCCCGATCATGCCCAAGGGCGACGAGAGCGCGCAGGAGTTCCTGGAACGGCTGCGCAAGGCCGGGTACAAGCCTGCCGCATACGGTACGACGACGTTCACCGCGCCCGGTCAGAGCCGGGACGTGCAGGCGGTGACCAAGCCGGGCGGCGACGAACCGTACCGCGCGCCGGCGGCAGGCGGATTCGGCACATGGGTGTGGGCGTTCGAGCTGGACGGGCAGTCGGCGAAGGCGAAACAGTATCTCGAGGACGACGTGGTCAGCGGATTCCTTGAATATACGGAGACGAACTCGAACCGGTCACGGCTGACCGTCGAATCGACGGTGACCGAGCACACCGGCGTCGTGGGGTCCGAGATCAGCGACATCATCACCGTGGCCGGCTTCCCGGACGACCACGGCGACTTCAGGGGCGACGACGAACTCGGCATCGGCGCCGACCGCGACACCGCGACGGTCAGCGTGTGGTGGGCCGGAGACCCGGACGACCAGGCCAACGACGAACAGTACCGTCCGCAAGGCGCCGAGCCACCGGCCGAAGACGAGCATCACCGTCTGGTCGGCACATGGGAATACGCGGCGGTCAACGGGCGCATCCGCGTCGGTGCGGGCGCGCCGGACGTCAACGGCGATCCGGTGCACATCGTGGCCGAAAACCACGGCTGGTACGTGTTCGTCTGGAACTTCGAGGGTGACGACCGCGTGATGCCCGCCACCAGCCCGTACGACGACGCGTGGGAGCGCGTGCGCATCTGGGAGGTCGCCAAGCCGCGCGTGCCGACATTGACCACGCAGGTCAAACCCGATCACGTGCTCGTCGGCGAACCGTTCCACGACACCGCTCGCATCCTCGGCGACGTGCCCGAAGGCGCCTACGTGACGTTCACCGCCTATGAGGCCGTGGGGCCTGACGACGTGCCGGGCGTGAACGGCACGCTGCTGCACGAGGTGCGCGTGGACGTGGACCACACCCTGTTCGAGCAGACCGTCTCCAGTCCCGAGACGCGCTCGCCAGAGCCCGGACTCGTGTACTGGCAGGCGTCGCTGGTCTCGGCGGACGGCGACGTGATCGCCTCGCACGCGCTGGGCGTCGAAGGGGAGACCGTGACCGTCGAGGAGCCGCCGGAACCGGAGGAACCCGAGGAAGAGGAGCCGGAAGAGCCCGAAGAGCCGGAGATGCCGAAGGCCGGCGCCGCGGTGACGGTCGCCATGGCGCTCGCCGCCGGAACCGCCGCAGCCGGCGCCCTGCTGCTCCTGCATCGCCGGCGCCGCTGAGCGAGGACCACCGTCGGCGCCGCCGCTCTCGGCCCCCTCGGCGGAGGGTCGAGCCGTATAGCAAACAGCAGAGCTGTTTGTAGGCGAGGTGCGAGCGACAGCGAGCCGGCATTGAGCCTGCCGCAGGCCCTTGGTGCGGGACGCTGTCAGTGACGCCGGCCCGCACACCCTTGGCCCCCTCGGTGGAGGGGGCTCCCGCGAAGCGGGTGGGGGAGCGTCACCCGCAGACCGGCTGTCCCGCTTGCCTGGCCCCCTCGGTGGAGGGGGCTCCCGCGAAGCGGGTGGGGGAGCGTCACCCGCTTGCTGCACAAGATCCTGCAGCGCAGCGGCAGGCGCTCCCCCGGCGGCCGGTCAGGCGAGTTCGCGCTTGCCGCCGCGCCTGCCGGCGATCTTCACCGCGGTGATGCTGATGAGCGCCACGGCGAACAGGATGGTGATCACCGGGATCAGCGCCGCATAGCGATGCGCCTGGTCGGGCGCGTGCGTGACGACGAACGAGGCGAGCTGATTGCCCGAAAGCCCCGCGACCGCCCATGCGCTGAGCGCCAGGCCGTGCGTCGTGGAGACGGTCTTCGTGCCGAAATGCTGGTCGAGCAGCACCGGCAACGTGGAGAATCCGCCGCCGTACCCGGCGTTGACGAGGAACAGCATGGCCAGCACCGCCCACAGCATCGAATGCTCGATGCTGCCGGTGATGATCTGCAGCAGGCAGACGACGATCGACATGTCGAAGATCACCTGATACACGCTCTCGCGGTGCTTGAGATGATCGGACAGCGTGGAGAAGCCGACACGTCCCAGTGTGTTGAACAGGGCGTCCATCGCCAGCACCAGTCCGATGACGCCGGCGATGGCGACGGAGAACGACGCGGCGTCGAGCGAGGCGTAGCGCGGAAGCGTCTCCAGCACGTCATGCAGGATGTCCTTCTCCTGACTGATCAGCGCCAGACCGCACGTGATGTTGAGGTAGAAGGCGATCCAGATGCCCCAGAACCTTGGCGTGCGCAGCACCTTCAGACGGCTGACGTGCGAGGTCGCCGGATCGTAGACCCATCCAGCCGGCCGGCGGATGAGCAGGAAGCCGGCGAACATCATCAGCGCGTACACCACGGCGAGGATGTAGAACATGCCGGTCAGGCCGACGGTCGCGATCAGCCACTCCATGACCGGGCTGGCGATGGCCTTGGCGAGACCGAAGCCGGCGACGGCGATGCCGGTGGCGAGGCCTTTGTTGTCGGAGAACCACAGCATGAGGTTCTTCACCGGCGTCAGATAGCCGACGCCCAGTCCGATGCCCATGATCACGCCGTAGCAGAGGAACACGCCCGGCAGGAATCCGAGCGCGATGCTCACGCCGGTGCCTGCGAAACCGACCGTGAAACAGGCCATCGACACGAGCGCCGACCGGCGGATGTCGCGTTCCACCATCGGCCCGGCGAACGCGGCGGACATGCCGAGGAAGAAGATCGCGAGCGAGAACGCCCATTCCACGGAGGCCGGGCTCGCATGGAGCTGGTCGGCGATCGACTGCTTGAACACGCTCCAGCAGTAGACGGTGCCGATCGGGATGTGGATGAGCAGAGCCGGCGCGATGGCGCTGGTCCAACGGTTGTGCGCGAGTGATGCCATGGAAACGGTCCCTTGCATGATGATGGTCGGATGGTGGTCTGCCGGAGGGAGGGAACACGACGATATCGACGTCAAACGCACGTGGATGATGTGCGTTTCGTCGGCATCGCGGATTCCGTCGACGCCGACAACCAGCAATATACCGCCCTTCGTGCGCCGCACACGCCCATGTCGACGGCATGGTCATATGAAATACTTCACATCCGCTGTTCAGCCGAATCCTCACAACCGACCGTGCTCCGCCACGGCGCTCCGGTACGTTCGGTCAACAAACCACGACCGACCGTACTCGAACGGGCTCTACGAGTACGTTTCGTCGAGAAAGAGATGACGGACCGTACTCGAATCGTCGCTACGAGTACGGTTCGTTGGGAATTTGCAACCAACCGTACTCTAACGTCCGCTACGGATACGTTCGGTCGATGCAAAAGTGACGAAACGTACCCGAACGGTTCCTACGAGTACGTTCGGTCGGGGATTTCACGACGGAACGTACTCTAACGTCCGCTACGAGTACGTTTTGTTGAGAAAGAGATGACGAACCGTACCCGAACGGGTTCTACGAGTACGTTCGGTCGAGAAAGATGTGACAAACCGTACTCGAACCGTCGCTGCGAGTACGTTTTGTTGGGAACCGGGTGCGGCCGGTCGGGAACGAATTCGAAAACGCAGAAGGCCGGGAACCTTGCGATTCCCGGCCTTCCGATTGGTAGCGGGGCATGGATTTGAACCATGGACCTCTGGGTTATGAGCCCAGCGAGCTACCGAGCTGCTCCACCCCGCGCCGGCTGTTTTCAAACAGCTCTATCTAAGATACGGGAGAGTTGGGATATGTCAAGTCGGCGTGTCGCGATTTTGCGCTCAGTGAATCGCGCGGATTGATAGCGGACCATAACCAACGCCGATAACGGCATGGCGTCGCGTTATCCCGGCTCTTGCCATAATGAGAACATGCCTATCAAGATCCCCAGCGGCCTGCCCGCACGCGCAATCCTCGACTCGGAGCGCATCTTCGCCCTCGAAAAGCCCGAGGCGGAGCTCCAGCGCGTCCGCCCTCTCAAGCTGGTGATCCTGAACCTCATGCCCAAGAAGATCGAGACGGAGACCCAGCTGCTGCGTCTCATCTCGAAGAGCCCGCTGCAGGTCGAGATCGACTTCATGAAGACCTCCACCCACGAGCCCACGCACGTCAGCCACGACCATCTCGTCAAGTTCTACGAGACGCTCGACGCCTTCCGCGACAACTATTACGACGGATTCGTGGTCACGGGCGCCCCGGTCGAGCACCTGCCGTTCGAGCAGGTCGACTACTGGGACGAGTTCAAGGCCATCCTCGACTGGGCCTCCACGCACGTGTTCTCCACGATGTACCTGTGCTGGGGCGCGATGGGCGCGCTCAACTACCGTTACGGCGTGCGCAAGGTCGACCTGCCCGAGAAGATCTTCGGCGTGTTCCCGCAGTATCTGCAGGACGAGTACTGCTTCCTGACCAACGGCTTCGACGAGATCGCCCTGCAGCCGCACTCTAGGCTGGCAGGCGTGGACGAGGCGGACGTGAAGGCGAACCGCGACCTGCAGGTGCTTACGTGGGGTCCCGAATCCGGCCCCGGCCTGATCGCCACACGCGACTTCTCCGAAGTGTTCGCGCTCGGCCACTGGGAGTACGGCAAGACCACCCTGCAGGAGGAGTACGAGCGCGACATGGCCAAGGGTCTGACCAACGTGCCGTTCCCGTCCAACTACTTCCCGCACGACGACCCGCATCTCGAGCCGTTGTTCGCGTGGCGCGCGCACGCCAACCTGCTGTGGCGCAACTGGCTGAACTGGGTGTACCAGACCACGCCGTACGACCTGACCGAGGTGCCGCGGCTGCGTGCCGAGAAGAAGCTCGGCACCGACCGGTTCCGTCACGAGCCGGACAGTCCTCGCCGTGACGGCTTCGCGCCGTTCCTGCATGACGGCTACGGCGTGATCCGCGGCGAGTGACGTTCGTTCGGTCACGTTCGTTCGGTCACGTTCGCACAGTGACGTCCGTGCGCAACTGCCAGACAACGTCACTCGATGACGCATGAGCAGACGTCGTCGTCGACTGTCAGTGCCGACACGACATATACGACATCGATATCAAATAAGTCGTATTTCGTGACATCAAAAACCGTTCATCGCGTCTAATAAGACGACCGTATCGGCATTGTCGAAATACTATGTGAGACACGGTGGCCAAAAACCGAAAACCGCAACGTTTTTTGTCCATGGCATGTGACCCAGATGTTTAAAAAAAGTGTCCACATAGTGAGAAAATGACCATTATGTTACCGCTCACAATTTTGCACTCGAAAACCCTGTAAACGCTTGGAAAATCAGGCGTGTTGCATGTTGTCCAAACCCGTCATAGGATATTTCAATAGTCATTCGGAGATGAATGCTTGAGACTGGACTCCGGATGCCTCCGGATCGTCTTGGGCAGTCCCCGGAAACGGCTGGACGGAGAGTAACCTCACGTCACCATTCGCCTCAACCGTTGACTCGACAGACGATAGACGTAAGACAAGAGATGCGAGCAGGAGGCGCAATATGAGCGAAGCAATGGGTATGCTCTTGGCGGCAGAACCGGACCTTCCTACTATCGATGATTTTCTTCCTCGCGGAATCCTGTTCCAGGGAACCCCGTTCGAGATCAACCGCATCATCCTGATCCGCATCGTGGCCACCGTGCTGCTGCTCGTGGTGCTCGGCATCACGGCCAAGCGCGCGAAGCTCATTCCGGGCCGTTGGCAGGGTGTGGTCGAGATGGGCATCGATTTCGTGCGTGACAGCGTGGTGTACCAGATCATGGGCGAGGTGCGCGGCAAGCGTTACCTGCCGATGATCTCCACGCTGTTCTTCACGATCTTCGTATTCAACCTGTGCGGCATCATTCCGGGCATGAACATGGCGGCGACCGCCACCGTGGTCATGCCGCTGGTCTTCGCCGTATGGGTGCTTATCCAGTACTGGATCACCGCAGTGCGTGAAAAGGGCCTGTGGGGCTACATCCGCGACGAATGCTTCCCCAAGGGCGTTCCGTGGCCGGTGTACATCCTGCTGGCGCCGATCCAGCTGTGCGAGCTGGTCCTGATCCGCCCCGCGTCACTGACCATCCGACTCTTCGCCAACATGGTCTCCGGCCACCTTCTGGTCGCCACCACCCTGGCGTTCGCCCAGTACTGGGTGATCGAGTCGGCCAACAAGCTCGCCGGCATCCCCGTCGGCATGCTGTGGTTCCTCTTCGGACTCGTGCTCACCCTGTTCGAGGCGTTCGTCGCCTTCCTGCAGGCCTACGTGTTCGCCATCCTCTCGACGGTGTACATCAGCATGAGCTACCCGGAGGACTGACGCACCCGCCGGACTACGTCCGGCAGCGGCAACCCTGAACAGATAACTGAACGCAACGCGAACCCGGTACACGCGGCCGCATCACGGCGGTCGGCAGGCAACCGGACGCAGGCATCAAGATTTTTTAACGGTACCGTTAGAAAGGAAACAGAAATGGACATCATTACTCTCGCGGAGGTCGCCGGCAACCTGTCCGTCATCGGCTACGGTCTCGCCACCCTCGGCCCTGGCCTGGGCCTGGGCATCCTGTTCGGCAAGGCGATGGAGTCCACCGCCCGCCAGCCCGAGGTCTCCGGCAAGATCCAGATGATCATGTTCATCGGCCTCGCCCTGGTCGAGGTGCTGGGCCTGCTCGGCTTCGTGGCCGCCCTGATCGTCAAGTAAGACGAACGGCGGTTCCCACCCGTTTCTCGACATTGAGACATTGAACGATTGAAAGGAGGACTTCATGGTGACGCTCGCTGAGACTGACGGCATCGCGCTGTTCATCCCCAAGACCTATGACATCGTGTGGTCCCTGATCATCCTCGTCATCGTCGCGGTGTTCTTCTACAAGTTCTTCATGCCGAAGTTCAACGCCATTTTCGATGAGCGTGCGGCGAAGATCGAAGGCAACATCGCCAAGGCCGAGGCGGCCAAGAAGGATGCGGACGAAGCCAAGCGCAAGTACGAGGCCCAGCTGAGCACGGCTCGCGTCGAAGCGTCCAAGATCCGTGACGACGCCCGCGCCGAAGCCTCGCACATCATCGCGGACGCCCGCTCCCGCGCCGAATCCGACGCGGCGCAGATCACGGCCAACGCGCAGCGCTCCATCGAGTCGCAGCAGCAGCAGGCCATGGTCAGCCTCAAGGGCGAAGTCGGGGCGCTTGCCACGGCACTGGCCGGCAAGATCCTCGGCGCCAAGCTTGAGAGCGACGACGTGCAGTCCTCGATGATCGACAAGATGATCGACGAGCTGGACACGAGCGACAAGAAGTGACCGAAGCGTTTTCCAGGAAAGGGAGGTGACCAATGCGAGGAGAGGCATCCCGCATCTCGGACCGCACTGCGCGTGACGAGATGGCACCCAAGCTGCGCGCTGCCGGCGAGGACGCATGGCGTATCGGCAACGAACTGTTCACGATCACCAACGTGCTCGACCACAACGTTCAGCTGGAAAGGGCCCTCACCGACCCGTCACGTCCGGTAGCGGATAAGGTGGCGGTGCTCGACGACCTCATCGGCAAGCAGGCCCACCCTGTGACCGTGGAGATCATGAGCAGCCTCGTCGGCCTCAAGTGGAGCAAGGCGTCCCACATCGCCAACGCCACCGAGGACTTCGGCGTCGACGCGATGATGTACTACGCCGACGCCACCGGCGTCACGCTGCGCGTCTCCGTGGAACTCGCCGAGCTGCATTCCGCGCTGCTCAACCTGCCCGTGGTGCGCTCCAAGCTGCATGACGAGAGCGTGCCCGCCGAGGCGCGCATCAAGCTGCTCGACGCGCTCATCGGCCAGACGAAGCTCAACGCGATCACGCTCCGACTGGCCCGCCACGCCACCTGCAACCCGCGCAACCGCCGCTACCTGGAGACCATCCAGTGGCTGATCAACAAGCTCTCCCGCCACATGGGCGAGTCGATGATCACCGTGACGACCGCGGCGCCGCTCACCATCGAGCAGATCAAGCGTCTGGTGGCCGTGTACACCGCCAAGCTCAACCATCCGGTCCACATCAATTCGGTGGTCGACCCGAAGGTCATCGGCGGCATGCGCATCCAGATCGGCGATGAGGTCACGGACAACACCGTGGTCGCGCAGCTGCAGAAGTTGCACCGATCGGTGAAGGCCAGCGCCTGACACGATTCCCTCCCCGCCCGGCAGCGTGCGCGACGCCGTGCGCCGGGGGAGCGGAACCCCACAGAATTTTTCCAACAATAAGGAGTGATCATGGCAGAACTTACCATTGATCCCGCCACGATACGCAAGGCGCTCGATGATTTCGTCGAGTCGTACAAGCCGAGCGACAACCCCACCCAGGAGGTGGGCTACGTCGCCACGGCCGGCGACGGCATTGCGCACGTGACGGGACTGCCTGGTTGCATGGCCAACGAGCTGCTGACCTTCGAGGACGGCACGCTCGGCCTGGCGTTTAACCTTGACGCTCGTGAGATCGGCGTGGTTATCCTCGGCGATTTCGCTGGCATCGAGGAAGGCCAGGAGGTCCGACGCACCGGCGAAGTGCTCTCCGTGCCTGTTGGTGACGGCTACCTCGGCCGCACCGTGGACCCGCTGGGCAACCCGATCGATGGCCTGGGCGAGATCAAGGGCATCGAGGGTCGTCGCATCCTCGAGGCGCAGGCCCCTGACGTCATGCACCGCCACCCGGTCGACGAGCCCATGTCGACCGGCCTCAAGGCCATCGACGCGATGACGCCGATCGGCCGCGGCCAGCGTCAGCTCATCATCGGCGACCGTCAGACGGGCAAGACCGCCATCGCGATCGACACGATCATCAACCAGAAGGCGAACTGGGAGTCCGGCGACCCGAAGAAGCAGGTGCGCTGCATCTACGTCGCGGTCGGCCAGAAGGGTTCGACCATCGCGTCCGTCAAGCAGAGCCTCGAAGAGGCCGGCGCCATGGAATACACCACGATCGTGGCCTCCCCGGCGTCCGACTCCGCAGGCTTCAAGTACATCGCCCCGTACACCGGCTCGGCCATCGGCCAGCACTGGATGTACCACGGCAAGCACGTGCTCATCGTCTTCGACGACCTGTCCAAGCAGGCCGAAGCCTACCGTTCGATCTCGCTGCTGCTGCGTCGTCCGCCGGGGCGTGAGGCGTACCCGGGCGACGTCTTCTACCTGCACTCCCGTCTGCTCGAACGCTGCGCCAAGCTGTCCGACGACCTCGGCGGCGGCTCGATGACCGGCCTGCCGATCGTGGAGACCAAGGCGAACGACGTGTCCGCGTACATCCCGACCAACGTGATCTCCATCACCGACGGCCAGATCTTCCTCCAGTCCGACCTGTTCAACGCCAACCAGCGTCCTGCAGTGGACGTCGGCATCTCCGTGTCCCGAGTGGGCGGCGCCGCACAGACCAAGGCACTGAAGAAGGTCTCCGGCACGCTGAAGATCTCGCTGGCGCAGTACCGTTCGCTGGAATCCTTCGCGATGTTCGCGTCCGACCTGGACGCCGCGTCCAAGGCCCAGCTCAACCGCGGTTCGCACCTGACCGAGCTGCTCAAGCAGCCGCAGTTCTCGCCGTACTCGATGGAGCAGGAGGTCGTCTCCGTGTGGGCCGGCACCCACGGCAAGATGGACGACCTGCCGCTCGAGGACGTCCTGCCGTTCGAGCACGCCATGCTCGACTGGCTCGACCACAACACCGACATCCTCAAGACCATCCACGACACCGAGAACTTCACCGCCGACACCGAAGCGGCCCTCGACAAGGCCGTGGACGAGTTCCGCGAGACCTACGTGACCAAGGCCGGCAAGCCGCTCGTCACCCACAAGAAGGCCCCGTCCAAGAACCCGACGCCGGTCGAGCAGGAGAAGATCGTCGCCAACGCCGACAAGCCGCAGCACGATCCGAACAAGCACCCGATGGCTGGAGAAAAGAAGTAGCCCATGGGATCGCAACTCGCATTGAAGAGCAGGATCGCCTCCACGGGATCGCTGGAGAAGATTTTCAACGCCCAGGAGATGATCGCGTCTTCGCATATCGCCAAGGCCCGCACCGTGGCGCTGAATGCGAAGCCCTATGCCGATGCGATTTCCGATGCCGTCCAGGCTGTGGTAGCCCACACCCATATCACGCATCCGATCGTGAAGAAGGAGGAGGACAACCCCCGTGTTGCCGTCCTCGCCCTCACGGCGGATCGTGGTATGGCCGGCGCGTACACCTCGTCGATTATCCGTGAGACCGAGGATCTGCTCGCCCGCCTTGACGCTGCCGGCAAACAGCCGCAGCTCTACGTGTATGGCCGTCGCGGCGTGACGTACTACAAGTACCGCAACCGCGCCATCGCCGACACGTGGGAGGGCGATACCGACAAGCCCGGCGTCGAAATCGCAGAAGCCATTTCCAACGCACTCATGTCCGCCTACATGAAGCCGGCGAGCCAGGGTGGAGTCTCCGAACTCTACATCGTCTACACCGAGTTCATCAACATGGTGGTGCAGAAGGTGCGTGTGCTGCGCATGCTGCCCGTCGAGGTCGTCGAGGCCAAGGTCGAACCCGGCCCGGACATGGCCCGGGACAGCGACGCCGAGGCCGAGGCGCAGAAGGTGCGTCCGCTGTACCGCTTCGAGCCGAGCCTGGAAGAGGTGCTGGATGCGGTGCTGCCGAAGTACATCCAGTCCCGAATCCACGAATGCCTCTTGGAAGCCGCCGCGTCCGAGACCGCAAGCAGGCAGAACGCCATGCACACGGCGACGGACAACGCGCGCAACCTGATCGACTCGCTCACCCGTAAGCTCAACGCCTCCAGGCAGGCCTCGATCACTCAGGAACTTACCGAAATTATCGGCAGCGCCGACGCGCTGAACAACAAGGAAGAGTAGGAACGCATATGGCTGAAACTCAGACCACAGCGGCTCCCGAGACGGCTGCAGAGCCGACCGATGGACGTGTGACGCGAATCCAGGGTTCGGTTATCGACGTCGAATTCCCGGTGGGCCACCTGCCCGATATCTACAACGCACTGACCGTGGAGCTGACCAACACCGGCGCCCACGAGGAGGGCGAGACCGCCCACGAGATCACCCTTGAGGTCGAGCAGCACCTGGGTGACTCCACCGTGCGCGCCGTGGCCCTGAAGCCGACCGACGGCCTCGTGCGCGGCGCCACCGTGCACGACACCGGCAGCTCCATCTCGGTGCCCGTCGGCGACGTGACCCTCGGCCACGTGTTCGACGTGACCGGCCACGTGCTCAACAAGAAGCCCGACGAGACCATCAAGGTCACCGAGCGTTGGCCCATCCACCGCAAGCCGCCGGCATTCGACCAGCTGGAGTCCAAGACCCAGATGTTCGAGACCGGCATCAAGGTCATCGACCTGCTCACCCCGTACGTGCAGGGCGGCAAGATCGGTCTGTTCGGCGGCGCAGGCGTCGGCAAGACCGTGCTCATCCAGGAGATGATCCAGCGCGTGGCGCAGAACCACGGCGGCGTGTCCGTGTTCGCCGGCGTCGGCGAGCGCACCCGTGAGGGCAACGACCTCATCGGCGAGATGGGCGAGGCCGGCGTGCTCCAGAAGACCGCCCTGGTCTTCGGCCAGATGGACGAGCAGCCGGGCACCCGTCTGCGCGTGCCGCTGACCGCACTGACCATGGCCGAGTACTTCCGCGACGTGCAGAACCAGGACGTGCTGCTGTTCATCGACAACATCTTCCGCTTCACGCAGGCCGGTTCCGAGGTGTCCACGCTGCTGGGCCGTATGCCTTCCGCCGTGGGCTACCAGCCGAACCTGGCCGACGAGATGGGCGCCCTTCAGGAGCGCATCACCTCGACGCGAGGCCACTCCATCACCTCGCTGCAGGCCATCTACGTGCCGGCCGACGATTACACCGACCCGGCCCCGGCCACGACCTTCGCCCACCTCGACGCGACCACCGAGCTTTCTCGTGACATCGCCTCGAAGGGCATCTACCCGGCCGTGGACCCGCTGAGCTCGACCTCGCGAATCCTTGACCCGCGTTACGTGGGCCAGGCCCACTACGAGTGCGCCAACCGCGTCAAGGCGATCCTGCAGCGTAACAAGGAGCTGCAGGACATCATCGCCCTGATCGGTATCGACGAGCTCTCGGAAGAGGACAAGACCACCGTCAACCGCGCCCGCCGTATCGAGCAGTTCCTCGGCCAGAACTTCTACGTGGCTGAGAAGTTCACCGGCCGTCCGGGCTCCTACGTGCCGGCCGACGAGACCATCGAGGCCTTCACCCGCATCTGCGACGGCGTGTACGACGACGTCCCGGAGCAGGCGTTCTCCGGCATCGGCGGCATCGACGACCTCGAGAAGAAGTGGCACGACATGCAGAAGGAACTGGGTGAGTGAGATGGCAGATTCGTCACAGGCCTTGATTCAGGTCAACATCGTCGCCGCCGATCACCCCGTGTGGCATGGCACGGCGAAGTCCGTCACCATCCCCGCCTCGGAAGGCGGCATGGGCATCCTGGCCGACCACGAGCCCGTGCTCACGGTGATCAAGGGAGGCACGGTCTCGGTCGTGGATCCCGCAGGTGAGCGCCATGCGTTCGAGGTCACTGACGGATTCATCTCCTTCGACTCCAACCGGCTGACCGTCGCCGTCGAGCGCGGCCGCGACGTGGTGCGCACCACGTCCGAGCCGGCCGGCGACGAGGCCTGATTCCTCGCGCCTCGTACTGGTATTGACGAGGATTAAGGCCCGTCGGATCGGTTTCGATCCGGCGGGCCTTTCTGTATTTCTTGTGCGGGGCGGTGGGGCGAGCCTCTCCACCTTCAGCCCTAAGATGCACAATGTGCGCCTTAAGCCGGAATTATGAAGATAGAGTGAAGGCATAGGGCGGATTGTGTACCTTGAGGCGCACAATCCTGCCCCGAAATATCCCAAGCTGCACATTGTGCATCTTGGGGGAGCCGAATCGATCCGGGCATCGCTGCCGGCCGACGCCGGACATCGCTGTCAAACCACGCCGGGTATCGAGCGCGACACGCCGAAATTGTGGATAACTGCCAAGCTCCGACCACATAACCCGGTTGAAGATGCGCGCGGGCACACAGAGTCCGTACGATTCGGGCATGGGACGTGCAAAGGAATACGCGGACATCGAGCCGCTGGCCATACAGGCCGAACGTGACGGATTGCTGCTGCGCTGCGCGAATGAGCCGCAGCGCCGACTGATGGACCGGCATAGCATGGCGGGGCGGCTCATGCAGGTTGCCGTGGGCATGTACTGCCAAAAGGAGTTTTGGGAACGGCTCAGCTATTACGAACGCGGACTCAGCATGATTCGCACCGTCGCGGCAGAGCATCCCGATTGGGTGATGGGCTACGTTTCGGCGGCTTGGCTGTGGGGTCTTACGGAAAGCCTGTACCTTCACCGCGCGGTTCACGTGGTGCGCGCCGATAACAGTCGGACGAGGAACGGCTGGAACGTGACTTTCCACCATGCGCGTGACATCGACGTGCGCCAGCGCCATGGGATATTGGTGACCGACTTGGTATGCACGGTGTTCGATTGCGCGCGGAGCCTGTCATTTGGCGAGGGGCTTGCGATCGCTGATGCGGCGATGCGTATGTACCGGTTGACAAGGGAGCAATTGGAGCGGTATTGCGAAAGCCACGCCCGGTGCAAAGGCATTGCCGCGGCGCGGAAGGTGATACGTTTCGCCGATCCGCTCAGTGAGAACGGCGGCGAATCCAAGGTCCGTGCGCTGATATTGGATTGGGGATTCCGTCGGCCCCGCCTGCAGGTGACTATGGTCGATCCGGTCAACGGACGCAAGCGGCGTGTCGACTTTTTCTGGGAGACCGATGACGGCAGGATCATCATTCTGGAGCTTGACGGACGCGAAAAATACGAGAATCCGACGATGACCGGCGGCCGGGATGCCATCTCGGTCATCCTTGACGAGAAGGATCGGGAGACGAATCTGGCGTTGAGCCGAAAGGTGACCATAGTCAGAACCACCATAAGGGAGATCTTCGAACGTCCATGGGATCTTAAGAAGAAGCTGATGCTTGCCGGCGCCCCCATGGGCGATAAGTGACGCTTCGCTTCGTGTGACGTTCTGCCTCGCGGAATCTGCGGTTTCGTAGGGCGTCCTGTCTCCCGAGGGCTGCTGGTTTGCGCGACGTTCCGGTCTGCGGGGCGTTTTGGTCTGCGAGGTCTGCGGAATCACTGGCTTTGCGGGCTGCCGGATCTGTTGGATCGGCTGAATCTGCTGGTCTGCGGCGTGTTCGCCTGCGACGTTCTGAACTGCGACGTTCTGAACTGCGTCGTTCTGAACTGCATCGTTCTGAACTGCATCGTTCTGAACTGCATCGTTCTGAACTGCATCGTTCTGAACTGCATCGTTCTGAACTGCGTCGTGTTGAACCGCGTCGTTCTGATCTGCATCGTGTTGGATTTGCTGGTCTGCGACGTGCTGGTCCGCAACACTCTGAGTCGCGCGGTATTCCTCATTCCCGCGGTGTTCCGCGCCTTCGCCGCTATCCGGCTTCTCCCTAAGATACACAATGTGCGCCTTAAGCCGGAATTATGGAGATAGAGTGAAGGCATAGGGCGGATTGTGTACCTTGAGGCGCACAATCCTGCCCCGAAATATCCCAAGCTGCACATTGTGTATCTTGCAGAAAGGGGGAAGGGAAGGGGAAGGAATCGAGAAGAAACGGAGCAAAAGCGAAGAAACGGAGCATGAGCGCAGGCCCGCTCCACGAGTCGACTCGCCGAGCGCGGCCGTGCGTTGTTCATAGGCCTTCAGAGATGGGGCCACCGCAAAGCGACTCGCCATGGCCTCCCGTACGGTACACTGAACTGCTGTGCGCATTATTGTTGCTGATTGCTCCGCCGTATACTCCGGCCGTCTGAACGCCTCCCTGCCGCTCGCCAAGCGCGTGCTCCTCATCAAGGCCGACAACAGTCTGCTCATCTTCTCCGAACTCGGCTCCTACAAGCCGCTCAACTGGATGACCGCCCCCTGCACTATCAAAGAGGTCGTCGTCCCCGCCGACGAAGCCGCCGCCGAACAGCCGCAACCCGAACGCCTCCTGCGCGTCAGCGCCGACAAATCCAACGACATCCTCGAAGTCACCCTCTACCACATCTACTCCGACCAGGACTTCGACCTCGGCCTCGACCCCGGCCTCGTCAAAGATGGCGTCGAAGACCACCTCCAGCGCTACCTCGCCGAACAGATCCAACGCATCGGCGACGGCGCGAAACTCATCCGCCGCGAATACCCCACCGCCATCGGCCCCGTCGACATCATGGCCGTCAACTCCGACGGCGAACACGTCGCCATCGAAATCAAACGCCACGGCGGCATCGACGGCGTCGAACAGCTCACCCGCTACTGCGACCTCCTCAACCGCGACCCCCTCCTCGCCCCCGTCCACGGCATCTTCGCCGCCCAGACCATCACCCCCCAAGCCCGCGTCCTCGCCGAAGACCGCGGCTTCCGATGCCTCATCCTCGACTATGAGGAGATGAAGAACACCGAAGACGACTCCCTGCGCCTCTTCTGAACACGGCCTGACGGCGCGTTGCCTGCGTTGCTCTTCGGTTGCTGTGCCTGAGCACAGCTGCCCTCGGTGCGCCTTGGTACCGCGCACGTCATGCCGTGTTCAGTCTGAACGGTACGCGACGGCGCGTTACCTGCGTTGCTCCTCGGTCGACGTGCCTGAGCACGCCTTCCCTCGGTGCGCCTTGGTACCGCGCGCGTCGCGTACCGTTCAGCCACACGGCCTGACGGCGCGTTACCTGCGTTGCTCCTCGGTCGACGTGCCTGAGCACGCCTTCCCTCAGCTGAGCCGGTAAGCCCGTAGCCCGGTGGGCTGCGGGTAGGCGAAGTGAGCGGCTGTGCCGCGAAGGCCGCGTGAAACGCGGCGCTTGGTACCGCGCGCGTCGCGCACCGTTCAGTTTTCCTGTTGTGCCCCTGCTGGCGGGGGCTGTCGGCGAAGCCGACTGGGGGTGGTGCGCTTCGCGCGAGAACCTTGGCTGCTGATCACGGCGGCCTTTTCACCGAAAGGCCAGTTCGGGCGTCAATCGTCCAGTGCGGGTGACCACCCTCAGTCTCGCTGCGCTCGACAGCTCCCGCCGGCGGGAGCGGGATTCTCGTTTCGTTCGTTCCCGCCGGCGGGAGCGGAGGCGCAGTGGCTCTCCCACGCATCCCCGCCCGCATACGCAAAAGCCCCGCGTTGTGCGGGGCTTTCTCGCTATCGACCGGGATTCCGGCCGTCTGTCAGTAGGCGGCGAGGATGTCGACCACGAAGACGAGCGTCGAGTTCGCCGGGATCGAGCCGGCGGCCTTGTTGCCGTAGCCGAGGTCCGGCGGAATCACGAGCAGCACCTGCGAGCCGACCGTCTGGCCGACCATGCCCTGCTGCCAGCCTTCGATCACCGTGTTCGAGCCGCCGCTGTACGTGTCGGCGTCGAGCGTCGTGTTCTTGTCCCACGAGGAGTCGAACTGCTTGCCGTCAAGCAGCCAGCCGGTGTACTTCACCTTCACGGTGTTCTTGTTCGTGACCGTCTTGCCCTTGCCCTTGATGAGCGTCTGCGCGACCAGCTTGTCGCTGCCCTTGTAGCCGTTCATCGTGATCGACGGCTTGCCGTCCTTCGCGCGCGTCACCTTCGGCAGATTGGCGGGCACGTCCTTGACCTCCTCGCCGGTGGCCTTCGTGTAGTCCTTCGACTTGGAGACGAACGTGAGCACCATGATGTACGAGGTGCCCGAGGAGTTCGAGTCGTTCACGCCGAACGCGATCGTCGTGTTGAGCTTGCGGCCCACGAGCAGTTCTCGGTAGGCGGCGGTGACGTTCTGGTTGGACAGGTCGAGGGAGCAGTCCGGGGTGTTCTTCTCCCACGTGCTGTCCAGTTCGGAGCCGTCCTTCACGCTGATGGCGATGCCCTGCGAGCAGACGCGGTCGTCGTTGCCGATGACGGCTCCGTTGCCGTTCTGCAGTACCGCGTAGCTGTTGTTGTCGACCGACTTGGGGGTCTTGAACGCGATGGTCGGCTTCTTGCCGAGCTCGCCGGTCGCGGTGATGCCCGGAATCTGCTTCATGTCCTTCAGGGCGCTGGTGTCGGACGACTGGGACGAGGTGGAGTCCGACTTCTTCGACGAGGAGTCCGAGTCGTTCGACCCGCCGCACGCGGCCAGGGTGATGCACATGCCCGCCGCGCAGACGGCTGCGAGTGCGCGCGGGACGATGGATGTGAGTGTGAACTTACGCATGACCTCAACACTAGCGGCAAACCATGATTTTCCGGTGGCGATTTTCCGCTCTCAGCCGCCGCTTAGACACCGCATAGTAGAATGGACAAGCTATGAAAGATAAGAAACAGACGTCAACAGAGCATGAGCTTGACGAGCCGAAGCGCAAGAGCGCTGCTCGCCCGACCCGTCATGCCCGTTTCATGCGCGGCGTGGTGACGCCGATTTTCGGTCTTCTTGCCGTAGCCGCCATCGGTTTGGGCATCATGAACGCAACCTACTGGAAGCCCAGTTCCCAGATCACCGCGACGACCAGCGTCAAGGGGGCGCAGTACGTCGTCACCGATCCCGGCGTGCTGCCGCTGATCGACGACGCGGTGCGGATCACCGTGACCGCATCGGGCGGCACGTCAGGCACGACGTCATCTGGAAACACGTCGTCCGAGAACACGTCGTCCGACAGCACGTCGTCCGACACCGCCGATGCCGCGTCCGACGGCGTGTGCTTGGCCTTGGGCACGAACAAGGACGTGACCGGCTGGCTTGCCGGCAGCTCGTACATCCGCGTGACCGGCATGAGCGACTGGTCGACGCTGAGCTGGGAGAAAAGCGCGGCGCAGGGCTCGTCCGCAGCGGGCGACGGCGACGTGTCGTTCAAGGATTCCGACATGTGGTCGAAGACCGTCTGCGATCCGAGCAAGGTGACGCTCGACGCGAAGACCTCCGCCGACTCCGGCACCGTCGCGGTCATCGACCTCGGCAAGGCGACCAGCGCCAAGGTGAGCCTGCACTGGACGCGGCATCAGCTGCCCGACTTCGCCATGCCGTTCTACTTCGCCGGTGGCCTGTTGGCCATCCTCGCGGTGCTGTCCGCCACGTTGTTCGCGGTGCCGCCGCATAAGCGCCGCAAGCGTGAGGTGGTCGGCAGCGCCGAGACCGCGGCCCAGGGCGAGGAGGTCGCCATCAGCGAGGCGCTCGCCGGCAGTCTGGCCGGGCTCAAGTCGGCGGTCAGTTTCAAGCCGAAATCGAAACGCCGCCGCCACGCCGCTCATCGTGCGGGCGCGCCGGCCGCAGCCGAGCCGGGCGGCGAAACGACGGACGGCTCCGATTCCGGCCAGCCGGTCGTCATCGATCCATCCAACCGCAACCTGGTCGCCGACCAGCAGGCGCAGAACGCCCAGCCGGACGATTCCGAGACGTCCGTGATCACGGCGAGCGAGCTGCAGGCGTATTTCGCGCGCCTGTCGGCCGAGAATTCCGAATACGAGTCCGACAGCGAGACAGCAGATGTCGAGTCGGCGGATGCCGAGACAGCAGACGACGAAACCGTGGACGGCGTCACGCTCGACGCTGCCGTAACGGATACCGCAAGCCGCCTGTCCGGTCTGCAGGGCGTCGCGACCGACAGCGACGTCAATCAGAACAACGACCAACACGATGATGTCGCTCACGACGATACGGACGGAAAGGAGACCGGACATGACGGCGAATGAGACGACCATGAACAGGCCGACGGCCGGCAGGCGCACCATGCGCAGGCGGCTCACCTGCGCCACGGCGGCCGCGCTCGCGCTGATGACGATGCTCAGCGGCTGCGAGGGCAAGGTGCCGAAGACCGCCGCGCCGACCGTGAAGGACAGCGAGATCATCGACGTGACCGTCAGCAGGGAGCGGCAGATTCGTAAGAACATCCTCGACGTGCTCAAGCAGGCCGACGAGACCAAGGACGCCACCGGGCTCGCGGCGCGCGTCTCCGGGCCGCAGCTGCAGATCCGCACCAGCCAGCTGAACATCGCGAAGGCGACGAACAGCGACATCAGCGCCCGCGCCACCATCCCCGACAAGGCCGAGCAGGTCATCATCCCCACCAACAACGAGTGGCCGCGCGTGATCTACACGATCACCACCACCACCGAGGACCAGCAGGCCAAGCGGTTGCTGGTCCTGCGTCAGGAGTCCGCGCGGCAGAACTACAAGCTGTGGGCGATGACAAGGCTGCTCGAGGACGTGTCGCTGCCGAAGTTCGCAGTCGCCGACCAGGGCAACACCATGGGCGACGCCGACGACGACAATCTGGTGATGACGCCCAGGCAGGCGGTCGAGCGGTATGCCGACGTGTTGCAGAACGGCGACAAGAGCGAGTATGCGTCCAGCTTCTCCAACGACCAGTTCCGCCAGTCGCTGGCCAAGCAGTACAGCGACGTGCAGGTGGGCGTGGCGCGCAACAACGGCACGCAGCAGCAGGCGTTCACGCCGGTCACCGACCAGATCGCCGTGATGCGGTCCACCGCGGACGGAGGCGACCTGGTGGTGGCGCAGATCAACTGCGACTGGACGCGCACGATGGGCGAGGGGCGCGAGTCGCGGCCCGCGTCCGACGACGAGAAGGTGCTGTTCGGCAGCACGAAGGCGACGAGTTCGCTGGTCGCCACGTACGTGAACGTCGTGGCGATCTACGTGCCGCTGGCCAACTCCAAGGAGAAGGCCACGGTCGTCGCCGCCGACCAGCAGGTCGTGAGCGTGAAGGCGAAGTGACGCGGCCCGCGGCTACGGCTGTGCGGCTGACGGTTTGATGATTGAGATGACGATGTGGCGGTCGGCGAACGAGCCGGCCGCCACATCGCGTTTACGGCTATAGTGGAACGCGGTATCGCACGTGTGGCGGCGTGCATGAGACGTGATATGGAGGCACAGGCATATGGCACAGCAGCAGGAGTTCCATCCCGGACTGTCGCTCGCGGGCGCGGTCGATCTTGAATCGTTGAAGCATCAGGTCAAGGCCGAACCCGGTCAGGCCGGCGGCGCGCCGGCGGCGGGCGGCTACGTCATCGACACCACGGAGAACACGTTCCAGTCGATGGTGCAGACCTCGGCCACGTTCCCGATCCTGCTGCTCCTGTGGATCCCCACCGACGACCGGCTGTTCCCCATGGCCCGCGCGCTCGGCGACGCGGTGAACGGCCTCAAGGGCCAGATTCAGCTCTCCCGCATCGACATCTCCAAGTATCCGTCGATCGCGCAGGCGTTCCAGGTACAGGGCGCGCCGGCCCTGTTCGCGCTGATCGGCGGCCGTCCGATGCCGATCCTGCAGGGTCTGCCGGGTGACGACGAGCTCAAGCAGATCACCGATCAGGTGATTCCGAAGCTCATTTCGGTCGCGCAGCAGTCCGGCGTGACCGGCACCGCGCCCTATTCCGGCGATCCGAACGACGCCGGCGACGGCGGTGACGGCACGGGTGCCGCCGGTGCGGCCGCCCAGGCGGTGCCGCCGGAACATCAGCAGGCGCATCAGCTCGCGCAGCAGGGCGACTACGCCGGCGCGGCGGCGGCCTACGCGCAGGTGCTCGAGGCCGATCCGAACGACAAGCTGGCCGCGCGCGAACGCGCCAAGGCGCTGCTGCTGGCCCGCTCTGCCGATGCGGACGTGCGCGAGGTGCGCAAGGCGGCCGCCGACCGTCCGGATGACGTGGACGCGCAGCTCGCCGTCGCCGACGTGGACATGATCGGCGGCCAGATCGAGGACGCGTTCTCGCGGCTGCTGGATTATCTTGCCGCCGGCCACAGCGATCAGGTGGAGCCGGTGCGCAAGCGGCTGCTCGAATACTTCCAGATCCCCGAGGCGAACGACGAGCGCGTCAAGCGTGCGCGCCGCCGTCTCGCCACGCTCATGTACTGAGCGTGGCGAGACGTCACGCTGCTCGCCCGGCCCGCCCATGGCCCCCTCGGTGGAGGGGGCTGTCAGCGAAGCTGACTGGGGGAGCGCCAGCGGCCGAAGGTCGCCCGGAACATAGCCTCCCGATGGCCTATCCCCGGCGGATGCCGGTCAGCGCGAGATGCGGTTCTTGCCGAACAGCGTCTGGAACCGCGGGCCCTCCTGCGCGAGCTCGCGGCGGAAATCGTTGGCCCATTGCGAGAACGGATGCCCGGCGAGCCCGTCGTTGCTGAAGCGCGGCTGGTCGGTCACCTCGGTCACGCAGAACGACGGGATCTGCAGGTTCGTCACCGGGCCGCTACGCTCCGCCTCCGCGATGACGAGCGGCGCGTTCGCCCCGCCGAACACGTCGATGCTCCAGCCGTCCTCGCCGATCCATGCGGAGAACCGGTTCTTGATGATGGGCGCCCCGCCACGCATCATGAGTTCGGCGGCGATGCGCGCGTCGATCTCGCGTTCCGCCTCATACCGGGTGCCGCCCACGGACGGGCCTTTGACGGTGACGAACGCCTCGTTGAACTTGTCGCGATACCGTTGCAGCACGGTCAGCGGATCGGTCTGCGCGGTCATGTCGATGCGCAGCGACCGTGTTTGCAGCCGCACGCGCAACGCATAGTTGCCGTCATGCACGTAGTAGCTCTGCACGATGAGATGCGGTGCGTCGCCGTCGTCCAGTTCGCGCGGCAGCGCGCGGCAGTAGAACCGCCGCTCGTACTCGAAGTCGTTCATAGCGATGTCCATACCACCACAGTGTAGCCGGTGGGCGGCTGATTCGGGGGATGCGTGGCTTGCATTGGCCGCGCGATGGTGTATAGTAATCAAGTTGCTTGCCATATGGCCGGCAATGGCTCGGGTTCGTAGCTCAGTGGATAGAGCGTCTGTCTCCGGAACAGAAGGTCGTGGGTTCGAATCCCATCGAGCCCACGGAATGCCCGCTCACTCGCGCGATTGCGCCGGGGGAGCGGGCTTTTGCGTATGCGGCGGTCCTGACCGCATCATGTCACGATCTCATCGACAAACCGTACTCGTAGGACGTGCTACGAGTACGGTCCGTCGAGAATGATGCGACGTAACGTATCCGGACGGGGCGGTACGAGTACGTTCGGTCAAGAAAACCTGACGAACCGTACTCGGACGGGTGCTGCGAGTACGGTCCGTCGAGAATGATGCGACGGAACGTATCCGGACGGGGCGGTACGAGTACGTTCGGTCAAGAAAACCTGACGAACCGTACTCGTGGGCGTGTTACGGGTACGTTCCGTCGAAGGGGAGGACCACCGTTTGGCGGCTGAAACGCGAAGTGCGGCATGGAGCCGATCAGCTTCATGCCGCACTTCGCGAAATCATGGTGTCCGAGATGGGACTTGAACCCACACGCCTGTATAAAATAGGCACAAGCACCTCAAGCTTGCGCGTCTACCATTCCGCCACTCGGACAAGTGTCGTTGAGACAACGAGTGAATACTTTACCCACTTCATTGTCATATGTCAACATCGTGGCGTCGTCGGCAAGTCGCGGCGTGACGTTCTGCTGTCTGTCACAGCGTGTACCTACCC
This sequence comes from Bifidobacterium leontopitheci, assembly GCF_009193355.1. GTDB lineage: Bacteria > Actinomycetota > Actinomycetes > Actinomycetales > Bifidobacteriaceae > Bifidobacterium > Bifidobacterium leontopitheci. The sequence continues at coordinate 56,255 of NZ_WBVT01000004.1, forward strand.
GCTGTGACAGCAGGCGGCCGGCATGGCAAAGCCGCGCCGTCCGCCCCGTCACGCGGCTTTCGCCCGCCCCGTCACGCGGCTTTCGCCCGCCCCGTCACGCGGCTTTCGTCACGCGAGTTGCCGTCACGCGGCCTTCGGCACGGCGGTGCTTTCGCGCACCACGAGCCGGGTGGGCAGGATCAGGTAGTGGTCGTCCACGCTGTCAGCGCGTGCGTCGAGGATCATGTCGACGGCCTTGCGCGCGATCAGGTCGAACGGCTGGTTGACGGTGGTGAGTGCCGGGTACAGGTATTCGCCGGGGTAGACGTTGTCGAAGCCGACGATGGAGAGGTCTTCGGGCAGCTGCATGCCGCGCTGCCGGGCGGCGCGGTACACGTTGAGCGCGGTGGCGTCGTTGCAGGCGAAGATCGCCGTCGGCCGCTTGCCGGAGGGCAGGTCGAGCAGCGTGCAGGCGGCCTGGTAGCCGCGTTCCGGCGTGTAGTCGCCGTACGCGGTCAGCTCCGGGTCGGGTACGATGCCGGCGCGTCGCAGCGCGGTGGTGTAGCCGCCGTAGCGCGCCTGCGCGGACTCGGCGTTCTGCGGCCCGGTGATGATGCCGATGCGCTTGTGGCCGAGTTTGATGAGGTGCTCGGTGGCGATCAGGCCGCCGGTCCAGTTGTCGATGCCGACGCCGAGCGTGTCGGACGGCACCTCGCCCACCGGATCGATGATGACGAATGGAATGTTACGCGACCTGAGCAGTGATTTTTCCTCTTCCGTCACGGTGGAGAGGACGAGAATCACGCCCAGAGGGTTGCGGTTGAGGATTTCACGAAACGTTTCCTCGCTGCGCTTGCCGCGGCCGGTCTGGGTGATGGTGATGCCGATCGGCAGGGATTTCGCATATTTCGTGGTTTCCGCGATGATGGCGTTCGTGCCGTTCGCCATGACCTCGGTCAGCACGAGCTCGATGGTCTGCGACGTCTTCGTGGTGACCAGCGACTTGGTGTACCCGACGGACGCCATGATCGCCTCGATGCGTTCGCGTGTCTCGCGTGACACGCCTTCGCGCCCGTTGATGACCTTGGATACGGTGGCATTGGATACGCCGGCGAGTCGTGCGATTTCGCTGACTTTCGGCTTCTTGGCGTCGTTCATCGGAGAACCTCTTTTCGCGTGAGCGATGGTGTCGTGGCGGAAAGGACGGACCGCTCTGTTCCGTCACTACATTTCCATTGTAAACCTATTCGGAGAAAAACAAAGAAAATTTCTGAAATAATTTGGTACTTTTCACGAAAGGCGATACACTGATAACCAACAGACAACCAAGAACGCAACGGCACCGCACATGACGCAGTCCATGGGCGCAGCGGCCGTAACCGCCCGGCGAAGGAGCCACCATGAGCACCATCACCAACGTACAGACCTACGATCTGCGCTTCCCCACCTCCAGCACACTGTCCGGATCGGACGCGATGAACAAGGACCCCGACTACTCGTCGGCGTACGTCGTCGTCTCCACCGACGCCGACGACGGCCTGAGCGGCACCGGCTTCGTCTTCACGATCGGCCGCGGCAACGACGTCGTGGTCGCCGCCATCGATTCGCTCGCCCACACGCTCGTCGGCCGCAACGTCGAGAACCTGCTCGACGACATGCGCGCCGCGTGGGACATGTTCGTCCACGACTCGCAGCTGCGCTGGCTCGGCCCCGAAAAGGGCGTCGAGCACATGGCCATCGGCGCGGTCCTCTCCGCGCTGTGGGACCTCAAGGCCAAGCGCGCCGGCATGCCGCTGTGGCGGCTGCTCGCTCACATGGACCCCGAGGAGCTCGTCGCCACGCTCGACTTCCGCTACCTGACCGACGTGCTCACCCCCGACGAGGCCGTCGACATGCTGCGTCGCGGCAAGGACGGACTCGAGGAGCGCGAGGCCCAGCTGCTCAAGCTCGGCTACCCCGGCTACTCCACCGCCGCCGGCTGGCTCGGCTACTCCGACGAGAAGATGATGGCCATCGCCCGCGAGGAGACCGAAGTCAAGGGCTTCAAGCAGATCAAACTCAAGGTCGGCCAGAACCTCGACGACGACCTGCGCCGCCTCGGCCTCGCCCGCGAGACCATCGGCCCCGACGTCAAGCTCGCCGTCGACGCCAACCAGGTGTGGGACGTGCCGCAGGCCATCGACTGGATCAACCACTTCCACGACTTCGACCTCGAATGGGTGGAGGAGCCCACCTGCCCCGACGACGTGCTCGGCCACGCCGCCATCCAGAAGGCCATCGACCCGATCGCCGTCGCCACCGGCGAGCAGATGCAGAACCGCATCATGTACAAGCAGTACCTGCAGGCCGGCAGCTTCAAGGTCATGCAGATCGACGCGACGCGCGTCGCCGGTCCGCAGGAGATCGTCATGGAATACCTGCTCGCCAACAAGTTCGGCGTGCGCGTGTGCCCCCACGCGGGCGGCGTCGGCCTGTGCGAGGCCGTGTGCCACTTCGCGATGTTCGACTACCTCGCCGTGTCCGGCAAGTGGGACGACCGCGTGATCGAATACGTCGACAACCAGCACGAGTACTTCGTGCACCCCACCGAGATCCGCAACGGCCGCTACGTGGCCCCGACCGCGCCCGGCTCCGGCGTCGACATGAAGCTCGAGGCCGCGCAGCGCTACCTGTACCAGGGCTGAGCGGGCGCGAACGCACGACAGAACGGCATAGAAGGGACGGACAACCATCATGGATCTGCATCTGAAAGGCAAGGTCATCATCCTCACCGGCGGTTTCAAGGGCATCGGCAAGGGCATTGCGCTGCGGCTCGCCCGCGAAGGCGCGATCCCGGTCGTCATCAACCGCGCGGACGGGGCCCAGGAGGAGTTCGACAGGGAGATGTCGGCCATCACCGGCGACTACCGCACGTACCTGATGGACCTCAACGACACCGACGACATCGCGCCGATCGTCGAGGAGGTCGCCAAGGACTACGGGCACATCGACGGCCTGGTCAACAACGCCGGACGCAACGACAACCTCGACCTCGACACCACGTCGTGGCGCGAGTTCGAGCAGTCGCTGCACGGCAACCTCACCCACTACTTCGAGCTCGCCCACCGTTGCGCGCCCTGGCTGCGCAAGTCCAAGGGCTCGATCGTCAACATCTCCTCGAAGACCGCGCTCACCGGTCAGGGCAAGACCAGCGCCTACGCCGCCGCGAAGGGCGCGATCCTCGGCCTCACGCGCGAATGGGCCGCCGCCCTCGCCAAGGACGACGTGCGCGTCAACGCCATCGTCGTCTCCGAGGCGTGGACCCCGCTCTACGCGAAATGGATCACCACGTTCGGCGACGAGGCCGCCCAGAAGGCTCAGCTCGAGAAGATCACCTCGCGTATTCCGCTCGGCCACCGCATGACCAACGTCGACGAGATCGCCAACACGGTCGCGTTCCTGCTGTCCGACTGCGCCTCGCACACGACCGGCCAGTGGGAGGTCGTGGACGGCGGCTACGTGCACCTCGACAGGGCGCTCGCGTAGGCGTCGGATCACGCCGATGCCCGGCTCCGCCCTCCGCTCCCGGCCGTTTCCGTCACAGCGGATGTTCGCCCGTTGTGACGGAAACGGGCGCAGGGCAGGCACGGGCGAGGCCGAGACGAAGCAGGGAAGAGACGATTGGCAACGGAAGGCGCAACAGTGGACGAATGGGACGACGACGCCATGCACACGCTGAAAACCGGCATATACGATGACGGCGGCGGACTGTCGGTCATCGACGCTCACTTTCACATCTGGGACCCGGCCGAGCAGCGGCTGGACTGGCTGGGCGGTGACGCGTCCGGTGACGCGGCCGGCGGTCTCGCCGCGCTCAACCGGCGCTGGACCATGCGCGACCTCGAGACGTGCTACCGGCCGTTCGCCGCGCAGGGCGTGCACTGGCTCGGCGGCGTGTACGTGGAGGTCGACTGCGACGACCCGATCGCCGAGGACCGGCTGGTCTACGGCAACCGCGACCCGCACATCCTCGCCGACGTGATGCGATCCGCCGTCTCGCCGTGGATGCGCGTGCCGCTGTTCGCCGCCGGCGTGCGCGATCCGCTGCACGTGCCGTCCAGCCCGCGCGGCCGCTGCCTCGAGCCGACGTTCGTCGCCGGACTGCGTGCGCTGGGCGCGGCCGGGCTGCCGTTCGACGCCTGCGTGCGCGTGGACGAGCTGGACGACCTCGCCGCCGCGCACGAGCAGACGCCGGGGCTCACGCTGGTCATCGACCACATGGGCAACGTCACGCCCGACACGTTCGACGAACGATACATGGCGGCGATGCGGCGGCTGGCGGCGTCGCCGAACACGGTCGTGAAGGTCTCGGGATACCCGACCGCCGACCGTGCGTTCGTACGCGACCTGCTCGCGTTCTCGCGCGAGACGTTCGCCGGGCGGCGCATGTACGCGTCGAACTGGCCGGTGGTCTCCATGTACTCCACGTTCGACGAGCATCTGCAGCTGCTGCTGGACGAGGACGGCGGCGACGAATCGCTGTTCCGAGACGTGGCAGCCCGCGTGTACGGCATCGACGTACGCGGGGCGCGCGGGAGCGGCCGGCGGAACGCGGACGGGGGACGACCGTCACAGGCAGACGAACCGGGGGAGCCGGCAGAGCTGGGTTCGCCTGCCCACTGACGGCGGCCGGCCGCGTGCGCGAAACGTGCGTGTGAAACGTACTGACGAAACGAAACCAACTGGTAAGAAGGAGACATCATGGGAGCACAGTTCGAAGGCGTGTTCTGCCCGTCGATCACCATCACCAAGGCCGACGGCTCGCTGGACGAGGAGCTGTGGGGCCGCCACCTCGACCATCTCATCGAGGCCGGCATCAACGGCGTGCTGCTGTTCGGCAGCATCGGCGAGTTCTACGCGTACCCGCTCGAGTTCAAGGAGCGGGCCGTCGACTTCGCCGTGCGGCACGTGAACGGCCGCATCCCCGTGCTCGTCGGCGTCGGCGGCACCAACTTCGGCGACGTCCTCGCGTTCTCGAAGCACGCCGAGAACGTCGGCGCGAACGGCCTCGTCGTCGTCTCGCCATACTACTTCGGGCCGTCCGAGGCGGCCGCCGAACGGTATTTCGGCACGATCGCGGATTCGGTCGAGCTTCCCGTGCTGCTGTACAACTTCCCGCCGCGCACCGGCGCCGACCTGAGCCCGCAGCTCGTGGCGTCGCTCGCCGCGAAGCACCCCAACATCGTGGGCATCAAGGACACGGTCGACACGATCAGCCACACGCGCATGGTCATCGACGCCGTGCGCAAGGTGAACCCCGACTTCAGCGTGCTGTCCGGCTTCGACGAGTATTACACGCCCAACCGCATCGCCGGCGGCAACGGCGTGCTGTGCGGCCTGACCAACGTGGTGCCGGAGGATTTCGCGGCGATGCACCGCGCCTGGCAGAAGGGCGACTATGCCACTGCGCTCGATCACGCGAAGCGGATCTCCAAGCTCATGGCCGTCTACGGTCAGGCCGACCTGTTCATCGGCGCGATCAAGGAGGCTGTGCGCGTCAAGGGCCTGCCGATCGACACGACGATCCGCGAGCCGCAGGTGCCGCTGACCGACGGGCAGAAGGCCGCCATCGCCGACCTGCTCGCCTGATGTAGGTGCGCGGTCCGGCGCAGTCGCGCCTTGGCCCCCTCGGTGGAGGGGGCTGTCAGCGAAGCTGACTGGGGGAGCGTCCGCGGCCGAAGGCCGCTGATAATACGGCATCGCGCTGTCGCGCGATACTGTGCCTGTCGGCGGCGCCGGCGCGCCGCTGACGCTCCCCCAGTCACGGCCTTCGGCCGCGACAGCCCCCTCCACCGAGGGGGCCAAGGAGGCGGGACGGTCGGTTTTGCTGATAGCGTCCGGCGGTCAAGGGGTGGCTTTCGGCTTTGACGGCCTTCGGCCGCGACAGCCCCCTCCACCGAGGGGGCCAAGACCGGGCCGGGGCCGAGGCGGGTCAAAGGCGGCGTAGGATGGTGGCGATACCGCCGACCGTCGAACGAACATGAAAGGAACATCATGCTGCTGGGCATTCCTCCGATTGTCTCCCCGCTGCTGCTCAAGACGCTGAGCGAGATGGGCCACGGCGACCGTCTGGTCATCGCCGACGGCAACTTCCCAGCCGAATCGGTCGGCCGCGACGCCATCGTCATCCGCTGCGACGGCCACGGCGTGCCCGAGCTGCTGGACGCCATCCTGCGGCTGGTCCCGCTCGACCAGTACGTCGACAAGCCGGTCACGCTCATGGACGTGGTGCCCGGCGATCCGGTCGCCACGCCGATCTGGGACGAGTACCGCGACATCATCGCACGGCGTGACCCGCGGCTGAACGCCGCCGCCGGCGACCGTCGTCCCGGCCCCGCCGGCGAAGGCCCGTCCGGTCCGGACGACCTGATCGGCAAGGTCTCGCGCTTCGACTTCTACGACCTTGCGAAGTCCGCCTACGCGGTCATCGCCACCTCGGAGAGCGCCCAGTACGCGAACGTCATGCTGCAGAAGGGCGTCGTGTTGCAGTAAACGTGCGTTCGCCGGGGTACCACCCTCAGTCTCGCTTTGCGAGCCAGCTCCCGCCGGCGGGAGCGCATTCCTTCTGCTCCCGCTGGCGGGGGCTGTCAGCGAAGCTGACTGGGGGTGGTACCCGTGTTACACGCCGCATCGCGGTCAATATATGCGTAATATGAACATATACGATGTAACAATTGGATAAACGGCATGTGCCGGCAATGTGTGCCGGTGTTACCGGCGTGTTTCTTTGGTCTGGTTTTTTCTGCTGTCGAAAACGTTGGAATTCCAACGAAACCACAATCAAGGCAAGAAATAACAACAAACAAGTTAAAGAAAATTTCAAAAAAACCTCTATCAGATTCCACTTTTCTCGAAACTTGTTGTACACTCTGTAACTGTACAAAGCAGTACGGGTGACGAAAGAAGCCCGGAAGCGCGGATCGCAAACCAGACCCGTGCACCTCCAACCAAGAGACAAGGAGGTCAAAGCAATGAAGAACATCGCTTTGGCAAAGAAGATCATCGCCGTCGTCGGCGCGGGCGCCATGATGGCCTCGATGGCCGCGTGCGGCAGCACCAACTCCAGCAGCGACGGCAAGGTCACGCTCAAGTTCGCGGCCTTCGAAGGCGGCTACGGCGTCCAGATGTACAAGGACGTCGTCAAGGAGTACGAGAAGCTCAACCCGAACGTCACGATCAAGCTGCAGACCTCCAAGAAGATCGCCGACGAGATCACCCCGGGCATGAAGGCCGGCAACTACCCCGACATCATCGAGCTGGGCCAGGGCACCGAGTCCGGCCTGACCGAGACCATGCTGAAGGACAAGGCCGTCGAGAACGTCACCGACGTGCTCGACATGAAGGTCCCCGGCGAGTCCAAGACCGTGCGCGAGAAGCTCGTCGACGGCATCATCGGCCTGTACACCAACCCGTACGGCGACGACAACACCTACCTGATGCCGATGTACTACTCGCCGTCCGGCCTGGTCTACAACCAGAAGCTGCTCAAGGACAACGGCTGGGAGGTCCCGACCACGTGGGACGAGTTCTTCAAGCTCGGCGATGAGGCGAAGGCCAAGGGCATCTCGCTGTTCACCTACCCGACCTCCGGCTACTTCGACGCCTTCTTCAACGCGCTGCTCGCCGACATCGGCGGCACCGACTTCTACAACGACGTCATGACCTACAAGAAGGACGTCTGGAAGTCCAAGGACGCCAAGGAGGCCCTGACCCTCGTCCAGAAGCTCGTCACCAAGTACCTCAACCCGGACACGGTCGGCTACGCCAACGGCCAGGACTTCACCAAGAACCAGCAGTCCGTGCTGGACGGCAAGTCCCTGTTCATGCCCAACGGCACCTGGATCGTCAACGAGATGAAGGACGCGCCGCGCACCGACGGCTTCGAGTGGGGCTTCGCTCCCGTCCCGACCACGAAGGAAGGCGGCACCCGCTACATCAACACGACCATCGAGGCCGTGTGGATCCCGTCCAAGGCCAAGAACAAGGAGGAGGCCAAGAAGTTCATGGCCTTCCTGTACTCCGACAAGGCCGCCGACATCTTCAACAAGACCGGCGCCGTGCAGCCGATCAAGGGCATGACCGATAAGGTCGACTCCTCCATGAAGGTCTTCTACGACGCCTACAACCAGGAGAACGTCAAGGCCGTGGCCGGCTCCTTCTCCACCACCGCGTCCGTCGAGGGCAAGAACATCAAGGACGACCTGTACACCGCGGTCGATTCCGTCGCCTCCGGCAAGAAGAACCTCTCCGATTGGCAGAACGCCCTGAACGAGACCAGCAACGCGCTCAACGCCGCCTCCGGCAACTGATCGCGCGGGCGAACGCCCGAACATCACATAACTGAATACCCATAACTCAATACCGACGAGGCCTGCGGATCGCGCAGTGCAGTTTCCGCCCCATCCGCAGGCCCCGTGTTTTTCCTATCTTCGATGGCCGCCGCGGCCCACTCGCGACACCTCCTACTCCTTTCTTCGTCCCTGCGGCCTGCAGGGCGGCCATCGACTTTGATTTTTCACGCAACCATCAATCGCCCCGCTTGTGCGGGACCCTACTTTCAGCTGGGAGAACATCGATGTCGTCATCGACTACTCGCGCGGAAAAGGGCAAGAAGACCGTGCTTGAACGCAAGCGGGCGCGGTTCGGCCTGCTCTGGGCCCTCCCCACCGCGATCCTGTTCATCATCTTCATGGTCGTGCCGACCATCAACGTGTTCCGCATGTCGCTGTTCAAGTGGAGCGGCTTCTCGGACGACGCGACGTTCGTCGGCCTGTCGAACTTCAAGACCCTGGCCGGCGACATGAACTTCGTGCACGCCTGCCAGAACACGATCCTGCTGCTCGTGGTCGTCACGTCGATCACCATGCCGATCGCCATCATCTTCGCGGCGATCCTCACGCAGGACAGGATCATCGGTTCCGGCTTCCTGCGGTTCGTCATGTACGTGCCGTCCATCCTCTCCGCCGTCGTCATCGCCGCGATCTTCTCCGCCATCTACGACCAGAAGGACGGCCTGCTCAACGGCACGCTCGGCTTCCTCGGCCTCGGCGCCCTGCAGCGCGTGTGGCTCGGCGACCAGAAGATCGTCATCTACTCCGTGGCCTTCGCCATGGTCTGGCAGTCCTTCGGCTACTACATGGTCATGTACATGTCCTCGATGGCCGGCGTGGACCGCAGCCTGTACGAGGCCGCCTCGATCGACGGCGCCGGCAAGGTCCGCCAGCTCTTCTCCATCACGATCCCGATGATCTGGCAGAACATCCGCACCACGCTGACCTTCTTCATCATCAGCTCCGTCAACCTGAGCTTCGTGCTCGTCACCGCCATGACCAACGGCGGCCCGGACGGCGCCTCGCAGACGATCCTCGGCTACATGTACCAGCAGGCGTACACCAACTCCACGTACGGCTACGGCATGGCCATCGGCGTCGTCATCTTCCTGTTCAGCTTCATCCTGTCGCTGCTCGTCAGCCAGGTCACCAAGCGCGAGATCGTCCAGCAGCTGTAAAAGGGGAGCATCGTCATGACTAACGAAACCAAGACAACCAAGGGCGCGGTGTTCAAGCCCGCCAAGGCCCGCGGGTCGGCGACCTCGTGGACCGTCGGCCGCACGGTCGGCCAGATCGTCCTCGTCATCTCCGCACTGACCATCTTCGTGCCGGTCGTGTGGGTGTTCTTCGCGTCCTTCAAGGACAAGTCGGAGTTCTACGGCAGCCCGTGGACCCTGCCGAAGGGCCTCGACTGGCAGAACTACGTGGACGCCTTCCGCGACGCCCACCTCGGCCAGTACTTCGGCACCTCCGTGTTCGTCACCGCGCTTGCCATGGTGCTCGCGCTGATCATCGCACTGCCGTGCTCCTACGTGATGGCCCGCTTCGACTTCCCCGGCAAGAAGATCCTTAAAGTAGCCATCCAGGGCGGCCTGTTCATCAACGTGAACTACATCGTCGTCCCGATCTTCCTCATGCTCGTGGACGCCGACAAGCTGCTCTACGACATCTTCCCGGACGGCTTCTTCGTCAACAACCCGGTCATGCTGGCCGTGGTCTACGCGGCGACCTCGCTGCCGTTCACGGTGTTCCTGCTGCAGGACTTCTTCGCGTCCATCCCGAAGGACTTCGAGGAGGCCGCGCTCATCGACGGCGCCTCCCAGTTCAAGATCATGACCCGCATCTTCTTCCCGATGGCCATGCCCGCCATCTCCATGTCGATGCTGTTCAACTTCCTGAGCTACTGGAACGACTACATCATCTCCATGACCCTCATGACCGGCGACAACCGCACCATCCAGGTCGGCCTGCTCAACCTGATGCAGACCCAGAAGGCCGCCACCAACTACGGCCGTCTGTACGCCGGCATGGTGATCGTCATGGTGCCCGTGCTCATCTTCTACGCGATCGTGCAGAAGAAGCTGCTGCAAACCTCGACCATGGGAGGTCTGAAATGAGTGACAAGACCCGTCGCGGAATCTTCGCCGCGATCAAGATCGTGCTGTACATCGTGTTCGTGATCATCACGATCATCGGCGCCAAGACCACCTCGTGGGCCTCGCTGGGCCTCGAATGCGTCGGCCTGGCCGGCGTGGTGATCATGCTCTGGGTGTACAACCGCTCGCAGAAGTAAAAGCCCGGGACGTGCATGCGGCGGGCGTCTTTCCCTTGGCCTCCCACGCACGTCCCGTCGCCCCGCAAGGGGCGCGGCCGCCCGTCCGGCGTCACACCGCCGGCGGACGGCTTCTTCACACGGCCGCCGGCCGGGCAGACAAGACCCGGCAGCAAGCATCCGCAACAGGCCGCGCGCAGCCACCGAAGGACCGACGCGCGGCCACGCAAGGGAAACAAGGGAAACCGCAACAGGGACATTGGGGGAGGTGCGGCCCGACGAGGCGCCGCACGCTACGAAAGGACATCATGAACGAGGATTATCTCGCCAACATCCGGCCCGCGCACCGGCAGCTCGCCTGGCAGCGCATGGAGATGTACGCGTTCACGCACTTCGGCATGAACACGATGACCGACCGCGAGTGGGGACTCGGCCATGAGGATCCGGCCCTGTTCAACCCGACCGACTTCGACGCCGACCAGTGGATGGAGGCGATCAAGGCCGCCGGCATGACCGGCGTCATCCTCACCTGCAAGCACCACGACGGATTCTGCCTGTGGCCGAGCGCCTACACCAAGCATTCCGTCGCCTCCAGCCCGTGGAAGGACGGCAAGGGCGACGTCGTGCGCGAAGTGAGCGACGCGGCCCGCCGTCACGGCCTCAAGTTCGGCGTCTACCTGTCGCCGTGGGACCGCACCGAAGCCACGTACGGCTCCGGCAAGGCGTACGACGACTACTACGTCAACCAGCTCGTCGAACTGCTCACCCACTACGGCCCGATCTTCTCCGTCTGGCTCGACGGCGCCTGCGGCGAGGGCCCCAACGGCAAACGCCAGCAGTACGACTGGCAGCGCTACTACAACGTGGTGCGCGCCCTGCAGCCCGAAGCCGTGATCTCCGTCTCCGGCCCCGACGTGCGCTGGTGCGGCAACGAGGCCGGCCACACCCGCGAGAACGAGTGGAGCGTCGTGCCCGAGCGCCTGCGCTCCGCCGAACTGACCGCCGCCAAGTCGCAGCAGGCCGACGACGGCGAATTCTCCCGCCTCGTACGCTCCGACGAGGAGGACCTCGGCAGCCGCAAGGCGCTCGCCGGCTACGACGGCCCGCTCGCCTGGTACCCGTCCGAAGTGAACACGTCCACCCGCCCCGGCTGGTTCTACCACGCCAACGAGGACGCGCAGGTGCGCACCCCCGAAGAGCTGTTCGACATCTGGGCGTCCTCGGTCGGCGGCAACGCCACGTTCCTGCTCAACATCCCGCCCGCCCCGGCCGGCCGCATCGCCGAGGCGGACGTCAAGGCGCTCGCCGGGCTCGGCAGGCTGATCGCCGACTTCAAGTCCCGCGAGATCACCGACGGCGTGACCGTCACCGTCTCCAGCACGTGCCGCCGCTGCGCCGCCGCCGGATTCGAGCCGTCCGCGCTGCTCAGCACCGCCGCCGACTCCGCCTCGTGGCGTCCGACCTGCCACGACATGACCCCGCGCGTGACGCTCGACTTCGGCCGTCCGCGCCGCATCGGCGCGCTCATCCTGCGTGAGGACATCGCCGTCGGCCAGCGCATCGACATGGTCGACGTGTACGCCGACGAGCAGCAGATCGCCCACAAGGAGTCGGTCGGCTACCAGCGCATCATCCGCTTCGACACCCCCGTGCGCACCAGCCAGATCACCGTGCGCATCCCCGAATACCGTCTGCGCCCGCAGCTCGCCTCGGTCATCGCCGTGGAAGCCTGAGCGCGGCAGAGAAAGGACCGCCAGTCATGACCGCATCCCGCACCGCAAGCCGCCGCGCCGGCCGCGTCGCCGCCATCGTCGCGGCGCTCGCCGTCGTGTGCCTGGCGGCGGCCGGGATGCTCGTCTGGCATCCGTGGCAGGCGGCCGCACAGTCAAGTGCACGGTCCGATGACGTCACGTTCGCGATCGGCGACGACGAGATGCGGCTGTACGCCGACATCTGCGCGGCGCAGACGTGCGCCGGCGCCAGCGCCGGCAAGGCCGCGGCCGACGACGTCACCGAGCAGATCCGCGACGACAAGGCGCTCCTGCTGCTCGCGAAACAGTACGGGTATGGCGACGCGACCACCTACGAGTCGTTCGTCGTCGCGATGCGGTCCACCAACACCGCAAAAAGCGCGCAGGCGAAGTCCGGCGAGACCGTCTACGGCGTCACCTCGTACACGCCGGTCGACTTCCACTCGCGGCTGATCACGCAGGCGGGCGAATACCTCGAAAGCAAGCTGTCCGCCAAGGCCGGCGATCCGCTGTACGTCTCGACCACGCAGGCGAAGGCCTATTTCACCGCGCACCGCGGCGAGTGGACCTCGCAGCCCACGCGTACGGTCCTGCAGGTCAGCCTGCCGGTCGCCGCCGGGCACAGCGCCGCCGACGCCACGCAACAGCTCGACCAGGCGCTCGCGCAGGTGACCGCAGCCGACGCCGCGAACGCGAAGCAGACCATCGCCGCGGCCCTGCCGCAGGCGAACGTCTCGAGCATGACCCTCGACTCGTCCGCGGCCGCCTCGCCGCAGATGCAGGACCTCATCAGCTGGCTCGGCGCGCTGTCGGCCGGCCAGCACACCGACGTCACGGCTGCCGCAGACAACACGACGGTCAGCGCGTACCTCGTCACCGCGGTCACGCAAGCCAGCGACGAGACCGATTGGCAGACCTACCAGAGCCGCATCATGGCGAAACTCACGCAGGCGAAACTCGACAGGCTCGTCGCCGCCAAGGCGAAACACGTCACCATCCAGCTTGACCAAGACAAGCTGACCACGATACTTGCCCGCCGATAAACGGGCGACACATAACTGAAGAACAACTGAACAAGAAAGAGAGTCCCGACGCACGGCCACGGCCGCAATCCGCGACCGTGCGGGAGAGACAAGACCAACACATCCACGCGACGCGACGACGCTACCACACGCAACGCATCGCGGGAACGAGAGAAAGGTCCCACATGTCAGCATACTCGCATGGGGGTAAGGTGGCGGCGCTGCTGCTCGCCGTAGCCACCTCGATCGGCTTTGCGGTCCCCGCAGCCACCGCCGCGCCCGCGGCCAAGAGCGCGACCGCCACGACGGCCGCCACCGCCGACTGGGCGGGCAACGAGAAGAACCCGTACGGCGGCACCGATTATTACATCGACGCCGAAAACGGCAAGGACACCAACGCCGGCACCTCCGCCGACGCCGCCTGGCAGAACCTCACCAAGGCCAACGAGACCACGTTCCAGCCCGGCGACCGCATCCTGCTCAAGTCCGGCTCCACCTGGCACAAGCAGCAGCTGTGGCCGAAGGGCTCCGGCTCCGACGGCAAGCCGATCACCATCACCGCGTACGGCGACTCGGACGCCCGCCCGTACATCGCCACCGACGGCAACGTCGTCCAGCCGTTCGACTCCGGCGTCGGCGGCCGCTCGCCGCACAAGAACCCCGACACCGTGGGCCTGACCGGCGCGATCGTGCTGCGCAACCAGCAGTACTGGGAGATCAACAACGTCGAACTGTCCAACGACAACGACTTCGACACCGACATCACCGCGCAGGACGGCAACATCTGGGACGGCATCTCCGTCTCCATCAACGCCGACAAGTTCCCTGAGGGCACCGCGGCGGCCGACACCGTGATGCACCACTTCCGCATCAATGACGTCTACGTGCACAACACGGACGCCGGCGCCCAGTGGCAGTCCATCTACGCGGCCGGCGTCGACTTCCAGGTGTTCGGCTCCAAGACCGTCACCGACTACGCCGAGCACGGCTACTACTTCGACGACGTGCGCATCGAGAACAACACGTTCAAGAACGTCGACCTCAACGCCATCCAGTTCGGCTTCAATTGGATGGGCAAGGACGGCGGCTACACCGACGAGACCGGCAAGTACCACGAAGGCTGGGAGGACTACTGGGTCCGCTCGCGCGACCTGTACAGCCGCAACCTGTACATCGGCCACAACTACATGGAAAGCATCGGCCAGGGAGCCGTGCAGGTGGGCCACACCAAGGACGCCGTCATCGAATACAACGAGATCAACGGCTTCCTCGCGCGCTACACCGAAGTCTCCTGCGCCCTGTACATGTGGGCGTCCGCCGACTCGGTGATGCGCTACAACGAGGTGTACAACGGCCCCGCCGGCCAGTACGACGGCACGCCGTGGGACCTCGAGTACACGAACTTCAACGTGACCTACGAGTACAACTACAGCCACGACAACAAGGCCGGCTGGATGGCGTACATGGGCAACTCCGGCAACTCGATTGCCCGGTACAACCTGTCGATCAACGACAACGGCGTGCTGCTGAAGAACATGCTCTCCACCAACTACTCTCCGACCTACATCGCCAACAACGTGCTCGTGTACGACGCCTCCAAGGGCGGCCACTTCCACGACGAGGTCCTCAAGGACACCGTCTACTTCCTGAACAACGTGTTCTACAACACCGCCACCGACCAGCCGACCCAGTGGTCGCGCAAGGAGGGCGCGCTCGACAAGGCCGTGTTCTCGAACAACGACTTCTACGAGGCCGGCGGCAAGCAGTCCGACACGCAGCCCGCCGACAAGAACGGCCTTGAGGTCGACCCGAAGTTCGCCGGATTCTCCGGCGGCACCGACACCCCGGCCGGCAAGCTCGCCGACGTGACCCCGAAGTTCAAGCTCGCCGACGACTCGCCGCTCATCGACGCCGGCCGCTACAACGCGCACCTCGGCACCGCCGACATGTTCGGCACGCAGCTCTACTACGGCGACGCGCCCGACATCGGCATCGCCGAGACCAAGAAGGGCGAGCAGGTGAAGAACCCGGTCGACAACGACCCGATCGAGCAGGAAGGCAAGGACACCCGCACCAACCTCGCGCTCGGCGCCACTGTGACCGCCAGCTCCACCCACCCGCAGCTGCCCGGCTCCGCCAAGTACCTGGTCGACGGCAACGACGCGACCCGCTGGGCCGCCGCCGACGACGCGACCTACCCGATCACCCTCGACCTCGACTTCGGCAAGGACATCACCTTCGACGAGGTGGACCTCAAGGAGTTCATCGACGGCGAGACCCCGGCCCGCGTGGCGCAGTACTCCTTCTACACGTGGGACGCCTCCGCGAACGACGGCAAGGGCGACTGGACGAAGATCTACACCTCCGCCGCGGACGCCGGCATCGGCACGCTCGCCAAGGTGAACCTCGACAAGGCGGTCACCTCCTCCAAGCTGCGCGTGGCGCTCGATTCCGTCAAGCCCGGCACGGTCTGGACGCCGACCATGACCGAGATCCAGGTGTACAACGGCTCCGGCTCGGCTTCGCACAAGCCTGCCGTGAGCGTGGTCAACGCCGAGTTCAACACGAAGGACACCGCCACGCTGCCCGAATACACGGTCAAGCTCGACGGCGACACCCTCAGCTCGATCCGCTGGATCGGCTCCGAAGGCAACGTGCTCGGCAGCCTCGACGCCAAGGACTACACGGTGGCCGACGGCGCCGACGCGGACACCAAGACCGTGAAGATCGCGGCCGACTTCCTCGCCGACAAGGACCCGGGCTCCTACGGCCTGCAGTTCGAGTTCGCCTCCGGCGCGACCCGCAAGGTGGCGCTCGACGTGGTGAGCAAGGACGTGACCGTGCCCGACACGACCGCTCCGGTGTTCAAGGGCGTGGAGGATGTGACGCTTGACTACGGCGCTGACTTCGATCCGCTGGCCGGCGTGACCGCGACGGATGATGTCGATGGCGATGTGACCGCCGGCATCAAGGTCGAAGGCACGGTCGACACGAAGAAGGCCGGCGACTACACGATCACCTACACGGTGTCCGACAAGGCCGGCAACGAGGCGAAGGCCACCCGCAAGGTGACCGTCAAGCCGGAGGCGAAGCCGGAGCCGCAGCCGGTCGACAAGACCAAGCTGAATCAGGCCATCGCCACAGCCGAAGCGTACAAGGAGGCCGACTACACGGCCGAATCGTGGAGTGCGTTCGCCGAGGCGCTGAAGACCGCGAAGAAGGTCGCCGCCGACGAGAACGCGTCCGCCGAGCAGGTGAAGACCGCGCTCGCCGCGCTGCAGGACGCCGAAGGCAAGCTGGTCAGGAAGTCCGACAACGGCGGCACCGACAACGGCGGCAAACCGACCAAGCCGACGACTCCGACGACCCCGAACAAGCCTGCTGCCAAGCCGGCCGCCAAGCCGACGACCGGCGACAAGACCCAGCAGCAGTCCGGCCTGTCCAAGACCGGCGCCTCGGTCGAGGCCGCCGCGTTCGCGGCCCTTGCGCTGGCCGCCGTGGCCGGCGCCGCGTTCGCGGTCCGCAAGCGCCGCGAGACCCGCTGACGCACGTCCGGCGGCCGGAACGGTCCGGGATGACGTAAGGCGGCAGCCCCCGTCATCCCGGACAGGCCGGCCGCTGACACGCCGACGGTACACACAGCCGGGGCTGGAAACGCAGCCCCGGCTTCGTGCGCGCGGCACCACCGCCGCGTACGATGGAACAGAACCTGCCGCCGCGACCGCGACGGCACCGAAAACAACACAACGGAACGTTCCAGAACACAGAAAGGAACATTGATGTCTACTTCTGGTCGTTTTACGATTCCGAGCGAGTCGAACTTCGCGGAGAAGACCGCGGAGCTCGCTCAGCTGTGGGGCGCCGACGCGATCCGCAACTCGGACGGAACCCAGCTTGACGAGGCGGTGCAGGCTCTGGGCAAGCGCATCTACAGCGCGTACTTCCCGACCCGTGCGCACAACGAGTGGATCACGCTGCACATGGACGAGACCCCGCAGGTCTACCTGCTGACCAACCGCGTGCTGGCCGAGTCCGACTCGGTCGACATTCCGCTCATGGACGGCTTCTTCGACGAGCAGCTCAAGCCGAACCGCGACGCCGACCCGCACAAGTACTGGGAGGTCGTCGACCGCACGACCGGCGCCGTGGTGCCCGCCGAGCAGTGGACGCTGGACCCGGACTCCGACACCGTGCACGTGTCCGGCGTGACGCCGATGCACGAGTACACCGCGTCGTTCCTCGCGTACATCATCTGGGATCCGGTCGAGATGTACAACCACCTCACCAATGACTGGGGTGACAAGGAGCATGAGATCCCGTTCGACATCTACCATCCGGCGACCCGCCAGTTCGTGTTCGACACGTTCGCGAAGTGGCTCAAGGACAACCCGCAGGTGGATGTGGTCCGCTTCACCACGTTCTTCTACCAGTTCACGCTGCTGTTCGATCCGAAGCACCGCGAGAAGATCGTCGACTGGTTCGGCTGCGCGTGCACGGTCTCGCCGGCCGCGCTCGACGACTTCGAGAAGCAGTACGGCTACCGCCTGCGCCCGGAGGACTTCGTGGACGGCGGCTCCTACAACTCGGCGTGGCGTGTGCCGCGCAAGGCGCAGCGCGACTGGATCGACTTCCTGTCGGGCTTCGTGCGGGCGAACGTGAAGAAGCTCGCCGCCATGTCGCACGAGGCCGGCAAGGAGGCGATGATGTTCCTCGGCGACCAGTGGATCGGCACCGAGCCGTACAAGGACGGCTTCGAGGACCTCGGCCTTGACGCGGTCGTCGGCTCCGTCGGCGACGGCACCACGACGCGCATGATCGCGGACATCCCCGGCGTGCGCTACACCGAGGGCCGCTTCCTGCCGTACTTCTTCCCCGACACGTTCTACGAGGGCAACGACCCGAGCATCGAGGGCCTCGACAACTGGCGCAAGGCCCGCCGCGCCATCCTGCGCTCCCCGCTGTCGCGCATGGGCTACGGCGGCTACCTGTCGCTCGCGGCCAAGTTCCCGAAGTTCGTGGACACCGTCACCCACATCGCGAACGAGTTCCGTGACATCCACGACCGCACCGACGGCAAGCCGGCCGAAGGCGAGCTCAACGTGGCGATCCTCAACTCCTGGGGCAAGATGCGCTCCTGGATGGCGTTCACCGTCGCGCATGCGCTGCCGAACAAGCAGACGTACTCGTACTACGGCATCCTCGAGGCGCTGTCGGGCATGCGCGTGAACGTGCGGTTCATCAGCTTCGACGACGTGCTCGAGCACGGCGTGGACGACGACATCGACGTGATCATCAACGGCGGCCCGGTCGACACCGCGTTCTCCGGCGGTTCCGTGTGGACCGACGAGCCGAAGCTGGTCGAGACGCTGCGCGCCTGGGTGCGCGGCGGCGGCGCGTTCGTGGGCGTCGGCGAGCCGAGCTCCCAGTGGGCTCAGGGCCGCTTCTTCCAGCTGGCCGACGTGCTGGGCGTCGACGAGGAGCGTTACCAGACGCTGTCCGTGGACAAGTACTTCCCGACCGTCACGCCGGAGCACTTCATCACCGCCGACGTGCACGTGGACCCCGCGGCCCGCGAGGCGTGGGAGAAGGCCGGCTACCGTGCGCCGCTCTCCGGCTGCGGCGGCGGCCAGGGCATCGAGCCGCTCGGCGGCATCGACTTCGGCGAGCCGATCGCGAACACGTTCCCGATCAATGAGGACGTGACGCTGCTGCGCGCGGACGGCGGTCAGGTGCAGCTGGCGGTCAACGAGTACGGCAAGGGCCGCGGCGTGTACGTGTCCGGCCTGCCCTACTCGGCCGCCAACGCGCGACTGCTCGAGCGCATCCTGTTCTACGCGAGCCACAACGAGGACAAGTACGCGGCCTACAGCTCCACCAACCCGGAGTGCGAGGTCGCCGTCTTCCCCGAGGCGAAGCAGTACTGCGTGATCAACAACACCGCCGAGCCGCAGTCCACCGACGTGGCGCTGCCCGACGGCACGGTCGAGCACTTCGACCTGGAGCAGAGCGGCATCGCCTGGCGCACCATCTGATCGCGCCGGGTCGGTTGATCGCGCCGGGTTGGTTGACCGCGCAGGCCGGTCGCCTGACCGGCTGATCACGCGTTCACGCCGCCGCTCTCATGTCACAGCGGGTACCTACCCGTTGTGACGGAGACGCGGAATCGTTGAAAAACCGCGGAATTCACAGGGCTGTCACAGCGGGTAGATACCCGCTGTGACAGCCCTGTGCCGTTGTATGGGCGGTGCGTGCCGCAATGGCCGGCGTACGCAGTGCGGACGCCGGGCGCCGCGCCGCGGGCGAAGCGGCCTATAGTGCAGAACAAGGCGTATCGTGCGCCGGAACCGCACGGTCGTGCGTAAGTCAACAGCCCCGCCCACCCACGGCAGGGGCGGAAAGCGAGGAATCATGAGCGAGAAGATGGAAGGCGTGGCCACGTCGGAGGCCCCCGCGGCGCTGGGCGCCTACAGCCAGGCGGTCAAGGCCAACGGCTTCGTGTTCGTCTCCGGCCAGCTGGGCATCGACCCGTCCACCGGCGAACTGGCCGGCGAGACCGCGGGCGAGCAGGCCGCGCAGGCGCTGAAGAACATCAAGTGCATCCTCGACGCGGCCGGCACCGGCATCGAACACGTGGTGCGCGCCACGATCTACCTGAAGAACGTCGAGGACTTCAAGGAGGTCGACGCCCGCTACGCCGAGGTGTTCATCGGCTCCGTCAAGCCGGCGCGCGTCGCGTTCGGCGGCAACGACATCCCCAAGGGCGCGCTCGTCGAGATCGACGCCATCGCCGCACTGTAAACGGGCGCCTGGCAACGTCGCCGCCCGGTGAATATCCGACTTTCGGATGACTGCCGGCTCGCCGTCGCCACTCTACACTGTTCCACGAATGGACCGATGGTGTGGCATACGCCGCCGATTCGCTGGTCGCGGCCATCCCCGCACGGTCCGATCGGAAAGTACAGACAGTACGTACGGACAGTGCGTGCGAGCATGACGAGCAGAATGAGAGGTGCCGACAGTGCGCAGGATGAAGCAGTACCGTGATCCGGGCTCCGCCACCGGCGTCGCCGCCATCGTCGTCGCGGCGGTGACGAGTCTGGCCATGGTCGTCGGCTTGGTGGCCGGAGCCGTGTTCGCCACCAGATGGGCGCTGACCGTGCTCGACGGCACATCGCCGCTGCACCGGCCGATTGTCATCGCACACCGCGGCGACGCCCGACACGCCCCCGAAAACTCGCTGGCCGCCATCCGCGCGGCCGGCCGCAACGGCGCCGACTATGCGGAGGTCGACGTGCGGCTCACCCGCGACGGCATTCCCGTCATCTTCCACGACCGGTTCACCGGACGACTCAACGCCGGCGGCCGCAACGTGCTCGTCAACAGCCTGACCCTGGCCCAGCTGGAACGGTTGCACATGCGCCAGCACGGCATCATGTTCCAAGTGCCCACGCTGCGGCAGGCACTGATCGAAGCGTCCCGGGCGAACGCCGAACGCGCCGGCGGCACGGGCGACGTCCCCCGCGTCGGCAGCGCGTCCGCACATGCGCAGGGCGGGGCCGGGCGTACGCAGCATGTCGTCGACGCCGCCCGCACGCCAACGCACGTCGGTCAGACGGACGTCCCATCCGGCGTGCGTGCCGGCGGCAGCGGCGTCACTGGCAGCAGCGTTGTCGGTCGGGCTGTTGCCGGCCGTTCGGGCGCCGCGCAGGCCGCCGCCGCAGGTTTCGTGCGGGCCGTCGCAGGTTCCGCGCCCGCCGTCCGGCAGCCGTCGCAGTCGCACCGTTTCGGCCTGCTGCTCGACATGAAAACCGACGCCCGCCACGCCCGCAAACTCGCCGAAGCGGTCGCGCAGGTCATCGACGAGACGCGCTACGACGGCGCGCTCATGCTGATGTCCGCGAACCCCGAGGCGGTCGGCGTGATCCGGCAGGTGCGGCCCGGCTGGCATGTGGGCCTGTGCGCGAGCGGCAATCCCGGACTGACCGGCTGGCGTGAGCGCGGCGGGCGATACGATCGCGGCCATCGCGTGCGCACGACCGCCGCTGACGGCGTTCGCGGGATGTCGACGCGCACGGCCGCGGATTCCGCGCGCCGTTCGCCTTGCCCGCGCCGCATGCCCGCCGATCCGCGGTCTGGACCCGGCTTCTCGCGCGCGACCGCCGACTTCGTGGTGTTCCGCGACCACGATGTCACCGCGACCCTGCTGCGCACCGCGCGGTCGCGGGGGCTGCCGGTGTACGTCGGCGCGGTCATCTCGTTCACCGAGGCCCGCACGATGCTGCGGCACGGCGTCAGCGGCCTGCTGGGCGAGGACATCGCGCCGTTGTGCCGCGCCTGCAAAGGGTACGACGACACCGGGCTGCCCGAGCAGTTCGCCGACGAGGACGACATCGACGCTGCCGCCGACCACGCATCCGCGTAACCATTCGCATATCCTGCGCCCCGCGGCCTTCCCCGCGGCATTCTGTGCGGCCTTCCCCACTGCCTTCCGCCGAGATGCCTCATCGTGTCACGTGGGCCGCCCGTCCCACGTGACGCACGGTTGAAAACCCCTGAAATCTCAGGGAATACAAGCACCACGTCACGCGGGACGGGCGGCCCGCGTGACGTGCTCTGACGGCGCGCATGACGGTGCCGCGACAATGCCAGCGCCGGCAGAAGGACGTCGGCGGCGACTGTCAGCGCGGCCGGTACACTGGGAAGAATGAGTCCTGAAGCGTTGAGCGAACTGATTTCGCAAATTGCCCATTCCCTGGTCGCCGCCGGAAAAGCCGGCGTCCTGACCGACGACCTGATTCCCGACGTCACCAAGCTGACCGTCATGCGCCCCAAGGATCGCGCACATGGCGACTGGGCGTCGAACGCGGCCATGCAGCTGGCCAAGAAGGCCGGCATGAAGCCGCGCGACCTCGCCGAGCTGTTCGCCGCCGAGCTGACCGCCGCCGACGGCATCAAGTCCGTCGAAGTGGCCGGCCCCGGCTTCATCAACATCACGCTCGATTCCGCGTCCGCCGCCGCCGTGGTCGATAAGGTGCTCGCCGAAGGCGTGAACTACGGCCGCAACACGCATCTGTCCGGCAAGACGCTGAACCTCGAATTCGTCTCCGCCAACCCGACCGGACCGATCCACATCGGCGGCACCCGCTGGGCCGCGACCGGCGACTCGATGGCCCGCGTGCTTGAGGCCAACGGCGCCAAGGTCGTGCGCGAATACTACTTCAACGACCACGGCGAGCAGATCAACCGCTTCGCCAAGTCCCTCGTCGCCGCATGGGCGCGCGCCTTCGACCTCGGCGACAAGGGCTACCAGACCGAAACTCCGTTCGACGGCTACAAGGGCGCGTACATCGACGAGATCGCCCGCCGCGTCGAGGCCGAAGCCAAGGCCGACGGTGTGGACCTGACCGCGCTGAGCCACGAGGACCAGGGCCTCAACGCCGACGGCGAGCCGGTCGGCGAGTCGGACTCCGAACTGCGCGAGGAGTTCCGCAAGCGCGCCGTGCCGATGATGTTCGACGAGATCCGCAAGTCCATGAAGGACTTCCGCGTCCACTTCGACGTGTGGTTCCACGAGAACAGCCTGTACACGGACGGCGAGGTCGACAAGGCCATCGCCGCCCTGCGCGAACGCGGCGACATCTACGAAAAGGACGGCGCCACCTGGTTCGAATCCACCAAGCACGGCGACGACAAGGACCGCGTCATCATCAAGTCGAACGGCGAGTTCGCCTACTTCGCCGCCGACATCGCCTACTACTGGAACAAGCGCCACCGCGAGCACGACCCGGCCGACGTGGCCATCTACATGCTCGGTGCCGACCACCACGGCTACATCGGCCGTATGATGGCCATGTGCGCCGCGTTCGGCGACAAGCCGGGCGAGAACATGCAGATCCTCATCGGCCAGCTCGTCAATGTGATGAAGGACGGCAAGGCCGTGCGCATGTCCAAGCGCGCCGGCAACGTCGTCACCATCGACGATCTGGTCGATGCGGTCGGCGTGGACGCGGCCCGTTACTCGCTCGCCCGCACCGACTACAACACGCCGGTCGACATCGACCTCAACCTGCTCGCGTCGCACACCAACGACAACCCGGTCTACTACGTGCAGTACGCACACGCCCGCTCCTGCAACGTGGACCGCAACGCGGCCGCCGCCGGTGTCACCACGGACGGCGCCGACCTGAGCCTGCTCGACACCGAGGCGGACGGCGAGGTGCTCGCCGCGCTCGCCCAGTGGCCGGCAACGCTGTCTCTGGCCGGCGACCAGCGCGCCCCGCACAAGGTCGCCCGCTACCTTGAGGACCTCGCCGCCACCTACCACAAGTGGTACAACGTGGAGCGCGTCGTGCCGATGGAGCTCACCGAGCCGGAGGAGCGCACGGATGATGCGGCCGCCCTCGAGGCGCTGCGCATCGCCAAGGCCCCGGAGCCGGCCCGTGCCGCCGCCCGACTCAAGCTCAACGACGCGGTGCAGGCAGTCATCGCGTGCGGCCTCGACTTGCTCGGAGTCACCGCTCCCGATAAGATGTGACGGCCTTTGGCCGTCGCCGTCCCGTTGCTCGGCCCCTCGACAGGGCCGGTAGCGGAGCTGACTGGGGGGCGCCGGTGCGGCATCGCCTGCGGCATGTGACCACCCCCAGTCAGCTGTCGCTGACAGCCCCGCCGGCGGGGGCGGGTGTGAAGGCGGTGGTGCGGATTGGTGTCTTCTGCGGTGTTTCGCTCCCGCTGGCGGGAGCTGGCTCGCGTAGCGAGACTGAGGGTGGTCTCCAGCATCAGCCCGGCATTTCGCCAGATGGGCCACCCCCAGTCAGCTGTCGCTGACAGCCCCCGCCAGCGGGAGCGGATCATAAGGTCTGCTGGCGGGGGTCGGTGTCTTCTGCGGTGTTTCGCTCCCGCTGGCGGGAGCTGGCTCGCGTAGCGAGACTGAGGGTGGTCTTGCCGCGGACTATCCCGACACAGAGTCTTGGCCCCTTTACATCAGCCTGTTTTCGACCGCATTCCGGAGTAGGCGGGCATCGGTGCGAGTAGACGGTGATGGGTCCCATCATCCGCTGTTGGAAAATGGCGGTTTTCCAACAGTGCAACATGCACTGAACGCGGTGATACTCCGCACAATGCCCGCCTACTCCGGAATAGGCCCGTATTCAAGCCGAAACCGACTCGGATGAGGCAGCGAAGCCCTCACCGCAAGGGCCGGCGAAAGGAGCGTGCCGATATGCAGGCCTTCGGACGGATGCTGCATACCCTCCGCAAGCACGTCAACGGCTTCCTCGACCGTGCGGCCGAACGGGTTGACCATGCCCGACTGACCGGGCTGCTCGGCCTGCTTACACCAGCGGCGCTGATTGCCTGGATGGTCGTGGCGTTGCCTGCCTGCGCTTGGATGGCCGTCATATTCCAATGGACATGGCCGCTGTGGTGGCTCATCTGCGCCGTGCTGGTGACGGTGACCCGCCGCGCCGCAAGCCTCATGGCGGACCGTCATCGTCTTGGCCGCAGCCTGCACGATGCGGCCTGCCGGCAGCTCGCCCGCCGTATGCGCCGGCCGGATCTGACGTTGATGCTGATCGCCGACCTGCCGTTCATGGCGCTGATGGCCATCGGACTCGGCTCGCAGTGACGTCCTGCGGCAACCGTCAGCCATAGCCGGTCTGTCTTATGGGCGCATGATGGTAGCGCGGCCCCGGTTCTGGCACAATGGCACAATAGCCAGAAGAACACGCAGGTCCCAACAAGCGAAAGAGCCATCATGACCGCATCATCCGCACACACCGCCGCCACGTCACAGCACGGCGTCACCCCCATCTGGCCGGCGGCCACTGCCGTCGACCCCGAAACCGGCGCACTCACGTTCCACGGGCGAACCGCCGAATCGCTGCTCGACGAGTTCGGCTCGCCGCTGTACCTCATCGACACCGACGAGGTGGACGCGCGCGCACGGCATTTCGTCCGCGCCGCCGCGACCGCGTTCAACACATCCACCACGCATGTGAGCTTCGCCGGCAAGGCGTTCCTGTCCAAGGAGATCGTCCGCCTCGTCACCGTAGCCGGCATGTACGTCGACACCTGCACGATGGGCGAGATGCGCATCGCGCTCGCCGCCGGCGTCCCCGGCCGGCGCCTTGTATTGCACGGCAACAACAAGTCGGATGACGAGATCGCGCTCGCCATCGAACAGGGCTTCGCCAAGATCGTCGTCGACGAGCCGGACGAACCCGCCCGCATCGCCGTCATCGCCCGCCGCCTCGGCAAGCGGGCGCGCGTCATGCTGCGCGTCACCGCGGGCATCCACGCGGGCGGCCACGAATACATCTCCACCGCGCACGAGGACCAGAAGTTCGGCGTGCCGCTGTTGCCGGCCGACGCCGACGCGAGCGTGCTCGACGTGCTCGGCGACCTCGCCGATGTGACCCCGGCGGCGACCAACGCGCGCATCGCCGAACGGCAGCCCGCCGACGCGGCCTCCACCACCCCGGCCCCGCATGAACGCAAGCTCCAGTACGATGTCAAATACCCGTACGACCTGAGCCACGAGGAGGTCTCCGACACGGACAAGGCGCTCGCCGCCGCCATGGAGACCGTGGCCGACGGCCCGGCCATCGCCGTGCTCAAGTCGATCGCCGCGCTCGGTGACGATCTGGAACTGGTCGGCATCCACTCGCATATCGGCTCCAACATCCATGACGCCGACGCCTTCATCCAGGCGGCCCGCCGCATGATGCTCCTGCGCAAGACCTTCTACGCGACCGACGCCTACACGCTGCCCGAGGTCGACCTTGGCGGCGGCTACTCCGTGGCGTACACGGACGGCGAGGATTCGATGGACATCGACGTGGAGCTGGGTCGTCTCGCCGATGCGGTCACCGCCATCAACCGCGCGCTTGGCATGCCCGCGCCGGCGATCAGCTTCGAACCCGGCCGCTGGATCGTCGCCCCGGCCGGTGTCACCCTGTACCGCGTGGGCACCATCAAGCCGGTGCACCTGACCGACTCGAAGGACAGCGCCGGCAACCCGATCTCGACCCGCACCTATGTGTCGGTCGACGGCGGCATGAGCGACAACATCCGCCCGGCCCTGTACGGCGCGAACTACACGGCGCGGCTCGCGAACCGCCGCGGCGGCGACGAGACGATGCTCGTGCGCGTGGTCGGCATGCACTGCGAATCCGGCGACATCATCGTGCACGAAGACCGTCTGCCCGCCGACCTGCACCGCGGCGATATCCTCGCCGTGCCGGTCACCGGCGCATACGGCCGCACGATGGCGAGCAACTACAATCAGGCGCTCATCCCCGCGGTCGTGGCGGTCAGCGAATCCGGCGCGCACGTGATGCTCCGCCGTCAGACCATCGACGACCTGCTCGCCCTCGATCAGGGCTGAGCGAATCCGGCAGGCCGGGTCGAATCGGTCTGTCTTGGAGGGTAATCCGTATTCTTAGGAACAGCGTCGCGCACATCGGGGGTTTCGCCCCTCAACAATGGCGTTATAAGCGTTGTTATGAGCATCTTGCGCATGCGCTGACGACACCGGAGACCTAAGAATACGGAATATGCCGTGAACAAGGCCGTTGCCGGCGAGCGTCCTCATCGTCGGCTCCAGTTCGTCTGGAAAGAGAGGTCCGTAAGGCGCCGATGCCTCGGACAGACGGGCGGAAGCCAACAATGGAGGCATGTATGGCCTGATCGTGTCGTATACAAGAAATGACGCGCCGGTCGCACGTACCATGTGAATGCGACCGGCGCCCAGTCTCACCGCCCGCGATGCGCGGCGGCGATGGCGTCGAGGCGCGCGGCGAAGCGCGGCCAGTCGGTCTTCATGGCGGTCAAGAGCCTGCGGTTCGGCACGTCGTCGATCGGCACCCAGCAGATCTCCATGCTCTCGTCGTCGTTCGCGCGTGGCTCGACCTTGTGCCCCGGCTTCTCGAAGGCGAAGACCGTCGTGTAGGCCCACGGCCCGTGGTCCTCGCGGTATGAGCCGACCACTTCGATGTCGGCTGGCGTGATGTTCGCCTCCTCGTAGCTTTCGCGCAGCGCGCCTTCAATCGGCGATTCGCCGTCGGCCGTCGCCCCGCCGGGGATGCCCCACGTGCCGCCTTCGGCCGACCATGCGGCCCGATGCTGCATCACCACGTGCGTGACGCGCCCGGTCGCCGGGTCGCGACGCGCGAGCAGCACGCCGGACGCCCCGTTCGTGCCCCAATGTTTGCGCCCGCACGCGCAGTCGATCCAGCCGTCGCCCGGCTGGTGCACGTTCTCCTTGGGCGGCAGCTCCTTGCCGTCCGCGTCGAGCACGCCGGGCAGGCTTTCGCCGGGCGCCACGTTCCACAGGTCGGTCCACGCGACGCCCAGCTCGCCGACCAGCCGGCGCAGCAGCGGCAGCGAGATGCCGATCACGCCGTGCGGGTCGCCGTCGATGCCGTCGATGAACGCGCCGCCGAACCCTTCCAGCGTGAACGAGCCGGCCACTTCCAGCGGTTCGCCGGTGGCGATGTACCGTTCGATGTCGCGGTCGTCGAACTTGCCGAACCGCACGACCGCCTTGCTGGCGGCGCTCACCACGCGGCCGGACGCGAAGTCGATGACGCAGTGGCCGGTCCACAGCTCGCCGGTCGCCCCGCTCATGCGACGCAGCCGTTCGCGCGCCACATCGGCGTTGTGCGGCTTGCCGTAGCAGACGCCGTCGAGCAGGAACATCGAGTCGCAGCCGACGATGAGCGGCCCGACCTCGGCCCGCGTGAGCCCCGGCTGCATGGCCACGACGTTGCGGATCGGCTCGGTGACGGTGGGGATGGTGACGTGCGAGAAGTCGCGTGTGGTGGCGACGGGCGCCGACGAGTAGTCGATCGGCCCGTTGACGGCCGCGGCCGCTTCGGAGCCGGCGTCGTCGTCCATCTCGCCCTGCAGTTCCTTGGCCTGCAGCGGATAGGCGATCACGCGTTCACCGCTCGCCGCCGCCGACGCCGCGGCGACCTCGCGGTACGCCTGGTGCACGGCCTGCGCCTTCGCCGTGGCGAGGGTCGTCACACGCTGTTCGACGCTCAGCGCGTCGACGCCGGTGCCGGCCTGCGCGGCCGCGGCTTCGAGCGCCGCCGGCTCGTCCACGTGCGAGACGCGGATGGTGGGGCAGATGCCGGCCGCGTACAGCACGTCGCGGCGCGGCTTCGACTTGGATGCGAGTATCACCGGAATGGACATGACTCACCTTTCCGCTTGTCTGATGTGATGGTCTGATGTGACGATTGCGTGCGGCGACGGCTCCGTGCCGTCGTCACGCCGACGTCGTCGGGACCGGCTACCGGCGCTCCACCGAGACGCCGCGCGTGTCGATGGGCAGGTGCAGCACCTTCCAGTGGCCGGACGCCAGCTCCTCGGCCGCGATCTCGTTGATCTGGTCGGCGGCGTCGCCGTGGTGCAGCACGAGCACGCAGGGGCCGGCGCCGGAGACGGCGGCCGCGAAGCCGCGCGCGCGGAACCGTTCGATGAGCCGCCACGAGGGCTCCATGAGCCCCTTGCGGTACGGCTGGTGCAGTCGGTCCTGCGTGGCGGTGTACAGCAGCGCGTTCGGGTCCTCGCCGGCGGCCAGCGCGGCCGGGTTCATGGCGGCGGCCATGAGCGCCACGCGCGACACGTTGAACACGGCGTCGCGGTGGGCGACCTCGGCGGGCAGCGCCTGACGGGCCTTCTGCGTGGACAGTTCGTAGTCCGGCACGAACACGGCGGCTGTGACGGCGGGTGCGACCACGTACTTGACCGTGTGGAAGCCGCCGTGCAGCGGCTCTCCGCCGGGGATCGGCACGGAGCCGACGCCTTCCGCGGTGTCGAAGTTCCAGGAGGCGGTCATGCCGCCGTACACGGCGGGCGCCACGTTGTCCGGGTGACCTTCGATGGCGGCGGCCAGTTCGAACACGGAGTCGCGGTTGAGGTCGCCGTCCTGCGCGAACGCGGCGGCGGCGGCGATGCCGGCCACGATCGCCTCGGCTGACGATCCCATGCCGCGCGCCTGCGGGATGTTGTTGTGCGCGTCCATGATGAAGCCGACTTTGCCCAGGCCGAAGGTCTGGCAGGCCTTGCGGAACGTGGAGACGACGAGGTGCGTCTCGTCGCGCGGCAGCGTGTCCTCGCCTTCGCCTTGGATGAACACCTGCGCGGCCCGGTTCGACGGGTCGCTGCTGAGCGTGAACGTCAGCTCGTCGTGATAGTCGAGCGCCAGGCCGATCGTGTCGAAGCCGGAGCCCAGATTGGCGCTCGTGGCCGGCACGCGGACGTGGACCTGCCTGCAGATCGGTTCCATATCTATCCTTCTGTCTTCTCTTCGTAGAAAAACCGGTCGGCTCCCCGCGCGTGGCGTCTGCCTGGCGCGGGGAGCCGACCGTCAGTCATTGTCGGGGCTGGCTGTCCGCCGGTCAGTCGAGCACGCGCAGGATCGACGGCTCTCCGGTGACGAAATCGAGCTTGCACACGGCGGAGACGGTCTTGTGCAGCGTCTCCTCGTCGGTCAGGTGGGTGACGATGCGCAGCTGCTGGATCTCGCCGTCGTATCCGGGGTCGTTGAGTGTGGGCTTGAGGTCCTGGTTCACGCCGTTGATGGAGACGCCGTGGTCGGCGAACTCGCGTGCGATGGCGGCCAGCACGCCCGGCTTGTCGTGGATGAGGAAGCGCACGGCGAACGCGGCCTTGGAGGCGTTGATCGGCGCGTGCGGCAGGTTCTTGTACATGGGGATGGACGGTCCGGTGCAGCCGGATGCGATGTGGCGGGCCTCGGTGACCACGTCGCCGACCACGGCGGAGGCGGTCGGCGCGCCGCCTGCGCCGCGGCCGTAGAACATGAGGTCGTCGGCGGCCTCGGCCTTGACGAACACGGCGTTGAACGAGCCGTGCACGGAGGCGAGCGGGTGGTTTTCGTCGATGAGCGCCGGGTAGACGCGCGCGGAGACGCCGGCCTCGCCGTTCTCGACGACGGCGAGCAGCTTGACGACCTTGTGCTCGGCGGTGGCTGCGGCGATGTCGTCGGCGGTGATCTTGGTGATGCCCTCGACGGTCACGTCGTCGATGCTCACGTTGGTGTGGAAGGCGAGCGTGGCCATGATGGCCGCCTTGTTCGCCGCGTCGTAGCCTTCGATGTCGCCGGTCGGGTCGGCCTCGGCGTAGCCCTTGGCCTGCGCGTCCTTGAGCGCCACGTCGAAGTCGAGGCCCTTGGTGGTCATCTCGTCGAGGATGTAGTTGGTGGTGCCGTTGACGATGCCGAGCATACTGGTGATCCGGTCGCCGACGAGCGACTCGCGCAGGGGGCGCACGATCGGGATCGCGCCGCCCACGGCCGCCTCGAAGTAGATGTCGACGCCGTTGGCTTCGGCCGCCTTGTAGATCTCCGGGCCGTACTTGGCGAGCAGCGCCTTGTTGGCGGTGACGACGGACGCGCCGGCGTTGAGCGCGGCCAGCACGAACGTGCGCGCCACGGTGGTGCCGCCGATCAGCTCGATGACGATGTCGGCGTTGGTGGCGACCTTCATCGTGTCGCTGGTGAGCAGCGACTTGTCGATCCACGGGAAATCGACCTCGTCGGGGTTCAGGCAGGCGACGCCCACCAGTTCGATCGGCCGGCCGATGCGGGCCTCGAGCTCGTCCTTCTGCTCCACCAGCAGGCGGGCGGTCTGCGATCCGACGGTTCCGGCACCCAGCAGTCCGATGCGGATGGGGGATTCGTTCAGCTGTGCCACGGGGTTCCTCCTATATATAAGGTCTTCGTCCACGCGTGTCGCGCCGTCCCTGCCAAGCCGGCCGCGGCCACGTTCCGTCACCATCCTACGGAGGGAATCCGACACGCCGGCGCCGCCGGATCATGGTGTGTCCGGCGTCGTCAAATGTCACATGAATGTCACACGATGGTCACGTCGGGACGCCGTTTCGCGGAACATGCCGGACACAGTCGGCCGGAAACGTTGTCTTCACCCTTTCGACACGCCGATGTAAACAACATTTACAAATAAACCCAAGTGCCGCCGAACCACTGAAAACCCAATGATTTGAAACCTTCAGGGCATATACTCCACCCATGTTACGGGCTTATTTTGCTAAGAAACTTAACGAAATGGCGGGTGGGTACCGTGAAAGTAACGTACCATTGTTCATTGAAGCGGCGTTGCTGATCTACCCGTGAGCAGCCCAATCCAATGAAGGAGCGGTACGCGAATCGGGAATGTTGGCGAAGGAATCGCCGCCCGTATCCTCAGAGGGAGGTTGGAATGAAAGCATATATCCAGCGCCTTGGTCGCGCTCTTATGCTGCCCGTTGCGTGCTTGCCTGCCGCGGCACTCTTCCTGGGCATTGGTTACTGGATCGACCCGAGCGGTTGGGGTGGCGGCAACGTCGTCGCAGCCTACCTGTGCAAGACCGGCTCCGCGATCCTCGATAATCTGGGCCTGCTCTTCGCCGTTGGTGTCGCCATCGGCATGGCCCGCGACAAGGACGGCGCTTCGGCACTGTCCGCACTGGTCGGTTTCCTGACCGTCACCACCATCATGGGCTCCTCGGCCATGTTCATGGGCTGGGACGCCTCCGACGCCACCAAGTTCGCCGCTGAGCACCCGGCATTCGCCCCGGGCGCCATCGGCAACAAGAACGTGTTCTTCGGCATCCTGGTCGGCTGCGTTGCAGGCGCCCTGTATAACAAGTTCGGCAAGACCAAGCTGCCTGACTTCCTCGCGTTCTTCTCCGGCCGCCGTTGCGTGCCGATTCTGACCGCGGCTCTCATGTCCGTCGTCTCGCTGGTCCTGCTCTTCGTGTGGCCGGCCGTCTACGGCGCGCTTGTCTGGTTCGGTGAGTCCATCATGGGCATGGGCGCTCTCGGCGCCGGCATCTACGCCTTCTTCAACCGTCTGCTCATCCCGACCGGTCTGCACCACGCGCTGAACAACGTGTTCTGGTTCAACCTGGCCGGCATCGACGACATCACCAAGTTCTGGTCCGGTGAGGGCGCGACCCTCGCCACCGGCGGCTTCCACCCGTTCGGCGTGTATGTCACCGGCATCTACCAGGCCGGCTTCTTCCCGATCATGATGTTCGGCCTGCCGGCTGGCGCGTTCGCCATCTACAAGAACGCCAAGCCTGAGAACAAGAAGGCTGTCGGCTCCCTGATGCTGGCCGGCGGTATCTCCGCCTTCCTCACCGGTGTGACCGAGCCTCTGGAGTTCTCCTTCATGTTCGCCGCCTTCCCGCTGTACGTCGTGCACGCGTTCCTCACCGCCATCTCGGTGTTCATCGCCGCTTCGTTCCAGTGGATCGCAGGCTTCAACTTCTCCGCAGGCTTCATCGATTGGTTCCTGTCGCTGCGCGTGCCGCAGGCTCACATGCCGTACATGCTGATCGTCCAGGGCCTCGTGTTCGCGGTCATCTACTACTTCGTGTTCGACTTCATGATCAAGAAGTTCAACCTGAAGACCCCGGGCCGTGGCGATGAAGACGAGTCCGATGCCGGCAACGCCGCCTTCGACACCGCGACCACCGCGACCGGCGACAAGTACGTCGACCTGGCCAACGCCCTGTACGCGGCCCTCGGCGGCCACGACAACGTGGTCGAGATCGAGAACTGCGTCACCCGTCTGCGCATGGGCGTCAAGGACTCCTCCAAGGTCAACGTCGAAGCCATCAAGAAGACCGGCGTCCCCGGCGTCAAGGTCATCGACAAGAAGAACGTCCAGGTCGTCGTCGGCACCCAGGTCCAGGCCGTGGCCGACGCCATGGGCGAGATTCACGGCAAGCCGGTCCTCGGTGGTGGTAACCCAAAAGCGTGACGGCAGCCCCTGTCGCTGCCGCACCGAAGTCCACGCCGAAGGTCGCCGATAACGCGATCCTCGCCCCTGTGGACGGCGCGATCAAGCCGATCTCCGAAGTGCCCGATGAGACGTTCGCTTCCAAGATCCTCGGCGATGGATTCGCCGTGGTCCCGACGAGCGGACTCGTGACGGCCCCGGTCTCCGGCAAGATCACGACGGTCGCCGACGCCAAGCACGCTGTCGGCATCACCACGCCGTCCGGTGTGGAGGTGCTCGTGCACATCGGCGTGGACACCGTGCAGCTGCACGGCGCCCCGTTCACCATGCACGTGGCGCAGGGTCAGGCCGTCAACGCCGGCGATCCGCTGGTGGATGTGGACTGGGCCGCGATCAAGGCGGCCGGCAAGCCCACCGACGTGATCGTCGTGTTCACCAACCCGGCTCTGATCGACAACCTGTCGATCACCGCCACCGGCGCCGTGGCGACCGGTGCGCAGGTCGGCACGATGACCACCAAGTGATCCACCGCTAGGCTGATCTAGCAACACAACCGCACAAGGGGTCCCTCCTTCTGGAGGGGCCCCTTGTTGCGTTTCCTGCGGCCGATGTGCGTGCCACGTGGGTTGCCGCGGGTGCGTGCGCATCGTGCGTCGTCTGCGGTGCACTCTCGTCACGTGGTCCGCCCGGCCCGCGTGACGAGAGGTCATCCTTGGGAACGACGTCTCGGCGCCGCACGCGACGCCGGTTCATCCCACTGCCCGATGGTCGGCGGAGTGCGACCGCCGTACCGTCAAAGCATGAACGATACGCAACCCAACGTCAAGCAACCCACTGCCGTACAGTCCGCTGCCGCCGCCCGACAGCTGCTCGTCGCGCGCGGACTCGTCATGGACTACACGGCCGACATCATCCGTGCGCAAGCCGGCCACGGCACCGCTGCCGTCACGTCGCCTGCCACCGGCATGCCGCCGTTCGCCGCAAACCTCCACACGCTCGCCCTCGACCACGTGGATTTCAGTCTCGCGCCCGGCGAGACGGTCGCCGTCATGGGACCGTCCGGCTCCGGCAAGTCGACCCTGCTGCACGCGCTCGCCGGCATCATCCGGCCCACCGCCGGCGACGTGACGTTCCGCGGCACCGACCTGACCGCCATGAGCGACGCCGACCGGACGAAACTGCGCCGCGGCGCGTTCGGCTTCGTCTTCCAATCCGGCCAGCTGTTGCCCGAGCTGCCGGCGGTCGAGAACATTGCGCTGCCGCTGATGCTGGGCGGCGCCGACTACCGGGCCGCCGTCGACCAAGCGATGCTGTGGCTGGAACGGCTCGGCCTGCGCGCCCTCGCCTCGCATCGGCCTGGCGAGATGAGCGGCGGCCAGATGCAGCGCGTCGCCATCGCACGCGCGCTCGCCGTACGGCCGGCGGTCGTGTTCGCCGACGAGCCGACCGGCGCGCTCGACCAGGCGACCGGCCGCGAGGTGATGGGCATCCTCATGGACGCCGCGCACGCCAACGGCGCCGCGGTCGTTGTGGTCACGCACGATCCGAACGTCGCCGCGTTCTGCTCGCGCACCGTAATGATGCGCGACGGCCGGCTCGGCGTCGGCGATGACCGCGATGCCGGCCGCGGCGTCGATGACGGTGACGGTGTCGACACGGTCGATCCCGTGACGGCCGGTTCTGTGTCAGGCACCGCCGCGACGCCTGCCGTCGACCCGTTCACCGCAAATCCGGCGGACCCCGGCCGCGGCTGGATCGGAGGCGCCCGATGAGCACGTTCGCATTGTGGCGGCTGTTCCACCGGCCGGGCACTCGCGGCTCGGCAGGGCACACGTCGGTCCTGGCGGTCGTCGCGTTCGCGGCCGCCGTGACGATCTTCCTCACCGTGCTCGGCGGCGTGCACGGCTTCGTCTGGCGTGCGTCCGCCGACCATACGGTCGCCTGCCTGTTCGACGGCTCGGCCTGCGCGCCCGGCGCCGACGCCCACGCGTATTGGCGCGGGAGCGGACTGTCGGCGTCCGCGGTCGACGAGATGGCCGGCATGGCGGGCGGCTACGTGGGACTCGCCATGTTCGCCTGCCTGCTGCTGGTCGTGCCGTTCGTCGCCCTGGCGGGCTCGGCGGCGCGGCTTGCGGCGTCGCGTCGCGACGAGCGGCTTGCGGCGCTGCGTCTGGCCGGCGCGACCGCCGGTCAGGTGATGCGGCTCACCGCGCTCGACGCCGCCGGGCAGGCGCTGACCGGCGCGGCGATCGGCGTCGCAGGATACTTCGCGCTGATGCCGGCCATCATACTGCTGCACTTCCAGAACCGGCGGTTCACGTTCGCCCAGCTGTGGGTGGGGCCGTGGGCGCTGCTGGCCGTGCTCGTGTGCGTGCCGTTGC
The DNA here is from genome assembly GCF_009193355.1 of Bifidobacterium leontopitheci. Lineage (GTDB taxonomy): Bacteria > Actinomycetota > Actinomycetes > Actinomycetales > Bifidobacteriaceae > Bifidobacterium > Bifidobacterium leontopitheci. The sequence continues at coordinate 91,801 of NZ_WBVT01000004.1, forward strand.
TGGCGCTCGTCTCGGCGTTGCTGACCCTGCGCCGGGTGGCGATCACGCCGCTGGGGGTCACGGCCAGGGTCGCGCAGCCGCTGCCGGCGAAATGGCGTGCGGCCGTGTTCGTGGTGGTGCTGGCCGCGGCGATCATTGTGTTCAAATCGCCGGGACTGTACCGCTCGATGGGCGAGACGATGGGCACGGCGGTGGTCGTCGGATTCATCGTGCTCGTGTTCGCGCTGATCAACCTGATCGGCACGTGGGTGATCACCGTCCGCGCGAAGGCACGGTCGCGGCGGCCCAGGGACGCGGCCTCGATGATCGCGATGCGGCGCATTCTTGACAATCCGAAACGCGCGTGGCGCAACGTCTCCGGCATCGCGCTCGCCGTGTTCATCGCGGGCATCACGTCGCTCGCCTCCTACGTGGCCGCGGCGGGCGGCGCTTCAGGCGTGCCGGCCGACGAGCCGGCGCTGGTGTTCGTGCGCGACATCGGCACCGGCGGACTGCTGACCCTGGCGTTCGCCGCAGTGCTCGCCGCCGTCAGCTCCGGCGTGATGCAGGCGGGCAGCGTCTACGATCAGGCCGGCGAATACCGGATGCTCATGCTGGAGGGCACCGATGCGGCCGTGCTGAACCGGGCCCGGTTCGTGGAGGTGTTCATGCCGCTCAACATGGTCGTCGTGGTCGCAGGCGGCTGCGCGATGCTGCTGATGCTGCCGCTGTTCGCCTCGTCGATGACCGATCCGGTCACGCTGCTCAGCTTCGCCGGCGGGGTCGCGCTGTGCTATGCGCTGGTCGGCGTGGGCGCCTTCGCCGCGAACCGTGTGGCTGCCGGTCTCGACCTCGCCGGTTGGCGCGCCGACGACTGACGGGCATCGCGGGCGCGCGGGGTGGCTACGTTGTTGACGTTCCGTTAGATATTCTTAACGGAACGTACTCGGGACGAGTGTTCGAGTACGTTCCGTTATTGTTCCCGAACCGGCCAGCTCGACGTTGCCGTCGCTTTACATCGTCAGCTCAACAGAGCTGCGATGACTGCAATGAACACGGGGCTGGTCATCGTCGAGATGAGGATGCCGTCGCGCGCGAACGTCAGACCGACGTTGTACCGCGCCGCGTAGTTGTACACGTTCTGGCCGGTCGGCAGCGCGGCGAGCACCACGCAGGCGTACAGTGTCGCCCCGCGGAAGCCCATGACGAAGTAGGCGAGCAGGAACGCGATGATCGGCATCACGATGTTCTTCAGCACGGCCACCGTGAAGATCGCCGGAATGTCGCCCTTTTGCTGCAGCGGCTTCGTGCCGTGCAGCGACATGCCGAACGCCATGAGGATCATCGGCACCGCGGAGTCGCCGATCATCTTGATCGGGTCGAAAATGTAGTTCGGCACCGGGAACCAGCCGGTCTTCGCCGCGATGGCGGAGACGGCGATGCCGCCGAGCGAGCCGATGAGCAGCGGCTGGTGCAGCGGCTGCTTGGCGATCTCCTTGAGCGAGACCCGGCCTTTTGTGGTCACGTCGAGCACAGTCAGGCCGATCGGCGTGAACAGCGCCTGCTGCATCACCAGGATCGGCGCCACGAGCGCGCCGTTGCCGAGGATGTACGTGGCGATCGGCAGACCGATGTTGTTCGAGTTCAGATACAGCGAGTTGAGCGCGCCGATCGTCGCGTCGGCCGCCCCCAGATGGAAGAACATCCGGTTGAGCACGAGGAACAGCACGCCGACGAGCATCGCCGAGAAGAACGCCACGATGATCGACGAATGGAAGATGTCGAAGATCGGCTCCTTCGACAGGATCGCGAACATCAGGCACGGGCTGGAGACGAAGAAGCTGAACCGGTTGAGCACCATCTGCGCGCTCGGGCCGCCGATGCGCATGCGCGCGGCGACATAGCCCACCGCGATCACGATGCCGATGACACAGAAACCTTCCATGGCGCTCAATAGACCCGGCATGTTCCACCCTTCTTCCTGTTCGCTGGCTACCCCCATACTGCCATAGCCGCGCCGTACGCGGGGATTCGTCTCATTTCCGCGCCCCGCACGGCGGTATCGTAGTCGCGTTTCGTTACGATGGGCGCATGACCAACGCAGCGCAATCAGTGAACCACGATTCTTCAGTCACGTCGTCCCCGACCACGTCCCCGACGCTCGGCTTCGGCACGGCTGGCACCCGCGAGGCGCGGCTGTCCGCCCTGTTCGAGCAGATCATGGGTGTGTACTCCGTGAGCGACGACGAGACGGCGCTCGCGGACGCCGTGGAGCGGTTCCTGCATGGGTTCGGCCATCTGACGGTCCGCCGCCACGGCGATACGGTGGTGGCTTCGACCGGTCTGGGACGCGAGCGCCGCGTGGTGCTGGCCGGCCATCTGGACACGGTTCCGGTGATCGACAACTTCCCGCCGCGCTGGTTGGAGCCGGGCGATGCGCTGATCCGTGGGGACGTGGCGGCCGCGCATCCGAGCGAGCGGGTGATGTGGGGGCGCGGCGCGACCGACATGAAGGCGTCGGACGCGGTGCTGCTGTATCTGGCCGCCACGCTGACGCGGCCGCGCTACGACCTGACGTTCGTGTTCTACGACCATGAGGAGGTCGCGGCCGAGAAGAACGGCCTGCGCAAGGTCGCCGAGGCGCACCCCGACTGGATCGCCGGCGATTTCGCGGTCATCGGCGAGCCGACCGACTGCGGTATCGAAGGCGGCTGCAACGGCACGATTCGCTTCGACGTGGTCACGCACGGCGTCGCCGCGCATTCGGCCCGCGCGTGGATGGGGGTCAACGCGATCCACAAGGCGGCCGGGATCCTCAACAGGCTGAACGCCTATGAGCCGGCCGACGTGCCGGTGGACGGCCTGGTGTACCGCGAGGGGCTCAACGCCACGCTGATCTCGGGCGGCAAGGGCACGAACGTGATTCCCGACGAGTGCCGCGTGCATGTGAACTACCGGTTCGCGCCCGACAAGTCGATCGCCGAGGCGAAGGCGCTGATGATGGGCGCTGACGCCGGCGCCGAGCTCGGCAACGGCGAGCATACGGCCACGGGCGGCGTGTTCGAGGGGTTCGGCATCGAGATGAAGGACGAGTCGCCGTCCGCGCGGCCCGGCATGGATGCGCCGCTGGCCGTCTCCTTGGCCGATCTGGTGCGCGAGCGCACCGGACGTGAGCCGCTGGCCAAGCTCGGCTGGACCGATGTGGCCCGGTTCGCCGCGTTGGGCGTGCCGGCGGTGAACCTTGGCGCGGGCAGCCCCCTGCTGGCGCACAAGCATGACGAGCAGATCGCCGAGGGCGAGCTGGCCACGATGGCATCGATCCTCGAGGATTGGCTCACGGCGTAGCCGGCTTTCGAACCGACGATGCGGCATGGCTTTGGCCCTATGATTCAGCCCCCTCGGCGGAGGGATGTCAGCGAAGCTGACGGGGTGGCGTCATGGCCTCTGGGCGGAGCATCGGCAGTCGTGCGGTAGCAGTCAGGGGTTTGGCCCCCTCGGTGGAGGGGGCTGTCAGCGTAGCTGACTGGGGGAGCGTTACAACCGTCTTGCGTTTCCGCTGATTCATGGTCCGCATCCGGGCGACTCCCCGAGTGTTCACACGCCGTCAATTTTTGTGTCATACTTAAGGACGGCGGTTCTGCAAACCGCCTGAGCGCGAAAAGGCGTCGATCCCCTCGCAGCATGGCATGCGCGAGCGCCGGTGTCCGCCGAGACGCGCAGATGGACTTTTGACGGAGTTTGCCTCCTGCGAGCGCGAGCGTAGCGTGGCCATGGTGAGAGCATGGCGTGAGAGCGTATGGGGGCCTTGAGTTGCGATGCGGTGCAGCGCATCGTGAGGAGCATCGTGCCTAGTGTGAACGATACCGGTTTCAATCCGGGTGAATCTGATCAGCATGTGTCCAATGCCGCTTCCGGTGATGCGGCCCAGCCTTCGGCTCCCGCCCCGCGACGTCGTCGCGGCGGTCGTCGTGTGGTGCGCGGCGCGGGCGCGGCCGGCGCCGCGGTGGCGCTGAAGGTCGAGGACCATTCCATTCCGCTGTTCACCGAGCCCAAGAGCGCGCCTGACGATGCGCCGGCCGACGGTTCCGATGCGCCGGCCGACGGCGAGAGCCAGCCGACGCGGCGTTCGCGTCGCAGCGCGAGCCGGTCGCGCAAGACGGCCGCCGCTGCCGAGTCCGCGTCCGCCGAGACCTCGGACGCCGCCGCCGATGCGTCGCAGTCGGACGCGAAGTCCGACGCGCCTGCCGAATCCCAGCCGACGCGCACCCGCGTGCGCCGCCGCAGCGCCATCTTCTCCGCGCTCGAGGACGACATCGAGGACGCCCGCGCGTCCCGGACGTCCACGCGCACCCGCCGTCGCGGCAACCATGACGAGGCCGCCGAGGCATCGTCGGACGACATGTCGCGTGCGCTCGACGTCATCGATACGCTGCCGCAGTCCGCGCACAAGTCCCATGCGATGACGTCCATCCTCTTCCAGGAGCCGGTGCTGCCGTCGCTTGACCGTGTGCGCAAGCGCGGCGCCGGCCATGACGATGCCGATGCCGACGGTCGTGACGTTTCCGGTCGTGACGTCGACGGTCGTGACGCCGCCGCCGACTCCGCCGGTGAGGACGAGACCAAGCCGACGCGTTCGCGCCGCTCGCGCTCCGGCCGTGGCGGCGACTCCTCCGCGCGCCGCGGCAACCTCAGCCACATCGAACGCATCGACAGCATCGACGACAACGCCGGCGCCGCGGACGACGATTCGGACGTCATCACGCTCGACTCCGCCGTGAAGGGCGATGACGACGGCGAGACGACGGAGCGCCAGGGCAAGCGCAACCGCCGCCTCAACGCGCAGGAGCGCCGCGCCGCCGCCGAAGTCGAGCAGATCGAGGAGGACCTCGAGCTCGACGACATCTCCTACACGCCGATCGACGGCGAGGAGGGAGGCCGTACGCGCCGCCGTCGCCGCAACCGGAACCGTTCGGCGGACGACGCCGCGCGCGAGCCGCAGCAGGCCGACGATACCGAGAAAAGCGACGACGACGCCCAGCCGCAGGAGAACGTGCGCGTGCTGCGTCGCTCCCGCGCCGCCGAGGACGAGGACGACGACGCGACCGTGACCCGTCGCCGTCGACGTCGCCGTTCGCGCGCCTCCGAGGAGGACGACGAGCCGGTCGTCGTGCGCCGTTCGCGCAAGCAGCAGTACATCGACGAGATCACCGACGTCGAAGGCTCCACCAGGCTCGAGGCGAAGAAGCAGCGCCGCCGCGACAACCGCCGCGAGCGCAGCCGCCAGAGCCAGCTCATGGAGCAGGACTTCCTCGCGCGCCGCGAGAACGTGAACCGCCTCATGGTGGTGCGAGAGCGCGGCCATCACACGCAGATCTCCGTCATCGAGGACAACGTGCTCGTCGAGCATTACGTCTCCGACATCCAGGAGGTCGCGACCGTCGGCAACATCTACCTCGGCCGCGTGCAGAACGTGCTGCCGAGCATGGAGGCCGCGTTCGTGGACATCGGCCAGTCGCGCAACGGCGTCCTGTACGCCGGCGAGGTGAACTGGGACGCGACGCGCCTCGAAGGCCAGCCGCGACGCATCGAGCTGGCGTTCAAGTCCGGCGATCCGGTGCTCGTGCAGGTCACCAAGGACCCGATCGGCCACAAGGGCGCGCGACTGACCTCGCAGGTCACGCTCGCCGGCCGGTTCCTCGTGCTCGTGCCCTCCGGCGGCATGACGGGCGTGAGCCGCAAGCTGTCGGAGCGTGAACGTTCGCGCCTCAAGGGCATCGTCTCCAAGATCGCGCCCAAGGACATGGGCGTGATCATCCGCACCGCGGCCGAAGGCGCGAGCGAGGAGGCGATCGTCAAGGACCTCGACAGCCTGGTGCGCCAGTGGGAGCGGATCAACGCCAAGCGCGAGGAGTTCTGGCACGGCAAGCGGCCGAAGCTGCTGCAGGGCGAGCCGGACGTGGCGATCCGCGTGGTGCGCGACATCTTCAACGACGACTTCAGCGAGCTGATCGTCGAAGGCGACAAGGTGTACGAGCGCATCGAGGAGTACCTCGACACGATGGCGCCGGACCTCAAGGGCAAGCTGGTGCGCTGGGACCCGTCCGAGCATCAGGGCAAGGACGTGTTCGACAAGTGGCAGATCGACGCCCAGCTGCGCAAGGGCATGGAACGCCAGGTCTACCTGCCGTCCGGCGGCTCGATCGTCATCGACCGCACCGAGGCCATGACCACCATCGACGTGAACACCGGCCGGTTCATCGGCCGCGGCAAGTCGCTGGAGGAGACGGTCACGCGGTGCAACCTCGAGGCGGCCGAGGAGATCGCGCGGCAGCTGCGCCTGCGCGACATCGGCGGCATGGTCATGATCGATTTCGTCGACATGGTGATGCCCGCCAACCGCGACCTCGTGCTGCGCCGTCTGGTCGAATGCCTGGCGCGCGACCGCACCAAGCACCAGGTGGCGGAGGTCACCTCGCTCGGCCTCGTGCAGATGACGCGCAAGCGCATCGGCCAGGGCCTCGTCGAGGCGTTCTCAGAGGAATGCCCGACCTGCAAGGGCCGTGGGTTCATCCTGCACGACGAGCCGACCGTGAGCGCGGACTACGACGATCCGTACGCGCTCAAGGGCGGCGACCCGTTCATCAAGACGAACAAGCACGGCCGCGGCACGGATGTGCCGGTGCCGCAGGGTTCGTCCGCGGACGTGAAGGCCAAGCTGGCGCAGATCGCGGCGGCGGCCGTCGCGGCCGGCTCGGACGACGACGAGGAGTGACGGGTGCTGATTCTTGGCCGCACGGCGGAATTCTTCGGCGTGTCGCGTTGACACGCCGGGAATTCAGCTTGCGTTAGTACAGGGGTCAGTGTATGTTTGATAGTCGGTGTCTGACCAGCGGCTTGCGTGCGTCAGGCAAGAAGCTTTATAACACCATAGCAAGGAACGAAGCATGTACGCGATTGTGAAGGCCGGTGGCCATCAGGAAAAGGTCGAGGTCGGTGACGTGATTCTCGTCAACCGTCTTGAGGCGAAGAAGGGCGAGACCGTTGAGTTTCCGGTCGCGCTGGTCGTGGATGGCGCCAATGTGACGCTGGCCGCCAAGGATCTCGCCGCGAAGTCCGTCAAGGGCGAAGTCGTGGATGACGAGGCCAAGGGCCCGAAGATCAGCATCATGAAGTACAAGAACAAGACCGGCGTGGCTCGTCGTAAGGGTCACCGTCAGAAGCTGACCGCCGTCAAGATCACGGCGATCGCCTGAACCCAACGGCCATAACAAGGAAGGATCTGAATCATGGCACATAAGAAGGGTGCTTCCAGCTCGCGCAACGGTCGCGATTCGAAGCCTCAGTACCTCGGCGTCAAGAAGTTCGGTGGCGAAGCCGTCATCGCCGGCAACATCATCGTCCGCCAGCGTGGCACCAACTTCCACCCGGGCCAGAACGTCGGCATGGGCAAGGACCACACTCTGTTCGCCCTCACCGACGGCAGCGTGAAGTTCGGCGTCCGCCACGACCGCAAGGTCGTCGACGTCATCGCCGCCTGAGCGATATAGCGTTTACGCCACACAAGCCGTGTGTGCGGGTTGCTGAAAAGCACCCGCCACACGGCTTGTTGCGTTTCAGGGGCGGAAATGTTCGCTCCGGCCGGTTCATGGTGCGGATTGCCCTTTTTAACGCTTGAAAGCGGGCAAAACGCACCATCAATCATCGGGAACGGGCATATGGCCTGCGTCTGCGGGCGATACTGTACGCGGTATGTCGGGTAGGGCTTGGTGACGTATGACGGCGGGAGACGCCCAAGGCATCAAGCTGTCGTACAACGCGCTCCGGATTGTCGAGGTCGGTATGGTACATGCGCAGCACCACTGCCCGCCGTCGTTCGAGACACTGCTGTCTGCGGCGCTCCTCGTCCACGACCTCCCTGATGGTCCTGCCGGACGTCATCTGCGGGTCCACGTATTTGCGCGTCCCGTCGAATTCCCCGACGACCAGGGTGCCGTCCTTTCTCTTCCAAAGGAAGTCGCCGCGGTGGGTGCGGCCAGGCTCATCCAGACACGGGAACTGGGGCTGGACGTCATCCGGCGGATACCCGCAGTCACAGGCGACACCCCGCGCCTCGGATTCGCCGCCGTTCTCGCTGCGGCCGTCGGCCAGCGAAAAGGCCCGTTCCACGGCCTGCCGATGCCGTGTGTATTTCACGCTGCATGGATAGGCCAGCAGGGTCGTCTTGCTGACCAAGCCGAGGCGTAGCGCGGAATCAAGCGGACCGAGCGAGTAGCGCAGAGGGTATCCCGCCGCACAATCGAACAGCGTGCGCAGCAGACCGGTCACCTTCACATGCCCTATCGTCGTGGTCTCCGGATAGGCCACGACGCAGTGCGCAAGGTCGGCGGTGTCGCGATGGCCGCCGCCGGGGCGTGCAGCGACGCATATCGGGAACGCCAGCCGGTACGAGCAGTCGAGTCCATGCATGATTGCGGCGGTCGGCCCGCAGAACACCCAATCGGGATGCTGCATCGCAAGCGCCCGCACGATGTGACGGACCTGCTCATGCACATCCAGCGTGTTCCAGTATGCGGTTTCGGCATACAGACCGCGATATGCGCGAATCACCGTGCCGTGCTTCACCCGGCGTTGAATGGCCCGTATGTCCGTCTTGGTCTGCGGTCTGGCGCAGCGTCGCTCCCTGCGGGCCGCAGCGAACAGAATAGTCAAAGAATGATGTGTCCCCATAGGCCAAGTGTAGGGGATAGGCAGCGCGGAATCCCCTTTCCCCATGGTTGATGGTGCGTATTGCCCGTTTTCCGGCGCTAAAACGGGCAATACGCACCATCAACCGCAGGCAAGCGATCCGCCATCACCCCCAATCGGTAGAGTGGAGGGTTATGAGTGATTTTGTGGATAGAGTGACCGTCCATGTCAAGGGCGGAGACGGCGGAAACGGCTCGGCCGGCATCCGCCGCGAGAAGTACAAGCCGCTGGCCGGCCCCAACGGCGGCAACGGCGGTGACGGCGGCTCCGTGGTGTTCGTGGCCGACCCGAACGCGAACAGCCTGCTGGACTACCGGTTCATGCCGCATCGCGCGGCCGGCGACGGCACGATGGGCCTCGGCGACGTCAAGGACGGCTCCAAGGGCGCCGATCTGGTGTTGCCGGTGCCCCCGGGCACGGTGATCTTCGAGGCCAAGGGCCCGGTCGGCAAGCCGAAGCGCCCCGGCGAGCAGCTGGCCGACCTGCGCCACGCCGGCGACCGGTACGTGGCCGCGGCGGGCGGCGCAGGCGGTCTCGGCAACGCGGCGCTGGCGAACAAGACCCGCCGCGCCCCCGGTTTCGCACTGCTCGGCGAGCCCGGCGAGGAGCGCGACGTGATCCTGGAGCTCAAGTCCATCGCCGATGTGGCGCTGGTCGGCTTCCCGTCCGCCGGAAAGTCCAGCCTGATCGCGGCGATGAGCGCCGCCAAGCCGAAGATCGCCAACTACCCGTTCACCACGCTCGTGCCGAACCTCGGCGTCGTCATGGCCGGCGACCGCCGCTACACCATCGCCGACGTGCCGGGCCTCATCCCCGGTGCGTCGCAGGGCAAGGGCCTGGGCCTGGAGTTCCTGCGCCACATCGAGCGCACGGAGATCATCGCCCACGTCATCGACTGCGCCACGCTGGAGCCCGGCCGCGACCCGATCTCCGACTACCATGCGCTCGAGCATGAGCTCGCCGAATACGCCGACAAGCTGGAGCTGCCGCTCGGCGCCATCCCGATCCCCGAACGTCCGCGCATCATCGTGCTCAACAAGATCGACGTGCCGGAGGCCAAGGAACTGGCCGATTTCGTGCGTCCCGAGTTCGAGAAGATGGGCCTCAGGGTCTTCGAGATCTCCACCGCATCGCACGCGGGCCTCAAGGAGCTCAACTTCGCGCTCGCCGATCTGGTCGCCGCGATGCGCGAGGAGGTCGCCGGCCGCGAGCAGGCTCAGGAGGCCGAGCGCGTGGTCATCAACCCGCTCGAGCAGACCGGCCGCCGCCGTCGCGCCGCAGCCGGCACGGTGCCCGACTTCGCCGTGACCCGCCGTGAGAACGCCAACGGCGACATCTGGTTCGAGGTGACCGGCACCAAGCCGGAGCGTTGGGTGACGCAGACCAACTTCGACAACGACGAGGCCGTCGGCTATCTGGCCGATCGTCTCGCCCGCCTTGGCGTGGAGGACGAGCTGCGCCGTCAGGGCGCGCGCCCCGGCGACGAGATCCGCATCGGCCGTGGCGACCGCGCCGTCGAATTCGACTGGGATCCGACTATCGCGGCCGGCGCGGAGCTGCTCGACGGCTCCCAGCTGGGCGCTCGCGGCAAGGACCTGCGACTGCAGCCCGACGAGCCGGGCGGACGTCGCCGTACGAACGCGGAACGTCGCCGCCAGTACCACGAGATGATGGACGCGAAGGCCGCCGTGCGTGCGGCGATGGCGGCGGAGCGCGAGGCCGGCCACTGGTCCGACCCGAGCGTGGACGACGACCGTCACGACGAGCAGAGCCTGTTCGGCCGCGGCGAAAGCCTCGACGATTCGGACAGTGCCATCGACGACGCCATCGACGAAGGCTGACGGCACCGGTCGCAGCATGCTATGCCGCCCGTCGCATGACCGTCGCGACGGGCGGCATCGTCATCGTCCCGACGCATACGCATGTGCGGCAGCGCACGTAGGCGGTCGCAAGGCAGGGGAGGACACATGACCATGGTTGAGGAGGACGTCAGACGAGCCGTCGCCGCCGCGCGGACCGTCGTCGTCAAGGTCGGCTCGAGTTCGCTGACCAAGCCGAGCGGGCATCTTGACGCGGCCCGGCTGCGTGCGCTGGTCGCCGCGCTCGCCGCCGCCGCCCAGCAGGGCGCGCGCGTCGTGCTCGTCTCGTCCGGTGCGATCGCGGCCGGTTTCGGCCCGCTCGGCTTCGAAGCCAGACCGTCGGACGTCGCCACGCAGCAGGCGGTCGCGGCGGTCGGCCAAGGACTGCTCATGGCGCAGTACGAGGCGGCGTTCTCCCGATATGGCCTGAAGGTCGGGCAGATCCTCATCACCGCCGAGGACACGATCCGCGCCACCCAGTACCGCAACGTGCAGCGCACGCTGGACCGGCTGCTCGACCTCGGCGTGGTGCCGATCGTCAACGAGAACGATTCGCTGGCCAGCAACGAGATCCGTTTCGGCGACAACGACCGGCTGTCCGCGCTCATGGCGAACCTCGTGCGGGCCGACGCACTCGTGCTGCTCACCGACGTGGACGCGCTGTACACCGCGCCGCCCAGCCAGCCGGGCGCGCGACGCATCGGTTTCGTGCCGGATGTGGTCGCCGCCCTCGATGACGTGACCGTCACCGGCCCCACATCCGGCGTGGGCACCGGCGGCATGGTCACCAAACTGGAGGCGGCCCGCGTGGCCGCGGTATCAGGCATCCCCGCCGTGCTCACCAGCGCCGTCAACGCCGGTCCTGCGTTGATGGGCGACCCTGTGGGCACCGCGTTCGCGCCCGTCAAGCACCGCGGCTCGTCGCGCCGCCTGTGGATCGGGTTCGCGGCCGAGCCACGCGGCGCGCTCGTCGCGGACGCCGGCGCGGCCAAGGCCGTACGCGGCGGCCGCGCCAGCCTGCTGTCCGCCGGCGTGCTGGAGGTGCGCGGCGAGTTCTCGGCAGGCGACCCCGTCTGGATCGACGACGAGTCCGGCCGTCACCTCGCGCGTGGACTGTCCGGCTTCGACTCCGAGGAGATCCCGCAGATGCTTGGCCGCACCACCACGCAGCTCAAGAGGTTCCTCGGCGCCGAATACGCGCATCCGGTCGTCCACCGCGACGACCTCGTGCTCGTGTGACGGTCGCATGTCCGCTACGGCCCGTCCCCGCATGCCGTCAGCAGCTGCGGTGCGTGCCCAGCGACGTCTTCACCAGGACTCGCCCCAGCCGGCGGGGGCTGTCAGCGTAGCTGACTGGGGGTGGTCCCCGGTCGCAGGACTGTCCCCCGCGACGGTCCTGCACGTGTCGCCGGACCTGTCGGTTTTCGCCCACTGGGTTTAGCATGGAAGCCATGACTATGGCTGATTGGCAGACTTTTTCCGACCGTATCAACAATGTGGCCCCGAGCGCCACGCTGGCCGTCGACTCCAAGGCGAAGGCGATGAAGGCCGCCGGCGTGGACGTCATCGGATTCGGCGCAGGCGAGCCTGATTTCCCCACCCCAGCGAACATCGTGGACGCCGCCGTCGAGGCATGCCGCGAGCCGCGCAACTACAAGTACACGCCGACCGCCGGCCTGCCCGAGCTGCGCCGCGCCATCGCCGACAAGGTCCTGCGCGACTCCGGCTACGAGGTCGCGCCCGAACAGGTCGTCGTCACCAACGGCGGCAAGCAGGCCGTCTACGAATCCTTCCAGGTCCTGCTCAACGACGGCGACGAGGTCATCATCCCCACCCCGTTCTGGACCAGCTACCCGGAGGCCGTCAAGCTTGCCGGCGGCAAGCCGGTCGAGGTGTTCGCCGGCGCCGACCGCGACTTCGAGCCGGATATCGACGCCATCGAGGCCGCCCGCACCGGGCGCACGAAGGCGATCATCATCACCTCGCCCAACAACCCGACCGGAGCCGTGTGGAGCCGCGAGACCATCCGCGCCATCGGCCGCTGGGCCGTCGAGCACCACGTGTGGATCATCTCCGACGAAATCTACGAACACCTCAACTACGACGGCGCCAAGACCGCGTACGTCGGCGTCGAAGTGCCCGAATGCCGCGACCAGCTGCTCGTCCTCAACGGCGTCGCCAAGACCTACGCCATGCCCGGCTGGCGCGTCGGCTGGATGGTCGCCCCGCTCGAGGTCGCCAAGGCCGCCTCCAAGCTGCAGGGCCACCTGAGCTCCAACGTCTCCAACGTCCCCCAGCGCGCCGCGCTCGCCGCCGTCGCCGGACCCCTCGACGACGTGTACATGATGCGCGAGGCGTTCGACGCCCGCCGCAAGGCTATCGTCGCCGCGCTCAACGACATCCCCGGCGTCGTCTGCCCGACCCCCACCGGCGCGTTCTACGCCTTCCCCGACGTCTCCGGCCTGCTCGGCAAGCCGCTCGGCCCGAACGGCACCGTTTGCGCCACCTCCGCCGAACTGGCCGCCGCCCTGCTTGACGAGGCGCACGTCGCCGCCGTGCCCGGCGAGGCGTTCGGCGCGCCCGGCTACCTGCGCTTCTCCTACGCGCTCGCCGACGACCAGCTCGCCGAAGGCATGCGCCGGTTCCGCCAGTGGGTCGGCTGACCTTCAGCGTGTTGCGTGTCGCACAATGGTCGATGTCATGCGTTTTCGTTGATATTCCAACGATAATGCACGACATCGGCGGTGCCGCGCCACGCCGGTGACGCGGCCGGAACAACACGCGATTGGACGAAATCGCCAAGAGCCGCTAATATGACCTCTTGGCGGTTTTGCCAAGTGTCGGCCACGTAGTCTTACGGGGCAAGTACACTGGGCAAAGTTCACCTAGGGATGTGGCGCAATTGGTAGCGCAACGGTCTCCAAAACCGTAGGTTGTGGGTTCGAGTCCCGCCGTCCCTGCCAAGCTTTTGTAACCAAATACACTCACAAAGGATGAATATGGCGAAGGCAAGCAAGTCGGAGAAAGCAGTCAAGCCGAATGTATTCATGCGCATTGGCCTGTTCATCAAGCAGATTATCGACGAGCTCCGCAAGGTCGTGACCCCCACCGCCAAGGAACTCTTCTTCTGGTCCCTCGGCGTGTTCATCTTCGTCGTGCTCCTCATGGTTCTCGTCACGGGAATGGATTTCGGTCTGGGCAAGCTCGTGCTGTGGGTGTTCGGCTGATCCAACGACACTGAAGGTGAATAGTTCGCATGACTGATGAAGTGAATCTCGAAAATCTCGACGCACTGGCGGATCTTCCCGATCCGACCGACGCGGCTGCTGACGCGGATCAGGCTGCGGATGCGGCGGTTGATTCCATCAACACCGATGTCGTTGCCGCCTCCGAGCCTTCCACCGATTCCACCGACGAATCCTCCGCCGCCGAGCAGGACAACAACGCCGACGACTCGAGCGAATCCGACGAGCTCGACGCCGGCCAGATCGCCGTCGAAGAATTCTCCAAGTCCCTTCGCACCCTCGAAGGCAAGTGGTACGTTCTCCACACCTACTCCGGCTACGAGAAGCGCGTCAAGACCAACGTCGAATCCCGCATCGTCAGCTTCGGCCTCGAAGACAAGATCTACCAGGTCGAAGTCCCCATGGAGGAAGTCGAAAAGCACACCGAAAAGGGCAAGAAGGTCGTCACCCGCGTCCGCGTCCCCGGCTACGTCCTCATCCGCATGGAACCCGACGACGACGCCCGCCGCATCGTCCGCGAGACCGAAGGCGTCACCGGCTTCGTCGGCCCCACCAAGGAACCGGCTCCCCTCACCCGCAAGGAAGTCGTCTCCATGCTCGCGCCCATGATCGCCTCCGAGGCCCTCAAGAAGGCCGGCGACAAGCCCGCAGCCAACAAGAAGCGCGCCGTCGAGGTCTCCTACGCCGTCGGCGATCAGGTCACCGTCACCGACGGACCCTTCGCCACCATGGCCGCCGTCGTCTCCGACGTCGAGCCCACCACCCAGAAGCTCACCGTGCTTGTCTCCATCTTCGGCCGTGACACGCCGGTGGAGTTGGGCTTCCACCAAGTCGAAAAACTGCAGTAAATTCCGCTGCGGAGCGTATACCGCCTTTCTTCACCACTCGGCGTACCCTGGTACGCCTTCGGGTTCAGACGGCGGTCTCCGCACGCGCAGCGAAATTTACTGTCGAAGATCGCATAAAGCCGCCGCGAAACGTCTTTCCTCACCACTCGACGTACCAGATGTACGCCTTCGGGTTCGGACGACGTTTCTCGGCGGCTTTCTGCGATTTACTGAGATAATGCGACACCGCCTTTCTTCACCACTCGGCGTACCCTGGTACGCCTTCGGGTTCAGACGGCGGTCTCCGCACACGCAGCGAAATGTACTGTCGGTACATCACATAACGGAGCGTCTTCTGCGTTGCTCCTCGGTCGCTGTACCTTGGTACAGCTTCCCTCGGTGCGCCTTGAAGCCGCACACGTTATGTGATGTACTGTCAAAGATCGTTAGGCCGTCGCGAAACGTTTGGATGTTTTGCGGCGGCTTTTTTGTCACTGTGCTCGCCCTTGCAGAGTGACGCAGACGTGAAAATGGTTGGAAACAGTGAGGTTTGAGTGGTGCGTCACTGTGAGCGGGCGAGCAGGGTGACGTTCCCGAGCTCTCAGGGTCGGCGGGCGGCGTAACACGACCGTCAACAATGCGGGCGTCGATGCCGGATATGTGAGGCAATGCTGGTAACGTAGGGGACAGGCCGAGCAACGATGTTTCGGCAATACGAGAGAGGGCATGCATCATGACTGATCCGAACACCAACCCATACGGAACGCCGGCACCGCAGAACCCGACGCCCGAACAGCCCCAATACCAGGCTCCCGCCCAGCCGCAGTATCAGGCGCCCACTCCGGCCCCCGGCATGCCGGCCCCGGCCGCAGCCACCGACTATGCGGCGAACGTTCAGGCCTCCGTGACCAACTTCGCCCAGCAGATGGGCGGCAAGAGCGTCAACGTCGGCGGCCAGAACTTTGACTACATCTCCATCATCACGTTCGTCGCCGCCGTGGTCAGCCTGCTCGGCTGCATCGTGCCGTTCGCGTCGATCAGCGCATTCGGCTATTCGCAGGAGGCCAGCCTGTTCACGGGCGGTGACGGCTGGTTCTTCCTCGCCATCGCCGTGGTGGTCGTCATCCTGACCGTGTTCAAGAAGCATCTGGCCGCCATGATCATCGCCATCATCGATCTGGCACTCGGCATCTTCGAAATCGTATGGACCAATCACAAGATCGACGAACTCGTGAGCGGCTATGGTTCGCTCGGTTCGCTCGCCAAGAACGCCATCCACTACAGCATCGGCGCGTGGCTCGTCATCATCGCCGGCATCGCGATGGTCGTCGGCACGCTGCTCGCCTTCATCAACCAGCGCAAGGCGAAGGCCGGTGCCACGCCGTCCGGTGCCGCCGCGCCGCAGGCTCCCTACGGTGCCGCTCCCACGCCGTTCCCCGGTGCTCCCGCACCAGCGGTCCCGGCCGCTCCGGGTGCCGCGCCCGCAGCTCCGTACGCCGCCGCGCCGACGGTCCCCTCTGTTCCGCTTCCGCAAGCCCCGGCCGCTCCGGCCGCGACCGATCAGACGGTTCCGGCCGCTCCGGCCGCTTCGGCTCCGAGCGACCCGTACAACGGCCAGTTCCCGACCGCCACTCCGCAGGCGTGACATCGGCCTGACCGCCTAGAATCCGCAATCCCAACGCCGTCACAGCGTGCGAACACCCGCTGTGACGGCGTTCTTGTTTCCCGCCAGTCGTAAGGTATACGCCATTTGTGTCACAGCGGGTAGCTACCCGCTGTGACACAAAGGAGGCGGGCTGCTGCGCCATCGCTGATATGTCCATGAAATCCGGCATAATAGAAAAGTTGTGTCTGGAGGGCGGCCATCGCATCGCCTGCTAGCACAGCACAGCAATATAGGTTGCGGGAGGAGTTCGTCGGGTGACCGGCGTCCGCCGATATCACCGCTTCATAGAAAGAAGAACCATACAATGGCTCCCAAGAAGAAAGTCACGGCGCTGATCAAGCTCCAGATTCAGGCTGGCAAGGCCAACCCGGCCCCGCCGCTGGGTCCGGCTCTGGGTTCCCATGGCGTGAACATCATGGACTTCTGCAAGCAGTACAATGCTAAGACGCAGGACAAGATGGGTCAGGTCATCCCGGTCGAGATCACCGTCTTCGAAGACCGTTCCTTCACTTTCGTTCTCAAGACCCCGCCGGCCGCGGCTCTGCTGAAGAAGGCCGCCGGCATCGAGAAGGGCACCGAGAACCCGCTGACCCACAAGGTCGGCTCCGTCACCAAGGCTCAGCTGCGTGAGATCGCCGAAACCAAGATGGCCGATCTTTCCGCTCGCGACGTCGAGGCTGGCATGAAGATCATCGCCGGCACCGCTCGCTCCATGGGCATCACGGTTGAGGACTGAGAGGAGAAGGACACATGGTAAAGCGTTCCAAGAAGTACCGCGAGGCGGCCGAGAAGGTCGATCGTAACAACCTGTACACCGCCAACGAGGCCATCGCCCTGCTCAAGAGCATGCCGGCCTACAACTTCGACCAGACCGTCGAAGCCGTGTACCGCCTGAACGTCGACCCGCGCAAGGCCGACCAGCTGGTCCGTGGCACCGTCAACCTGCCTCACGGCACCGGTAAGACCGCCAAGGTCGCCGTGTTCGCCCGTGGCCCGAAGGCCACCGAGGCCCAGGAGGCCGGCGCCGATATCGTCGGTGATGACGACCTCATCGCCAAGGTGCAGGGCGGCTTCCTCGACTTCGACGCCGTCGTCGCCACCCCGGACATGATGGGCAAGGTCGGCCGCCTCGGCCGCGTGCTCGGCCCCCGTGGCCTCATGCCGAACCCGAAGACCGGCACGGTGACCATGGACGTCACCAAGGCCGTCAAGGACATCAAGGGCGGCAAGATCGAGTTCCGCGTGGACAAGAACGGCAACCTGAGCTTCCTCATCGGCAAGCTCTCCTTCGACGAGGCCGCTCTGGACGAGAACTTCAAGGCCGTGGCCGATGAAGTCAAGCGTCTCAAGCCCGCCACCGTCAAAGGCCGCTACATCACCAAGGCGACCATCACCTCCACGATGAACCCGGGCGTCCCGGTCGATCCGGCCACGCTCGCCTGATTCCAGGTGAACGGTGCGGCCACACGCGCCGCATGACATGCATGGTCCCCCGCAGGGTCTTCTGCGGGGGACCATTGCATATGGGTGTCGGTTACGGTACCGGCGACGTCAGCTGACCGGATACGGCGACGATGTGACGACGCAACGACGCGTCGCTCAAGTGATGACCAGGATAGCCGGCACGAGCTGCGACCTTGCGACCTTGCGGCATTGAGACGTTGCGGCCCTGCGATGTTGCGACGCCCGAGTACCGCAACGCACGGCAGCGTGCGTGGCCGTCCGCTCAGCCGCGCTGCCGTCCTCCGGCGGTTCCGGCCGCGCCGACCGACGGCGCCTTCGCACCGGCCGTTCCCGTCTGCCGCATCCGCCCCAAAGCGATCGCCGTACGCAGCACGTAGGCCTCACGCGCGTCGGTCGCATCCCAGCCGGTCGTCTCCGCGGCGCGCTTGAGCCGATAGCGCACGGTGTTCGGGTGCACGCTCAGCTCCTTGGCGCACGTCTCAAGCGACCCACCGTTGCCGAGGAACGCGGAGACCGTCTCCAACGTCGGATCGTCCGGCCCCGCGGCGGTCAGGCTCGCGTACACGGTGTCGACCAGCTCATCGGCCGCATCCTCGTCACCCAGCAGCGCGCGCTCCGGCAGCACATCGTCGGCGCGCATCGGCCGCGGCACCTTGGCCAGCGCCGGCGCCGCGGCGATCGACGTGACCACCGCGCGCACGACCCGCGCCGCACCCGTCACGCCACGGCGCAACGGCGACAGGCACACGGGTGATTTGGGGTCGAACGCGGGCATGGCGTTCGTGCAGGTCACATCCGGCGTGACCGCAGCGCGAGGCGTGATCATGGCGATGCACAAGCCGCCGATCGTTCCCGTGACGCACGGGCCGCCGCCAAGGTCACGCACGGTCTTGTGCAGCGCCGCACGCGTGCCAGCGGTCGTATGCAGCGGGGTGCCGCCGACCGCAAAGCACAGGAAGTCGTCGTCGAAGCCGAGCATCCCCAGGATCGCCGCGGCACGCGCGTCCGTCAGTCCGTTGGCCAGGCAGGCGAACGCGACCGACTCCAGCCGCGTATCGGCGTCGTCGTCGGCCGAACCACGGTTCAGCAACTCCAGAAAATCAACAGACGAATGTCCCATGCCCACCCAATCAGTCATGTCATTCAGCATAGCAGCGTAACCGCTCACACGCCGTCGTCACACGTCGCCGTCACTGTACGCCGCCGCGAGCGAGCGTCGCCGCCGAACGTCCCTCAGGCATCCACGCGGCCGCCGCGGCCCGCCGCTCGGCCTGGGACTCACGCCAGAACGTGAGCAGTACGAAACCGAACGTGAACGCCACCGGCAGCATGTGCCGCTCGAAATTGTTCGCCGGAGCCGTGATCATCACGCCCATGAACAGCAGCATCGGCAGGTGCACCGCCAGCGTACGCCAACGACGCAGCACCACTTCGGCCGCGCCCGTCAGCAGCATCAGCGTCACGTACAGGTTGCCGTGCGTCACCCAGCCGACCACCGGGATCTCGCCGAACTGGTGCGCGCCGCCGCCGATGGCCGCCCGCCACTGGCGGCACCAGTTCTTGATCTGGTCGGTCTGCTCCTGCACATAGTCGTTGGTCACGTAGTAGTCCATCGCCACGTACGGCTGGTCGGTGGGGTTGAAATAGCCGAAGCACTTGGCCAGCAGCGCATCTATCGCGGTGATCGGGTCGGCCTTGACGATGCTCCACCAGGCGTCGTTGAACCTGCGCATGTCCGCGGCGGTGACCGACCGCCAGCGGTAGCTCACCTTCTTCGACTGGATGCCCGACGACTTCACCGGATCGGCGTCCTGCGGGAAGTACGCGTCGGCCATCTGATCGAGGTTGAAAATCGACGAGATCTCCTCGCGCGCGGTCAGCGGAATGCTCTGCGGGTTGCGCTTGGCGATGCGCGCGATCTGCTGCAGCTGCACGCCGTGGCTTTCGATCGGATCGCCGCCGATGATCGCCCCGGACGCGGTCAGCATCACCACGCCGCCATGCAGGATGACGACCGGCAGCAGCAGCGACACCGCATACACGCCCCAACGCCGGCGGTCGGCGAACAGCGCGAGCACGATCTCGAACAGCAGGATGTACCAGGCGTACTTCGCGCTCGCCAGCATCACCACGCTCGCCACCGTCATCGCCGCAAGGCTGCGGCCGCGCAGATGCAGCACCGCGTCCGGCTTGTCGCGCTGCGTGCGCAGCAGCTCGTACCACACGCCGAACGCCCACACGAACGCGAACGCGAACAGCGGCGACTTGGTCAGCGAGATCGTCGAGAACACCACCAGCGGGCACAGCATGAAGAACAGCATGATCGTGAGCCTGGCGAACCAGCCTGCCGCGCCCGTCGGCAGCACACGGCCGTGGGTGCGCCACCAGCAGCGCGACTCCCCGCGTTCGGGGTGCAACGGGTCGTGCGGGCCGCCCAGCGTCATCGCGCGACGCTGCGGATCGGCGAAATCGGCCGCCGCCTCGGCGCGCGAGCCGAACCCCAGCCATGGCAGGTTGAAGAACCGGTGCATCGTCGCCGAGACGCAGAACACGGCGAACAGGAACTGCAACGCCGACAGCACCACGAAACCGGGGTCGTTCGACTCGGTGAAGTAGCGTGACACCGCCAGCACCGCCCCGTAGAACACGGTGAGGATGATGTTGTGCTGGTCGGTCAGATACGTGGGGTCGGCCGGCCAAATGTAATGCGCGGTCGGGTAGATGTCCATCGGCACGAACGAGAAGAAGCCGATGTACGGCTGTTTGATGCCGGTCCACTGGTTCCACGCCCAGCTGAACTCGCGCGCCTGCGAGCGGATGTCCGCGCCGAACGCGGTGACCAGCGTCGTCGGCACCCACAGCCAGCCGATGAACACGATCAGCACGATCTTCCACCAGCGGTCGGTGGCGCGCACCCACAGGCGGCCGGCCGTGCGCAGCGCGGAGCCGAACGGCGAGACGGCGATGCGCATCGTCGTCTGCCGCACACGTTCCGGCATGATGCGGCGGACGCGCAGCCCGTCCGGTCCGCTCGCCCAGCCGAAGATTGGGATGCCGCGAGCCCAGCGCACCGAGGCGATGATGATGCCGAGCGCGATGCCGAACGCGATCAGACCGTACAGCCAGTTCAGCGGCCCGAAGTCGGCGATGGAGTCATCCGCCCAGTAGATCGGCCCGACGGCCACGCATAGGGCGATCCACAGGCAGGCGGCGACGGCGAGCGCCCAGCGTGCGGCCGCGGCGGCCGGTGCGACGACGGAACGCGCGTGCGTGTGCGGACGGCGTGCGGCGTCGCTCGGTGCCGTGTTGCGCGACGTGACGTTGTCTGATGAGACGTTGTCTGATGAGACGTTGTCCGATGAGACGTTGTCCGATGAGACGTTGTCCGATGAGACGTTGTCCGATGAGACGCTGTCCGACGTGACGCTGTCTGACGCAACGTCATGGCGGTCGGCGACGTCACGCACGACGCTGCGGTCGTCGCGGGCGTTGCCGGATTCCCGGCTTGGGTGCTGCTGTCGGCGGGTGTGGGTCATGCAGGCCATTGTACAGCTCAGAGGAGCGGCGCCCGCCGGCTGGCGGCCTGTTCGCTTTTCGGATGCCGTCTGGCGTTTCCGCCGCGGCTCGGCTAGGCTGAGGCGGCGTTAGCTGGGCAAGAGAGGAACCTATGTTGACTGTACGAAGAAGAGGAATGGCGCCGTACCTGCCGCTCACCGAGCAGGCGGCGGACCATGTGGTGTCGGTGGCGCAGGCCGATTCCACGAACGCGCTGGCCCGAAGGATGCTGCGCGACGGCGAACTGCCGGTGCACGCGCCGCAGGATGACGGTGAGGGACGGCCGCCGAAGCTGGCCATGGACGCGGTGTTCTGCGATGTGCAGACCGCGGGGCACGGGCGGCTGGGACGCACGTGGGTGAGCGAGCCCGGTGCGTCGTTCACCGGCTCGTTCGTCACGGTGCTGCCGCGTTGCGTGCTGACCGACCCTGCGGTGAACGGATGGCTGACGGTGATCGCCGGACTGGCGTCGCTCGAGGCATTGGACGGCGGACTGGGGGAGTGCGGCGCGCGTCGCGTCGACCCCGAGGAGTGCCGTCTGACGCTGAAATGGCCGAACGACCTGTACTGTCATGGGCTCAAGCTGGGCGGCATCCTGACCGAGATGGTGCCGCTTGACGGTGACGTTGCCGGTGAAGACGTGGCTGATGACAACGTGGCTGACGACAACGTGGCGCTGGTGATCGGCATCGGCATCAACCTGGGGCTGCACGCGGCCCAGCTGCCGACGCCGCAGTCGACCTCGCTGCAGATGCACGTGGAGGGCCTGCCGCCGGTGAGCCAGATTCGCGATATCGTCGCGGCCCGCCTCGCCAAGTCGCTGCGTTCCCGACTGGCCGCGTTCGTGGCCGACCCTGCGGGGGCGGCGCCGGCGATCCGTGACGAGGCGCTGCCGTTGCTGTGGACGCTGGGCCGTCGCGTCGAGGTGACGTTCGTCGACGGCGGTACGCTGACCGGCACGGCAATCGGGCTCAATGAGGATGCGTCATTGCAGGTGCGCGGCGACGACGGCGCCGACCATGACGTGCACACGGGGGACGTCGGCGTGCTGCCGGCCTGATCAGGACATCGACTCCCGGTTTTCTCCCACTTCGGCCCTACGAAATGGGAGAAAACCGGGAGTCTTGATATTGAACTCCCGATATTCTCCCATTCCGGAGTCCGTATATGGGAGAAAACCCGGAGTCACGAATGCCAACTCCCGGTTTTCTCCCACTTTGGCCTTGCAAAATGGGAGAAAACCGGGAGTCTTGCGGTTGATGACTACGGCTGCAGCGGCCGTCACAGGCGCGACAGGCCGGCGGCGGCGAGGGAGGCGATGGATGCCTTGATGATGTCGCCGATGACGAAGCCCATCGACGCGACCGCCACGACGGTGATCGGCGTGTGCGTGAGCGCCGACTGCAGCACGAATCCGAACGCATAGACGACGACCACGCCGCCGGCGAGCGACGCGCCGAAGTATCGCAGCGCGGCCAGCAGCGTGCCGGCGAGACCGGTGCGCGAGCCGTCGGCGCGCTTGGCGCCGCGACCCTTGAGCAGTGCGGTCACGACGGCGCCCGGCAGGAATCCGATGAGGAATCCGGCGCTCGGCCCGAACAGCGCGGCGGTGGAGGCGCCGCCGGCGAACACCGGCAGCCCGGCCGCGCCGGCGGCCAGATACAGGGCCACCGAACCGGCGGCCTGACGCCAGTCGAGCATCAGCGAGGCGAGCATCACCATGAAGGTCTGCAGCGTGATCGGCACGGGCGTGCCGGGGATCGGCACCTCGCCGGCCGCGGCGGACAGCCAGATCAGCACGGTGAACATGAGCGGCTTGGCGAGGTAGGCGGCGAGCGCGCGGCCGTGCAGCGAGGCGACGGCGGAAGAACGGGTGGACATGGGCATTCCCTTCTCGGTTGATACGAAGACGTCCCGCCAGACGGGCGGCGCCGGCGCCGTGAGGCGGGGGAGCCGTGCTGGGGCGTGGACCTGCCGGCGGGGGTACATGCCGGTCGGTGACCGGTCACGTCGGCTGCCGGCGTTGACGATTGCCCATCGTAGGACCGCGCCGCGCGGACCGTCATGACGGGAACGCACAAAAACCCGTCCGGCTTTTTGTGGGACATGTCCGGTTACGCCGGCGAAGGTTACGGCAGCGAAAGCTACGCCCCCGGAACCTACGCGACCGTTTGTCTCGCCCCTACAAAATATCGATGCCGATTTTGTTGAGACACCGGCGGCATGATCGGGCCGTCAATGGCGATAGTGGAGCATATGTGCAATATCGTCAGGAAACTTCTGGTCGCCAACCGTGGCGAGATCGCGATGCGCGTCATCAGGACCGCACACGAAATGGGGATCGCCACGGTCGCGGTGTACGCCGAACAGGACCGTTCCGCGCAATACGTGGAACTCGCGGACGAGGCGTATCTGCTGCCCGGCGACACCTACAAGGACACGTATCTCAACGAGGACCTGCTCGTCGACATCCTCCACCGCTCCGGCGCGAACGCCGTGCACCCCGGCTACGGCTTCCTTTCCGAAGTGCCGGACTTCGCCCGCAAGGTCGAGCAGGCCGGCGCCATCTGGGTCGGACCGCACCCGCAGGCGCTCGTCGACCTCGGCGACAAGATCACCGCGCGCCGCGTCGCCAAGGCCGCGCAGGTGCCGCCGGTGCCGGGCGTGAGCGAACCGGTGCGCGAGCTGCGCACGCTGCTGGACTTCGCCCACACGTACGGCTATCCGGTGATGATGAAGCGCACCGACGGCGGCGGCGGACGCGGCATCACCGTCGTGCGCGACGACGACGGCATGCGCCGGTTCTTCATGAACCATGACGCGATGCAGGGCGGCGACCTGGACGAGTACTTCATCGAGAAGTTCATCGACAAGGCGCGGCACGTGGAGACCCAGTGCGGCCGCGACCGCTTCGGCTCGTTCACCGTGTACTCGACGCGCGACTGCTCCGTGCAGCGGCGCAACCAGAAGCTCATCGAGGAGGCGCCCGCGCCGTTCCTGCCCGCCGAGGTGACCAGCCAGCTGGAGATGTACTCGCGCAGCCTGTTCAACAAGGTCGACTACATCGGCTTGGGCACCTGCGAGTTCATGGTCACCCCGCAGCGCAAGGTGTACTTCCTGGAGGTCAACCCGCGTCTGCAGGTCGAGCATACGGTCAGCGAGGAGGTGTGCGGCCTCGACCTGGTGCGCGAGCAGATCACCATCGCCGACGGCGGGCATCTCACGCCGGCCCCGACCCCGCGCGGCCACAGCTTCGAGCTGCGCATCACCAGCGAGGACCCGGCCACGAACCTCACGCCGTCCGCAGGCACCCTGGAGCGCATCGTCTGGCCGTCCGGCCCCGGCGTGCGCATCGACACCGGCGTGGAGCCCGGCGACACGATCTCGCCGAAGTTCGATTCGATGATGGGCAAGGTCGTCATCACCGCGCAGGATCGTGCGAAGGCCGTGGCCCGCGTGCGCCGCGCGCTCGACGAGCTGGTCATCGAGGGTGTGCCCACGCCGATTAGCCTGTACAAGCGAATCTTCAATGACGACGAGTTCACCACCGAGCATGGCTCGATGTTCACGGTGAGCACGAAATGGCTGGAACGCAAGTATCTGGGCCGCGAGCCCTCCACCGTGCGCGCCGGCCAGCCGGCATCGCTCAGCGCGCCCGCCGCCGGTCAGGATTCGGCCCGCGAGGAGAAGAGCGAAAGCTTCGTCATCGAGGTCGACGACCGCCGCGTCAAGCTCACCGTGCCCAGCGACATCGTCAACAACCTCATGGGAGCCGGCAGGGCGCGCGGCGCGAAGCGGCCGACGCAGCCGTTGCGCGGCAGCGGCCTGCACACGGTCGAATCCGGCAAGGCCAAGGACCTGGGCCGTTCCGGCGTCATCGCCTCGCCGATGCAGGCGGTCGTCACGCGCATCAACGTCGCCGAAGGCCAGGACGTGGCCAAGGGCGACCTGCTGGTCGTGCTCGAATCCATGAAGATGGAGAACTACGTGTACGCGCCGGTCAACGGCACGGTGCACAAGATCTTCGTGTCGCCCGCCACGGGCGTCGAGGCCGGCGAGACGCTGGTCACGCTCGACGTCGACGGGGCGAAGGACAAGCCGAAGGGCGACGCGACGACCGCTGCCGCCGCGTCCGGCGACAAGTCCGGAAAGCAGACGAAAGGCGGGGCGCGATGACCGACATCATGAACTCACCCATCGTGAAACAGGTCATGAAACAAGGTGACCTGGACGAGATCGCGACGTCGGTCGACGCCGCGTCGTCGGTGCAGCCGCAGCTCCAGCCGGTGCGCGCCGCCGTGGTGCAGGCAGCCAAGCTAGCCCGCGACGCCGAGGCGAAGGCCCGCGACCGTCAGCACGCCAAAGGCAAGATGACCGCGCGCGAACGGCTGAACCTGCTGCTCGACACCGGCTCGTTCGAGGAGATCGGCCGGTTCCGCGGCGGCGACATCAACGGCGGCCGTGCAGGCTCCGCCGTCATCACCGGCTTCGGCACGGTCTACGGCCGCAAGGTCGCCGTCTACGCGCAGGACTTCTCCGTGCGCGGCGGCACGCTGGGCGCCGAGGAAGGCCGCAAGATCTGCCATCTCATGGACATGGCCATCTCGCTCAAGGTGCCGATCATCGCGATCGTCGACTCCGGCGGCGCGCGCATCCAGGAGGGTGTGGCCGCGCTCACCCAGTACGGCCACATCTTCCGCAGGACGTGCGAGGCGAGCGGCTTCGTGCCGCAGATCTCGCTGATTCTCGGCCCGTGCGCGGGCGGCGCCGTCTACTGCCCGGCGCTGACGGACCTCATCATCATGACGCGCGAGAACTCGAACATGTTCGTCACCGGCCCCGACGTGGTCAAGGCGGCCACCGGCGAGACGATCAGCATGACCGACCTGGGCGGCGGCGTCGTGCATGCCACCCGCTCCGGCGTCGCCCACTATCTGGGCGAGGACGAGGCCGACGCCATCGACTATGCGCGCACGGTGCTCGCCTACCTGCCGTCCAGCAGCGACGCCGAGCCGCCCGTCTACGCCTACGCCGCCACGCGCTCCGAACGCGACGTCGCCGGCCGCATCGCCTCGATCGTGCCCGACAACGACCGTCAGCCCTACGACATGCTCGACGTGATCCGCTGCATCGTCGACTACGGCGAGTTCGTACAGGTGCATGAGCTGTTCGCCTCGTCCGCGGTCGTCGGCTTCGCCTGCATCGACGGGCATCCGGTCGGCGTGGTCGCCAACCAGCCGAACGTGCGCGCAGGCATCCTCGACGTGGACGCCTCCGAGAAGATCGCCCGGTTCGTGCGCCTGTGCGACGCGTTCAACCTGCCGGTGGTCACCCTCGTGGACACGCCCGGATACAAGCCGGGCGCCGAACAGGAGCATGCGGGCATCATCCGCCGCGGCGCGAAGGTCATCTACGCCTACGCGAACGCGCAGGTGCCGATGGTCACCGTCGTGCTGCGCAAGGCGTTCGGCGGCGCGTACATCGTCATGGGCTCCAAGGCCATCGGCGCGGACATGAACTTCGCGTGGCCGAGCTCGCAGATCGCGGTGCTCGGCGCCACCGGGGCCGTGAACATCATCCACCGCAAGGACTTCGTCAAGGCGAAGGAGGCGGGGCAGGACGTGGATGCGCTGCGGGCGAAGCTCACCGCCGAATACGAGCGCACCATCGTCAACGCGAACCTTTCGCTCGAAATGGGCGAGATCGACGCGATGATCGACCCCGAGCAGACGCGCGAGGCCATCGTCGAATCCCTCAAGCTGCTCGCCGGCAAGCGGCGCGTCCGCCGCACCGACAAGCACCACGGCAACCAGCCGCTGTAATCAGTCCCGCGGGGCCCGGCCGCAGCCGCCCGCGTCAACGTCATCGTTATGCAACACCAGACCAACAGATAGGAACATCATGACCACGTTCTTCCTTGACCGGCTGAACCACGAGCCCCATGCGCTCGCCTTCGCCGGACAGTCCACCCCATGGCCGGTCGCCCTGGCCGACCTGATCGCCGACCCGACCATGGACGCCACGCTGCGCGACCACGCGGCGCACGCCAACACGCTGCTCGTGCCGGTGGCCGCCGACCTGCTCGCCACCACCGGCCGCACCGTAGACCTGTTCGGCTTCACGCCGAACCCGGCCAAGCTGGGCGCCGCGGCGTCGGCCACGGCCAGCGTCGAAGGCATCGCGCTCACCCAGCTCGGCGCGATGATCGACGCCGAACGGCTCGGCTTCGACATCGCCCACTCCGCGCACGCCGCGCTGCTCGGCCACTCGCAGGGCATCCTCGGCGTGCACATGGCCGGCGCGATCATCGACGCCGGCTCCATCGAGGCGGCAGGCGCGCAGATCGACGAGATCCTCGCCACCGCCACGCTCATCGGCGTGGCCGGCACCCGCAAGGCGCGCGAACTGGCGCTCAACCCTCAGCACGCCGGCGCCACGCCGATGCTGTCCGTGCGCGGCGCGACCCGCCGCCAGGTCGAGACGCTCGCCGCCCGCGTGCCCAACCCGCGCGGCCCCATCACCATCGCCGTCACCAACTCGGCCGACAACCACGTGCTGTCCGGCTACCCGGAGGACTTGGCCGCCTTCGAAGTGGAGGCCGGCAAGGAGCACCGCCGCCAGCAGGCGCTGCGCGACGGCAAGGTGCGCGGCGGCGCCGTGTTCGACCCGGTGCTCGAATACCTTGACGTCACGCTGCCGTTCCACTCGCCGCTCATGGCCGACGCGGTCGAGCAGGCCGTGGACTGGGCGCGCGCCTGCGGCTTCGACGCGGACCGCGCCCGCGAGCTCGCCTCCGAAGTGCTGCTCAACCATGTGGACTGGGCGGCCCGCGTCAAGGACGTGCTCGCCGCCAACGACCCGGCGTCCCTGTGGATCGTCGACTTCGGCCCGGGCAACACGCTCGGCAAGCTGGTCGGCAACCTGATCCAGGGCACGGGCGTCGGCGTGGTCGAAGCCTCCACGATGGCCGAACGCGCCGCGCTGTCCACGATGGACGGCGAGCCGGCGCGAACCCAGAACTGGAAGCGGTTCGCGCCGCGCGTGCTGCACACGCCCGCCGGCGACAAGATCGCCACCCGGTTCACCGAGCTGACCGGCAAGCCGCCGGTGCTGCTGCCCGGCATGACCCCCACCACCGTCGACCCCGAGATCGTCGCCGCGGCCGCCAACGCCGGCTACTGGGCGGAGCTCGCCGGCGGCGGCCAGGTGACCGCCGACGTGTTCGACCGTCACGTCGCCGAACTCGAGAAGCTGCTCGAAGAGGGCCGCACGGTCGAGTTCAACGCGATGTTCATGGACCGTTACCTGTGGAACCTGCAGTTCGGCTCCTCGCGCATCGTGCCCAAGAAGCGCGAATCCGGCGCGCCGATCGACGGCGTGGTCGTCTCCGCGGGCATCCCCGAGCTGGACGAGGCCGTCAAGCTCATCGCGCAGCTCAACCGCGACGGCCTGCCGTACGTGAGCTTCAAGCCCGGCACGGTCGCGCAGATCCGCCAGGTGGTCGCCATCGCCAAGGCCGTGGCGCCTACGACCATCATCATGCAGGTCGAGGGCGGCGCCGCCGGCGGCCACCACAGCTGGGAGTCACTCGACGACCTGCTGACCTCCACGTACGCCGAAGTGCGCGCCTGCGACAACCTCGTGCTCGTCGCCGGCGGCGGCATCGGCACGCCCGAACGGGCCGCCGACTACATCTCCGGCCAGTGGTCGCGCGCCTACGGCCTGCCCGACATGCCGGTCGACGGCGTGCTCGTCGGCACCGCCGTGATGACCGCCAAGGAGGCGCACACCAGCCCCGAGGTCAAGAAGCTGCTCGTCGCCACGCCAGGCATCCCGGGTGTCGCCGACGCCGACAAGACCGACGACCCGTTCGCACCGGCGGGGGAGCGCTGGGTGCCGTCCGGCAAGTCGGTCGGCGGCGTGAGCTCCGGCCTGAGCCACCTGCACGCGGACATCTACGAGGTGGAGAACGCCTCCGCCGTATGCGGCCGCCTGCTCGTGCGCGTCATGAAGCACCCCGAGGAGCTGCAGTCGCGCCGCGACGAGATCGTCAAGGCGCTCGACGCCACCGCCAAGCCGTACTTCGGCGACCTCGCCGACATGACCTACATCCAGTGGGCGCAGCGCTTCGCCGACCTCGCCTACCCGTGGGTCGACCCGACGTACGCGCTGCGATTCCTGCACCTGCTGCAGCGCATCGAGGCGCGTGTGGTCGATCAGGAGTCCGGCCGGTTCGCGTCGCTGTTCGCCGGCGTCGAGGACGTCGACAAGGATCCGAAGGCGGCCATCGACCGTCTCGCCGCCGCCTACCCGCAGGCCGCGCAGCTGCACGTGACCCCCGCCGACGAGGCGTGGTTCCCCGTGCTCGTGCGCGAATACCCCAAGCCCATGCCGTTCGTGCCGGTCATCGACCACGACCTGCTGCGCTGGTGGGGCCAGGACCAGCTGTGGCAGTCCGAGGACCCGCGGTACCCGGCCGACGCCGTGCGCGTGATCCCCGGCCCGATCTCCGTGGCCGGCATCACCACCATCGACGAGCCGGTCGCCCACATCCTCGGCCGCTTCGAGGCCGCCGCGCTCGAACGCACCCGGCAGATCGAGGCCGCGCAGCCGGACGGCGCCGCCGCGAGCAACGCCGTCAGCGAGCTCGCCGCAGCCGGCGACGTCGAGGAGTTCATCCGCAAGTCGCCGAACATCAGCTGGGTCGGCCACCTGACCCACAACCCGGCGTACGGCACCGAACACGGCGACCCGCACTACGAGATCAAGCCGGCGCTCGCCGCCGACGGCACGCCGCTGCCCGGCGAATACGACCTCGACATCCACCTCGACACGTACTGGGATGACGATCCGGACGGCGGCCGCTCCAAGCACGCCGTACGCGACATCGTCGTGCCGCTGACCGTGCGCACGGACGAGACCGGACTGCTGCCGGTCGTCAACCGCGAGCGCCTCGTCGGCGACGTCTACGCGATGCTCGCCGCCACCGCCGGCATCGGCAACACCTCTATCACCGGCGACAAGCTGACCGCCATGCCGCAGGTCGCGACCGGCGAGGCCGCCGCGCTGCCGGCTGCGCAGGCGCCGTTCGGCACCGTCGCGGCGCAGTACACGTTCTCCGCGAACCTCGGTTACGACCATGAGGCGGCCACCGGCGGCGCGCTGCCGTCTGACCTCGCCCCCTCGCGCATCGCGCCTGACGCGCTCGTCGGCCCCGCATGGCCGGCCATCTACGCGGCTCTCGGCTCCGTGAGCGTCAACGGCTACCCGATCATCGAAGGCCTGCTCAACGCCGTCCACCTCGACCACCTCATCGAACTCGAGGAGGACGAGGACACGCTGCTGCGCCACGTCGGCGAGACCGTCACCCTGCAGTCCTGGGCCGAACAGTACGTCGAATCGTCGTCCGGCCGCGTCGTGACCATCCACGTGACCCACACGGCCGCCGACGGCACCGTGCTCGCCCGCGAGACCGAACGCTTCGCCATCCGCGGGCGCGTCTACTCCGACGCGCTGCCGGCCGACGCTCCCGAATACGGGGCGGCGCCCGCCGCGGACGACATCAAGCCGACCGTGCGCCGCCTGCTGCGCCGCGTCAAGGTGACCGCGCCGGACGACATGACCGCGTTCGCCCGCACCTCAGGCGACTTCAACCCGATCCACACCTCCACGCGCGGCGCCCGCATCTCCGGGCTCGCCGCCCCGCTCGTGCATGGCATGTGGCTGTCCGCCACCGCCCAGCACGCCGTGCAGGCCGTGGACGACAAGGGCGCCCACTACGAGATCGCCGGCTGGACGTACAACATGTACGGCATGGTCCAGCTCGGCGACGTCGTGGAGATCAGCGTCGAACGCGTCGGCAAGGTGAACCACGGCGGCATGGCCCTCGAGGTGACCTGCCGCATCGCCGGCCAGCTCGTCTCGCGCGGCACCGCGCTGGTGCGTGCACCCAAGGCCGCGTTCGTCTACCCCGGCCAGGGCATCCAGCAGCAGGGCATGGTGCTCGACGAGCGCGCCAAGTCGCCCGCCGCACGCGACGTGTGGGAGCGCGCCGACAAGCTGACGCGCGAACGCCTCGGATTCTCGATCCTCGCCGTCGTGCGCGACAACCCGAAGGAGCTCACCGCCAACGGCGTCACCTACCATCATCCGGACGGCCTGCTCAACCTCACCCAGTTCACGCAGGTGGCGCTCGCGACCGTCGCCTACGCGCAGACCGCGCGCCTGCGCGAGGCCGGCTGCGACATCTGGCCCGCGTACTTCGCCGGCCATTCGCTCGGCGAGTACAACGCGCTCTCCGCGTTCGCCGACATCATCCCGCTGGAGACCGAGCTGGAACTCGTGTTCCACCGCGGCTCCACCATGCACCATCTGATCCCGCGCGACGCGCAGGGCCGCTCCAACTACCGCATGGGCGCGCTGCGTCCGAACCAGTTCGGCGTCGGCGATGACGGCGTCAAGGCGTACGTGGAGTCCGTCGCCAAGGCCAGCGGCGAGTTCCTGCAGATCGTCAACTACAACCTGGCGGGCGCCCAGTACGCGGTCGCCGGCACGATCGCGGGCCTCAAGGCGCTGCAGGCGGACGCCAACCGCCGAGCCGCCGAGGCGGGCGGCAAGCCGGCGTTCATGCTCGTGCCCGGCATCGACGTGCCGTTCCACTCCACGCTGCTGCGCAAGGGCGTGCCCGAGTTCCGCGACAAGCTCGACGCGCTGCTGCCCCAGCACATCGACTACCGTGGCCGTCTGGTCGGCCGCTACATCCCGAACCTGGTGGCCGCCCCGTTCGAGATGACCAAGGAGTTCGCCGCGAAGATCCTCGACGTCGTGCCCTCCGAGCGCATCAAGGCCGCGCTCGACGACGACGCCGTGTGGGATTCCTACGCCGCCGACGACCAGAAGCTCGGCCGTCTGCTGCTCACCGAACTGCTCTCGTGGCAGTTCGCGTCCCCGGTGCGCTGGATCGAGACGCAGGCGCTCCTGTTCAACCCGGCGAACCGTGGCGGCCTGGGCGTCGAGGAGTACGTCGAGGTCGGCCTCGGCAACGCGCCGACTCTGGCGAACCTCGGCTCCAAGACGCTGCGCCTGCCCGACTTCTCCGGCTGTGACGTCACCGTGTACAACGTGGGCCGTGACGAAGGCCGCGTGTACATGACCGACGCCGACTCGCTCGTCCCCGACGAGGAGCCGGAGGAGAGCGCTGCGCCTGCCGCGGCTCAGGCCGCCCCGGCTCCGGCTGCTGCCGCGGCTCCTGCCCCTGCCCCTGCCGCCGCTCCGGCCCCTGCTGCCGCGCCCGCCGCTGTCGCCGTCGCCGCGCCTTCCGCCGCGCAGGTCGGCTCCGCCGTCGCGGAACTCGGTTCCGCGGTCTCCGGACCGGTCGACGACCTGCCGTTCAAGGCGGCCGACGCGATCGGCGTGCTCATGGCCTACTCGGCCAAGGTACGCCTCGACCAGATCGGCTCGAACGACACCACCGACACGCTCACCAACGGCGTGTCCTCGCGCCGCAACCAGCTGCTCATGGACATCAGCTCCGAGCTGGGCGTGGCCAGCGTGGACGGCGCCGCCGAGGCGACGCTCACCAAGCTCGCCCAGATCGTGAACAAGGCCGCGCCGAACTACAAGCCGTTCGGCCCGGTCCTCTCCGAGGCGATCCGCGACCGCCTGCGCGCCCTGTTCGGCGCGGCAGGCGTCAAGCCCGCGCACATCCGCGAGCGTGTGACCGGCGTATGGCAGCTCGGCGAAGGCTGGGTCGCGGCCGTGACCGCCGCGCTGCTGCTCGACACCCGCGAAGGTTCGAGCTCGCGCGGCGGCGACCTCGCCAAGCTGCCGACCGGCGCCGCCGCCAACGCGGCCGCCGCCGACAAGCTCATCGACGATGCGGTCGCCCTCGTCGCCCAGACCAAGGGCGTCGCCGTCTCCAAGCCCTCCTCCGGTACGGGTGCGGGCGGCGCGGTGGTCGACTCCGCCGCGCTCGACGCCTTCGCCGAGAAGGTCACCGGCAAGAACGGCGTGCTCGCCGCCACCGCACGCTACGTCCTGAACGAGCTGGGCGTCGCCGCGCCGACGGTCGAACCCGGCGAGGACGAGAACGCCGCCGTCGTGGCCGCCGTCGACGCCGAGCTCGGCTCCGACTGGCCGAAGCAGGTCGCCCCGCGCTTCGACGCGAACAAGGCGATCCTCTTCGACGACCGTTGGGCGTCCGCCCGCGAGGACCTCGCCCGCGCGTTCTACGACCGCAACGCCGACCTGCTGGCCGGCTCGTTCGTCGGCCTCGGCAAGGCCGTCGCCGACGAGGCCGACTGGTTCGCCGCCAAGACGGACGACGAGACGTTGCAGGGCGCGTTCCGCCGCATCGCCGCCGAAGCGCTCGAGCAGGCGTCCGACGACGCCGCGGCCTCGCGCTTCGCCGCCGACATCGCCGTGGTCACCGGCGTGAGCCCCAACTCGATCGCCGCGCAGGTGGTCGAAGGACTGCTCGCCGGCGGCGCGACCGTCATCGCCACCTCGCACAGCTTCAAGCCGAGCATCAAGGCGTGGGCCAAGCAGACGTACCGCGAGCACGCGGCCGGCGAGGCGAAGCTGTGGCTCGTCCCGGCGAACCTGTCCAGCTACCGCGACGTCGACGAGCTGGTCTCGTGGATCGGCAACGTGCAGAAGAAGACGTCCGGCGCCACGACCACGATCATCAAGCCCGCATACGAGCCGACCCTGTTCTTCCCGTTCGCGGCCCCGCCCGTGCACGGCACGATGGCCGACTCCGGCCAGCTGTTCGAATCGCAGGCGCGCCTCATGCTGTGGGGCGTGGAGCGCGCGATCGCCGGACTGTCCGCGATCGGCGCCACCACCGACGTGCAGCACCGCCTGCACGTGGTGCTGCCCGGCTCTCCGAACCGCGGCCGCTTCGGCGGCGACGGCGCGTACGGCGAAGTCAAGTCCGCGTTCGACGCGATCGTCAACCGCGCCCATGCCGAGCGAGTCTGGTCCGACCGCGTCACCTTCGCCCACCCGAAGATCGGCTGGGTGCGCGGCACCGGCCTCATGGGCGGCAACGACCCGCTGGTCGCCGTCGTCGAACGCCACGGCATCCGCACGTACTCCACGCAGCAGATCGCCGCGAAACTGCTCGACCTGTGCACGGCCGACGCGCGAGCCGCCGCGGCTCAGGCCCCGCTCGACGTGGACCTGACCGGCGGACTCGGCGACAAGCCGATCGACATCAAGGCGCTGCGAGCGGAAGCGGAAGCCGACGCCGCCGCGGCCGCCGCGCAGCAGGCCGCGGATGATGCAGACTCCGGACGATCCGATCCGAACGGACGGACCACGCAGATCAAGGCGTTGCCCAGTCCGCACGTCCCCGCGCAGCCGCACGTCGACCTCGCCGACTGGCAGGGCGTGACCGCGCGCCCCGAAGACGAGATCGTCATCGTATCCATCGGCGAGCTCGGCCCCTGGGGCTCCGGCCGTACGCGCGCCGAAGCCGAACTCGGCATCCACTCCGACGGATCCGTCGACCTGTCGGCCGGCGCCGTGCTCGAGCTCGCATGGAACATGGGACTGCTCACCTGGCAGGACAGCCCGAAGCCCGGCTGGTACGACGCCGACGGCAACCTCGTGCCCGAGGAGGACATCGCCGAACGCTACCACGACGAGGTCGTGGCACGCTCCGGCATCCGCCCGTTCGAGGACGGCATGGGCAACGACTACCGCAGCGGCGACAACGGACGCAGCGGCACCGACGAGGAGGAGGTCGAGGTCTACCTCGACCATGACGTCACCTTCTCGGTGCCCACCGAGGACGTCGCCCGCGAATACGTCAAGCTTGACGAGGCGCACACGTCCATCGCCCGCGACAACGAGTCCGGCGAATGGAACGTCACCCGCCACGCCGGCTCCATGATCCGCGTGCCGCGCCGCGCCGCCATGACCCGCACGGTAGGCGGCCAGTTCCCGAAGGGCTTCGACCCGGTCAAGTGGGGCATCCCCGCCTCCATGGTCGGCGACGTCGACAAGATCGCCCTGTGGAACATCGTCACCACCGTGGACGCCTACCTGTCCGCCGGGTTCACGCCCGTCGAGATCCTGCAGGCCATCCACCCGTCGCTGGTCGCCTCCACTCAGGGCACCGGCTTCGGCGGCATGATGTCGATGCGCAAGCTCTACCTCGACCGCTTCCTCAACCACGAGATCCCGACCGACATCCTGCAGGAGGCGCTGCCGAACGTCGTCGCCGCGCACGTCATGCAGTCGTACATCGGCGGCTACGGCAACATGATCCAGCCGGTCTCCGCCTGCGCCACCGCCGCGGTGTCGCTCGAGGAGGGCGCCGACAAGATCGCGCTCGGCAAGGCCGACTTCGTGGTCACCGGCGCGATCGACGACATCGGCGTGGAATCCGTCATCGGCTTCGGCAACATGAACGCCACAGCCAACGCCGAGGAGATGTACGCCAAGGGCATCGACGCACGGTTCTTCTCGCGTGCGAACGACCGTCGCCGCGGCGGCTTCGTGGAATCCCAGGGCGGCGGCACCGTGCTGCTGACCCGAGGCGACATCGCGCTCAAGCTCGGCCTGCCGGTCGCCGGCGTGATCGGCTTCGTGCACAGCTACGCGGACGGCGCCCACACGTCGATCCCGGCCCCCGGCCTCGGCGCGCTGGCGGCGGGCCTTGGCGGACGCGACTCGAAGCTCGTGCACGACCTGGCGAAGCTCGGCGTCACGCCGGACGACATCGCCGTGGTCTCCAAGCACGACACGTCCACCAACGCGAACGACCCGAACGAGTCCGAGCTGCACAACACGCTCGCCCACGTGATCGGCCGCACGGACGGCAACCCGCTGTACGTCATCAGCCAGAAGACGCTCACCGGCCATGCGAAGGGCGGCGCGTGCGTGTTCCAGGTCAACGGCATCACGCAGCTGTTCCGCTCCGGCATCATCCCGGCGAACGCCTCGCTCGACTGCGTGGACGGCAAGCTGCGCCGCGACGACCACATGGTGTGGCTGCGCAAGCCGCTGCACGTGGGGCCGGTCAAGGCCGCGCTCGCCACGTCGCTCGGCTTCGGCCATGTCTCCGGCTTCGTCGCCGTCGTCAACCCCGGCGCGTTCGAGGCGGCCGTCGCCCGTGCGGACGGCGAGCAGGCGCTCGCGGACTGGCGCAAGCGCGCGAACGCGCGTCTCGCCGCCGGCCAGCGCCGACTCGAGGAGGGCATGATGGGTCGCGCCGCGCTGTACGAGCCGATCGAAGGCCGCCGCTTCCGCAAGGACGGCACCAAGCTGCCCGACGGTTCGCGCTACGACGCCCACGAGGTCGAAAAGGCCATGCTGGTGAATCCTGACGCCCGTCTCGGCGAGTCCGGATTCTTCGAAGCCTGATCGCTCTCCGGTTCTCAGTAGCGGGCCGCTGTCAGCCGGAGGCTGGCCGGCCCGCCCCCCGGCCCCCTCGGTGGAGGGGGCTGTCGCGGCGTAAGCCGTGACTGGGGGAGCGCCACCCGTGTGGCGATTCATGTCACAGCGGGTACCTACCCGCTGTGACACCCACGATATAATCTTGGAAAACAGCGATATCACCGGTGGTGTCACAGCGGGTGGGTACCCGCTGTGACACCACCGGCACCGGATGAACAGGCGGAACATGACGGACGATACGGCAATCGCCTCAGCGGCCGACGCCCTGCGCGACATCGCCGCACACGGCTCCACGTTGCTCGGTCTCGGCCATGACATCGTCGACGTCGCCGCCTTCTCCGACCAGCTGTCCCAACCCGGCTCGCACATGCGCGCACTGTTCTCGGTGCGTGAAGTGCGGCAGGCGTCTTTGCGCGCGCGGCTCAAGCATGACGGCGAGGCCGTGCACCTCGCCGCGAAATGGGCCGGCAAGGAGGCGGTGATTAAAGCCTGGTGCGAGTCGCTCGGCTCCGCGGAGCCTCCCTACACGCTTGACAACACGCCATGGAGCGGCATCGAGATCCTCGATGATTCGCTCGGCCGCCCACACGTCATCCTCCGCGACGATGTCGCGCGGCAGCTGCAATCCTCGATTCCAGCGCTTGCTGATCGAGGTGCGCAGGGGACGCCGCAATGGCATATCTCCCTGAGCCACGATAAAGGCATCGCCAGTGCGATCGTTGTTGTCGTCGTTGTTGTCGTTGTGTCGTGAGCTAATTCGCCGCCCGCCCGTCATTTGCGCATCCACCTATGGCGGCGTACAGTTAACCCCATGATTGCTTTACGAAAAGTCGCAACGCCGCGGCTTCTCAGGACAGAGAAAGTCGCCGGCAAAGTCGCCGCCTACGAGCGTATCGATTCCACTCATGCCGAAGCACGTCGTCTGATCCGGCAGCACGACATCGCCCATGACGAGAACGGTGGCATCGCCATCACCGTCGTCGCGGCCGGCGCGCTGGACGACCCGCGGGGCCGTCTCGGCCGTCCTTGGGCGAGCGTGCCCGGCGACTCGTTCGCCATGTCGTTCATCGCCGAGATTCCCGAATCCATCGCCACCGATGACGCCGTCAACGGCTGGCTGTCCATGATCGCCGGCCTCGCCGCGCTCGACGCCATCGAAGGCTCGCTTGACGAATGCGGCGCGGTGCCGTTCGACCCTGACTGCGGGTTCAAACTCAAGTGGCCGAACGACATCTACTGCCACGGGCTCAAGCTTGGTGGCACGTTCACTCAGGTGTCCTCGCCGCCGGATTCGCACGGCGACGTCGCTGTCGTCTTCAGCGTCGGTCTCAACCTGTCCGTGCCCGCGGACCGCCTGCCCACGCCCCGCTCCACATCGCTGCAGATGCATGTCACGCCGCTGCCGGCCACCGTCGACCTCATCGACATGATCGCCGCGCGCCTTGCCGTCTCGTTGCGCAACCGGCTGGAGGCGTTCGTGCAGATGCCGTTGATCCAAAGTTCCAGGTTGCGTTCGGAGATGCGTCACGTCTGCTGGATGATGGGACGTCCAGTCAACGCTCAGCTGATCGACGGCCGGGAGGTCAGCGGCACGGTGGTCTCGCTCAACGACGACGCGTCCATCAGCGTGCGCACCGGCTCCGGCGATGTCGTTCGGTTGAGTACTGGTGACGTCGGACTGATGGTCTGAACCGGCTCATGCCCCGGCACTGCGGGAGGGACTTGCCAAAGTACGGGGCATGTGTATAATTGCTCGAGTCGCCAAAAGCGACACCTTGCGGACGTAGCTCAATGGTAGAGCCTCAGTCTTCCAAACTGATTACGCGGGTTCGATTCCCGTCGTCCGCTCCACGTTGTGGCCGGCAAACCGTTGTGATGGTTTGCCGGCTTTTTCGTTGTCGCTGTTATTCCGGGTTAAGTAAAGAAACGTGGGTCTTATCCGCGTGTGTCGTCGGCGTGTCGGGGTCGAGCGCGGGCGTCCGGCCCAGCCCCTCTTGACGCCGAACCCGCCCTCGTATGCGTTGATGCCGGGCGCGCGCCGCTTTTCCGTTGTGATGCCGGTGGCACTGCCGGTGTTGCGCGGTGCGGTCGATGATCCGCTGCCGTGTGTGGGACGCGGCGGCGGAATCGCCCGTTTTCGTCCCGCGTCCCAATGGCCGGTGGGACAGGAGGTGTTGTGACCGGTCACGTGGGTTCTTGTCCCATGATTCTGTGGTACGGGATGGCGCGTGACCGGTTGCATGGGCTGTCGTCCCAATAGGTCGTGGGGCTCGAGGCTCGAAACGGCGGTTTTGGCCCCCTGTCCCAATGGCCGGTGGGACAGGAGGTGTTGTGATCGGTCACGTGGGTTCTTGTCCCACGATTCAGCGGTGCGGGAGCCCGTGTGAGCGGTTGTGCGGATTCGCGTCCCAATGGCCGGTATGCGAAGCGGCGCGGCGCCGTCCCTTGATGGTCTTCGATGATTCGCTGGATGGTCGCAATTGTCCTATGCGTGGCGGTGTCCCGAATCGTCGACCCAGGCACCCGGCGCCGTATGCGGGCGTAGCCGAGATCGGCCGACCCCGTGATGCTGCGGCACGCGGGCGCGCAGGCCGGCCGCAGGTGTTCCCTCGCCGGGTGTCGTGCTTGCGACGACAGGACGGTGCCGCGGATGTCTCGGTGATGCGATGCTGCGGGTCTCTGTTGTCACGGGGCCTTCACTGCAAGGATTTACGGATGATTGGATGAGTTTCCGTAATTTCTTGCGCTGCCCGCTGCTGAGCGCAAGATATTACGGACGATGGGGCTGTTTTCCGTAATCTGTTGCGCTGGGGATTCGTCAGCGCGAGGATTTACGGACGCTGGGGTGTATTTCCGTAATTTCTTGCGCCGGGATGGTTCGGGATGAGCCGGAGCAGTCCGTGATACGCCGAAACGCGCCAGGAGAGGGCGGTTCCGTTCGCGGCCACTGGGTCATGCGTACGCCACCCGCCCCCGAGGACCTGTTCCCGCTCATGGAACAAGTCAATCTGAAAAGTCAAGCGCATCGCCGGTCTGACACCCGAAACACCGGCTGCGCCACGACACGCAAGATGTCGGCAGACCCAACGCCGGATTCAAGACGCACTGTTCTTAACGTAACCCCGGAAGCCGTCAGCTGGTGTGCTTGGGGGGGGGTGCTTCTGTCGGTTTGTTGTGCGACACGCCGTTGGGGGGTTGTTGTTTGGTGGTGTGGTGGCTGGTGTTGGGGGTTGTGGGGGTGTTTTTCCGGTTTTGCGACACGCCGGTGGTTGTTAGTGTTTGCAGTGGTTTTGGGGGTGTGGGGTGTGGTTTGGTTTGCGTTGTGG
>NZ_WBVT01000040.1 GCF_009193355.1 Bifidobacterium leontopitheci
CACCGACGCTCACGCACCCCCACCCCCCCCCCGCAAACCCCGCCCTATGTCTCACTACAGCGTCAAAATGGTGTTTTCCCCAGCAACGACACTGAGAGTGAAGGAACACGTTCATGACGTTCAGGTTCAAGCCCGTCATCGCCGCACTTGCCGGCGTATCCATGCTGCTGTCCCTCGCCGCCTGCGGCACCAGCGACGGCGGCGAAACCGCCTCCGACAACGAGATCACCAAAGGCTACGACGTGAGCTCCATCGCCAAGGACGACGAGATTGCCGCGCTCGTGCCGGACTCCGTCAAGTCCGACGGCAAACTGTCGGTCGGCATGGAACTCAGCTACGCACCTGCCGAATTCCTCGCCGCGGACGGCACCACGCCGCTCGGCTACGACGTGGACATCGCGCACGCCCTCGCCAAGATCATGGGACTCGAGCCGGATATCGTCTCGTCCACGTTCGACTCGATCGTCCCCTCCGTCGGCTCCAAGTACGACCTCGGCATCACCGCCATGACCATCACCGAAGAACGTTTCGACGCCGTCGACTTCGTCAGCTACTACAAGGCCGGCTCCACGTGGGCCGTCAAGAAAGGCAATCCGAACAAGGTCGACACCTCCAACCTGTGCGGCCTCAAGGTCGCCGTGCAGATCGGCACCGTACAGGAGCAGAAAGCGCACGACGCGAACGCCGACTGCCCGGCCGGCAAGAAGATCGACGTGCTGTCCAGCAAACTGCAGACCGACGCCGCCACCAACGTGGTCACCGGCAAGGCCGACGTGTTCTACGCGGATTCGCCGGTCGCCGGTTACGCGATTCGACAGACCGACGGCCAGCTTGAGGCGCTCGGCGGCAACGTCGGCACCGTCAAGCAGGGCATCGCCATCAAGAAAGGCGACACGGCGATGGACGAGGCCGTGCAGAAGGCCGTCACCAAGCTCATGGACGACGGCACGTACCTGAAGATCCTCAAGCATTGGGGCGTGGAGTCCGGCGCGATCGACAAGGCCGAAATCAACCCCACGGACCTTGACTGATGATGTGACGGGCTTCATACGGTAGATGGTAGGCGGTGACGGCAGTGGCGGGTGACGCTCCCCCAGTCGGCTCCGCCGACAGCGTCCTGCAATCAAGGACGGCCTTCGGCCGGCTCAATACTGGCTCGCTGTCGCTCGCTCCTCGCCTACAAACGCCTCCGGCGTTTGCTATACGGCTCGGCCCTCCACCGAGGGGGCCGAGGTGCGCCGATCGTCAGCCACAGCCGCCGCCAGCCCCCTCCACAGGGCGTCAGGAACGAAGAACCAGCCGCATGAAGCCATCGATCATCATGCCGAATTGCAGAGCGCAGAAAAGAGAACCGATATGGCGAAGAAGAACATCGACGGTGAGGGGTTGAACATCCCCAACCGCATCAACGCACTGCCCGTGCGCCGTAAAGGACCGGTCGTCGCGGCCGTCATCGTGGCGCTGCTCGCGGCCATGCTCATCCAAGGGCTCATCACCAACGAGCGCCTCGACTGGCCGACCGTATGGAAGTACCTGTTCAACGAGAACGTGCTACGCGGCGTGCGCTACACGCTCGAACTCACCGTGCTCTCCATGGTGGTGGCGATCATCCTGTCGCTGATCCTCGCCGTCATGCGCAAGTCCATCAATCCGGTGCTGCGCGGCGTGAGCTGGTTCTTCATCTGGTTCTTCCGCGGCACGCCCGTCTACACGCAGCTCGTGTTCTGGGGCCTGTTCTCCGTGCTCGTACCCAAGATCTCGCTCGGCATCCCGTTCACGGACGTCTCGTTCTGGAGCATCGACTCGTCGGTCGTCGTCACCGCGTTCAACGCCGCCTGGATTGGGCTTGCATTGAACGAAGCCGCATATCTGGCCGAAATCATGCGCGCCGGACTCGAAGCCGTCGACAACGGCCAGACCGAAGCCGCCGAAGCGCTCGGCATGAGCCGCACGCTCATCATGCGCCGCATCATCCTGCCGCAGGCCATGCGCATCATCATCCCGCCCACCGGCAACGAGACCATCGGCATGCTGAAAAGCACGTCCCTCGTGATCGCCGTGCCGTTCACGCTGGAACTCCAGTACGCGACCAACGCCATCGCCAACCGACTGTACAAGCCGATTCCGCTGCTGATCGTGGCCTGCATCTGGTATCTGTTCATCACCTCCGTGATGATGGTCATCCAGGCCGGACTCGAACGGCACTTCGGCAAAGGTTTCGACGCGCGCCCGATCGGTACCAAAGGCAAGCAGCCGCCGTACCCCGGCAAAACGGACGGTGAGCCGCAGGACGACGTCAGCAAGCTCAACGAGGCGACCTTCGCCGGACTCAACGCGTAACAGGGAGGCATCATGGCAACGATTCCAGCCATCAAGGCGACCGGCGTACACAAGGCGTACGGCTCACTGCACGTGCTCAAAGGCGTGGACCTCACCGTCATGCCCGGCACGGTGACCGTGATCCTCGGCCCGTCCGGCTCCGGCAAGTCCACGTTCCTGCGGCTCATCAACCAGCTGGAGACACTCACCGGCGGCGAGATCGACGTCAACGGCGAGATGATCGGCTACAAGCCGGTCGAACGCGGCGGCCAGCGGGTGCTGCAGACCCTGAACGACAAGGAGGTGGCCGCGCAGCGCGCCAAGCTGGGCATGGTGTTCCAGCGGTTCAACCTGTTCCCGCACATGACCGCGCTCGAGAACGTCATGGAGGCGCCCGTGCACGTCAAGCATGTGCACAAGCGCGAGGCGCGTGAGCTTGCGGTCGCCGAGCTGCAGCGCGTGGGGCTCGGCGACCGGCTCGATTACTACCCGTCGCAGCTGTCCGGCGGTCAGCAGCAGCGCGTGGCCATCGCGCGTGCGTTGGCCATGAAACCTGAGATCATGCTGTTCGACGAGCCGACCTCCGCGCTCGACCCCGAACTCGTGGGCGAAGTGCTGGGCGTCATGCGTTCGCTCGCTCAGGATGGCATGACCATGGTGTGCGTGACCCACGAGATCGGGTTCGCGCGCGAAGTGGCCGATCAGGTGGTGTTCATGGACGGCGGCGTCGTGGTCGAGAAAGGCGGCCCCGAAATCATCGCGAACCCGACCGAACCGCGGTTCAAGGACTTCCTGCGTCACGTGCTGTGACGTGCGGGGACGGGTGCGCGGGGAGCCGGGCGCTGCGGGGGCGCTGGTGCGGCGATGTGCGTGCGGCGTGCGCGCAGGTCCCCGGCCATGCGGAGCGTGCCGTGATACGGCGTGCACGGCGTGTGCGCAGGATTCGGCCATGCTGCGGGGGCAGCGTGGCAGCGTGCGCAGTCGCGGAGTGCTTCTCACCGATTTCGGCGACTATTGGACCGTCGTGATGTGCGTGCGGCGTGCCGTGACGTGCGTGCGGCGTGCGGCGGCCGCTTGACTGCGTGGTCATGTCAGGGATGACCGGGACGCGGCCTGATGCCGGGCATGACCTTCGCGCAGGCAGGCCCGGTACATGCCGGCATTGCGAAACGTGCGTCCGCGCATGATATCCGCGCCCGGCTTGCCGATTCCGTCGTCGCGTGTATCACAACTTGCACAGAAGGCCCATTTGTGCAAGTTGTGACAATCCGCTGTGCCACAACTCGATTATCAGGCCGTTTCGTGCAAGTTGTGGCACGGATTCGGGCCGTTTCAGGGGTACAAGGCGAAGATGCCGTATCACAACTCGACAAAACAGGCCTTTCGTGCAAGTTGTGCGCAGCTTGCCCGTGGATTGTTTCGTGCTGTGCGTATCGGCGGTTTCCGCGACATCTGCCACGTCACTCTGCTCGCCCGAGCAGAGTGACGTATCGCCGAAACCGACTGCAAATACTGGGATTTCGCACCTATGTCACTGTGCTCGCCCGAGCAGAGTGACGTGAGGGGTGTCCGGCCCGGCCTTGTTGCCGATTCCGAGAATCATCCGCACAACGGACAGTCTCTATGGCAGCGGGACACCTTACAGCCGGCACCTCCGCCGACGATTCTGCATATCAACGAACCGTACTCGAGCGGACCGTACGGGTACGGTTGGTTGACTAATCCAGACGAACCGTACTCGAGCGGGACCATACGAGTACGGTCCGTTGGGGGATTGTCAACGGACCGTACTCGGACCGCTTCGTCCACCCCGGAGCACCCCGCCCCCCCGGATTATCCCGGACTATCCCGGAGCACCCCGCCAACCCGTTCGGGTACGGTCCGTTTTCGACTGGTCCGGCTGTCGGATTGGTTGAAAACGGACGCAAAACGATGTTGTAGCGTCCGTTTTCGACCAAGAGCAACGAGGTACTTGTTGCAAACGACTGCAAAACAGGCTCCCAGCGTCCGTTTTCGACTGGAAGCCGGGGCCATGGGTCGAAAACGGACGCGTGCGCAATCAACGGGGCCCCTTCCACCAACCGGTGAAAGGGGCCCCGCATCCATATGGTTCATACGTCTCGCGTGTCAGCCCGCACGCCAGCCCGCAAGCCACGCCAACCCGCGCGCATCACAGCGTCACGTCAATGACCTCGATGCCGTCGCCTTCGCCTGCGCCGATGACGTGCGGCTGCACGGTCGGCGCCTGAGACGACGAGCTGGACGAGTTGTCACCGAACGGCACGTTGTCAATCTGCTCCTTGTTGTTCAGGTCCTCCTGATTGCCGGAGCCGCCGTTGCCGATGCCCTTGATGCCGCCGCTGAGCAGGAACCACGCACCGACGCCGCCGCCGATCAGCACGACGAGCGCGACGATGATGGTGATGACCTTGATCTTGAACTGTCCCCACAGCGGCTGGTTCGGCAGATCCTCGTCGGGCGAGCCGGTGCCG
Source organism: Bifidobacterium leontopitheci (assembly GCF_009193355.1). Lineage (GTDB taxonomy): Bacteria > Actinomycetota > Actinomycetes > Actinomycetales > Bifidobacteriaceae > Bifidobacterium > Bifidobacterium leontopitheci. Next base: position 4,812 of record NZ_WBVT01000040.1, read on the forward strand.
TTCGCGCCGGCCGGCGTCACGTGGTGGATCTGCTGCGGCGCGAAGCTCGGCGGCATGACCGGGGCGACCGGCGGCATCGGACCGTCGCCGCCGAACAGCGGCACGGTCACAGTCGGGTCGAAGCGGTCGGGCTCGTTCGCCGCGCTACCGGCACCCGCACCGGCACGCACGCCCGCACCCGCGGCGCCCGCGCCCCGCGCCGAGCGCGCGGTCACGCTCGGCACCTGACCGGTGCTGCCTGCCGCCGTGGACCGTCCGCCGCTCATCGCGGACAGCGTACGTCGGTCGATCGGCGTGGTCATGCGCGTACGGGACTTCGACGAGCCCGGCAGCGCGTTCGGATCGGCACCGCTCACCGCGGCTCCCGCGCCCGCACCCGCGCCCGCACCCGCGGCGAAGCTCGGCGGCATCGCACCCGCGACACCTGCCTGCGCGGCAGCGCGGTTCTCGGCGACTTGCTCGGAATGCGCGGCCAGTGCGGCCAACGACTCAGAAGATCCAGCGGTGTCGCGCTGCGGCGGAATCCGTACCGGCTGACCCGCTGCGGCCGCGGCGGCCGGGAACATGCCCGACACGGCTCCCGCGCCCGCGGTTCCGGCCATCTCGGCCGCGGTACGTCCGCCCATCGGCGAGATGCTGCCGATCATCGTCTCGTCGACGTCGCCGTCCAGCGTGCCGTTTGCGGCGACGACCGGCGAACCCTGCGGCACGGCCATCGTCGGCCCGACCGGTGACGCACCGGCAGCACCGGCACCCGCATCCGCACCACCAGCAGCGCCCGCACCGGCAGCACCGGCAGCACCGCCAGCGACGCCGTCATACGCCTCGGCCGGCACCGCCGCGGCCGACGATCCGGTGCGACGCGGCTTGGCGGCCGGCGGGAACGACTGCGGCAGCGTGACGAACGTCGGCACGGGCGCCTCGATGGCCGTCTCTTCGGCCGTGGAGGTGACGCCGGTCGGCGCGTTGTCGCCGTAGGCGCCGCCGAACGAGCCCATGATCTGGCCGACGCGCGACTGCAGCGAGGCGAGCGACTTGGACGGTTCGGCCGTGTCTGGTTCGAAGATTTCGTCGTGCGCTACCGCCGGAATCTCGGACGACGGCGGGTCGCCGGGCAGCTCGGCGAGGAACGCCTGCTTCTCGCGCTTCTGCTCCTCGATGAACCGCGCTTCGGCGCCGGCGGCCAGGCCGGCTTCGGAGATCGCCAGGTCGGGCAGTTTCGTGGAGGTGACCAGGCCCTTCGGCAGTTCGGTGATCGTGTCCTGCGAGGTGTCACGCAACGCGACCATGCTGATGGTCGGCTGTCCGCTTACGGACGGCAGCGCGATGTCATGCTCGGCAAGCTGGCTGAACGGCTCCCAGCCGCCCAGCAGCGCGCTGAACTCGGCGAGCGTGGCCATCGGGACGCTGGTTTCGCCGTTTTCGACGAGGCCGAGGCCGCGGCGGCAGATCATGCGGAACTCCATCGGCATGTCGGCCGGCAGTGCGGCGATGTCGAAGGTCATGTCTGCCGAGGACGGCGTGCGGGTGAGCAGCGCGTACAGCAGTGCGGACAGCTGCCGGGTGGCGACCTGCTCCTGCGAGTCGTCCTTCGACTCGGGCACGCCGCACGAGTCGGCAAGCGCGGGGGAGACGGGGGTGTCGGCGAACTGCACGCCGTTCACGCTCACTCGCACGGTGTCGGTGTTGAGCGCGGTGTGCGTCAGTCCGGTGTCGAGCAGCTCGCGTATCGCCTGCGTGCACTGGCCGATGATCGAGCGGATCGCGTCATAGCTGAGCACGGCGCCGGACGAGCGGCGCAGGTATTCGGTGAGCGAGACGCCGGAGTCCGGTTCGGTGATGACCAGCGCCACGTTGCCCACGTGCTGCAGCTGCAATACCGGCGTGCAGTACCGGCTGTTCGCCAGCGCCAGCGTGGAGGCGGTGTCGTTGATCTGCTTGAGGATCGACACGTCGTTGATGATGAACAGCTGGCAGGATTGCGCCAGCATACGGTCGTTGGCGATCCACGCGCTCAGTCCGGTGCTCTCACGGAGCAACGAGACGAGGGTGTAGCGTCCGATGACGGTATCTCCCATGTGAGGATTCATAAGTGTCGATTCTCCGTGCTGCGATGGTACCCCTTGAGATAGCGGGGTTGCTGTCATTCTAGCCGTGGGGATGGTCGGCGCGGCGGCTGCCGTCGTGCGCCTGCCGCTGTTGTGCCGGGCCGTGTGGGAGACTGCGTTCGCGCTGCCGTGGGACGCGGCTGAGACGGCGTTTGCAGTGGCGTTTGCGACCGTGCCGGCGCTGCCGTGCGGCACGCCGCGGGGTGCGTCGTGCACGGACGTTGCATGTGCGGACGTCGCGTTCGCCGCCGCGTTCATCCCGGCTCCTGCGAGATGTGCGGCCGCGCTGGCGGCTTTGCGGACCGCCGGGGACACGACCGGCGCGATGGACGCCGGCATGGCCGCGGCGGCCGCCGCAGCGCCGGCCTGGGATGCGGCCTGCGCGACCGCGGCCTGCGCGGCTCCGGCTGCCGCTGTCTTGACGGCTGCGGTCGCTCCCGTAGCTGCGATATTGACGGCCGCATTGGCAGCGGTGCTGACAGCCGATCCGCTCGCGGCCCGTGCCGCGCCGGCAGCCGAACCGGCTGCGGACCATGCCGTATTGCCTGCGGATCGTGCCGCGTTACCGGCGGTCCGCCGTGCGCTGCGGAATGCGGCGGTGGCGGTCTCGGAGCCGATGCGGTTCGCAGCCGTTCGCGGCTGCGCGGCGACGCCGTCCTGCGCAGTCACGTAGCCGCGCGCGTTGCTATGCGCAACGCCGTCAGACAGTGCAGCAGAACCAGAAAGTGCGGCTTCACCCGCCGTTCCGGCAGTAGCCGCCGAAACGGCGTCGCCGGCACCAGCGGTCGCCGCCACAGACGTTGTCGCCACAGCACCCGACTCAGTCCCAGTCGCAGCACCAGCAACCCCCGGCACCTTCACGCCGAACCGTCGCAGTACCGACGTCACCAGCGACGAGAACTCGTCGACGCGCAGCACCCACAGTCCGGCCGCGTACACGGCCGTCACCACGATGCCCACGACCGCGCAGATGACCAGCGACTGCCCCCAGTTCATGTGGCCGCGTCCGCCGTCCACGCTCGCGCCGACCATCCGCGTGACCACGGGATTGAGCAGTGCGCCGGCCGCGTACGCGACCGCGCCGGCGACGAGCGCCTTGACGTGCATCGTCACGATGCGCCGCCCGTCGAGCCGCCCGCCGAACCGCTTGCGCAACAGCCAGAACACCCACGGGAACGTGATGATGTACGACAGGCTCAGCGACAGCGCCACCATGAGCACCCAGTAGCGCGGAGTCGTCAGCCGCAACGCGACCAGCAGCAGGCCCAGCTGCACCGCGTTGTCGACCGCGGCGAACAGGAACGGGCTGCGGCCGTCCTCATAGGCGTAGAACGCACGCTGCACCAGCAGGAACGCACTGGTTGGCACCAGGCCCACCAGCAGGCCGAGCAGCGGCGCGGAGATGAGCACCGAACCGTGCACGGTGGCCGAGGGGATGAGCGCCTTGACCAGCGGCACCGGCATGGCCGCCATCGCCGCGGTGAAGAAGATCATCGCCAGGCCGGTCGTGCGCAGCGACGAGCTCAGGTCGGCGCGGGCGTCGGCGATGCGATGCTCGCTGATCGCCTTCGACATGCGCGGGAACACGGCCGTCGTGATCGAGACGGCGATGATCGAATACGGCAGGATGTACACCGTGTAGGCGTACTGGTAGCTCGCGTTGCCGGCGATGCCGTACAGGTCGCCGCCAGCAGTCGGTGCGCCCGTGTTCACACGCGAGTTGACGATGCCCATCAGCTGGTTGAGCACCACCATCGCGATGCTCCACACGGCCACCTGACCCATCGACCGCAGACCCAGCCCATGCACGCCCCAACGCGGCCGGTACCGGATGCCGCAGCGCATGAGCGGAATGAACAGCACGAGCGCCTGGAACGCGACGCCGGCCGTCCACGCGCCCGCCGTGAACGCCACCTTGTCGGTCGTCCAGAAGCTCATCGGCTGGCGGCCGGCGTTGCCGAACATCACGATGAACGCGCCGAAACCAATGCAGCTGATCACATTCGCGCCCACCGAACTCCACGCGTAGGTCGCGAACCGGCCTTTGGCCGCGAGGATCTGGCCGAGCACCGTGTACAGGCCGTAGAACAGGATCTGCGGCATGCACCACAGCGTGAACGCGTTCGCCAGCGCCCGCTGCGCCGGGTTCCAGCTGGAATCCAGGTACAGCGCGGTCAGCAGCGGGGTGCCGGCCATCATGAGCAGCGTCATCGCCAGCAGCAGCGCGATCGACAGTGTGATGAGCTTGCTGAGCCGCTCTTCGGCGTCCTTTTCTTTCAGCGTGCGCACGATCTGCGGCACGAGCACCGCGTTGAAGATGCCGGTGGACAGCAGGTTGAAGATCACCTGCGGGATCTGCGCGCCCGCCTGGTAGGCGTTGGCCGCGATGCCCGTCGTGCCGAGCGCGCCGACCAGGAAGATCGTCCTGATCTGGCCGGTCACGCGGGATGCGGCCGTGCCGACCGCCATGATGAGCGAGTTGCGTCCTACGGTGGTGCTCATTCGTCAGGGTCCTTCTTTCGGTTGAATTGCCGCCACAGGCCGAGCAGGCCCAACACGACCGACAGTCCGATGATCACGAAGCCGGTCTTGTCGCTGATGCGCAGCACGCTCGTGATGGACGTGTCCTGTTCGCCGCCGAACCGCCGTCCCTCGACGTCCTGCAGCGTGACGTGGGCGACCGCTTTGCCGCTTGTCGCCACGCGGATGGCGAACGTGACCTGCGCCTCGCCGTTCGCGGGCACGGTCACCTCGCTGAGCCGCGACGTGACGATCTCCATCGAGTCGGTGAGCGACGAGACCTGCACGCGCACGGGGTACGGGTGGCTGTTGCTGATGGTGACCGGCATCTTCGCGGTCTCGCTCACCACGGTCACCGGCTCGGTCGGCTTGATGGTCACGCCGTCGAACATGCCGGCGCCGAGCCGTTTCGCGCCGGCTACGAACGAGTCGACGTTGGCGGTTCTGGCCGTTGCGGACAGCGCGTTCATGGCGAGGTTCGTGTGCGCGGCGAGCAGCGTGTCGACCCATGTCTTCGCGGACTTGCGGTCGGTGAGGATCGTGTCGGCGAACCGTTCGATGTCGCCGCGGCTCGCCTTGAGCGCGGCGAGCGCGTCCTCGATCCGCGACTTGCGTTTCGCGCTCAGATGGTCGTTGGTCGGCACGGTCTGCTTCGCCGTGTCGCCTGACTGGTAGGTCTCCGAGTTGATGAGGCTGTCGAGGCTGCCGGACTGCAGCCACGTGGACTGTTCGACGGCGGTGGCGATGCGGTCGATCACGGCGGCCGGCGTGGTGGGGGAGAAGCAGACGAGCAGGTTGCGGTTCTGTGCCGCGTACGGCTGCTCCATCTGGTAGAACGCGCTTTGCGCGACGAACCGTGCGATGCGGCCCGCGTTGGTCGTCTCGCCGTCGGCGTCGCCGCTGGTCGCCTTGCCTTTGGCGAGATTGCCGAGCTCCTCCTGTTCGGCGAGCACGGTCACGTCGCCCGCCTGCGTGGAGACCACGTATTTGCCGGTGTGCACGGTGGCGGTGTCGTTCGCGTCGAAGTCGTGCGCGGCGATGACGATGCCGTATCCCTGCTTCTTGGCCGTGGTGAGCGCCTGGCTGGTCCAGTCGGCCTCGCCCTGCCAGGCGATCGTGGTGCCGGTCTGGTTGGTCTTGGCCAGCGCGGCCTTGGCGGTCCAGCTGTCTGTGCTGATGCCGGCTTGCGTGTACGCCTGCGCGCGGTCGAGCGCCGCGTAGGCGGTGATGTCGAAGTTCGATGGCTGCATGACCGCGGCGATGTGCGCCTGCTGCGTGGTGCCGTTGGCCTGGCTGCCGGACTGTGCGGCCGTGCTCTGCTGGGTGGCGGTGCTCAGCGACGTGGGGTCGGCGATGACCTGCAGCGAGCCGTGCTTGGCGGCGACGGCCAGTTTCGCGCTCGTGGCCGTTTGGGCGGCGGCATCGCTGTTGCTGTTGCCGCTGTCGGTCGTGTCGTCAGCCGCACTGCCGCTGTCGGCCGGGCTTGCGGCGGTCTTGCTGTCGTCTTGTGCGCCGGACGTTGACGTTCCGCTGGTCTTGGCTTTGGCTTTGCCGGCTGCCACGACGGACTCGGCGGTGACGTTGCCGCCGTGCGAGACGAGCTGGTCGATGGCGGTGTCGTTCGCCGTGCGGTCGGTGTCGATGAGCGGCATGACCAGGGTGATGTTCATCGGCGGCGTGGCCGCGGTGTCGATGCCCTGCGCCGAGCGGGTGAGGAAGCTGTGGATGCTGACCGGCCGGCTGTCGGCGGTCGCGTTGCCGTCGGCGGTCGCGTTGCCGGCCGCGTCCACGCCGGGCGCGTAGGTGACCATCAACGGCTTCGGACCCCACGACTGCAGCGCCTTCATGGCGTCCGTCGCGGCGGACGCGGTCACCGTCGCACGGGCTGTGCCGCCCGCCTTGATGGCCGGCACGTCGGCCGTGCCGAGCACCGTGCGCACGGGGATCGAGACGTCGCCTTCCGCCCAATGCTGCATGTCCGTGCGCGAGACGAACGTGTACATGGGATTGTAGGCCACGGTCAGCGAGCCCTTCGGCAGGTCGCCGTCGGTCGGGTTGCTCACGGTCACGGTAATCGAATAGCCGGTGGTGTCGGTCACCACCGGCGTGGACCGGTCGATCGAGATCGTCGGCTTGGTGACGTCGTCGCTGCCGCTGTTGTCGTCGGCGCTCTCGCTGGCGGCGATGTCCGTGCCGTCGTCGGCGAGAGCCGTCGCGGGCAGCGCGGCGAACAGCATCGCGGCGGACAGCAGCACTGCTACGAACGGCACTGCGACGAACGGCACTGCAATCAGCCGCCGCCAACGTTCCTTGAGGTCAACGAAAGGCACGGATCGCCCGTGCGCCGGTCGGTTCGAGATCATACCTGCTTCATTTTCCTTGCGTAGAGCCATGCGATCTTGCGCTCATTGGGGTAGCTGAGCACGTCGTCCAGATCCTCGAAATCCACCCAGATCGCGTCCTCGGCCTCATGGTCCGGGTCACCTTCCACCGTCAGCTCGCCGCCGACCTTGCGCAACGCGAAATGATGCACGAGCTTGTGCACGCGCTGGCTGGTGCCGGTGAACCAGTAGTCAATGGTCGCGATGGATTCCACCACCTCGCCCAGGATGCCCGTCTCCTCGTGCACCTCGCGAACGGCGGTCTGCTGCGGCGTCTCGCCCTTTTCGATATGCCCCTTGGGCAGACACCATTCCAGATGGCCGTTGCGCGAATGCCGGGCGATGATGGCCACGCGGCCGCGGTCGTCGAACACGAGGCCGCCCGCCGAATACTCGCGCACGACCGGCAGCTCCTGCGCGTCCAGCGACGCGAAGGTCGTCGGGCCGTCGCCGGAGCGTCGCGGCGGCATCATCGCAGGTGTGGGCGCGCACGGTCCGGCCGGCGCGTCGAGCGTCTTCATGCCGCGCGTCGTGATCTGCGCCGTGATGCGCGGCGAATGGTGCAGTCCCGGGTGCGGTTTGGGCCGCGCGGACGGCATGGCGATGGTCGCCGGAGTCGGCATGGCCGGCGTTGCCGGGATTGACGTCGGCGGGATTGACGCTGCCGGGACTGCTGCGGCAGGGGCCGACGGTGTCGGCGACGCCGCTTCGGACGCGGCCTGCACAGGGTCCTGCGCAGTGTCCTGTGCGGCGGCCTGCAACTGGGGCCGCGGGCCGGTCGACGAGTACAGCAACGTGTCCGGTTCCAGCGGATCGGGGGCGTTTTGGGTATGGTTGCCCGCAACATGCGCAAGCATGCGCGCGAGGTCTGCGGGCGTAATCATGCCTTCCACCTTACTCAATACCGTGTGCAGGTGGGGTAACGGTATGCTTGAATACGCATAAAAGCGGCGATATGCAGTGGAAATGCCGATGGAACTGACGAAAACTGTACGGAAAGGTCTCGCGTGAATTTCGAAGTATGGCCAGAGGCCATTGAACTTGGACACCTCTTCGCGGAGCACGGCTATGAGCTGGCGTTGGTGGGCGGTCCGGTACGTGACCTGCTCCTGCACCGCAAGTCCCACGACCTCGACTTCTGCTCGTCCGCGCGGCCCGAAGAGTTCGAGCCGATCCTGCGGCATTGGGGCCGCGACGGTTTCTGGGACATGGGCCGCAAGTTCGGCACGCTGGGCGCGATGCGCCGGCGCGAGGACGGCACTGAGGTCAAAGTCGAGGTGACGACGTACCGCTCCGACCAGTACGATCCCGACTCGCGCAAGCCGGAGGTCAGCTACGGCGATTCGCTGGAAGGCGACCTCTCCCGTCGTGACTTCACCGTCAACGCGATGGCGTTGCGTGTGCCGCAGCTCGAGTTCGTCGACCCGTTCGGCGGCGCCAACGATTTGGCCAAGGGCGTACTGCGCACGCCGGTCGACCCGTACCAGTCGTTCGATGACGATCCGCTGCGCATGATGCGCGCGGTGCGGTTCGTCGCCCAGCTCGGCTTCCGCATCGCGCCCGACACCGCCGCGGCGATCAGCGAGATGACCGACCGCATCGCCATCGTCTCGGCCGAGCGCGTGCGCGACGAGCTGACGAAGCTGCTGCTGTCGGACCGTCCGCGCGCCGGCGTCGAGGCGCTCGTGGAGTCCGGCCTCGCCGACGAGGTGTTCCCCGAGATCCCGGCGCTGCAGCTGGAGATCGACGAGCATCACCGTCACAAGGACGTCTTCGAGCACACGATGATTGTGCTCGACCGTGCCGTGGCGCTCGAAACCGGTCCTGACGGCCCGGTGCCCGGCCCCGACCTGACGTTGCGGCTCGCCGCGCTCATGCACGACATCGGCAAGCCGAAGACCCGCCGGTTCGAGGCGGGCGGCAAGGTCAGCTTCCACCATCACGATGCGGTCGGCGCGAAGATGACGCGCAAGCGGCTGAAGGCGCTGCGCTTCGACCATCACATCGTCGAGGACGTCAGCGAGCTGGTCAACCTGCACCTGCGCTTCCACGGGTATGTGGACGAGCCGTGGACCGACTCTGCGGTGCGCCGCTACGTCAAGGACGCGGGACCGCTGTACGAGCGTCTGAACCGTCTGACGCGCGCCGACGCGACCACGCAGAACCGGCGCAAGGCGATGGTGTTCTCGTCCGCGATGGACGAGATGGAGCAGCGTGTGCGCGAGCTCAAGGAGAAGGAGGACTTCGACGCGATCCGCCCGGACGTGGACGGCAACGAGATCATGCAGATCCTCGGTTTGGACCCCGGCCCCGAGGTCGGCCGCGCGTACAAGCACATGCTCGAGTACCGTCTTGATAACGGCCCGGTCGACCACGACATCGCCGTCGCCGAGCTCAAGCGCTGGTACGCCGACAACCAGTGACCCACCACACAACGGACCGTACTCGTAAAGTCGCTACGAGTACGGTCCGTCAATACCGGCAGGACTGGCACGTCCTCGGCCCCACCAGCGCCGGCGGAAGGCCGAGCCGTGAAGCAAACAGCGGAAATGGCGTTGGGAGAATCATTGGCCTTGGCCCCCTCGGTGGAGGGGGCTGTCGGCGGAGCCGACTGGGGGAGCGCCACCCGCTTTCGCAACGGACCGTACTCGTACCACCCCGTTTGAGTACGCTCCGTCACAAAAAATCAACGGACCGTACTCGTAAAGTCGCTACGAGTACGGTCCGTCAATACCGGCAGGACTGGCACGTCCTCGGCCCTCTCGGTGGAGGGGGCTGTCTGAGCGTAGCGAAGACTGGGGGAGCGCCACCCGCGCAGAGCCGCCCCCGCTACGCCTAATTCACCTCGGTGTGGTCGATGGCCTTGGGCAGGGCGCCCATCGCGTCGGCGCTCACGCAGCCGTCGAAGTCCTTGATGGACTCGTCGCCGCTCGGCAGCTCGTCCTGATCGGTGAGGTTGTTGAACGTGGCGCCGATCACCACGTCGACCAGCTTGTCCTTACGATCGTCCATCACCATGACCGCGTCGGTGAAGTTCGTGTTGAGCGTGTACGCGTCGTTGATCGCGTTCTTGCCGAAATAGATGGTCGTACGCTCCACCTTCGTGCTCTTGTAGTTGGCGAAGCCGACGACCGAGAACTGGCGGTTCTGCAGCGCCTGGCCGACCGCGCGCGCGAAACCGGCGGAATCCGTGCCGTTGAGCACGCGCACCTTCACGTTCGCGTAGTTCGTGTACTTCTGGTTCTTCTTGCTGGCGTCCTTGACCGAGCAGGGCACGCGCACGCCGTAGTTCGGCTTCACCGCGGCGGTGGCGCTCACGCCGAGCCCGCCCACGTGGAAGTAGAACAGCATGGAGACGACGAGCACCACCGCCATGATGGCGCCGACGATGCTGAATACGAACTGCTGGCGGCGGCGGATGTAACGCTTGCGTTCCGCACGTTCGTCATATTGCTGGGTCATGGTTGCCGTCCTTCTCGTTGACGATGGTTCACAGATTATCGGTACAGTCTGACGCGGTTGATGGTCCGCGGCGCCGCTGTGCGGCGACCCCTGTCTCGGCCCCCTCGGTGGAGGGGGCTGTCGGCGGAGCCGACTGGGGGAGCGTCACACGCCTGCCGGATCGTGCCCGGCGATGCTAGGTGTCGCGGCGAGCGGCCTGTGACGTATCCGCCGTCACAATCGGCGTTGCGGGGGCGTCGGCCGCGATGATACGGTCCACGACGCCGTCACGTTCCCACGCCGCCACGATACGCCTCGCGCTTTCGTCGTCCGGCGCGAACGCGATGACCGACGGGCCGGAACCCGAGACGAACGACTGGCTTGCGCCGGCCGCCAGCGCCGCCTCGATCGCATGTCCGCTGCGCGGGTGCAACGCGACCGCCGCACGCTGCAGATGGTTCTCCTCGCCATCCCCGGCGCCCACGCGGTCGAACGTACGATACACCTCCGGCGTGCTCAGCTGCGTGTGATACGCGCCGACGAGTACGGAGCCGGCAAAACCGCGGCGTTTGAGATCGCGCACGGTCTCGTCATCGTCGTCAAGCGGTTCGATGGCCTCGCCGAAACCGGTGCCGCGCGCATAGCCGCCGCCCAGGCAGAACGGCATGTCCGCGCCGAGTTTCGCGGCGATCGGCCGCAGCCGTTCCAGCGGCCAGCCGAGCCCCCACAGTTCGTTGAGCGCGAGCAGTGTGCCGGCCGCATCCGCCGAGCCGCCGCCCAGCCCCGCGCCCACGGGGATCGTCTTGGTGATGCCCAACGCCACGTCCGGCTCGCGTCCGGCCGCCTCGGCCAACGCGAACAGGGCGAGCACCGCATGGTTGCGCCGCATGTCGCTGTCGCTGGCCGCCAGATCGCCCAGATGCTCGCCGCACAGGTCCAGCGAAAAGCCGCTGCCGGGAGCCTTGTCTTCGACGCGGATCGTGTCGTAGACGCCGACCGCGCAATACACTGTGTCCAGCGCGTGGCGGCCGCCCCACTCCGCGTGCGGCTCGCCCACGTGCAGGGTCAGGTTCGTCTTCGCCGGGACGCGCACTTCCACTGCCGTCATGCGTCCGCCTGCGCTTCCTGCGGTTCGTCGCCGTGCGTCGTGGCGGCCGCCTCGCGCACGGCCCTCGCCAGCGCGACGAACTCGTCGATGGTCAGCGTCTCGCCGCGACGGGTCGGGTCGATGCCGGCCGCGGCGAACACGTCGTCACCGCACGTGACGCCGTCGAACGACGTGTGCTTGAGCGCCGCGTGCAGCGTCTTGCGGCGCTGGCTGAACGCGGCGTCGATGAGCGCGAACGTCGTCTCGCGCAGCTGCGGATCGCGCGCGGCGGCGCCGTTGTTGTTGTCGTTGCCGTCGCCGTCGGCCGCGTACCGGGTGAAGCTCACCAGCGCGGAGTCCACGTTCGGCGCCGGCCAGAATACGTGACGGCCGATGTTGCCGGCACGCTCGGACCGCCCGTACCAGGCCAGCTTGACGCTCGGCGCACCGTAGATCTTCGAGCCGGGCACGGCGACCAGACGGTCGGCGACCTCCTTCTGCACCATGACGGTGAACGCCTGCAGGTCGGCGAACCGTTCCAGCAGCGTGAGGATGATCGGCGTCGCCACGTTGTACGGCAGGTTCGCCACGAGCGTGAACGGCGTGCCGTCGTCGAAGTCCGGCAGGTCGGTCGGCGTGACCTGCAGCGCGTCACGGTTGATCACGGCGAAGCGGCCGGCCGCGTCGGGCATGTATTCGGCGATGGTGTGCGGCAGGCGCTCGGCCACCGGCGGATCGATCTCCACGGCGGTCATGCGCGCGCCGGTCTCGAGGATCGCCAGCGTCAGCGAGCCGAGCCCCGGGCCGACCTCCAGCACGTGCGTGGTCGCGTCGACGCCGGCCGCGCGCACGATGCGGCGCACGGTGCCCGGGTCGATGACGAAGTTCTGCCCGAACTTCTTGGTGGGGCTGATGCCGGCCTGCGCGGCGATGGCGCGGATGTCGGCCGCGCCGAGCAGGCGGCCGGCGGACTCGGCGGGAGACACGGTGGTCGCGTCCATCTCGTTGGTGATAGCAGTGTTGTCAGTCATATCGCTCGCTTTTGATCAGTACCAGCCGACGGTTTCGGAATGCTGCCAGGCCTTCGACGGACTGCCGTATCGCTGTGCGATGTAGGCGAGTCCCCAGTCGATCTGCACGGCGCCGTCGTCACGGTAGTTCGCGCCGAACTCGGCCATTTTGCTGGCAGGCAGCGACTGCGGGATGCCGTACGCGCCGGACCACTTGTTCTCCGCGTTCCACAGCCAGCCGGATTCGCGGGTCCACAGCTTTTCGAGGGCCGTCCAGTCGGCGCCCGTCCAGCCGCGTTGGGCCGCCGCGCCGGAGGCGTACGCCTTGGCCTGCGCGACCGTGGGATGCCACAGGCGTCCCTGCGAGCTTCCGGAGCCTGAGCCCGATCCGCTACCTGACCCGTTGCCGGACCCAGATCCGCTGCCCGAACCGGAACCATTGCCGGAACCGGAACCCGAACCGCTGCCGCTGCCCGAACCGGAACCAGACCCAGATCCAGACCCGGAGCCGTTGCCGTTTCCGCTGCCCGAGCCGTTGCCGGAACCCGAACCGGAGTTGCCGCTGTTGCCGTTCCCTGACCCGGAGTTCCCCGAGTTCCCCGAGTTCCCCGAATTGCCGGAGTTGCCGCTGTTCCCGGAGTTCCCCGACCCTGAATTGTTCTTGTCAGAGCCGTCGCTGTTGTTGCCGCTGTTGCCGGAATCGTTCTTGTCGGCGTCCTTGTCGCCGCTGGAGCTGCCTGAGTTCCCGGAGTCGCCGCTCCCGGACCCGGCGTTCCCCTTATCCGACGAGCCGGAGCCGTTCGACGTGCCGCTCCCGTCACCGGAACCATCGCTCGGCTCCTCCGTCTTCTCCGGGCCGACGGCGATGATCGTGTCGATCGACAGCTTCGTCGTCGTCTCCGAAACCAGCGTGCGCGTTTCGGCCTTGCCGTCCACGTACGTGACGTTGTAGACCTGCTTCTTCTCGCCGTCCTCGCCCTGCTCGCGGATGACCGTCTCGCCCGGTTCCAGCGACTCGTCGACGATGGTCTGCGTGCCATGGGGGATGGCCACGGTCGTCGTCTCCTGGCCGTGCGTGACGCGGCGCACGCGCAGCACGGTCTTGCCGCCGTCCTTCTCGACGCTGACGCGATCCTCCTTGCCGAGCACGATGCCCTTGGAATCGAGGATCGACGCGGCAGGCAGCTTGCCGTTCGGCGCGACGGACGACTTGCCGTCCGCGATGACCGTGACCGGGCCGGACGCGTTGATCACCAGGCCGCCGGTCAGCTGGTTGTACACGTTGTTGATGTCAACGGTGACCTTCGCGGCCTTGTTCTCGTTCTGCTGGAAGAAGCCGAGCAGCTGGTCGGCGCTCGTCGCCACGGTCCAGAACGGGATCTGCTGGCCGTCGATGCTGATGGTGGTCTGGTAGGCGCTGCGCACGGACACCACGTCATGATTGCGCAGCGTGCCGCCGTTCGTCGACTGCACGAGGTCGTGGGAGCGCACGGAGACGCCCTGCTCCTCAAGCAGCCGGTCCACGCTGCCGGCATACGTGACGACCGTCCGCGTCTCGCCGTTCACGCTGAGCGCCACGGACTTGCGGGCCGTGAAGCCGAACGTGGCGGTCGAGCCGAGGAGCACGGCCGCCGCACAGAGCGCCACTCGCAAGCGACGCATCCGAACGAATCGTTGTGGAGTCCACCGCCGAGCCATAAGCCATCCTTCCTTGTGCCTCGCGCGTCTTGCGGTCGGCCAGTGGGGCGCAGCAGACGGGACGCGGCATAATCACCCACATTGTAGCGAAACGGCGTGGATGTGCGTGCGTCCGGCCGCGAACCGTCACCCATACTTCCACATGTCGGCCCGGGCGCGGTGTTTTTGGCTTCGTGGCGGGTGCATTCCGGAGTAGACGGGCATGGGCTGGAGTATCAAGGGTTTTCCTGAAATAAGGATTGGCGGGATGAAGCCGTTTTTGCGGCCCCGCGGTGGCGAGTCGGCGGCGGTGTACATGAGGTGATGCCCGTCTACTCCGGAATGCGCCGCAAATCTGGCCGATTTCACTGCGGGCCTGAAAAAGGTAAAGAAAAAGGGGGCGGGAGAGAAGGGGATTGTCCCGCCCCCTTGAAGGGCAGAGCTGGTTGGGGGACGCTCTGCCTTCCAGAAGCCATAAGTTGGGGGAAGGCTTCTGGCACTTACACAAGGTACGTTTTCATTTGTCGCGCGGCCCGGCATCGTTGTTGATGCGTCATCGTCCCGTCACGTCGCAAGGGCATGACTGATGAATTGCTACGCTCATCTATATATAGTATCAGGTCGCGCCATTTTCAGGCACGCCGTGTCGCGAGCCTCCTGTCGGGATCGAACCGACGACCTGCCGCTTACAAGGCGGCCGCTCTGGCCATCTGAGCTAAGGAGGCGCTGTCGCACCGCATCCGGCCTTGCAACAGCCGGGCGCAATCGAACGCTGACCAGCTTAGCAGTGTCGTCAGACCGGCGGCGACGGACCGGCGGCGTCAGACCGGCAGCGACGTCGTCCGGCCGACTCGCGTCCGGCCGACCTGCGCGCGCCCCGCCCGGAGGCCGCAATCGAACGCCACAACGAAAAAGCCGCCGGGCAGCCGGCCCCGCGAAAGGTCGACAGTCCGGCGGCTTCCCGCTATGCGCGTCTCCCCGCGCTGCGGCCGGTCACTTGCCGGTCGTCAGCGAGATCGGCTTGCCGGATGCGCCGATGGACGGCATCACGCCCTTCTGGCCCACCTGGCTGGAGGTCATGCCGAGCGACTGGATGAGGCCGTTCTTCATGTCGAGTCCGGCGAGGCTCAGCTGGTTGCGATCCCAGTAGTTGCCGTTGATGGTGATGGTCGGCGTGCTCATCGTGCCCTTGTACGAGCCGGTCACCTGCCACAGTTCGGGCCGCTTCGGCGTGTAGATGTTGATCGCTTCCAGCCACGCCTTGTATTCGCCGCCGAACGCCTTGTCGGCCACGGACTTCGACACGCCGGCCTTGACGGCCTGCTCCTTGAGCTTGTCGTTGCTCACCGACTTGTATTCGCTCGCCTCGCCCGGCTGGAAGTCCTCGGCGTAGATGTTCGCGATGAACTTGAGCAGGTGGTTGTAGTCGTCGTCATGGTCGGCGATGTAGGCGACCGCGCCGGATGCGCGGCTCGAGTACTCGTCGGTCGAGTACTGGTCCATGAACGACATCGGATGAAGCTCGAGGTTGATCTGGCCGGCGTTGACCATCGAGATCAGCGTCGGGTCGACCTGGCGGTTGAACTCGCCGCAGCCGGGGCACAGCGGATCGAAATACACGGCGACGGTCGGCGCGCCGGCCACGG
Organism: Bifidobacterium leontopitheci; assembly: GCF_009193355.1. Lineage (GTDB taxonomy): Bacteria > Actinomycetota > Actinomycetes > Actinomycetales > Bifidobacteriaceae > Bifidobacterium > Bifidobacterium leontopitheci. The sequence continues at coordinate 20,682 of NZ_WBVT01000040.1, forward strand.
TCTTGCCGTAGCCTTCGCTCGAGAGGAGGAAGCCGCCCTTCTTGTCGGCCCGCTCCGGCTTCGTTTCGACCTGCTGGAGCTGCTCGTACGCCTGCGATTCGCTGATGTTGTTCTTCTTGTTCTTCTCGATGGCGTTCCAGATGGCGACGCCCGCGACCGCCAGCAGCGCGACGACGATCACGACGACGATCGCGCCGATGATGGTCTGCTGCCTGCGTTCCTTGGCGGCCTGCTCGGCGCGTTCCTTCGCCGCCCGCTCTTCGGCGGCGCGACGGTTCGCGCGCGTGTTGCGTTTGTCTGCTGGTTTCTTGCTCTGTGCCACGGTATTCCCTTTCCGGCTGTCTTGAACCCTTCGCCCATAGTAATATGGAGCGTCCATTTTCTCGGCTGCCGGTCCGTGCGCGCGGCCGCGGCGGCGGTGATCGGCAGTTGGTCCGTATGCGTCTGTTTTATGGTGGCTGGATAGTCGGAATCGCTGGAATACCGCGGAATGTGACGATTCAGACGACGCTGTACGGCAGCGGCCACCAGTCGATGCCGCCGCCGAGGGCGACCGCCACGCACGCTGATAGCGTAATTATTCCCCATATGATCCATATCACGATCGCGCGGCCGGAGCGGTTCGCGCCCACTGTCGAGCCGACCATCGCGTTGTCGAGCGTCGGGTTCACATGGCCGCCGAGCTCGTTCACCGCCGACCCTGCGCCCATCGCCGCGCCTGCGCCGAGCCGCATGATCGTCGGCGCCGGCGCGATCATGCCGGACGCCCACCCTGCGGCCGCGCTCGCCGCGATGGTCAGGCCGGCGGGGGAGAAGGCCGCGGTCGCCACCACCGGCAGTACGACGTCGATGCCGAACAGCGAAAAACCCAGGTTGATGGTCGGTGAGCCGAGGATCAGCGTGAACAGCGTCGTTCCCAAGGCGAGCACCGCCGTGGCGAGCAGCGTGCGCGGCACCGCCTGCGCCAGGCCGCGCAGCAGGTGCCATGGCAGCGTGACCACGGACATCGCCGTGTCGCCGGCCGTGCGCCGGCCGCCGCGACGGTATTCGCGCTTCAGCCGTGCGTCAGCCGAATAGCCGAGCGTGAGCAGCAGCCAGCACAGCGCGCACGCGAGCATCATGCCGGCCAGCGGCATGGCCGCCGCGAGAATCGCCACCGGAGCCATGCAGGCGACGGTCAGCGGCGTGCCGCGACGGATCAGCGCTTCGCGTTTGAGCAGCGTGGGGTTGGCTTGCGGCTGTTGTGGGTACGGTCGCGGCCCGGGTTGCGCCGGACCGTATGGCGGCATGCCGGGGGCGGGGGCAGGGGCGTATGGGCCGGCGGCTTGTGACA
>NZ_WBVT01000041.1 GCF_009193355.1 Bifidobacterium leontopitheci
CCCGCGCGCACCCCCGCACCCCCGCGCACCCGCCTGCACTTCTCACTCCCAACCGTCACAGCGTGTACCTACCCGCTGTGACGTTGCCGGCGCATCCCTTGGGAATGCTGGGTTTTGCGTATTGCGTCACAGCGTGTACCTACCCGCTGTGACATAATGCGAGATGCACATGTCAGGCATGTCTCCGCCGTGACGTCGTTTCTGCCGCCGTGACGTCGCTTCTGCCGGAGCACCAGTCTCCGCGTCCCCGCGCCGTCGCCCCCGTAGCCGCCCCGCGGTACCATCGAAACGTTGCGACGGACATGAGGGAGACTCCGCCGCGGGAAAGGCAAGCTGATATGAGACTCAAGGACGGATTCGTACTGCGTGACGTCGCCGGCCAGACCGTGGTCATCGCCACCGGCGAGGCGAGCGAGCACTTCCACGGCATGGTCAAGCTCAACGAAACCGGCAAGCTGATTTGGCAGGCGCTCGCCGACGGCAAGGGCCGCGACGAGATCGTCAGCGAGCTCACCCGGCAGTTCGAGGTGACCGCCGAGCGTGCCGGCGCCGACGTCGACACGTTCATCAACCAGATGTCCGCCAACGGTTTCCTCGCGTGAACGATACCGTCACCGCCGTCACGTGCGAGGCCGCTGGGGGAGCGGCCGTCGAGAGTGACCGCACCGTTTTCGATGTATCTTCCGTCTCGCCGGACGCTGCTCCGGACGCTGCGTCGGCTGCCACTCTGTCCATCGAGCAGATGCTGGCCGCCGAAGGCGTGATGGTGTCCACCACGTCCGGCTGGAGCATGTGGCCGCTGCTGCGCAATCGACGCGACACGATCATCGTGCGCAGTCCGGCCGACGTGCACGCCGACGGACTGCCGCACCGGCATGACGTGGTGCTGTATCACCGTCCGGCAGACCCGGCGACCGGCGTGCGTGAGGCGTACGTGCTGCACCGGATTGTCGATGTGGAGCGCGGTGCGTCGTCCAGCGCGTCCGATTCCGTTGCGCCGGAGACGGTCTACATCATCCGCGGCGACAACACGTTCGTGGACGAGCACGTGCCTGCTCACCAGATCATCGGCATTCTCGACGGCTGCTACCGTGCGAACCGGCCGGTTGACCTTGAGGGCCGCCGGTACCGCGCCTATGTGCGCGTGTGGCTGGCCATCTACCCGCTGCGCCGCCTGTGGCACGCCGGCTGGACCATGCGGCTGCGTCCGGCGCTCGCCCGCACCCCGTTGCGCGCGCTGTGGAAGGCGCTGCGCGCCCGCCGCTGACGACGTCGCGCGACGCTGCTCTCGCAACGTCGCCGTCAGCGACACCCGCCGCCTGCACCTACTTGCGTGTGAACAGCATCCGCAGTTCGGCGGCGATCTTGCCGCTGTTATGCCGCACGCCCTTCGCCAGCCGGTAGAACGGCATGAACGGCACCAGCCACGGCTTGCCCTCCACCCACGGATACATGGAAATCAACATGTTATATGACGGGAAGATGCGTTCTCTCAGATAAGTTCCTCTGCCGAATCCACCTCGAGCGGATTGGGCTTTGGCTATTTCCCGTTGCATCTTAAACTGCATATTGCCGTAGATCCCGGAATTCAATAGGATGCCAAGAAAAACAAGGTCGTCGTTGTCGCTGAGTGCATCTCCAGCTCTCACCCGTCCTTGAGAGATATCATCATTGGTCAGCACCCTTGCGACCGAGTCTTTGCCGAATGCGATTGTTGCCACTCGGCTCACTTGCTGCTCGAAAGCGGTTAGTTTCATCGTTTTCAGCTCGCGTCTGATATACGTCCAGTCTGCTTTGCCGAGAGCTTTTAGAAACACCCATTCGTCAATGGCGAATCGGATGCCACAGCCACAGCTTTCGTCATAATGCTTATACATGTGGGCGATATGGAACAGGTAGTGGTCTTCCATGCGCCAGCGCATGTTTCCATGATTTCCTTGTATAGCTTTTTCCCACGGGTTTGCATAATAATCGGCATGTGCATTACAAGGCATTGCTACACTATCGAACATTTCAAAATGTGCGACTGGTGGTTTCACAAAACTTATCACGCCGTAGTTTTCTTCGGCGGTGGTGTATCCGAGCTGCTGCATGACATCTCGGACGACGGTTTCGCCGGCCTTGCGCATGTTGTCGCGCACCCGCCATCCACCGTTATTCGTCGTCTCGATGAACCCATACAGAATGTCGTTGTCCGACATCGAGCGCATGCCCGGCTGCGGGTAGAGCGCGCACGTGTTCGGCCCCTTCAGCGTCATGGTCGACAGCCCCTGTGCTTCGAGCGCGCACAGCACGGTCTCGCGCTCGGCGTCGAACGTGAGCTCGCGGAACAGCGTCATGTCGGCCGCGCTCTGCCATGCCGCCGCCAGCTGGTCGTCCAACGGCTGCGTGGGGTGCTCCGGCATGCCCATCCAGGCGATGGCCTCGACCTTGTTGATTTTCGCATACTGCCAGACGTCCGCCCATGTCACGCCGGCCGGCTTGTCGTCTGCTCGCCGTCCGCGCAGCGCCCGCGCGATCATGTGGCACAGGTACAGTCCGGCGTCGAGGTTGGGTTGGGTCTGGGTTGTCGGCATGTCACGTCCCTTCTGTCGAGTTTCAGTATACCGGCCGGGTGGGCGGAAGAGTTTGGCCGTCGTCGGCCGCTGTCGGCCGTCATGCCTGTCCGCTGTCGGCCGTCGCCTACCGACGACGACCGCCGCGACACGCCCGAGTTGGTTGCACGCTCGAACGATACGGTTTCGACAAATGGCGAAATACCGCCGATTGTCGAAACCCTATCGTTCGACCGTGCAGCGGTCTTCGGTGTGTCGCGCCAAGGCGGCAACGCCGGCAGCCGCTACCGCCCTCGCCGAACTATGTCGTACACGTCGAACAGCAGGTCGTATGCAAGCCGGCTTGCGCAAAACAGCCGGATTCGCAACCGTCCGGTCCGTCCGATTCCGGGTGCCCGTAGCGCTGCGTCACGGTTCTGCTGCACCTCGTTGACAACCATGCTGTCCCACGCTCTCGTGTCGCCCGGCAGCCGCCTGACCAGCCGATGCAGTCTCATGTATTGCAACACCGTCTGATAGGCGAGACGTGGGTCGTTGTTGGCGTATCCCAGCGCCGCGCACGCCTGCCGCATGGCCGTGATAGCTCTAATGAAGTCCTGTGCCTGTTGTCTGTTGGGCTGTCGAGGATGTGACAGTGAGTTACGCCGTTGCCGGTATCTATAAATGGGAGTTGCGAGCAGTATGATTGAATCGGCTCGGCGTAATAGGGGAATTATAATTTCCAGATCTTCGCACACTCGATTGTCTGGGAACGGCATGTCAAGGTACCACTGCCGTGGTGCCAGTTTGGCCCACACCGAAATCGGCAGGTATCCCGTCAGCATAGCGGCAACTGCCTGATTGGGGTGGAGGCGAGTCGAAGAAGCTGACTGAATGGGGCCATGTGGTGGCCGTCCGGTTCGGAACGGTTTGAACGTTCCAACCACTAGTGCTATCGGTGCAACTTCGGCGGCAGGTTGCATATTATTTGTCTGATTATGAACTACGTCAACATTGTCGGTCTCGCGGTGTCTTGCGTCCGTGGCCTCCTTCTTTCCCAGCCCCGCCCACAGCGCCGTCAGATAATCCTGGGTCACCATGTCGTCGCCGTCGACGAACGTGACGTACTCGCCGCGCGCCTGCCGCACGCCGAAGTTGCGTGCGGCCGACAGCCCGTGGTTAGCTGTGTGAAAAACGCGGATGGCGGCGTCGGCCGCCGCGTAACGGTCCGCGATCGCGCCGGTCGCGTCGTGCGAGCCGTCATCCACGACGATGATCTCGCAGCGCACGCCGGACGGAACATCCATGGCAAGCAGCGAGTCCAGGCATTCGGCCGCGAACGGCGCCACGTCGTACATCGGCACGATCACGGACACAAGCGTCGCGGCGTTCCCGCCTGCCGCCTCGCCTGTTGCGTCCATCGTCCCGTCCTTGCCTGTCGTGTTGTCGTTCTTTCGCCACCGCCGTGCATCCCACGGCTGTCGTCATGCCCACTATACCCGTTCGTTTGTGCGCGTCCTGCGACATCCCCAACCGACCGTACCCGAAGCGCACCGTCCGAGTACGTTTCGTCAGGAAAAGTCAACGGACCGTACTCGGGCGGGGGTGTTCGAGTACGTTCCGTCGAGAAAAGACAACCGACCGTACTCGAAGGAGCTGCTACGGGTACGTTTTGTCGATGGGTCGTCGGCCCGGACTTGGCCCCCTCGGTGGAGGGGGCTGTCGGCGGAGCCGACTGGGGGAGCGCCACCCGCTACCCCAACCGACCGTACTCGTACGTCCGCTCCGAGTACGTTCGGTCACGAAAATATGACGGAGCGTACTCGTAGAGCGGCTTAGAGTACGTTCCGTTGAGACGCACACCGCCCCGCGCCGCCCAGCCCGCACAATGACCGCCGCAATCCCGCGGGGGGGGGCTCGCTGATACACTCAATGGGCTAGACTTTGCATAGTTGACGGCTGTTCCGGCCATGAGAAGTGCGTTTGACCGAAACGGAGAGAGAACTGGACATGAATACGACTGCGAGCGCGAGCAAAACCGAAACACGTACCGAATCCTCGGCTCGTCTCAACGCACTCCGGCAGCATCAGCTTTCGCGCGTCATGTATTGGCGCTTCTTCGTGAATCTCGGCCTCATGCTGTGCGACGCGGCCATGTTCATCATCGGCGGCGCGCTCGTGCTGGACCTCCGCCACGAGAGCGGCGACCTGCGGGCGATGCGCTTCGACTTCGACCTGTCCACGAACGTGTATCTTGTCATCGTCGCGGTCATCTGGGTGTTCTGCCTGTACAAGGTCGGCATCTACCACCGTCATGTGATGGGCGACGGTTACCAGCTCAACGTCCTGCTGGTCAAGGGTGCGCTGCTGTGCTGGATCGCGCAGTGCGCGCTGAGCTTCTTCTTCGGCTTCGACCTGGCGCTCACCACGGTCATGCTGATGGCCGGCGCGGCGTTCGCGTTCAATGCGGTCGAGCGCATCCTGGCCCGGTGGGTGATCACGCGCAGCCGCGCGAAGGGCGCGTACGCCTACGGCACGGTCATCGTCGGTTCGCCGCGCGGCATCGGCCGTACGCTGCATTTTCTGTCGAACAAGCGGCAGCTGAACTACCGTCCGGTGGCGGTGTGCCCGATTCGTTTCAACGAGGAGACCGGCCGCGTGGAGGCCGATCCGGACACCGACGAGCTGCTCAAGCAGATGGTGCTCAACTGGGGGTCGCGCCTGACCGTCATCCCGTACACCGAGCATGATCTTGCGGAACGGTTCGTCAACATGCAGGTGCAGACGGTCATGGTGTGCGACGTGCTGCGCCGGTTCTCCGACAATTTCAACGTGTTCTCGGTGCGCATGGAGTCGCTGGGCCTGGAGCTCGCGCTCATCACGTCCGCGGCCGACGCGGGCGGCCATGAGACGCAGATCCGCCAGATTCAGGGCACGACCGTGCTCACCCTGCGCCTGCCGCAGTACCGTGCCTCCACCCGCCTGCTCAAGCGCATTCTTGACCTTGTCGTCTCGTCGCTGGCGATCGTCCTGTCGCTGATCGTCACCGTTCCGGTCGCCATCGCCATCAAGCTCGAGGACCATGGCCCGGTCTTCTACCGGCAGAAGCGCATCGGCCTGCGTGGCAAGCCGTTCATGATGATCAAGTTCCGTTCCATGGTCACCAACGCGGACGCGCTCAAGAAGAAGCTGGCCGAGCAGACCGGCCAGGAGGACCGGTTCATCTTCAAGATGAAGAACGACCCGCGCATCACCAGGGTCGGCCGGTTCATCCGCCGCTTTTCGATCGACGAGCTGCCGCAGTTCATCAACGTGTGGATGGGCGACATGTCGGTCGTCGGCCCGCGCCCGCCGCTGCCCGAGGAGTATGCACGCTACAACATGCTGTACGCGACGCGCATGCTCGTCAAGCCGGGCATCACCGGCCCCTGGCAGGTCTCCGGCCGCTCCGACCTGGACGAGGAGGAGAGCGAGCAGCTGGACGTCGCCTATGTGCAGAACTGGTCGATTGCCGGCGATATCATGCTCATGTTCCGTACCGTGGGAGCGGTGCTCAGTCATAAGGGCGCGTACTGACGGTTCGCGCCGCCTCCGGCCCGTCTTTCCGTTGCGGAAAGTCCGGGAACAAGTGCCGGGGGTGTGCAGGGTCCCGTCATGAGACCGCCCGTTACGAGCGAAAGAGACTACGAACGAGATGAGTGAGCTGCAGGGGGCGTCCGGCCCGGAATCTTCGGACGACAGTACACAATCGAACCGTATCGACAACCCGGCCGTGCATGCCGCGGACACGCACGCCGGCACGCCCGACCCCGGCTACGCCATCCCCGTGCCGTTGCCGCCGGCCCAGCGTCACCATCGTGACGATTCCCCGATCCTTGACGGCGTGCCCGACGACGCCGACGCCGCCGACGCCGCCCCCGACCTGTCCGCGTTCACCCAGGAGGAGATGCGCGAGGCCAGGGTCGAGCATCATCATCACGGCGAACGCCGCCGCATGAGCCCCGAGCACATCGCCCGTCTGAAGCGTCGTCGCCGTCGCCGCCGCATCCTGATCGGCGTGCTCGTCGTGTTGCTGCTCATCGCCGCCTACGTGGCATTCATGGGCTACTCCGCGTTCAAGGTCAAGAAGGCGGTCACGCAAGTCATGCAGGGCGCGTCCGCCGCACCCGCCGCCATCCAGTCCGGCGACGTTGCCGCCGCGAAGTCCGCAGTCAGCACGCTGACCGCCGGCGTGGACGGCGCCTGGCATGAGACGAAGTCGCCTGCGTGGGGCGTGCTCGAGTACCTGCCGTACTTCGGCGACGATGTGAAGGCCGCGCGCGGCGCCATCGACGTGCTGCACACGGTCTCCACGGAGGCGTTGCCCAAGCTGACCGCCGCGATGGACAGTCTCAACCCCAAGTCGATCACCGTCAAGGACTCCACGGTCTCCATGCCCGGCCTGGCCGCCTCCGCCGAAGGCCTCACGCACGCCGACTCCGTGCTGCAGGACGCGCTCGTGGACCTGCGCAACCTGCCCACGCCGCACATCACCCAGCTGCGTACCGCGCTCGACAAGGCGACGGGCGGCTTCAACACGCTCAGCGGCCTGGTCGACGTGTTCGCGCGCATCTCCAAGACGGCGCCCACCATGCTCGACCTTAACGGCACGAGCGCGCGCACGTACCTGATCATCGCGCAGAACAACGCCGAGGTGCGCCCGACCGGCGGCCTGCCCGGCTCGTGGGGCACGCTGAGCGTCAGCCACGGCAAGCTGACACTGTCGAACTTCGTGCCGGAAACCGACCTGCCGCTGCTGAGCAGCCCGGTCATCTCGGAGACGAGCGACGAGCGCGGCCTGTTCGGCCTCGACCTGGTCACCAAGCCGCATGACGTGAACTTCACGCCCGACTACCCGCGCGCCGCGCAGATCGCGCAGGCCATGTGGCAAAAGGCGAAAGGCCAGAAGGTCGACGGCGTGATCATGATCGATCCGGTGCTGCTGCAGGACCTGCTCAAGGTGACCGGCGGCATCACCCTGCCCGGCGGCATCGTCATGAACGGCGACAACGCCGTGCGCTACCTGTTGCACGACAGCTACGCGGTCGGCCTCACCCCCGCCCAGCAGGACGCCGCGTTCTCGCTGGTCGCCGCCGAATCGTTCCAGCACATCCTCAAGTCGGCCGGTGCCAACTCGACCCAGCTGGTCAAAGCGGTCATGGACTCCACGAACAACGGCCATCTCAAGGTCTGGTCAAGCCACCCGAACGAGCAGCAGTACATCTCCGGATCGGCCATCGCCGGCGAGCTGGAAGTCAAGCCGGCCGAGCCGAACGTCGGCGTGTACTTCTCCGACGGCACGCAAGGCAAGATGGACTGGTACCTCGAGCGCAAGGTCACGGCCGCGAAAAGCCGCGACCTGGCCGACGGCTCGAGCCAGTACAAGGTCCACGTGACCATGGCGAACACGGTCGACCCCGCCGAGGCCGCGAGCCTGCCGGACTATGTGACCGGCAAGGGCATGTCCGAACGGTCGGAAGATGTACAAACCGGGGAGATTGTCACCATGGTGTACGTCTACGCGCCCGCGGATGGCAGACTGGTAGACTGGAAGTTCAGCGACGGGGGCAAGTTCGACACGGTCACCACGCACAACGGCCTGACGGTCGGCGCGAAGCAGGTGCGGCTCAAGCCCGGCGAGAGCGCGGATTTCACCGTCACCGTGCAGACCTCGGCCAAGGCCGCGGGCACGCAGCTGCAGATTCGGCAGACCCCGCTGATACGAGACGAACAGTGAGCGCGTGCGGATACATCCCGGACGCGAACGCAGAGAGACAAAGAACCGAGAGACAACGAGAGAACGACATGCGAAACGCATTGTACGTACCGAGAAAAGGAGCAGACCGGTGAACGTTGCCGACTTGTTGAAGATCCTGAGGAAGTTCTGGATCCTTGAGATAGCGATATTCGCTGTCGTGACCGGCTTCTCCTACTGGCAGGTCCAGCAGCAGACGCGCATCTACAGCGCCAGCACGCAGGTGTTCGTCCGCACGAACTCGCAGACCACCGACCTGAGCTCCGTGAACGCGAGCCTGTACGCCATCTCCAACCAGATGAAGACGTACACCGAGCTGGTCGGCACCGAGCGCGTGCTGCAGCCCGTCATCGACACGCTCGGCCTGAAGACCACCACCGGCTCGCTCGCCGGCCGTGTGACCGCGACCGTGGGCAGCGGCACGATGATGACCATCACCGCGCAGGACACGAGCCCGCAGGGCGCCGCGGACATCGCCAACGAGACCGCGAAGAGCCTGCAGAACGTCATCACCACCAACCTGTACACCGACGGCAGCAAGCTGAGCACGCCGATTGAGTTCAACGTGGTGCAGAAGGCGTACCCGAACAACACGCCCATCTCGCCGGACGTGCAGGCGGCCGTGTTCAAGGGCGCGATGACCGGTCTCGCGTTGGCCGTGTTCGTGGCGCTGCTGCTCGGCTTCATGGACCAGAAGATTCGCCAGTCGTCCGACGTGGAGGCGATCGTCGACAGCCCGGTGCTCGGCTCGGTGCCGCGCATGAAGGTGCTCGGCGGTTCGGCCCCGGCGATCATCGCGCAGCCGGCGGGCGCCGCCGCCGAGGCGATTCGCCGTATCGCCGCGAACCTGGTGTTCGTGGTGCCGAAGGACCACGCCGAGGCGAACGTCATCGTCGTCACGTCCGGCTCGGCCGGCGAAGGCAAGAGCACCATGTCCGTGAACCTGGCCGCCGCGTACGCGGAGAAGGGCGACAGCGTGCTGCTCATCGACGCCGACCTGCGTAAGCCGAGCGTCGCCAAGTACCTGGGCATCAACGGTTCCGTGGGCCTGACGCACCTGATCACCGGCCAGGCCGACTCGAAGTCCGTGATCCAGCGGTACTGGAAGAGCAACTTCCACGTGCTGCCGGCGGGTCCCCGTTCCGTGAACCCGAGCCTGTTGCTCAGCTCCGACACGATGAAGCAGGCGCTCAAGAAGCTCAGCGAATACTACGATCACGTGATCATCGACACCACGCCTATGGACGTGGCGAACGACGCCGCATCCTTCGCGAAGGACGGTGCGCTCGTCGTGCTCGTGGCCGGCCTGAACGTGGCCACCAAGAAGTCGCTGCGCGGCGTGGTCAACGAGTTCGGCGTCATCGGCGCCTCGATCACCGGCACCGTGATCAACTACGCGCAGCGTGAGAAGCATCACGGCAAGTATTACTACTACTATCACGACGACGGCAAGAAAGAGGAGAAGGTCGAGGCCGCTCCTGCATCCGTGGCGTCGATCGACGGCACCGGCGCGGTGAACCGCGAGGTCAACGCCCCGCAGCACGGCCAGCGCAAGGCCGTCTCCAAGCCGGTCAAGGCCGAGGCTGTGGCTGCGGCTCCGGTGAAGGCCGAGACCGAAGCCACCGTGCCGGCGCGCAAGGCCAAGGCTGCGGCTGCGACCCGCAAGGCCGAGTCCGCCGCGCCCGAGAGCGCTACCGTTGCGACTGTGGCTGCGCGGACCGCCAAGTCGGTTGCTGAGGCTGCGGGCGTTGCGCGGACCGCCAAGTCAGCCGCCGTCGCTCCGGCTGCGGCCGTCGCAGCCGCTGAGGCAGCTGCTCCGGCTCCGGTCGCTGCGGTTGCCGCGGCGCCCGTTGCGGCAGCGCAGACCGCGAAGATCGCCGTGGCCGTGCCCGCCCCGGTGCCGGCTGCGCCTGCTGCCCCGGCCGACGCGCCCTCCGGTGTTGACGAGCCCGTCCACATCGAAGCCCACAACACCCCGGCCCACCACAAGTCCGCCAAGTCCGTAGCCTCCGTCCGTCACCACTGAGAATCGGACGGCAGTGCCGTTCTCGCCCCCCTCGGTGGAGGGGAGGCAGGAACGGATTTAACCCACATGGATCAGAATCTCGGCCCCCTCGGTGGAGGGGGCTGTCGGCGGAGCCGACTGGGGGAGCGCCGCCCCCGCTGGCGGGGGCTCCCGCGGAGCGGGTGGGGGTGGTTCCCGCTTCGCGACCTGTCTCGCTCCGCCCCCGTGGGGTCGTCACGGCCATCGGCCCGCGACTAGGGAGCGCCACCCGCTTCCAGAATCACCTGTATTTCCCAACCCAGAAAAGACCCACCCCATGCCGAAGACGAAAGTCCTGCTCATCCTCGAGTCGCAAGGCGGCTCGCGCCGCCACGTGGTCGACCTCATCCACGGGCTTGACCCCGCCCGGTTCGAGGTGACCCTCATCTACGGCACCTCGCGCATGGACAAGCAGTTCATCGAAGGCCTCGACGACCTCGCCCGCTACGCCCGCCTCATCCCCTGCGACCACCTGGTTCGCCCGATCAGCCCCAAGGACGAGCTCGCCGCACTCAAGCAGGTGCGCTGCGTCATCCGCGAGATCAGGCCGGACGTCGTCCACTGCCACAGCTCGAAGGCCGGCATCATCGGCCGTCTCGCCGCCAAACTCGAGCACGTCCCCAAGGTCTTCTACACCCCGCACGCCTACTCCTTCCAGGCGCCGGAGTTCGGCGGCAAGAAGCGCGTCGTCTTCGTCGGCCTGGAACGCTGGTTCAGCCGCCACGCCACCACCTGCACGTTCAACGTGTCCGCCGGCGAGCGCGACGCCGCTCTCGCCGAAAAACTGGACGCGCCCTCCAAGTTCGACGTGATCGTCAACGGCATCCCCGACGAGCCGGTCCCGTCGCGCGCTCAGGCTCGCGCGGCGCTGGGACTGCCGGCTGACGGCAAGGTCGTCGGCGTGACGGCTCGCATGGTCGAGCAGAAGGACCCCATGACGTTCGCGCGCATCGCCGCCGCCGTGACCGCAGCCGATCCCACGGTCACGTTCGTCTACATCGGCGACGGTCCGCTGGAACAGGACGTGCACGAGTATCTGAACGCTGCCGGCGGCGACGTCGCCGAGCGCGTGCGGCTGCTCGGCTACCGTGAGGACGCGGACGCGGTGGTGTCCGCGTTCGACGCGTATCTGCTGACGTCGCTGTACGAGGGCATGCCGTATTCACTGATCGAGGCGTTGCGTGCGGGGGTGCCGGTCGTCACGACCGACGTGACCGGCAACAACGAGGTCGTGCGGCCGGGCGTGAACGGCGAGCTGTTCCCTGCGGGCGACGCCGAAGCCGGGGCCGCGGCCGTGCGGCGTGTGCTAGCCGAGCCGCCGACGCGCGAGGCCGTGCGCGGTTCGTATTTGGATCGTTTCACCGCGGACCGCATGGTTGACGCCATCGCCGCGCACTATCAAGGACTTGGCCGTGACGGCGGCCGTAACGGAGGGAAGTCGACACGATGATACTGATCAAAGTGTGGTACCGCATCACTGGACTGCTGCTCAAGGCGCTGTACAAGATCGTCTATGGTCGGCACATGCGCTGGGGCAAGGCGTTCCACATGCGCAAGGGGTTCCAGGCGACCGTGGAGAACGGCGGCGAGATCGTGATCGGCGACGACGTGTTCTTCAACAACGGCTGCGGCGTGCACGCGCGCAAGCGCATCGAGATCGGCAGCGGCACGATCTTCGGCGAGAACGTGCACATCTACGACCACAATCACCGGTTCGCCGATCCTGACGTTCCGATCAAGGACCAGGGCTATACGGAAGGCGCGGTGACCATCGGACGGCACTGCTGGATTGGCTCGAACGTGACGATTCTCAAGGGCGCCACCATCGGCGACAACGTGGTGATCGGCGCCGGCTGCACGATCGCGGGCGACGTGCCCTCCGACGTGGTCGTGCGTCAGACGCCCACGCTCGAGACGACCGCCATCCGTCGCCCGTAACCTCGGCCCCCTCGGGTGGAGGGGGCTGTCAGCGAAGCTGACTGGGGGAGCGCCACCCGCCAGGACTGTCGGACGCACCCTCCAGGAGTCCAAACAAGCTATATACGATTGCAATGTTAAGGTAACAACATGGAGCGGAAGCGGAATATGAACGAACAACACACAGCCGGGACCCCCGAGCGGGTGCTCGTGCTGGACACGGTCATGGACCGCGGCGGCGCCGAAACCATGATGATGAACTATCTGCGGCACATGGACCGCAGCAAGGTCATCTACGATTTTCTGGTCAACCGCGACTATCGTGCCGCCTACGAGGACGAGATCGAATCGCTCGGCGGCCGCATCTACCGCATGTGCCCCATGTACCCGCAGTATTTCGGCCGCTATAAGAAGGAGATTCGCGAGTTCCTCAAAGCGCACCCGGAGTATCACATCATCCACTCGAACCTTGAGGAGCGCAGCTATTTCGGCCTGCGCGAGGCGGCCAAGCTCGGCGTTCCGGTCCGCATCGCCCACGCGCACAACCGTCCGGTCGGCTTCGACGTCAAGTCCATTTTCCGCGAATACTTCCGCATGAGGCTGCCCAAGTATGTCACGCACATGTTCGCGTGTGGCGAGGAGGCCGGCGACTGGTTGTTCGGCGTGAAGAACCGTTCGCGCGTCATCCAGCAGCGAAACGCCATCGACACGTCGTTGTACCGTTACGACCCCGCCATCCGCGCCGCCGTCCGCGCCGAAATCATGGGTAACGCCCCCACGCTCTCGCAGACAGGTGCCGTCGAGCGCAACTCGACCCCCACACCCACGCCCCCGCAGACGGAGCCTGCCGCGCGCAGCTCGACCCCTACCTCTACGCCCCCGCTGGCGGGGGCTGTCGAGCACAGCTCGACTGGGGGTGGTCACCCCGGCGACACCACCTTCGTCCTCGGTCACGTCGGCCGCTTCTTCCCCCAGAAAAACCACACGTTCCTGATCGACATCTTCGCCGCGGTCCACCGTCAGCGGCCGGACAGCGAGCTGTGGCTGGTCGGCGGCGGCGAACTGAACGACGAACTCAAGAACCAGATCCGCGCGAAGGTCGACCAGCTCGGCCTGCACGACTGCGTGCGATTCCTTGGCGTGCGTTCCGACGTGAACCGTATCATGCAAGGCATGGACGCGTTCGTGCTGCCGAGCCTGTTCGAGGGCCTGCCGGTCACGATGATCGAAGCGCAGGCGTCCGGCCTGCCGTGCACGATTTCCGACCATGTGCCCGTGCAATGCGACGTGACCGGCAACGTGCAGGTCGTGCCGCTGGACGCGACCCCCGACGAGTGGGCGACGCAGATCCTCGCCCAAGTCGCCGCGCCAAAGGTCGCGGACCGCGCACAGGGCCCTGCGTTGGTGACCAAGGCCGGGTTTGATATCGTAAAGAACGCAGCCTGGCTGCAAGAGTTCTACCTGGACGCGCTGGCGAAAGCCGAGGCCGGCGCCGCCCGTTCCTGACCGCGGCACTTCGAGGAGGTGAATCAGACATGGCATCATTGCGTACCAACATTTTGACGCTGTTCCCGCGCATGACCCGCAAGCAGCGGCGTCAATACCGTCAGAACGTGGCGATCCGTAATAAGCATGCGCTCATCATCATGTGCTTCCCGGTGATGTTCATCGCGAAGTTCATGGTGAACTATCTGTTGCCGCCGAAGTACTTCTTCGATAACAACCGAATCTTATCGATGGTGAACGGTACGGCTGGCGATGCCGCATGGGGCGGCAGTTATGAGGTGGCTGCCGGCTTGTTCCAGAAAATCAATGTATTCCATTTGGAGACTATGAAGGACTGGTCCACGTGTCTGGGCTGTATTTTCACCCTCTTCGTGATGATCGTTCTGGTGGAATCAGATTCTCCGGATCTGCTGCAAGGACTGTTTACTCTTGCCACAGTCGGCCTGTTGAACATTTACATCTTCAATATTGGCAAAGATATCATCCAGTTCGCGTTCTTCTTTGCCGTGTACATGGTTCTGGTAATCCCCATCCACCATCCATGGATTAAACTAGCGGGAAGCGCGGCGATTCTTTACTATGAGAGTACGTTTTTCCGTCAATATTACGTGCTGATAGCTGCACTGGTTATTGCCGTGTACATTATTCTTACGTACTTCCGGCGGAAAAAGAAACTGTCATGGGGATCTGCGTTCGCGATTATCGGATTATTGTTCCTCACGATTTATGCAGTCATGGTGGCATCCAGCGTTGCCATGAAGGATGAGTACACCACCATCATCGGGCTTCGTGCCGGGTATGAGAATACGTTTGGGGAAGACAATGGTGGCAATATGACCACCGCCATTCAGAACAAGATTCCTGGTGACGGCCTTCCCATTTTCATGGTGAACTACATCATCAACATCTTCCGTATGTTGATTCCCATCGAGTTGGTGTCCAACGGAATCTTCTATATTCCGTTCTTCCTGTTCCAATGCGCAGTCACAGCATACGTCATCAATCTGTTGCGGCAGATCAACGTGATTGAGGACCCAAAGATTCATGTTGCCCTGTGCGTGTTTATCGGATACGTGCTGGCATCCGTCCTGTTTGAGCCGGATTTCGGCTCTTGGACCCGACATGAAGCGGCCACGTTCCCTGTACTCATGGCGTTGGTACTGAATCCATATCAGAAGGTGCCTCTCACGAATGAAGAGCGTATGCTGCACGGTATGCAGTGATGATGGAGGTTCGATAATGACCCATATCGCATTTTTTTCTGGAGACATCACCCGCTCCGGCGGCACGGAGAACGTTTCCATCATGATTGCCAACGCGCTCGTGGATTCGTTCGACCGCGATACCACCACGAGCGAGCGACCCGCCATCTCCTTCATCAGCCTCTTCGAGGAGAATCCCGAACCGTTCTTCACCATCGATGACGGCATCAGCCGGTACACGGTCTATCCCGAGCCCACGCACGGCATTCAGCACTACTTTGATACGGTGAGCCGCTTGCGCAAGCTGATTGAGGAGCATCATGTCGATACGATCATCGACATCGACGGCATCCTCGACATGTATACTCTGCCGCTGAAGCGCAAGACCGGCGTGAAGGTCATCTCGTGGGAGCATTTCAACTACCACCAGAACCCCGGCGTGCCCTATCGTAAGCTCACTCGCCGCTGGGCCGCACATAAGGCCGATGCCATCGTCACGCTCACCGACGCAGACAAGCAGCTCTATGAGCGGCATCTGCACCCACGTTGCCCGGTTATCGCCATCCCGAACCCGATGCAGACCCCGCACCCTGAGCTGCAGTACGATGCGGAGGCGGAGCTGATCATCAGCTCCGGCCGGCTCACCTACCAGAAGGGATTCGACATGCTGGTGGATGTGGCGGCCAAAGTGCTGCCGCAGCATCCCGGCTGGCAGTGGCTCATCCTCGGTGATGGCGAGGACAGCCTTACGCTCATGGAGAAGATCGTGGACGCCCGGATTGACAATCAGCTGATTCTCATGGGCCGTGTGCCTGATATGTCCTACTATTACCGCAGGGCCTCCATGTTCGTACTCACCTCCCGTTTCGAGGGATTGCCCATGGTGCTGCTGGAGGCGAAAGCCTACAAGCTGCCCATCGTTAGCTTCGATTGCGAGACCGGACCGGCTGAAATCATCGAGAACGGCATCAACGGCGACCTCACCGCCACCGGCGATATCGACGCAACCGCCGACCGCATCAACGCGCTGATCGACAGCCCAAGCAAACGCGAAGCGTACTCAGCCCATGCGCTCGACAATGCCGGCAAGTTCAGCAAGGACGTCATCCTCGCGCAGTGGCGTGAGCTGCTGTACAAGTGAAATATGTGTGGGGATGCGCAGTGTATCATAGAGTGAACTGTATTTGGTTCTCGGCGTAAGGATACTTTTGGCAGTACTCGATTTTCAGAAGGTGCATGAATGGCAGGTGCAGTCTGTAGAGCAATATAAGGCTGACGTGCATAGCAAGGATCCTGCGGTGAGAAAGCGTGCGCTGGATGAATCCCTGGCACGGTTGTTCCGCGCCGGAATCGTGGACGAGAACGGAAAGCTGCGTAAGCAGTTCTGCTAAAGGTGCTTGGTCATGTACTCCAAATTACCGCAGCTCGTTTTAGGTTTTCACGGATGTGACAAGTCCGTGCGGGATGAAGTGGTCGCCAGGGGAGGCGCACTGGTATCAAGCCAGAACAACTATGACTGGTTGGGCAACGGTGTTTACTTCTGGGAGCAGAACTGTGAGCGAGCCTATGAATGGGCGAGTCAGCAGGTGAAATGGGGTAAAGTCCAGCAGCCGGCCGTCATCGGAGCTGTCATTGACTTAGGACATTGCCTGAACCTTATGGATTCCAGATATTTGAATCTGCTGGCGGATGAATATGTGGCGCTTAAAGAAGAATTCGACAGTCACGGCTTGAAGATGCCGACGAATCACGGAAAGACCAAGGATAAGTTGTTTCGTGCCTTGGACTGTGCGGTGATTCAGCATCTGAACGATCGATTTGACCATGGCGGAGACAAGTGCGATCCCTTCGACTCGGTCAGAGGTCTGTTTTTGGAAGGTGGACCTATATATCCCGGCTCCGGTTTCATGAAGAAGACGCACATACAGATTTGCGTGAGGAATCCGAATTGCATCAAAGGGTATTTCGATCCTCGAGAGCCGGATTCAATGTATGCCATGCCATAAGCGTTGCTTACGGTGAATGGGATGAGCCATGTGTCACCTTTTGCAAGGTGCTGCCGCACTGTTACTGTGATCCCGCGATTACGAATGCATATCCTCTGATACAGTGAAACGATGGAGACAGGTGGTTACGTCGCTATGGATGCCCCTAGAGGCATCAAACAGGAAGATTATCGATACGAGGAGCACGCATCCAGAACAATGGGACGGCATTCCAAACGTGGGTTAAGTCATCAGCGGCCTTTCTCTAATCCGGCTGCCGGTGAAGCATCAAATGATGATTCGGTAGCCAAAGGAGAGTCCTTCCGTTTTTCGGATGAAAAATGGGAAGCTATCATTAACGGTGACAGCGGTAGTAAGGGTTTCTCTGACACTGCATTGCTTAATGAGCGCTTGCATAAACGCGCTTCCCACCGGAAACCACGCAAGATCCGTAATTCCAGCATCGAAATGCTGCGCATTCTCGCGATGCTCATGATTACGGCTCATCATTTTTTGGGATTCAGTGATATAAGCTTAACCGAGCAGAAACTGAGTGTGAAAAAAATACTGTTAGAGACGTTTTTGTACTCTGGCGGGAAAATCGGGGTTGTTATTTTCTTTGCTATCTCCGCATGGTATCTTTCTGATTCCACGAATATCCGTGGCAGTCTTAGACGAGCTTGGCTGTTGGAACGGGAAGTTCTTTTTTGGAGCCTGGCTTGTTTGGCTTTTACTTTTGGGTATGACCGAGATGGCATTACGCCGAATTTGCTTCTTAAATCTGTATTTCCAATCGCGATGAATGTGTGGTGGTATGCCACAGCGTATTGCGTGTTCCTGATTGTATTCCCTGTGTTCGCGCCTGCGTTGCGTTCGCTGGGTAAGTCGAAGCACGGGTATTTGTGCTGTGCTTTATTCATGATTTGGACGATATTTGAGGGTTTCGTTCCGGTGTTTTCGCTTGGATTGCACGGAGGTGATTTCCTTAGTTTTGTCTATTTGTATGCACTGCTAACATATTACAAATGGTATATGCGGCCTATCACAGTGCGATGCGCCTGGGCGATGATATCCATCGGTTATGCTTTGATTCTTTTATGTGCCGTCGCATTTGGGATTCTGTTTGATCAAACAGGTAAATTTGCCAGTGGACAGCTTTATTTTTCGGGTACAGAATATAAGCTGCCTGTAATTCTAGTCGGCTTTGGGGTATTTGTGCTTTTCCAGCAAAAGACTTACCACAGCTCGATTGTTAATACTATCGCGGCTTCGGCTTTCTCGGTGTATCTCCTGACAGATCACCCAATCATTCTTAAGTACATCTGGCATGACTGGTTTAATTTGAGCAGTATTTACCAGTCGCCTATAGTCGGTGTTCTAGTCGTATCTATTGTCTTTGTTGTTTATGCATTGTGCATGGTTTTGGATATGCTAAGAGTTGCATTATTCCGTCTGACCTTCGACCGTCATCGTGGTCGACTGTTTGATATTATTGCCGATCATGTTGCAACTTGTGCGTTGGCACGTTACATAAGAGCAAGGTTTGGAATAGAGGGAGAGGAAGACTGATAATGGCTGCACATTCTGCGCGGCGAACGCGGTTGCGAAACTCGAATATCGAGATGCTTCGCATTGTTGCAATGCTGTTAATCGTTTTTAACCATTTTCCGTGGAATGTGGATTCCATTATTAGTGGAACCTCCGGTGTCATAAGATATATTCTGCTTGATATCAATGCGCTGCTCATCAATTTTGGTGGTGTCGGCGATGATTTATTCTTCATGATTAGCGCATGGTTCC
Organism: Bifidobacterium leontopitheci; assembly: GCF_009193355.1. GTDB lineage: Bacteria > Actinomycetota > Actinomycetes > Actinomycetales > Bifidobacteriaceae > Bifidobacterium > Bifidobacterium leontopitheci. The sequence continues at coordinate 18,783 of NZ_WBVT01000041.1, forward strand.
TATGCATGGAAAACCCGACCATCAAACGGAACTTACGACGTTCATGGCTACTCGAGAAGCAGCTGCTCTTCTATGCAATGCTTCTGTTCGGCATAGAAATTGCTATGTGGCGGTATGCCTCTATCGGGACGATGAGCAAAAGCGAATTGGCTATTGGTGCGGTGAACGCTTTTTTCCCTCTTGTCACTAGCCGGTGGTGGTATCCCACATCGTATGTTTTGTTTTTAATCATTCACCCGTGGGTCAATCAGGGACTTCGCTCTATTGGTCAAATGGCTCATCGAAATCTCGCGATTATCTCTGTACTGGTATGGGGTATTATTCCTTATTTTGACTTGAATATGGGGTATTCGGTATTCCTTTTCATGTACTTGTATACCTTGGTGGCGTATGCTCGATGGTATATACGAGAAGGCGCCATATCGTCATCTCATATGGTTTGGATGATTCTTATTGGATTCGTTTCTGGTTTCCTAGTCAATTGTGCAGTGCAGCTCGTCTCTCCGAATTCTCCAGTCGGAGCATTTTGGATGAATAAACCGCGGTGCCTGCCTTCGCTGCTTATGGCTTTCGGATTGATTCTGCGCGTCGCTCGCATGCCGGAGCGCAAATCGATGTTTGTGAATAAAACTGCGTCAGCCACTCTTGCGGTGTATCTGTTACTTATTTCTCCGCTTAGTGAATACGTTTCCTTATGGTGTAATCAGTATCTGGCAACAGGATGGTTGCGTTTCGGAGAGGAGTGTGCTGTAGCGATTGTTTTTTTCTGTGCTGCAATTCTTACGGATTTCATTCGGCAGGGAATCTTTGTAGTTACTGTAGATCGGCGCAAAGGTCGGTGGTTCGAACGCGCATGGTTGCGATTGAAGAAGATCCTGCCGCGTTGTATTGCTATTGATAACGATGTGCTGTCGCTTCGCAGCGTTAATGAGAAAGGGAATGGGCGTCTATAATGGCAGCTGCAGGAAAAACGCTGAGAAACCCATCTTTTCTTGGCCTTGATGCGGGCAAGATGATTGCTGCGGTTCTCGTAGTAGTTACGCATTCCAGGATATTGACGACAGTGCCGACTCCAGTGGCACGTGTTATTGGTGTCTTTATTTCATTGGCTGTGCCGTTCTTTTTCATTGTTTCAGGCTTCCTTTGCTTCCACCTGTCTAGGGGCAGCCACGATGCTGAGCTTTGGCGCACTCGGAAAGGCGCTAGTACGGGGTTATGGTTATATGTCGCATGGACGGTTGCGTATTTTCCGGCTTCCATCACATCGTTCGTCGTTGAACATGCTGGATTCAACGTTGTCACGTTTATTCGATACGTGCATAAGGTTATCTTCGTAGGCGAATGGCAGCTATGGTTCTTGCTGTCGATGGCAATAGGGTATGCCGTTATTTACGGCTTGTTGCGGATCGATAAGTCGAAGTACGCTATTTTTGCAGTAGGCCTTGCATGTTATGCAGTTTCCTGCGTCATCGAAACGTTGCAAAGTATGTCGGCGGACGAATTACCTCACGCGCTTGAGAAGGTGATAGGCATATATAATAAGGTTTTTGCATCACCCCGCGTTCTTCTGCAAGGCGTCGCATATATAACCGTTGGAATGATGCTTGCACTATGGTATGAGCGCCTGCATAAAATGCTGCAGCGGCGGAAGGTACAACTGGTTTTCGTCCTGGCGTCAAGTGCATTTGTGCTGACATTTTTCAGCTATCACGCATTTATTTCATCGAATGCACTGGTCGCGTCCGGTATTGGTGGGGTGCTTCGCTTCTTGCTGGCATTCGTGGTTGCTTGCATGTCAGTATTGTGGGTCGGGGAGGACGGTAAGGGATTGTTCAGACATATTCGGTCAGTTAGCGCTGTGACATACACCGTGTTTATTTATCTGATGGGTTGAGTGGCGACGCTGACGCTCGCACCATGCGTGGTGTTGTTTGAAAACCTACGCGTGGGAGGGGACTTCAGCGTGTGGCGCGTCGTGCGGCGCGTTTGCGGT
>NZ_WBVT01000042.1 GCF_009193355.1 Bifidobacterium leontopitheci
TCAGGTCCGCGACCTTCCTCATGAAACCGTCGTCGTAATGACGCCTGCGATCCCCACACATGAGAAACCGCACCTCCAATCATCGAATCTGCATTATCGCAGTCCAACAATCGGGGTGCAGTTCATAGCGGGTGGGGGGCGGCTCAGCGCGACGTCGCCGCGTCCGGCACGCGCACCATCGCCTCCTGCGCCATGGCCGCCACCAGATCGCCGTCCTGCGTGTACACCTTCGCCACGCCCAGGCCGCGCCCGTGGGCGGCGGTCGGCGTGTCCTGCACGTACAGATGCCACTGGTTGATGTCCACGTCACGGTACCACCACATCGAATGGTCGATCGACGCGTACGACAGGCCCGGCGTGGCGATGCTCAGTCCGGCGCGGCGCAGCACCGGCTCCATCATCACCTGGTCGCAGCCGAGCGCCAGCATCGCACGATGCATGACCTGCGGCACGTCCGCATGGCCGTCCGCGCGCATCCACACCATCTGACGGCCCGAATCATGCTCGGCGCTGCGTTTGTCCGCACCCAGCATGATCGTCGGCGTGACGTGGCGGATGTCGAACGGCGACTTTTTCGCATAGAACATCGCGAACGGCGACTTGTCGGCGTACGGCTTCATCAGGTCCTTCGCACTCGTCAGCGTCTCGGGGTCCGGCACGTCCTCGGGCATCGGATCGGCGAACTGCACGCCGGACTGCCCCTGCTCCTGGAAGCTGGCGATCGCAGTGAGGATTGGCCCCTCGGATTGCGTCACGTTCACGCGGCGCGCCGAGAACGACCGGCCGTCACGCAGCGTCTCCACATCGAACAGCAGATCCTGCCGGATGTCGCCCGCCGCGATGAAATAGCCGTGCACGGAATGCGGCAGGCGGCTGGGCGAGACGGTCTTCGAGGCGGCCACCAGCGACTGCGCGATCACCTGGCCGCCGTACACGCGGCCGGTCGGAAAGTAGATGCTTTCGCCGCTCACATACGTGTGGCCGCGGTATTGCGAGGGCTCTCCCAGTCGCAATACCTGCACCAGATGGTCCAATGGTGTCAGATGCCTGTCCTGCGTCATTGCGCATCCCTTCCGTTCGTTACGTCGTCGCTGCGCCGTTCCCGTTACGGCCGCAGGCTGTCGTGTTTCGATATACAGACATGCAGTGTAGCGGCTTCAGGTAAAGCCTGTCTGCAGATTGTGTAACGAGCGCGGCGCCGTGACGTGTCGCCGACGTACAGCCGGGCGCGTAAGGTGAAAACCGTTGGCGTCGGATGATTCCATGAAGGGAAACCACCATACGCATGACGCCGGGCCGACGAGGACCCCGGCGTGATGCGTGCCGATGCCGTCAGCGTGCAGCGATGCACGGACCCATAGGAGAATACGAGGATTTCAATGGAGAGGAACAGAACGCCGCATCGCGGTGCGCGTTTCGTGGCCGCCATGGTCGCCGGTCTCATGATCGGCGGCGTGTGCACCACGTTCAGCGCGTCCGCAGCGGATACGACGACCGCCGCCGGCTATTCCGCCGCGCAGAGCGATGTGACATTGCCGGCGACGGTGCCGAGCCTTGACGGCTGGAAGGCGGCCACCGGCGAGTGGACGCTGGGCGAGGGGACGCGCGTGGTCGCGTCCGCCGCGCTCAAGTCCCGCGCGGACAGCCTGGCAACCGAGCTGAGCAAGTTCACCGGAGTCGACGTGAAGGCGGCCACCGGCGAGGCAACCGGCAAGGACGTGTCGCTGACGTTGGACGCGTCGAAGAAGGACGCGCTGGGTGACGAGGGCTTCACGCTGGACATCGGCGCGGATGGCCTGAAGGTCATCGGCGCGACGGACACCGGCGTGTTCTACGGCACGCGGTCCGTCTCGCAGCTGCTGCGTCAGGGCCAGCTGACCCTGCCCGCCGGCTCGGTGACGTCCAAGCCCGCGTACAAGGAGCGCGGCGCGACCCTGTGCGCCTGCCAGATCAACATCTCGACCGACTGGATCGACCGCTTCCTCTCGGACATGGCCGACCTGCGCCTCAACTACGTGCTCATGGAGATGAAGCTCAAGCCGGGCGAGGAGAACACCAAGAAGGCCGCCACGTGGTCGTACTACACGCGCGACGACGTGAAGAAGTTCGTGGCGAAGGCGAAAAGCTACGGCATCGACGTGATCCCCGAGATCAACTCCCCGGGCCACATGAACATCTGGCTGGAGAACTACCCGGAGTACCAGCTCGCCGACAAGAACGGCACGAAGTACCCGAACATGCTGGACATCACCAACCCGGCCGCCGTGAAGTTCTACGAGACGCTCATCGACGAGTATGACGGCGTCTTCGACACCGACTACTGGCACATGGGCGCCGACGAGTACTGGCTGGGCACCCCCGGACAGTCCTACTTCCCGGCCGTCTCCGAGTACGCCGCCGAGAAGTACGGCGAGGGCGCGACCCTCAACGACGCGTTCACCGGCTTCATCAACACCATCAACGAGTACGTGCGCGCCAAGGGCAAGAAGCTGCGCATCTGGAACGACGGCATCGTCGACACGAAGAACGTGACGCTCAACAAGGACATCACCGTCGAATACTGGTACGGCGCCAGCGGCAGCCGCACCCCGCAGGGCCTCGCCGACAGCGGCTACACGCTGATGAACGCCACCGACTCCCTGTACTGGTCGCGTTCCGCCACCGGCTACAAGGTCAACGCGCGGGCGCTGTACAACAACCGCAACTGGAACGTCGGCACGTTCACCGGCGGCCGCCAGATCGACAAGAACTACAAGGGCCTGACCGGCGCGAAGGTCTCCATCTGGCCCGACACGTCGTACTTCCAGACCGAGAACGAGGTCGAACAGGAGATCTTCGACGGCCTGCGCTTCGTCTCGCAGATGACCTGGTCCGACTCGCGTCCGTGGGCGAACTGGGACGCGATGAAGGCCGCCATCGACAAGATCGGCTATCCGCTCGACGTTCGCGAGTACGACTACACGCCGGTCGACGCCGGAACGTACACCATCCCCGAACTTGACAGCGTCTCCACGGGCACGTGGACGCTCAAGACCACACCCGACGGCTACTACCAGTTCAAGGACGACGCCTCCGGCAAGTGCCTCGCCCTCTACCAGGGCGTCGGCAGCAGCAAGCTCGTCACCAAGCACCTTGATGTCGTCACCCAGGACGGCGCGCGCCCCGAACTGCGCACCTGCACCGACGTGAGCGTCGACTGGTCGCACCGCAGCGACGCGAACAACCGCAACACGCAGAAGTGGCAGATCCGCGCCGGCAAGGACGGCAAGTACACCATCTCGCCGGCCCTCACCCAGCAGCGTCTCGCCATCGCCACCGGCAACGAGTCCAGCGTCGACCTTGACCTGCTCAAGGCCGACACTCCGGACGCCTACCCGGTCAAGGGCACGCTCGCCCAGTTCCCGCCGGACATGGTCGGCGACAACGCCCTGTTTACGCTGGAACGCAAGCTCGGCATGACCGCCACCGAAAAGTCCACCGACGTGACGCCGGCCACCCCGACCGACATCACCGTCTCCGTGAACGCCGCCACCGGCGAGAACACCGGTGACGTGACCGTCACCCCGACCGTGCCGGAAGGCTGGAAGGTGCTGCCCGGCAAGGTGAACCTCAAGTCGATCCCGGCCGGCAAGACCGCCAAGGCGATCTTCCGCGTCGTCAATACCGCCGAGGCCGCCGAAGGCGACGCCGACGTGACGTTCAAGCTCACCAAGACGAGCGACGGCTCCGAGCTCGGCTCGACCACGGTCAGCCTCAACGGTACGCTCACGGCCGAAGTGCCGACCAGCGACCCGGCCGCCGACTCCGCCGAAAGCACCGCCGAGCAGACGCCGGTGACCAACGCGTTCGACAAGAACCCGAACACGTTCTGGCACAGCGACTACAGCAACGGCGCGCAGCCGCCGCACTGGGTCGCGTTCAAGGCCGACCCCGGCGAAGGCCAGAAGATCACCGCCGTCACCCACCTGTACCGTCAGGACAAGGCCGACAGCAGCCTCAACGGCCCGGCCAAGACCGTCGAAGTGTACGTGGTGAGCGCCGACGGCATCGACTCGGTCTCCAAGGTCACCGACTGGGGCGATCCGGTCGTCACCGCCAACTTCCCCTACACGAAGGCGCTGCAGACCATCAAGCTGCCTGACAGCGTGCCGGCAGGCGCCGTGTACGTGAAGTTCCTCATCAAGGACAGCTGGGGCATCACCGAGACCGGTGCCGGCGTGAGCTGGGCGGCCATCGCCGAGCTGACCGCGCAGGCCCCGGTCGCCGCGGTCGAGCTCACCGAGCCCGAGCAGCCGAAGGACAACCCGAGCGTGACCGAGCCGGAGCCGACGCAGGTCGACAAGACCGCGTTGAAGAAGGCCGTGGCCGACGCCGAGGGCAAGCTGAAGACGCCGAACAAGTACACCGACGCCGAAGCCGTCAAGAAGGCCCAGGCTGCACTTGAGGCGGCCAAGAAGGTCGCCGCCGACGATACCGCCACGCAGGACGACGTGGATGCCGCGGCCAAGACGCTCAACGACGCGATCGGCAAGCTGGTGGAGGACACCATCAAGCCGACGCTCGCCGGCGTGGACGATGTGACCATCACGGTCGGCGACACGTTCGACCCGCTGTCCGGCGTGAGCGCCACCGACAACGTGAAGCAGGACCTGTCGATCGTGGTCGAAGGCAAAGTCGACACGACGAAGGCGGGCGTGTACACGCTCACCTACACGGTGACCGACAAGGCCGGCAACACGACGACGGCGAAGCGCAAGGTCACGGTGAAGGAGAAGGGCGAGGAGCCGACGCCTTCGCCGGAGCCGGAGAAGCCGGGCACAGGCAAGCCGGGTTCGGAGAATCCGACCCCGGAACCGGGCAAGAAGCCTGCCGCCAAGCCGTCCGACAAAACGGACGGCAAGGGCAAGCTGAGCGCCACCGGCGCCGACACCGCCGCGCTGACGATGATCGCCGCGCTGCTCGCCGGCACGGGTGCAGGCGTCGCCGTGGCGCGTCGCCGCCGCTCGCAGTGCTGACTGGCGGCATTGAGCGCGTGACCGCCATGCGGTCGCGATGATGCCGTAGCCTATGGTTTGGGCCTCCTTCCCATTGCGGGGAGGAGGCCCAAACCATATAAGGCATGTCCATTGTCGGATGCCCGTCCTGCCTCGTCTGCCTGCCTTGGCTGTCCTGCTTATCTTGCTTGCCCTGCCTTTTTTGTCCTTGCTCTTGTCCTTGCTCTTGCCCTTTCTTGTCATTTTCTGCCTGTCTTGCTTGTCACGCCCGTTCTTCCCGTTCTCCTGCTCTCCCGTCCTCCCCGCCCCTGCCGCGTCCGCAAGATACACAATGTGCAGCTTGAGAATTATTGGCCTCAGATTGCGCGCTTTAAGGTACACAATCCACGTAGTTCCTTCACGGATTCATTACAACATGTGCCCGAAGACGCACAATGTGTATCTTCGGGCACATGCGGGATGGGAACAGACAGGCTTTGATGGGTCGATCAATGCCGTCGGCATGTTTGGCCGGGTGATGAGCCACCGGGGACCGCCACCCGTTCACGATTTGCGAGGCACAACAAATCGTGAACGAGGATGATGTGCGAATGAACATGCGGAAGCGCGGAATTCCGCCATATTGCACAGCCGGCATGTGAGATTCTGTGCGGTTTGGCGTTCACGATTTGCCGAGCTGTGCAAATCGTGAACGGAGCCCTATAGCAAAAGGTCCCCGACGATGATCGTCGGGGACCTTCATTATGTCACCTCGCCGCTGCCGCGGCTTGACTGGCCGGGCGCCTATCGGGTCAGCTTGCGATGCAGACGGTGGGGGCGGGCGGCGTCCTCGCCGAGGCGGGCGACGCGGTTCTCCTGATACGCCTGGAAGTTGCCCTCGAACCAGTACCACTTGGCCGGGTTCTCGTCATCGCCCTCCCATGCGAGGATGTGCGTGGCGACGCGGTCGAGGAACCAACGGTCGTGGGAGATGACCACGGCGCAGCCCGGGAAGGCGAGCAGTGCGTTCTCGAGGCTTTCGAGCGTCTCGACGTCCAGATCGTTCGTGGGCTCGTCGAGCAGCAGCAGGTTGCCGCCCTGCTTCAGCGTCAGCGCCAGATTCAGACGGTTGCGCTCGCCGCCGGACAGCACGCCGGTCAGCTTCTGCTGGTCGGAGCCCTTGAAGCCGAAGCTGGCCACGTAGGCGCGGGTCGGCACCTCGACGCCGGCCACCTCGATGAAGTCGAGGCCGCCGGAGACCGCCTCCCACAGGTTCTTGTTCGGGTCGAGACCCTCACGGTTCTGGTCGACGTAGCTGATCTTCACGGTGTCGCCGATCTTCAGCTCGCCGGAGGTGAGCGGCTCCAGACCGACGATCGTCTTGAACAGCGTGGACTTGCCGACGCCGTTCGGGCCGATCACGCCGACGATGCCGTTGCGCGGCAGCGTGAACGACAGGTCGTCGATGAGCACGCGGTCGCCGAACGCCTTGTGCAGGTGCTTCGCCTCGAGCACCAGCGAACCCAGACGCGGTCCGGCCGGAATCTGGATCTCGGAGAAGTCGAGCTTCTTGTTGTTGCGCGCCTCCTGCTCCATCTGGTCGTAACGCTCCAGACGGGCCTTGTTCTTGGCCTGACGGGCCTTCGGCGAGGAACGCACCCAGTCGAGCTCGTCCTTGAGGCGCTTGGCGAGCTTCGCGTCCTTGGCGCCCTGGATCTCCATACGCTTCGCCTTGGTCTCCAGATACGTGGAGTAGTTGCCCTTGTACGGGTACAGGTGGCCGCGGTCGACCTCGCAGATCCACTCGGCCACGTTGTCCATGAAGTAACGGTCGTGGGTGACGGCGATGACCGCGCCCTTGTACTGGTGCAGGAACTTCTCCAGCCACAGGATCGACTCGGCGTCGAGGTGGTTCGTGGGCTCGTCGAGCAGCAGCAGGTCGGGGGCCTCGAGCAGCAGCTTGCACAGGGCCACGCGGCGGCGCTCGCCACCGGAGCAGACGCTCACCGGCGTGTCCGGATCCGGGCACTGGAGGGCGTCCATCGCTTGGTCGAGCTGCGAGTCGAGGTCCCAGCCGTTTGCCGCGTCGATTTCGGTCTGCAGCTTGCCCATCTCGTCCATGAGCGCGTCGAAGTCGGCGTCCGGATTGGCCATCAGCTCACCGATTTCGTTGAAGCGCGCGACCTTCTCGGCGATCGGGCCGAACGCCATCTTGATGTTCTCGCCGACGGTCTTGGTCTCGTCCAGCGGCGGCTCCTGCTGCAGGATGCCGACCGTGAAGCCCGGCGTCAGGTACGCCTCGCCGTTGGAGACGGTCTCGAGGCCGGCCATGATCTTGAGCAGCGTGGACTTGCCCATGCCGTTGGGGCCGACCACGCCGATCTTCGCGCCGGGCAGGAAGCTCAGCGTCACGTCGTCGAGGATCACGCGGTCGCCGAACGCCTTGCGCGCCTTGATCATCTGGTAAATGAATTCTGCCACTTGCAGTTACTCCTTAAAAAGGTTGAGATTCCACCGTTCTTTGGTTTGTGCCCGTCGGCCGCCCCGTATGGCGTCGTCGTCGGTATCCCGTCCGCATAGCGGTCGAATCCGTGCCAAACCACCGCCCACTATGGTAACGGAAGGGCTGGAATGGCAGCGGTGGGCCGTCGGCTCTGGGTGATACGTGGACGTGGTTGCGGCGGCTTAGGGCAGACCAACCACAAGGCTGAATAAAACCTGTGAGATTTCGTTGGATTACGTGAAATTGGATGCCCTCTCATGATTGGCGCGCTAGGGTTACGCACGTTTGCGGGATGTTCCGATGGCATTCGTCCGGGATGACGCCGGAACGTCCCGTGGGGGAGGGAATGCGGATGATGCATTCGATGATGCAATGGTCGCTGGTCCAAGGTGCGGTGCCATGGACCGTGTTCGGCGTGACGGCTGTCATCACGGTCGTGCTGGCCGTGCGGATGGTCACGGCCGCGGTCCGGGACGCCGGTCGCGGCGGCAAGCCGGATGCCGGCTGGAATGCCGGCCGCCGTACCGCCTTGCGCGTGACGCTGTCGCGCCCGTTGCCGGTCGTGCTGATCGCCGCGGTCATATGCGGGGTTGCCGGCACCGTCGCCGCCTGGCTGGTTTCCGATGTGTTCGTGCTGTTCGGCGTTTCGCTGGGATGGCCGGTGATCCTTACCGTCGGCGCCGGATTCGCCGCTTTGGGCTTCTCGCTGGCTGCGGCCGTGCGAACCCGACGTTTCGACCGGGTATGCGCGATCATGCTGATTCCGCTGATCGTGCTGTCCACCGGACTGAGGGTGGACGGAATCTACGGCGAATACCAGACCATCGGCACGCTGATGGGCTACACGCCCTACGCTTCGCTTGACTCGATTGACGTGCATCCGGCCTCGATGAGCGTAAGCCAATGGCTTGGCGACGCGCGGCACGATGATTTGCCTGACATGCCAAGGCATGGTGAGGTGTTCGCCGTGAGGATTCCGAACGTCCGGTCCGGTTTCTCGGCCCGTACGGCGATGATCTATCTGCCTCCTGCCGCACTGAGCGGCAAGTCTCCGGCCTTACCGGTGATGGAGCTGCTTGCCGGGCAGCCCGGCAGTCCGGGCAGGCTGGTCGCAGCCGGCGACATCCCCGGGATGTTCAATGCATACGCCGCCGCCCACGATGGTCTGGCGCCGATTGTGCTGGTCCCGGACCAGAACGGCGCGGACACCCATAACAGTCTGTGCGCCGACACCACTCAGGGCAACGCGGAGACGTATCTGACCCAGGACGTGGTGGCATGGGCCAAACGTACCCTTCCCGTGTCCGGTTCCGCGTCGATGTGGGCAATCGGCGGATTCTCGCAGGGAGGCACCTGCACCACCCAGCTTGGTCCGCGTCATCCGGATATCTATGGCGCCATGCTGCCGGTGGATGGTGAACTGAAGCCCACCAACGGGACGGTTGACGCCATGGTGCGCGACTACTTTGCCGGCGACAGCGCAGCCTATGACGCGCAGGTGCCGGCCAATGCCATTGCCGCAACCGGCTCTCCGCGGCAGGCTCTGTTCGCCGGTGCCGGCGAACGGGATGTCGCATCGGTGGGGAACATGCGCACCATCGCGGCGGCCGCGCGCAAGGCCGGCATGAGCGTCACCGAATTGCTGGCACCCGGCACCGGCCACGATTGGCATGCCGTGCAGGCCGTCTGGAAGCCGGGACTTGACTGGTTCGGGCAGCGGACAGGATTGGGGAATATGACGAAATCGTTGAAGGACTACAGCCAAGTGGAGGTGCTGCAATGAGCGAGGCCGCAACGAACACCGCAACGAACACGGCAACGAACACCGCAGTGAACAAGACGAAGCAGGATGCGCGCCACCCGGCATCCTCGCATACGGCAGACAGTTGGAAGGCTTTGGCCGGTGACGCGCGGCGTTGGGTGCGCAACCACCGGCTGTGCGTCGCCGCCACCGCCTGCCTGGTGGCGTCGAACCTTGCGGTATGGCTCGTGGCGGCCATGGCGGGATTCGCTTTCCCGCTGCGCTTGGATACCAGCATGGCCGAATTTAATCTCGATACGCTCGTCGCCACGTTGTTCTTGGCTCGCGGCGTGCTGCAGCTCGTTGTCGACGCCGCGCTTTGGATGATCATGCTCTCGATCGCGGAAACGCGGTTGGGACGTGAACGCACCGTGGCCACGGCGTTCGTCTGCGCTGTCGTCGGCATCGTCATCGGCCTTGCCCTGTGTTGGACGATCGGGTGGGTCTTCCAGGATTCCCGTTTCGTTTCCCGGCTGAGGTTCTCCTTGAGCCCGTTGGCGTTGCCCGTCGGCGCGATGATGGCGGCCAGCGCCCGGTGCAGCCACCTGTGGCGTAGGCGCATCCGGCTCATCGGCTATGCTGCGATTCTTGTCGTGCTGCTGTACAGCGGCAATCCCGGCGTCTACTGCATTCTGGCTGCCGCACTCGCCGGGCACATCGCCGGTCGTCTGACGGCATCCTCATCGTCGGTCGTGACCCCGGCTGTGTCTTCGGCTGGGCAGACCGGTTGGCATTGGCTGCGTGGCACCTCGTTCGAGACCCGTAGAATGTTCGCCACGATTGCCGTTGTGCTCGCGTTGGGGCCTGTCATCGTCATCACCTCGCATAATCATGCCGGGCCGCTCGGTGCCATCGGACTGCTGATGAGCCCTGTCTCCATCGACGATGGCATGTTGTCCCGGTGCCTTGCCGATGCCAGCCACGATGGCTGTTTTCTGCAATTCAACCTGATGCGCGCTTCGATGCCGGGTGCCGTGCTGCGGTCGCTGCTGCCCACCGCCGTCATGCTGGTGCTGGCGTGGGGACTGTACCGCGGCCGTCGTTTTGCCGCAGTCACGACAGTGCTCATCAATCTGGCCACCGTGGGGCTCGCTGTCGCCTACTATTTCGTCGTGCCCCTGAATTTCGCGCCGGGCGGCATGGTGTCGCTGCTGCAGCATGGTGCGCTGGCCGCCTGCGTGGCGAACGTCCTGCCACCGTTGGTTTTCGCCGTCGCGTTGATGGCGTCGATGCGATGCTTCCCGATTCGCGTCGGCTGGCGTCGCCTCATCGGCGGTATCGGCGCGATGGCGGTGTCGTTACTGGCCTGTGCCGGCGTCTATCTGCTGTATGGTTTGATTCAACCGGATGAATTCTCGCCGATCGCCACAGCCAAGTCGCTGCTGGTCGAATTGCCGGGACGTTTCCTGCCCATCGGATTCCTGAGTCACGTAAAACCGTCGTTCGTGCCGCGCACGCCGATGGCGTCCGTGGTGTATCAAGGCGTTGGCCTGGTGTTCTGGATTGTTGTGCTGACCGTGGTGGTCCGTTGGATGGGCGACGTCGGCCGTTGCGACGAGAAGGCGCGGGAACATGCCGGCCGGCTGGTGGAGGCCGGAGGCGAATCGATGAGTTTCATGACTACGTGGGAGGGCAACGACTATTGGACTTCTCCCACCGGCAAGTCGGCCGTGGCCTATCGCGTGTTGAACGGCATCGCGCTGACCTGCACCGGCCCGTTCGGCGACCGCACGGAATGGATGGACGATCTGATCGGATTCACTCGATACTGCATCGAACAGTCATGGTCGCCGGTGTTCTACAGTGTGCATCGTGAACAGCGCGACCGGCTGGTGGCGGACGGCTGGCAATCCATTGAGGTCGGCAGCGAGATGGTGGTCGATCCCGGCACGTGGAAGACCACCGGCAAGAAATGGCAGGACGTGCGCACCGCCATCAACAAAGCCAAACGCGACGGCATCACCGATGTGCGGTCCACTTTTCTCGAGGCTCCTGCGGACGTGCGCGAACAGATCGAGGACATTTCGGAGGAGTGGGCGCAGTCCAAGGCGTTGCCGGAGATGAAGTTCACGCTCGGCGGGGTCGAGGAACTGCGCGATCCGCGCGTACAGCTGCTGTATGCCGTAGACGCGGACGGCAGGGTGCTTGCCGTCACCAGCTGGTTGCCCACATGGCGTGATGGCCGTGTGATCGGCTGGACGCTTGACTTCATGCGTCACCGCGTGGGAAGCCCCAACGGCGTCATGGAATTCCTCATCGCGCGCATGGCCGAACGGCTGCGCGACGAAGGTGAGACCGACCCCGGACGTGCTGTGGAGTTCATGAGCCTGTCCGCGGCTCCTCTGGCGGGCATGAACCCCGAAAGGGACAATGCCGCAGCCGGAGGCGTCGCCGGAGACGGCGTGCGGACGCTTCAGCACGCGCTGCAGATCGTGGCCGATTGGATGGAGCCGGCATACGGGTTCCATTCGCTGTTCAATTTCAAACGCAAGTTCCAGCCGACCGAGGAACCGGTATACGTGTGCTATCCCGATCCGGCCATGCTGCCGACGATTGGTCTGGCGGTGATGCGCGCATATGTGCCGTCGGTCACGCCGGCCGAAGTGGCCGTCATGCTCAAGACGTTGCGGGCATGACTGCCGCTGGACGGTTGCCTGCCGGCGCTGTGCCGGCGGCGGTAGGTCGGACGGCCGCCACGTGCGCGGTGCCGTGGTGTTGCTGTGCGGCGGGGTGCGGAGGTGTGCGTCGTCGGTGCGAACGGCAACCGTCACGGCCGTGCGTCAGCATTCTTGTACCGGACGGCGCACGGTGAGTTTCGCGTAACATTCGCCGATACGATGAACAGATTGTCTGATGATCTGCCAATCGTCATCGCCGGCGCGCAGGACCGGCAGAATGGAGGAACGCGCATGGGCGCACGGAACGGACACGACATGAACGACCCGCGGACGTCACGGCCACTGCAGACGGGGGAGACGGCGTGGGCAGGCAAACGGCCGGTGCCGGCGAAACTCGTCGTCTGCGTGGTGGCGCTCGCGATTCTCACGTTCCTCGGCATCCTATCGGAGACGTCGCTCAACATCGCCTATGCGACGCTGATGGGCGAATTCGCGGTCGGTGCGTCCGTCGTGCAATGGCTGACGACCGGGTACCTGCTGTTGCTGTCTGTCGCGATTCCGAGCTCGCCGTTCCTGGTGCGGCGTTTCGCCACGAAACCCCTGTTCGCGCTTGCGGTCGCGATCTTCACGCTCGGCACGCTGATCGGCGCGCTCGCCGTCAGCTTCCCGATGCTGCTGGCCGCGCGTCTGGTCATGGCGCTCGGCACCGGCATTTCGTTGCCGCTGATCACCACCATCATCCTGGAGAAGGCGCCGCTCGAGCAGCGTGGCGCGATGCTCGGCATCGTCAGCCTCGTCACCTGCGCCGCGCCCGCCATCGGTCCGGTGTTCGGCGGCATGGTGATGGAATACCTGAACTGGCATTGGATCTTCTACACGATGCTGCCGTTCCTTGCCGTCGCGTTCGCGATGGGCGTCGCCACGATTCCCGACATCAGACCGCATGACGCCGCACGGAAGGCCACGATCAGCGTGCCGTCCCTGCTGCTGGTCGCGGTTGGCCTGTCGGGTCTCATCGTGGCGGTGAGCTTCTTCGCCGAATGGAACGGCGACTGGCGGTTCTGGACGGTGTTGGCTGCGGCCGTCGCGGTGCTCGCCGTGTTCGCCGTCGTCCAGCTGCGCATGGCCCGCCCGCTGATCGAGATGCGCGTGTTCACCTATCCCGGGTTCACTTTGGGCATGCTCATTCTGCTGATGGCGTCCGGCGGTGTGCTGGGATTGAACTTCATGCTGCCGATCCTGCTGCAACGCGGCTTCGGCTTCGGCTCGCTCGTCGCGGCGCTGATCCTGCTGCCGGGCGCGGTGGCGGGCGCCATCGCAGCGCCGATGATCGGCGGCGCGCTCAAAGGCCACTTCCCGCCGAAGTTCATTCTGTGCGGTTTCCTCGGCATCATCGTCATGGATGTCGTTCTTGTCGCCGCGTCCGGCAGCGTGCCGGTCGTCGCCGTGTCGTATGCGCTGTTCATGGCCAGCGCCGGTTTCGTGCTCGTGCCTGACCAGACGCACGCGTTGAACCAGTTGCCCGCCCGGTTCAACGCGGATGGTTCGGCGGTGATGAACACCGTCCAGCAGCTTGCCGGCGCGATCGGCACGGCAGTGGCCAGCACCCTGATCGCCGAATTCTCGACGTCGGCCGCGCGCGCAGGTGCCGGGGCTGCGGCCTCCTATGTGCAAGGGTTCTCATGGAGCATGTGGGTCATCGCCGGCATGGCGGTGTGCGGCGCAGTCCTTGCCGCGCTCATGTTCCGTTTCTCCGTGCGCCGACCGCCCGAGCCGCAGGCTGTGGAGGTGTGAATGGCTGTTTGACTATGGTGCGGCGGTCGCGTTGCGGCGTATCTGCGGATGATGATGGCGCGGCGGATGCGCGGCGATGCACAACGGACGCACGCCGGGTTCATGGCGGACGCACTGTGGGCTTGC
This sequence comes from Bifidobacterium leontopitheci, assembly GCF_009193355.1. Lineage (GTDB taxonomy): Bacteria > Actinomycetota > Actinomycetes > Actinomycetales > Bifidobacteriaceae > Bifidobacterium > Bifidobacterium leontopitheci. Next base: position 13,816 of record NZ_WBVT01000042.1, read on the forward strand.
GGCAAGCTCACAGTGGGCTCACGACGGACGCACTGTGGGCTCACGGTGTGCCGTTGCGCGCACCGGTGCGACAATGGGGGAATGCGTGAGATGAGGGAAGATCCGAGGACGCGGTTCCGGCGTGACACCGGCGACGATGGGACAGACAGGTCGCTGCGGTCGTTACGGTCGTCGGCATCCCGGCGGACTACGCCGCTGTTGGCGGCGTTGATCTTTCTGGTGGCCTTGAACCTGCGGCCCGCGATTGTGGCGGTCGGACCGGTGCTGACGCGTATCGGCGACGAACTGCACTGGGGTGAAACGGTGCTCGGACTACTGGGTGCCATGCCGCTGTGGATGTTCGCGGCGTTCAGTCCGCTGGTGAGGTTCATCACGGCTCGCATCGGCGAGGATCGCACGATTCTGGCCGCTTTGCTGGTGCTTGCCGCCGGTGATATCGTCCGCTCGTTCGGCGGTCCTGCCGGCATCTGGCTGGGAACCGTGGCCGTTGGCGCAGGCATCGCGGCCGGCAATGTGCTGGTGCCGGCAATCGCCAAGCGTGATTACGCCGGGCACGTGCCGCTTGCGACCGGCGTGTATTCGGCATGCATCACCTCAGGGTCGGCGATTGCCGGGCTTACTTCCGCAACGTTCGCCGACATGTTCGGCGACTGGCGGCGCTCGCTTGCCGTATGGGCGTTGCCTGCGCTCGTCGTCGCAGGGGCATGGTCGATCCGCCTGACGCGACGCGGTCCACGCGATGGAACCTCGGCGCAGTCCGTCGAATCCGGTTCCGCAACCGGTTCCACAACCGGTGCCGCATCCGATGTCACAACATCTGGTGCCACGCCGGGCGCCCGCCCAACCGCCCGTCCGGCAACTCGTCCGTTGTGGCGGCGTCCGATGACCTGGTGGGTCACGCTGTTCATGGGATTGCAGTCGGCCGCCTTCTACACGATGTCGAACTGGCTGCCATCCGTTGCGGTCTCGGCCGGGTTCACGGATATGCAGGCCGGCGTGCAGCTGTTCGTCTTCCAATCGCTTGGCATCCTGTCCGGACTGCTGATTCCGGCACTGATGCGCGTGCGCGGCAACCAGGTCTGTGCGGCGCTCACCGCCAGCGTGCCGATGGTCATCGCCGGATTCGGCTGGATGCTGCTGCCATCATGGTCTGCCGTGTGGAGCGTCGTCGGCGGTGTCGGCCAGGGTGCGTCTCTGGTCGTGGCGCTCACGCTGATCTCCCTGCGCGGCCGCACTGCGGAAGAGACGGTCGCCCTTTCCGGCATGGCCCAGTCCATCGGCTATCTGATCGCATCCGTCGGACCGTTCGCGTTCGGCGCACTGTCCGAGGCGTCCGGCACATGGTCCGCACCGTTCGTACTGGTCGTCGTGCTTGCCCTCGCACAATGCGCGGTGGCGTTTCCGGCCGGGGTGCCCTCCGAGGAGGAAAGCGCCATGTGACCTGATCGCCTGAATGCGCGGGCAAACCGGTGAATCAGCCATACAGCGCCGAAGCCGAGCACCGCCGCAACGGCGAACAGCATGACGAAAAACCGTATGTCATCCAGTGCGTCCCAGCTGACATACCAGCCGTCCGTCACCTGCATGCAGTTCCGACCGGGCTCGCACACCCCCTGATAGGGCATGATCAGTGCGCCAAGCAGCGGCACGGAGGCCAGCACGCTGATGCAGGGGAACAGCAGCGTCCGCCACGGGTGGGTCAGCGCCGCCGTACGTGACGCATACGCGCCGCACGTGACCAGCAGCACCGGCGGCACCACGAAATTGATCATCAGCACACCCGCCATGCCCTGTCCGGGAATGATGATCATCGCCAACAGCAGGCCATAGGTGACCGCCAACGTAAGCCAACAGCCGAACCGTACGGTGTCGGCGCGAACCCATGCCAGCAGCCGCCCGCTCATCGAGCGCGGATCGGGGTCGACGAACAGCACTCGCAGCCCATACCGGCCGATCGCATAGCAGATGAACGCCACCGACAGATATGTCATCGTCAGCACCGCCATGCCATACATCGTCTGCCCGACCGGCCGGAGCCCGTCCGAGCGCATCAACGCCAGCCAGTCATCCCAATCCCGGTAGACGCGCGTGGGAGTCAGCCGCATATTCGCCCAGCCGAAGCCCAACGGGCCGAGCAGGGCGCTCGCCAAAGGGAACGACGGGCTACCGGTACGTATCAGTCCGAGTATCAGGTTCGCGGCCGCCAAAGCGATCGGCCAGTGGACCGTCATGCTGGTCAGCCAGACGAACCGGTCTGGCGGGGTCATCTTCAGCGCATCGTTGTAACCCTCCTCCGGCACGAACATGTTTGAGCCCATGACCAGCATCAGCAACAGCACAAACAATGCGACCATGCCGATCCAGTGCGCCCGGTTCCACGTGAAGGCGGGTTTTGTAGAGTGTGAGGATGCTCTGAACATTGCGGTCTCCTTTGGCCACAGGGATTAGTGTCAAGGATATCGCAATGGTTTGATTTGTGAAGAGCGACTGTTCACGTCCGGCGGCCGCCGCATAATGAACCGGTCTGTTTTGCGCCGCCGCGTCGGCGCGACATGCCGGCGTGCGGCCGTTCACGTCGGAAGGAAACCGCCGCCCATGACCTCGCATCTCGTCGAAGCCGGACGCACGCTGATACCACGCAAAGGCGACCGCTACGGCCTGCTGTCGCCGGCGCTCGTGACGCTCACGTTCGTTGCCGGGCTCGTGGACGCGCTGAGCTACCTGTCGTTCGGCCACGTGTTCGTGGCCAACGTGACCGGCAACATCGTCTTCTTGGGATTCGCGGTCGCGCACGCGCAAGGCTTCGTCTGGTGGACGTCCGCGCTCACCCTGGTCGCCTTCGCCTGCGGGGCATTCATCGGCGGGCGCATCATCCGCCGTTTCGGCGCGCATCGCGCACGGCACCTGCTCGTCTCCACTTGCGTGCAGGCGGCGTTCGTCATCGCCGCGCTCATTGGACTGTACCTGCTCAATCGGTTCGCGCCCGAACCGGCGATGGGTGGAGCCGGCGCGGCCGCTGCCGCACGAGCCGTCCAGCCGAGTCTCAACTTCCCGACCGCGCGGCACATCGACCTGCATGTCATCGTGCTGATTCTGCTGCTTGCGCCGGCGATGGGCATCCAGAACTCCACGGCCCGCAAACTCGCCGTGCCGGACCTGCCGACCACCGTGCTCACGATGACCCTGACCGGCGTGCTCGCCGACGCCTCCGCCCACGGTCGGGACCGTTCGAAGCTCGGCCGCCGCGCGGTCGTCATGCTGGCGCTCGCCCTAGGAGCGCTGACCGGCGCGTTGTTGCAGTCGCACGGCCGCGAGGACGTGATCCTCATGGTCATGGTCGTCTGCCTGCTGCTGGTCATCGCGATGATGCTGCCGCACGCCCGCTCCGCCGAACCATGGGCCGTGGGGTGCGAGAAGCGTTAATACGGTGACGTTGCCCAGCGCGTATGACGGCCGCGGCCTGTGAAGAATCTCCTTCCCGCATTGATGTGCACGTCGAGCGACGTTTCGATTTGTTGGCCGCCGGATTGCGCGGTACGGGAATGCTCCGTGTGATGCGTCGGTCCGTATTGCGCCGGCTTCATCAGGCCGAGCCAGGCGAGTATCGGGGCATGATACCTCCTACGGCGCTGATAATGCTGATTTCGATGCTGGCACCTTTGGCGCGTCGATTGTTGGCCGTGTAAAGGCTGGGGAACAGAGGAAAGGATACGGCGTATTCCTCAATATAGTGGTCATCCTCGCTTTCCATCAGTATCCGTACCGGCAGTCTCTTTATGTGCCGGTATGATTGCGATTGATACGTAGCTTTTGGGCTTTGACGAGAGGAAGCACGGCGCTGCTGGTGTACATGAGGTGGTTTGATAGATGCAGTTACCATGCGTTACATCTATTATTTCACGTGGTCGAGGATTGTTCTCAGGTTTTTTTTGGGGGGGGGGGCATTCATCCGCGCCTTGATTCTGGCGTGTTCAGACATCTTGTATAATTGGTTTTTTATTATTCACCTACGTCTTGGACTTGCGACTATTATATTCTTTTTCCCCGGATTTGTTATTGTGCCTATACTGGCCTTCTTAATATCTTTTAAGATAGTGTATTGGGATTCCTGGGCATGGCTAGGTGTTATGGCCGTCCTGTCCTATGCGTTCACGTTACTAGGTTTGTTTCTGCTTGAACTATATCGGAGTTTGGGAGATCTTCCTCTGTATGGAGATTACGTATCATTGGCTTGGAGCGTATTCGAGGGAAATCCACTGATTTATTTCAATGGTATCCTAGGCATTCCTGCGTGTGGATATGCCGTGCTTGTCGGTATTCGTATATTGATGAATTACGGCAAAGGATGCGGAATCTAATGAACATCAAACGCATTTTATGGTGGTCCGGAGCACTAATTCTTTCAGTTCCTTTTTTCCAATGCTACATCGATGTGTTTCAGGATGGCCGTGTGCTTGGTCGACGAGTGGATGATGTCATATTTGGTTTTTTCACTTGATTTCATGCGAGGATGATGATGTAGCCAATCGTATTGCGTATGCCATTTATGGTTATACTATCTTGGTTGGATTTGCCTGTTGGATGTGTTTTCTGGTTGTAAAGTTGTTGCGCGATGAATCAGGTCAGGGTTGTTGGTTGAAGACCATTTTTGGTGCCTTCCTGATGATTGGCTACACAATGACGGGGGTTTATACAGGCGTATGCATGGCGGTGCTGTCAAATCCTTATACGACTCCCATGTGATTAAGACGGTTTCAGAGATAGTGGAATGAGAGATGGCCGGGCGTTGAGAGCCACCGTCCGGCCGTCCTCTCATTCAGATTATCGGATTGCTGCCGTTTTTGGCGTCATCGATGAGGTTCTGACAGAAATGCTGCATATGCGCGAGCCAGCGTTTCTGCTTCGACTGAGGATGGCAGCTTGCTGGTATTGGCCGGATAACGCCCGAAGTTTTGCGCACTTTGGTTCTGGCTTGGGTTGAGAACATGGCCCGTGTCCTGTGTACGATTTTCAGTCGCCAAACATAGAAAACCGCGATTGGAAGCGAGGACACAAGCCA
>NZ_WBVT01000043.1 GCF_009193355.1 Bifidobacterium leontopitheci
CTCGGGCCCACCACGATCTACAGTAGTGAGGTGTGAGGGGGGGTAAAAGGGGTATAAGAGAAGGGGAGGAATCGTGTGAAGAGGTGTGCAATGGCGTATATCGAATTTGATCAGGTGGTCAAGGAGTATCCGACGGGCGGCGGCACGCCGATCCGCGCGCTGGACGGCGCGAGTTTCACGGCCGCGCAAGGCGAGCTGACGGTGATTCTCGGCCAGTCGGGCGCGGGCAAGACGACGGCGTTGAACATTCTCGGCGGCATGGACACGGCCACGTCCGGCCGCGTGGTGGTCGGCGGCCGCGACGTCACGCATCTGCGCAAACGCGAGCTGATCGCCTACCGGCGCAACGACATCGGCTTCGTGTTCCAGTTCTACAATCTGGTGCCAAACCTCACCGCGCTCGAGAACGTGGAGCTGGCGAGCCAGATCTGCACCGACCATTTCGACCCGGCACAAACCCTCGCCAAAGTGGGGCTCGGTGACCGTCTCGGCAATTTTCCGGCGCAGCTGAGCGGCGGCGAGCAGCAGCGTGTGTCGATCGCCAGAGCCATCGCGAAGAAACCGAAGCTGCTGCTGTGTGACGAGCCGACCGGCGCACTGGATTATGAGACCGGCAAGGAGGTGCTGCAGCTGCTGCAGGACATCTGCCATGAGGAGGGCATGACGGTGCTGATCATCACGCACAACTCGGCGCTCGCCCCGATGGCGCACAAGGTGGTCCGCTTCCGGTCGGGCAAGGTCACGGCCGAGGAGGTCAATGCCGCGCCGTCGCCGATCGCCGACATCGAATGGTGAGGAGGTGAGAGCGATGACACGCGACGTGGACCCTGTGAAACATCCTGTGGAACAATCCGTGGAACAATCCGTGGAACATGCTGCGCGGCGCGATGCCGGCGAAATCGCGAGCCGGCCTTCGGATTTCCGCGCGAGCGGTGCCGGCAATACGGCGGGTCATGACGATGCGAACGGATTGGGCGTCGCCGAGCGCCGCGCCGTCGGCGGGGTGGAACGCGCTGCGGCCGGTGACGTTTCAGCCGGTAGGTCGGCAGTCGTTTTGGCTGTCGAAGGTGCGACAGGCGGCGCCTCGACTGCAGCCGGCTTTGCCGGCGTCTCAGCAGGCGACTTGGCTACGGCCGGCTCAGTTGCGACCGACTTGGCTGCGGCCGGCTCGGCTGGCGGTGCGGCTGCCGTTCCATCGTCCGTTCCATCGTCCGGGCCGTCGTCCGGCCCATCGGCCGGGCGTACCTCCCGCGCGGCGCTGCCGTCCGCGTTCGTCCGCGACACGTTGCGCTGCTGGCTGCGCTCGTGGAAGCGGTTCGCTTCGATCGCGGTCATCTCGATGCTCGGCGTCGCCGTGCTCACCGGCATCTACGCTGGTTGCCGCGACGCGTTCCTCGCGGCCGGCCGGTTCTACGACGCTCAGGGCCTGCACGACATCCAGATCGTCTCGACCGCCGGCCTCACCGACGACGACGTGGCCGCACTGCGCCGCGTCTCCGGCGTGGAGACGGTCGAGGCGGTGCGCTCGCGGTCCGCCACGCTCACGGTCGGCGGGTCGAGCAAAACCGTGACGTTGCAGCAGATCGGCGACCGTCTCGACCGGCCGTACCTGCAGCGCGGCCGCCTGCCGCAAGCCGCCGGCGAGGCCGCGGTCACCGCCAAGTTCCTCAAGGATGCCGGACTGAAGCTCGGCGACATGGTTGACATCGCCGACAGCATGGCCGACGACGTGAACGACGCTGCAACAGAAACCGACGCAAACCGGCTCACTATCGTGGGCGTGGTGATTGACCCGCGCGACCTGAGCAATCCGGACGGATACTCGGCGATGACCTCGTTCCGGTCGTCGTCCACCGAGGACTACACGTTCTTCGTGACCGAGACCGACGCGGCCGCGACGCTGGATGCCGATTCCGCTGCCGAGACGACCGTCTCCCAGTCCGATACGGCATCCAGCGTCGCGTCCGGCGACCCTGCACAGTCCGACACTGCCGCCGCGTCCGGCGACACGTCCGATGCCTCAACATCCGACACCGACGACGCGGCCCCCGTCTACACCGCCATCAACCTGCGCGTGCGCGGCGCCGCAGATCTCGACACGTTCTCCGACGTCTACGACGACGCCGTGTCCGCCGTCACCGCACGCATCGAACAGCGCGTGCAATCCGACCGGCAGAAGGCCCGTCGCACGCAGCTCGAGGACGCCGTGACGAGCCGCATCGCAGACGCGAGATCTGAAGCCGACCGCAAGTTCGCGCAGGCGCAGACCCAGATCGACCGGCAGCGCGACCAGCTGAACGCGCAGGTCGACGCGCTCGCCTCCGCGATGCAGGGCCAGACGTCCGCGCAACCGCAGTCATCCACGCAGCCGCAGTCGTCCCGGCAGGCGGCCGCCACCCAAGCCGCCGCGCCGTCCGCCGCAACCGCCGCAACAACCACAACCGCCCAGCTGCGCGCCGCCATCATCGCCCAAAGCCCGCAGCTCACCCAAGCCCAGCGGCAGCTCGACCAGGCGCAGTCCGACCTCGACGCCCAACGCGCCAAAACCACCCGGCAGCTCGCCGAACAGCAATCGCAAGCCCTCGCCGACCTGCCCGAAGTGCGCTGGTACGTGCAGACGCGCGCCTCCATCGGCGGGTTCAGCGCGTTCAAATCCGACATGAGCTCCATCCAGTCGATCGGCCGCGCGTTCCCGGTCGTGTTCCTGCTCGTCGCGGTGCTGATGAGCCTGACCGCCATGACCCGCATGGTCGAAGAGGACCGCGGCCTGATCGGCACGTACCTCGCGCTCGGCTACGGCGGTCTCGCGCTCGCCGCCCGATACCTGCTGTTCGCGCTGCTCGCCTGCCTGATCGGCGGCGGACTCGGCCTGCTGGCCGGATTCCTCGGCATCCCCGCGTTCCTGCTCGTCGTGATCGAAGGCCTGTACACGCTGCCGGGCGTGCAACTGGAATACGACTGGCTGTACGGGTCGGCCGGCATCGCGCTGTTCGTGGTCGGCGTGGCCGTGGCGACCGCAGTGGCCTGCCGCGGCGAAATCCGCCAGACGCCCGCCGCGCTCATGCGCCCGAAAGCGCCGAAAGCCGGCGCGCGCATCCTGCTGGAACGCGTCGGACCGCTGTGGCGTCGGCTGAGCTTCCTCGGCAAGGTCACCGCGCGCAACATCTTCCGCTTCAAGTCGCGGCTCATCATGACGGTCGGCGGCGTGGCCGGCTGCACTGCGCTGATCGTCTGCGGCTTCGCCATCAACGACACGGTCGCCACGCTCGGCGTCAAACAGTACGACGGCATCTACCGGTATGACCTGATGACCGTCTCCGCCGACGCCGACGCGGCCGCCATGCGCGCGCGGCTCGACGACGACGGCCTGGTCACGTCGTCGCTCAACGTGCGCGTCGAAAACGGCGAAATCGGGCCGACTGGCGGCTCGGACAGCGGCTCGACCGGCAGCGTTGCGGCTGGCGGCAGCGAGACCATCCAGCTGGTCGTCGTGCCGCGCGGCAAATCGGCGCAGCTGGGTCGCATGATCGACCTGCGGACCGCCGACACGGGGCCGGTCTGCCGGTACAGCGGCGGCCTGTTCGGCTGCGGCGGCGGCACGGCGGTGACGCTCGGCGACGGCGGCGTCATCGTCAGCCAGTCCGCCGCGAACTCGCTCGGCATCCAGGCCGGCGATGTCGTCGCCCTGCGCGGCGACGGGCTGGAACGGACGCGCGTGAAGGTCGCCGCCGTCACGCGCAGCCTGATCGGCTCCGACGTGTACGTCAGCGAAACGCTGTACGGGCGGCTGTTCGGCGGGGACGGCGACGCCGCGCCCGTCTGGAACGCCGTGTACGCGAAGCTCGGCCGCAGCAGCGACGCCAAGCAGATCGCCTACGCGGATGACCTCGCCGACGATCCGGTCATCGTGAAGGCCGTGAGCTGCGCCGACCTGGCCGCCAGTTTCGCGTTCGACCTGATGGGCGCGGTCGTGGCGCTGATCGTCGCGCTCGCCGGGGCGCTCGCGCTCGTCGTGCTGTTCACGCTGGCGAACACGAACGTCTCCGAGCGCGTGCGTGAGATGGCCACGCTCAAGGTGCTCGGCTTCTACGACCGTGAAGTGCACCGGTATGTGAACCGTGAGATGCTGCTGCTCACGCTCATGGGCGTGGTCGTCGGCCTGCCGCTCGGCCGGTGGGTCGGCGGGCTGCTCACCGCCGCGCTCAACATGCCGTCGCTGTATTTCGAAGTGGATGTGCGCTGGAGCAGTTATCTGATCGCCGCGGTGGCGACGGTCGGGTTCTCGCTGATCGTGCAACTGCTCACCAATCCGGTGCTCGACCGTATCGATCCGGTCAGCTCGCTCAAATCCGTGGAGTGAGCCGGCTGGCGGCGGGGCGGAGTTGCTGGTGGGTTGTGGGCTGCTGGTGAGCCGTGGGTGAGTCGCGGGTGTCCGTTGGTGGTGGCCGGTGGTGGGTTGCGGCTGTTTTCTACCGGTTCGACGGCTCTTCTGGTGGGAAACGGACGCTGATGGGCTGTTTTGCGTCCGTTTTCGACTAGGATCGGCGGGCTTCTGGCCGCAAAGGACCGCAACTCGGGCGATTAGCGGGCGTTTCCGACTAGAATCGGTAGTCTTCTAGTCGGGAACGCCCGGAAGTCGTCCGTAATTGCAGGACGCGGGCCGCCCGAAGGCGGTGACTCGGGGGTGCCCCTCGCATATCGATTCGACCTCCCTTTCGGTGGGTATGTGAAGGGGGTATGCAAAGGGGTGGGTGTGTAAAGGGTGAGTGCGTAAAAAGGTGAGTGCGTGGCCGGTGGGTGGGAGGCGGCCGTCAGGGGTTATGGCGCCCCCGTGTCACTCTGCGCGGGTTGTGCGTCACGCTGCGCGGGTTGTGCGTCACTGCGTTCGGGTTGCGCGTCACTGCGTTCGGGTTGCGCGTCACGTTGCTCGTCTTGTGTGTCACGTTGTCCGGGGTTTGTCACTCTGCTTGCCCGAGCACGGTGACGCGGGGGCGAAACCCGTTGCAAATACTGGGTTTTCGCACTTGCGTCACTGTGTTCGCCCGAGCAGAGTGACGTGAAGATGCTGGTGGCGAAGCCGGATGGGGGAGTGACGGCGGGGCGACCTTGCTGTTGATTCGCGTAGCGGTGCGGGGCTTCTCCGTCGGCACCCCGTGGCGTTTGCGTGGAGCCCCGCCCATGGCGTCTCGCCGCGGCGCCTACTTGTGGTAGGGCTCGCCGGCGTTGATCTTGTAGGCGCGGTAGATCTGCTCGAGCAGGATCACGCGCATGAGCTGGTGCGGGAACGTCATCTTCGAGAAGCTCAGACGGAAGTCGGCGCGGCGCAGGATCGCGTCATCCAGGCCGATCGACCCGCCGATGACCAGTTGGATGTGACTGGTGCCGCGCAGGCCGAGGTCGTCGATCTTCGCGGCCAGTTCCTCGCTGGTCAGCTGCCGGCCGTCGATGGCGAGCGCGATTACATAGGCGTTGTCGCGCAGGTGCTTGGCGATACGCTCGCCCTCCTTCGCCTTGATCTGCCGTTCGACGCCCTCGGAGGCGTGTTCGGGCGTCTTCTCGTCGGCGACCTCGATGATGTTCAGCCGGCAGTAGCGCGACAGGCGTTTCGAGTATTCGTCGATGGCGTCGCGCAGGTAGCGTTCCTTCACGCGGCCGGGTGCGATGATGTCGATCTGCATGTGGCTCCTTGCTGATGATGGCCGGATTGTGCCGGTTTGCCGTCTCGCGTGCCGGTATTACACAGTGAAACTATATGTTTAGCGCTGTTTTGTCGTATTGTGTGCGTTTGCCGAATGTGACGGTCGAGATGTGTGTGTTTTGTTTTTGAAAAACCGATGGCACCGCAAAACGGCAATATGCTGAAAACGGCTTGATAGAGCCATTTTCAGCATATGGGCCGACCGCTGACGTCGACGAATCCGCGAATCAAAACACACACATCTCGCATGAGGGGCTGACTGGGCGGCAGAATCATCGCTTTGGCTCCCCCTGTGAGGGGATTTGGCGGCGAAGTTGATTGAGGGGTAGTCGAGTGCTGTAGGCGATTGAGGGGGATGTGCCGGCGAAGCGGGTGGCGCTCCCCCAGTCGGCTTCGCCGACAGCGTCCTGCAATCAAGGACGGCCTACGGCCGACCCAATGCTGGCTCGCTGTCGCTCGCCCCTCGCCTACAAACAGCTCCGGCGTTTGCTTGACGGCTCGGCCCTCCACCGAGGGGGCCGAGGGGGCTAAGAGCCGCCAAGCCTATAAACCTGCTCATGCGCCCCACAATCTCGGGCGGCGTTGGCTAGCGTGTGCGGAGACCGCCGTCCGAAGCCGAAGGCGTGCTTACGCACGTCGAGTGCTGAGGAAAGGCGGTATACGCTCCGCTAGCCAACGCCGCCGACGCGCACGTCAATCAATGACGCCGTAGAGACGGTCGCCGGCGTCGCCCAAACCCGGCACAATATAGCATTTCTCGTTCAGCTTCTCGTCGACCGCGCAGACGACGACCTTGAAGTCGATGGAGGGGTCGATGTGCTCTTCGACGTATTTGATGCCTTCCGGCGCGGCGATGATGTTGATGGCGGTGACGTCCTTGGCGCCGCGCTCGGCCAGGTAGTGCGTGGCGGCGACGAGGGTGCCGCCGGTGGCGAGCATGGGGTCGATGAGGAAGCACTGGCGGCCGGTGAGGTCGTCGGGCAGGCGGTTGGCGTAGGTGACCTGCTGGGTGGGGTGTTCTTCGTCGCGCTTCATGCCGAGGAATCCGACTTCGGCGGTGGGCAGGAGCCGGGTCATGCCGTCGAGCATGCCGAGTCCGGCGCGCAGGACGGGCACGATGATGGGTCGCGGTTCTGCGAGCTTCTTGCCGGTCATGGGGGCGACGGGCGTTTCGATGGGCGCGGCGACGACGGACAGGTCGCGCGTAGCTTCGTATGCTTCGAGCATGACGAGTTCGGAGACGAGCTCGCGGAAGGTGGAGGACGGGGTGTTCTTGTCTCGCAGCACGGTCAGTTTGTGCTCGACGAGCGGATGATTCAAAACGTGGAGTTCCATACCTACCAGCGTACCGTCTATCTCACATGTTGGCGACGTCGCGAGTCGTCGCGCGTGTGCCGGCGGTCACATGATCGATATCGTCTCACGGTGCGGAATCCGGTCCGCGGACCGTATCGAAAAACGCACGCCGGCCACCCGGCCGTCCGCTGACCGCACCCCGCGAAACCGTTGCGATTCCAACGATGCGCACACTGCCGGCCTACCGTGCCGCCGCACGTCCGCGTCGCCGCGCACGCCTCCGTCTGCCGCAGACCGTCTGCCGCACCTCGCGTAACAGTTTCGTCATCATCGAGACACTACGGAAACAATCAGGCAACGAAAGACGCACGGTCCGCTGTCATGCTGTGTCTCGTTTTCCGGAGCCGCGCACGCTCACATAGGCACATACGCAAGCGGCGGCACGGGGATATCGACGCAGTTCCAAGAGAGGGAGGACGGACGGATGACCAGATTTCCGGTGATGCGACGGGTTCGCGCCCGTGCGGCCGCCACGATGTGCGTGGCCGCTGCGGTGCTGGCGACCGGCGGCTGCGGCTGGGGGCGGACGGTCGCCGAGAAGGAGGCGCTGGAAGCCGGCTCGGCGAGCGCCGCCGGCACCGCCAAGTCGTGCGTGGACACGTCGGGCAGCAGCATCAAGATCGGTTTCGTGAACTCGCTGTCCGGCACGATGGCGATCTCGGAGCAGACGGTGAGCGACTCGCTGCACATGGCGGTCGACGAGATCAACGCGAAGGGCGGCGTGCTCGGCAAGCAGCTGAAGGTCGTCCAGCAGGACGGCAAGTCGGAGCCGGCCGTGTTCGCCGAGAAGGCGAAGACGCTGATCGAGAAGGAGTGCGTGGCCGCGGTGTTCGGCGGCTGGACGTCCAGCTCGCGCAAGGCCATGCTGCCGGTGTTCGAGGCGGACAACGCGCTGCTGTTCTACCCGCTGCAGTATGAGGGCATGGAGGCGAGTCCGAACATCTTCTATTCGGGCGCCGCGCCGAACCAGCAGATCGTGCCCGCGCTCGACTATCTCAAGGAGAAGGGCTATAAGAAGCTGTTCCTGGTCGGCTCCGATTATGTGTTCCCACAGACTGCGAACCGTGTGGTCAAGGCGTATGCGGCGGGCAACGGCATGGAGGTGGTCGGCGAGGAGTACACGCCGATGGGCTCCACCGATTTCACGACGATCGTCAACAAGCTGAAGTTCTCCGGGGCGGACGCCGTGGTGAACACGCTCAACGGCGATTCGAACGTCGCGTTCTTCAAGGAGTACAAGGCCAGCGGCCTCAAGGCGGCCACCACGCCGGTCATCTCCATGTCGATCGCCGAGGAGGAGGTCTCCGCGATCGGCGTCGACAACGTGCGCGGCCAGCTGACCGCCTGGAACTACTACCAGACGCTCGGCAACAAGCAGAACCGGACGTTCGTGAGGAACTTCAAGGCGAAGTACGGCGCGAACCGGCCGACCTCGGACCCGATGGAGTCCGCGTACACGTCCGTCTACCTGTGGAAGGGCATGGTCGAGAAAGCCAAGTCGTTCGACGTCGACAAGGTGAAGGCCGCCGCCGACGGCGTCACGTTCGACGCGCCGGAAGGCAAGGTCAAGGTGGACGGCGAGAACCATCACATCTACAAGACCTCGTACATCGGCGAGATCGGCGACGACAAGCTCATCCACACCGTGTGGAAGTCCGACGGCCCGATCAAGCCCGACCCGTACCTCAAGGGGTACGACTGGGCGGCGAGCCTGCAGAGCGACTCGTCCGGCGAGTCCGGTTCCGGCACGTCCGGCAACTAGGCGAGAGACGACCGAAAGAGAGGGGAGAAACCCACAATGAACATGCTATTCCCGCAGATAGTGGCAGGTCTGTCCAACGGCTCGATCCTGCTGCTCGCCGCGCTCGGCCTGTCGCTGACGTTCGGCCAGATGGGCGTCATCAACAACGCGCACGGCGAATTCATGATGGCCGGCGCGTACACCGCCTACGTGATGAGCACGCTCATCGGCAACAAGGGCGTGGCGCTCGCCGTCGCGCTGGTGGTCGGCTTCGTGGTCTCCGGACTGCTGGGCCTGCTGCTTGACGTGGCGCTGCTCGAGCGGATGCGCAGCCGTCCGCTGGACACGCTGCTCGTCACGTTCGGCGTCTCGCTGGTGCTGCAGCAGCTGGCTCGCGACATCTTCGGCGCGACGCCCGTGTATGCGGCCGCACCGGAGGCGCTCACCAATCCGGTGACCGTGTTCGGCTACAGTTTTTCGGCCGGTCGCCTGTTCATCTTCATCCTGTCGATCGTGTGCGTGGCCGCGCTGTACGCGGTGCTCAAGCTCACGCCGCTCGGCAGGCAGATCCGCGCGACGTCCGAGAACCGCGACCTCGCCGAGGTGTCCGGCATTTCGACGCGCACGGTCGACCATGTGACGTTCTTCCTCGGCTCCGGCATCGCCGGCATCGCGGGCGTCGCGTTGAGCCTGCTCAACTCGATCAGCTTCAACTTCGGCACGACGTTCATCGTGCAGGCGTTTCTCGTGGTCGTCGCAGGCGGCGTGGGACAGCTCAAGGGCGCGGTCATCGCCTCGTTCGTGCTGGGGCTGTGCCAGTCGGCGATCGAGTTGCCGACGTCCGCGTCGATCGGCCAGGTGGCCGTGTTCCTGATCGTCGTCGTGTTCCTGCAGTTCCGGCCGCAGGGTCTCGTGGCGATCCGTTCGAGGAATCTTGCGTAAGGGGGAAGGGTGATGAAGAAATTGACCACGATGTCGCCGGCCGAGTTCGCCGCGACGTACAAGGCGTGGATCGGCACGGTCATCGCCGTGCTGCTGATCCTGCTCGCGCCTTCGGTGATGAGCGTCTATAACCTCGGCCTGCTGTCGAAGTACCTGTGCTATGCGATGGTCGCGGTCGGCATCGGCCTGGCGTGGGGTCAGGGCGGCATGCTGACGCTCGGCCAGGGCCTGTTCTTCGGCTTGGGCGCGTACGTGATGGCCATCCACATGAAGCTGTCGGACATCGGCCCCGGCCAGGTGCCGGACTTCATGGCCCAGTACGGGATCACCGAGGTGCCCGGATTCTGGGAGCTGTTCCGCAACCCGGTCATCGCGGTGATCGGAGTGGCCGCCGTGCCCGGCGCGATCGCCGCGCTGCTGGGACTTGCGGTGTTCGGGCGCGGCGTGCGCGGCGCGTACTTCGCGATCCTCTCGCAGGCGCTCGTCGCCGCGTTCTCCGTGCTGCTCATCGGCCAGTCCAAGACCACCGGCGGCACCAACGGCCTCAACGATTTCAAAGGGTTCTTCGGCTACGACCTCACCGACGACGCGAACAAGCAGATGATCTTCTACATCTGCGCGTTCCTCACGCTCGCCATGGTGCTCATCGTCTGGTGGATCCGCCGCTCGTTCATGGGCGACCTCATCATCGGCGTGCGCGACCAGGAGAACCGCATGAAGTTCCTCGGCTACAACCCCGCGTCCATCAAGGTGTTCGCCTTCTCGCTGGCCGCCATGTTCGCCGGCATCGGCGGCGCAATGTTCGTGCCCGTCGTCGGCATCATCTCGCCGTCCGACATCGGCGTCACCCCGTCGATCCTCATGCTCGCCGGCGTGGTGATCGGCGGACGCACCACCCTGCTCGGGCCGGTCGTCGGCACGCTGCTCGTGCGTTTTGCTGAAACGCAGCTGTCCGAGGCGTACCCGTCCGCATGGACGTACATCGAAGGCCTGATCTTCATCCTCATCATCGCCTTCGTGCCCATGGGACTCGGCCAGTTCAAAGGACTGTGGCCGTGGGTCAAGGAGAAGATCGGGCTGGGCGGCGCGGCTGCTGCGGGCGCGGCTGCGGGTGCGGCGGAAGCCGTCGCGGGCGCCGGGCCGGCAGCCAAGACGACATCCCCCACGACAGCAAAGGCGGTGAACGCATGAACGACAAGATGACCACTTCCGGAACCGAGGAATACCAGACCGTCGCAGGCGCGGGTGCGGGCGGTGTCGCGGGCGGCGGCACCCCAGCGTCGGCCGCCGAACTCGAACAGCTGCGCGCCGAAATGGTCCAGATGCGCGACGAAGCCAAACGCATGCGCGACGAAGCCGCCCAGATGAAAGCCGAAATCGCCGAAGAACGCACCCGGCTGCACGACCAGCTCGCCGTCCTCGACGACCGCGGCGGCCAATGGAACGACTACCTCGAAATCCAAGGCCTCCACGTCGAATTCGACGGGTTCGTCGCCGTCAAAAACCTCGACCTCACCGTCGAACACGGCGACCTGCGGTTCCTCATCGGCCCCAACGGCGCCGGCAAAACCACCATCATCGACGCCATCACCGGACTCGTCCCCGCCACCGGATCCGCCAAATTCCGCGGCGAACAGCTGTTGGGGCGCAAGCCCAACGATATCGTTAAACTCGGCGTCGGCCGCACCTTCCAAACCGCGTCCGTCGTCGAAGAACTCAGCGTCCTCGAAAACCTCCAGCTCGCCGAAGGATTCCGCAAGAAAGGCCGCGCCCTCTTCCGACCCATGGGCGGCGCATCCCAAAACGTGGAATACATGATGGATGTCTGCAACCTCACCGAAGACGCCCACAAGCCGGCCGGCATCCTCCCCCACGGCAAAAAACAATGGCTCGAAATCGGCATGCTCCTCGTCCAGGACGCCCACCTGCTCCTCCTCGACGAGCCAGTCGCCGGCATGACCCCCGCCGAACGCATCGCCACCGGCGAACTGCTCAAACGATGCAGCAAAAACCGCACCGTCATCATCGTCGAACACGACATGGAATTCATGCGCCAGTTCGCCGACTCCGTCACAGTCCTCAACCAAGGCGAAATCCTCGCCCAAGGCTCCGTGGAGGAGATACAAAGCAACGACGAAGTAGTCCGCATCTACCTGGGCGGAGGCGAATGATGGAGCGTTTTCTGCGTTGCTCATGGCTTGACGTGCTCAAGCACGCCTGCGCCATGTGCGCCTTGAAACCGCACACATCATTGATTGCCGTGCGCGGAAGGCGAATGATGGAGCGCCCGCGGCGGGCTGATGCTACCTCTCCGCCCCTCGCGGGTTGGTGCTATTCCTCGGCCCCCTCGGTGGAGGGGGCTGGCACGGCCGAAGGCCGTGACTGGGGGAGCGTCACCCGCTGTCCGCTTCGTCTCAACGGACCGTACTCGTACGACCTGCTTCGAGTACGGTCCGTCAGGAAGATTCGACGGACCGCACTCATCCCCTCGGCTCCCTCGGTGAAGGGGCGAGCAAACAGCGGAGCTGTTTGTAGGCGAGGGGTGAGCGACAGTGAGCCAGTATTGAGCCGGCCGTAGGCCGTCCTTAATTGCAGGACGCTGGCTGAGCGAAGCTGACTAGGGGAGCGCCCGCTGCGCGAGTCATTGTCCTCGGCCCCCTCGGTGGAGGGGGCTGTCAGCGAAGCTGACTGGGGGAGCGTCACCCGCAAAGCGGATAGGGCCACAGCCGCCCCACCCCGACCCCACCATCATCCCCACTCACACAACCCGTCACTCCATACCAGTAGAAGGAAACCAACATGACCATGCTTGAAGTACAGAATCTCAACACCGGATACGGCAAGGTGACCGTCGTCAACGACATCAGCTTCGATGTCGACGCGGGCCAGTGGGTGAGTATCGTCGGCAACAACGGCGCCGGCAAGACCACGCTGCTCAAGGCGATCCTCGGCCTGCTGCCCGTCACATCCGGCACCATCACCTTCGACGGCGAGGACATCACCAAAACCGCACCCAACCAGCGCATCCGCCGTGGCATGGCGTTCGTGCCGCAGGGCCAGCAGTCGTTCGGCACGATGACCGTCGACGAGAACCTGCACGTCGTCGCCGACCGGTACGGATCCGAGGCGAAGGCCCGCTACGACGAGGCGGTCGACATGTTCCCCGTCCTCAAAGAGTTCGCCGGACGCCGCGCAGGCCTCCTCTCCGGCGGACAGCGCCAGCAGCTGGCGATCGCCCGCGCACTCATCACCCGGCCCAAGCTCATGATTCTCGATGAGCCGACCGAAGGCATTCAGCCGAACATCGTCGCCGACATCCAGAAAGCCATCCGCACGATGGCCGAGGACAAAGGCATCGGCGTGGTGCTGGTCGAGCAGAAGGTGCAGTTCGCCGTAGAGCGGGCCGACCGCTACTACGTGCTCGCCTCGGGCCGGTTCATCGCCACCGGCGAAGGCGGCCCGAGCCAGGTTGAAGCCGCCAAGGACGCCATGCGCGTGTGAGCGGCGGCGACTCGACATCGCCGACAAGACCTCCGGCTACAAAACGTCATGCGCGTGTGAACTGCGCCCGCGCCTGTCGCGCCTACTGTTGGTCGGGTGCGTGCTGTAAATCGGGATGCTTGCTGTAAGCCGGGCGCGTGCTATCAACCGGGATGCTTACCTGCCACACACGCCGCACGCAATTCGTCACAGCGGGTACCTACCCGCTGTGACAAACGGCAAGGCTGGAGACAAGGCTGGAGATGGGCGAGCTGACCTGATGAACGTCACAGCGGGTAGGTACCCGCTGTGACAGAGTGTGGCGCGGGTCGGCGGATTCGCGTGCGCCTGGCGGCCGATTGCGCGCTTGGGCGGTTGCTGCTCGGGTGCCGTCGCGCGGCCGCCCGTGCGCGGGGTTTCGCCCTCCCCGCACAGGTCGAATGTCCATGAAGATGTTCGCGCACTGAGTTTCATGGCTTCGCCTTCCCGATACAGGTCGAATTGGGGCCGGCGGCCGCTCCGCAACCGCTTTATTGCGAGATGTGTGTGTTTTATTTTGGCAAATTCCGCATTGCCGCGAAATGCCGAATCGGTGAAAACGTTGGAATCAAGCCGTTTTGCGTATTCGTTGATATTGGAGTGCCCGCTGATTCGTGCAAACAAAACACCCACATCTCCGCGAAGGGTGGTGATCGGGCCTCTGCGAATCACCCAAACAGGCATATTATGGTGCATTGTGTCTTCTCGTGTCGCATAATCCCCTGCGGTCGCGGTCTCGGTGCCGTATAGTCGAAGCATGAGCAACGCAGACAAGCGGCGTCCACGGGCGGCGGGGCGTTCCGAAAGCCCCCGAGGCGGTTCATGCGGCGATCCGCACGACGTCAACGGCACCGCGAGCAGCGTTTCCGGTGCGAGCCGCGGCGACGATATGCTTCACGGCGATATCGCTATCCGCGGTGAAGCTTTCGGTCACGGCGATGCCGACAACCGTAGTGATGTCACCGGTCACGGTGATGCTGACAGCCTCAGTGATGCCGGCGATGCCGCCACCCTTGGTGATGCCACCAACTACCGTGATGTTGCTAACCGTAGTGATGATGCCGGTCCCGGTGATGCCGCCAACAACGGTGATGCCGCCACCCGTGGTGATGCTACCAACCACGGCGATGATGCCACCCACGGTGGCGGCACTGCGCTCGGTGTCTGCACGCATAGCCGCGCCCGCGCCAGCACGACGTCATCCGTCCTCGCCGCAATCGCGACCGTGGCCGCGATCTGGCGGCGCTCACTGCCCGGCCGCATACTGGACCGCTACACCACTCATCGCGGCCCGTTGCTGGCGAACGGACTCGCCTATGGGCTGTTGTTCGCGTTCTTCGGCGGCGTGTGGATCGCCGTCAGCGTGTTCGGCCTGGTGTTCACCGGCAACGCAGACCTGCGCCGACTGCTCGCCGACGCCCTGCGCTCCGTTGTCCCTGGCGTCGACTCGCTGCTGACCGATGCCGCGCTCTCCTCGATGTCGATCACGTTCACCTGGACCGGCCTGGCGACGCTCCTGCTGCTCTGGTGGACGGTGACCGGCTGGATGAACTCGCTGCGCAACGCGGTCACCGCCATGTTCGACGAGCCGGAGCCCGGCGTCCGTGAGACCGGCGTTCGTGAGGCCGGCAGCCGTGAGACAGACGACCGTGATACAGACGTCCGTGAGACCGGCGTTCGTGAGGCCGACGGCCGCGTTCGCAGTGACGGCCGTGGCCGCTTCCGTCCCGACCGTCGACGCGGCTCCGTCAGCGGTCACGGCCGCGGTCGACCTGACAGCTCGACGACGCCGGGTTCCGCACTCGGCGGTCTCAAGCCCGCCGCTCGCCGCCGCACGAGCCGGCCTCCCGCACCGCCCGCCATTGTCACATCCCGACTGGCCGATACGCTCGCCGCCGCGGCCGTGGCCGTCCTGTTCATCCTGTCGACCGTTGCCGGCACGATCTCCAGCGGCATCGCCCGTGCGCTGCTGCACCTGCTGGGCATTCCCGACGACTCGCTGCCCGGCGCTCTCGTGCTGGAACTCACCGGTTTCGCGTCTGGACTGCTGCTCAATTTCGGCCTGTTCCTGCTGTTGCTGCGCGTGGTCGCCCATGTGAACGCCGGCAGGTTCATGCTCGTCGGTTCTGGGTTGGGCGCGCTGGCGCTCGCCGTCATGCAGCTGCTGGGCGCGCGGCTGTTGCGCGGGGCGTCGCGTAATCCGCTGCTCGCCCCGTTCGCGGGCGTCATCGGCGTGCTCATCTGGTTCAATTTGGTGGCGCAGATCATCATGCTGGTCGCCGCGTTCATCGCCGAATGCCGTGCGTCGCGGAAACCGGGGCGGCGTTCAGTCCCGGGCGCCGTGCGGCAGCCTGACCGCCGTGCGGCAGCCTGACCGGCGTGCCGCTGTTTGCGCCGCTTTCTGTGTCGTTTCCCGTGCCGATTCCCGTCACAGCGTGCACCTACCCGCTGTGACGGAACATGCTGCGCCGAGTCGTGCCGCGTGCACGGATGCCGCGTGCGCGGATGCTGCGTGCCCTCCGACCTCGCCGAAGAGCGGGATGCATGCCGCTGTCCGTACTTGCCCATCTCGTGTCCGTACCGCTTTCTGCGCCGCTTTCTGCGCCACTTCCCGTGTCGTTTTCCGTCACAGCGTGCACCTACCCGCTGTGACGGAGCACGCTATGCCGTGACCCGTTGCGTCGCAAGCCGCGGAGTGCGACGCAGTGCGGGCCGCCCCTTCGGATGCCATGCGGCCGCTCCTATCATGGATTGTGCATGGGGCGGCCGCGTGGCTCGCCTCGCCAACCAAGGAGGTCAATGATGGTCCAGTCGGCAGGGGAATCAGCTATGGAAGCAACGGCGCCGGCCGCCAAGCGTGCGGTGGTCACGGGTGCGTCGAGCGGCATCGGCGCGGCGACCGTGCGCGCGCTCGTCAACGATGGCTGGACGGTGGTCGCGTTGGCGCGGCGCGAGGAGCGGCTCAAGGCGCTCGTCGCCGAGCTGGGCGGCAAGGCCGGCTACGTCGTGTGCGACATCACCGACGAGGCGAGCACCCAGGCGGCGGTCGACCGCATACTCGCCGGCGGTCCGGTCAAGGCGCTCGTGAACTGCGCTGGTGCCGCGTTCGGCAAGGATCCGGTCGCCACGGCGAACCTCGACGACTGGCGCAACATGTACGAACTGAACGTGATCGGCACGCTGCGCATCACGCAGAAGCTGCTGCCCGCGCTCAAGAAGGCGCCCGGCGGCGGCACGGTGCTTGTCATCTCCTCGACGGCCGGCATCGAACCGTACGAGGGCGGCGCCGGCTACTGCGCGTCGAAGTTCGCCGAGAAGGTGATGGCCCGAGTGCTGCGGCTCGAACAGATCGGCGAGCCGGTGCGCGTGGTCGACATCGCGCCCGGCATGGTGCACACGGACGAGTTCTCGCTTAAACGGTTCGGTGGCGATGCGGAGCGCGCGGCCGCCGTCTATGCTGGCGTGCCCGACCCGCTGAGCGCCGAGGATGTTGCGGAATGCGTGCGGTGGGCGCTCGCCCAACCCGACAGCGTGGACATCGATTCGATCGTCGTGCGCCCGCGCGCGGAGGGTTCGTACACCAAGGTCTACCGTCAGCAGTGAGATGGCGGTGCGGTGACGGCGTGTATGCCCGGTGCGGACGTGCGCGTTTGCGCGGTGTCTCTTTCCGCCACTCTGCTCGGGCGTGCACGGTGACGCGCTGTTGTGACCCGTTGGAAACACTGGTGTTGCGGTGGTGCGTCACCGTGCTCGGGCGAGCAGAGTGACAAACCCCGGACAACGTGACGCGCAAGACGAGCACGGTGACGCACAACCCGCGCACAGTGACGCAATAATCCCGCCGGGGCGCGCCCACTGCGTCACTCTGCTCGGGCGGGCAGAGTGACGGGGGAGATCGAGCGAATCTTCGCGCGCCGATGATTCGACGGTCTCCGTCTCCGGCCTCGGCTCCAGTCCCGGCGAATGTTGCGGGGATTGTTACGAGATTTTCAGCCGAACGCATCGTTGCGCCAAGCATCGCACGGTTATATGGATGTCAACGACGCGAAGGGTTGTTGACCGCGATCCGGGCGTCGTCCATATAACTGAACCCCCTTCTTCTCCTTTCTCTGTTGAAGCCCGGCCCAAACCGCCGGGCTTTTCCTTTATCCGACCGCCAAATATCCGATCGCCAAACTGTCTGCTGCGCGCTCGCTCACGCCGACTGCCGCGTCACGATCGACGTCGGCAGCAGCTGCACGTAATGCGGCTCGACCGGTTCTCCGGCGATCATCTGCAGCAGCAGTTTCGCCATGGTCTCGCCGTGCAGCTGGGAGTCCTGACGCACGGTGGTGAGTTTCGGGTTCGACAGCAGCGCGATCGGCGAATCGTCGAAACCGGTCACGGCGATGTCGTCGGGCACGCGCAGTCCGGACCGGTTGAGCTGGTTGATGACGCCGAGTGCGATGCTGTCGTTCGCGCACACGATGCCGTCAAGTCCGGGCCGGCGCTCGCCGTCTGCCGGCCGCAGCAGCGGCAGGAACTCGGCGACCGCCATCTCGCCGCTGGCCACCTCCCAGTCGTCCGCGTAGTAGACGTACCGGTCGTCGAACCGTTCGCCCATGGCCGCTTTGAAACCGTTGAGTCGGTTGACCGACGACGGCGAGTAGCCAGGGCCGCACACGTAGGCGAGCCGCGTGCGGCCCTGTTCGATGAGGTAGCGTGTGATGTCGCGCTGGCCTTCCTCGTTGGTGAAGTCGACCGCCGGGTAGGGCAGGTCGCCGCGGTCGCTGATTTCGGAGCGCACGACCGGGCGTTTGGTGGAGGTGAACGTGTTGGCGAGCGTGCTGTCCTCGCTCAGCGAGAACAACAGGTAGCCGTCGGCGAAGTCGCTGTTGACGAGCTGGGCGATGCGGCGTGTGCTGTCTTCGCTGTTGGCGATGAGGGTGACCATCTGGTAGCCGGCGTCGCCGAGGACCTGGTTCGCGCCGGCCATGGCGGTCGACATGCTGGCCTGCACGATGGTTTCGTTCGACTCGACCTGGATGATCAGTGCGACGGTGAGCGTGCGGCGTTGCGCGAGTGAGCGTGCGGCGTTGTTTGGGGTGTATTGTGCCGTTTCGATGGCGGCGGCGATGCGGTCGGCGGCGTCTTTGGACACGTGCGCATTGCCGTTGAGATACCGCGAGACCGTGCCGTACGACACGCCGGCCAGCTGCGCGACGTCGCGTATGGTCGGTTTTTTCCCGGACGTTGCTGTGTTCATAGGCGCTATCTTAGACAATATTTTGTAAACTATCTTAACTTTTGGTTTCGGCGTGTTGTGACCGGTTACGTGGGGTGGGTG
>NZ_WBVT01000044.1 GCF_009193355.1 Bifidobacterium leontopitheci
ATATAAAAGAATATAAAAGAATATAAAAACCTATAAACGAGGGACTGCGTCAGCGATGACGATGGGGGTCGGAATGGGGAGAAACCCGGGGTTGGAGGGCGCCCGGCGTTCGTTTTCGACTGGCCCGGCTGCCGTATTGGTCGAAAACGGACGCAAACCGGCCCCGTAGCGTCCGTTTTCGACCAAGAAAGGCGGGCTGCTTGTTGCAAACGACCACGAATCGGGCTTGTGGCGTCCGTTTTCGACCAAAAGCCGACGGCTACAGGTCGGAAACGGACGCTCGGCACGCAGGACCGGCATGATGAGCGGCAGCGGAAGCCGCACGGAGGAGACCAAAAACCTACGCCGCTGCCCGATCCGCGACACAGCAGCCGCGGAAGCCTCATCGATGATACAGCTGACCATCATCCGGCATCACGCGTCCCCGAAAAGGCCGTCCCGGCAGAAGTACGGCCAGTCACCTGCCCTGACGGAACGTACCCGCAAAGTCCCCTTCCAGTACGGTCGGTCGACAGAACATGACGAACCGTACCCAAACAGGACGCTCCGAGTACGGTCCGTCGTGAAGTCCTGACGAACCGTATCCGAATGAGCTGTCCCGAGTACGGTCGGTCAGTTTTTCCTAACCGACCGTACTCGAACGGAGTGTTCCAGTACGGTCGGTCATGAAATCCCAACGGACCGTACCCGAACGGGACGCTCCGGGTACGGTCCGCCAATCATTCCATGTCGAGCGGAACCGGATGGTCGGGGGCGGGGAAGGCGCGGTCGAGCGCGGCGTATTCGTCGTCGGTGAGCGGATCGGACAGCACGGCGACGTTCTCCAGCACGTGCCGCGGGTTGCCGGACCGCGGAATGGCGACGACGTCCGGCCGGTGCAGCACGAACGCGAGCAGGACCTGCATCGGCGTGAACCCGTGCGCGGCCGCGACTTCGCGCACGACGGCGCTGTCGAGCAGGCCGTCGCGCAGCCGTCCGGCCTGGGCGAGCGGACAGTAGGCCATCACCAGGATGCGCCGCTTGCGCAGCCATGGCAGCAGATCGACCTCGATGCCGCGGGAGCCCAGATGATACAGCACCTGATCCACGCAGCAATGCGAGCCATTGGCCACGCGCATCAGCTCGCGCATGTCGGTCATGTCCAGGTTCGAGACGCCCCACTGGCGAATCAGTCCGGCATCCACCGCGGCCTCCATGCACTCGACGGTCTCGGCGAGCGGGATCGAACCACGCCAATGCAGCAGGTACATGTCAAGATAGTCGACGCCCATCCTGCGCAGGCTCGCCTCCAGGCTGCGGCGGAGGCGCGCACGGCCGGCATTGTGCGGGTAGACCTTCGAGACCAGGAACAGCGAGGCGCGGTCGTAGCCGGCGATCGCCCGGCCGATCAGCCGTTCGGCGCCACCGTCCGCATACATCTCGGCGGTGTCGATAAGCCGCACTCCGGCGTCGAGCCCGGTGCGGAGGGCCGCGATCTCGTCTTCCGGCGGGCGCCGTCCCTCACCCAGGTACCATGTGCCCATGCCCAGCCGCGGCATGGAGCCGCCGTCCGGCAACGTCACCTCATCATGTGGAATCCGTGGAATCATTGCGCACGCCCCCTATGTGTAGCCGCACGCCGTCGCGACCGGTGCCAATCGATGCGCGGCTGCTACTACAATCATAGGAAGGTCGCGCAAACATGCAACGGCAAAGTGCGACCGACGGCATATACGGCACGGTTCGAGGTGGAACATGGACAGGGCGATTCAGGTGGTGAACATGGCTTTGGCCGTACAGGTCACCGCCGAGGACGCCAACGGCCGCTTTCATGGCGAGATTCCATCCTCGGTACGGTTCTACTGCCCGTATTGCACACGCCCAGTCATCGCACGAGCCACGGGACGCCAGTTCGACCGCAAGCGCGCCAGGCACATCCAGCGGACGGTGCGCCCGCATTTCAGCCACCGCAGCAACGATGAGTGGGCACGGCTCTGCGACGAATACCATGCCGGCAACGGAGCCTACGACACCGATGATCTTCCGCTGCTGATGTTCCTGCGCAGAGAGACGATAACGAGTCGGGGCACGACAAGCCGGTTCCGCATCGACATCGCCTTGCGCAGGCGCGGTCTTTCCTCGCTGCTTCAGGAGATGCCGGCCGACGAGTCGATCACCGTGGACGGCAAACCCTACCGGATGCGTGACCTGCTGGCCGCCAGAAGGCATACCATACCGTTGTCGGATCCGCTGCATGACCTCGAATCCCGTATTCAGATACCGCAACAATGGCAGGCCAACGTCGGCATGCCGCAGAACAGTCACGGGATACTCTTCTTCTCCGACACGTTCGGCGGCAACGGCGGACGTCGTCTGCCGAATCATTCGGCGTTGTACTGCGACTGCACGTACTATCTCGTGATGCGCGAGGCGAGAGTCGCCGCGGCACGTCCGTGGTTCGACCGCATGGAGCAGGTGGGGTGCATCAGCGGCGCCGCACATCTCGGCGTGTACGCCGTCAGCATCGCCTCCGACTCCAAACGCAAGAACAGCATCGACGAATGGCTGGCACAGTACGGCTACTGTCTGTCGGACATCGACCGCAACGCCCAGCTGATGTGGCCGCCGAGCATACGCTCATGGGGTGTGGACGAGCCGTTGTTCCGTCACTCCTCCCCCATATACCGGTTCCCATACCTGTCCGGCAACGGACCAATGCCCGACACGATGGTACGGCGACGGCTCCTTCCCGATGACGCACGCACACGGGATGTGGGCTTTATCGGATTCGGCAGCGATCCCGTCATCACCAAGGAGTCGCAGTCGTATTGCGTGTTCTTCAAGGCGCAGAGCAGCATGCCGTGGAGCACGGTGTATCTGGGACCGCGATATCCCGAGGACCTGCATCCGTATGATGCCGCTGCAGAAGAGGGCGACGTCACGCCCTCGGAGAACGAGCCGCCCGACAAGCAAACATCACCACAAACATCACCGCAAACACCGCCACCGCTCCCGCCGTACGCTCCTCTGCCGACCGGAGTCGACATCGCGCTTCGCCGCATGGAGCGTCCGCAACATCCCCGTCCAGTTGACGTACCGTACAGCGTCATCGTCGCGCAATACCGAGAAGGAGCCTGCTGATGGCTTGGATAAACCTCAATGACTATTACAACCACGCATCCGTGTTTGCGCTCCGGGAGACGAAAAGCACCCCCGACCTGTTGCGGCTCATGGATTACAGCATCGGCACCGACGGCAAGGAGACATACCGTTGGGTGTATCGGCCGGTCACCCCACAGGAGATAAAGGACGGCCGTTCCGACCCGAACGACCCGATCACCCTCTACCATCCCGGCATTCTGAAGCGCATGGAACGCAAGGGCGACGATTTCCTGTTCGTCAGATGGCGGCCGAACCCCGGCAATCCGAAAAAGGCCGAGTTGCTGGACACTCTCGACCCGGCACCGCTGTTCTATGAGGTCATCGACTGCCCCTGGTCCAGTCGTCCACGTGACCTCGCCGAACGTCTTGACAAGGGATGGGAATACGACAAAGGCAATCCGACGCAGCATGTGCTGATCGCCTTCAACAGTGACGGCAAGACCTGCGACTGCGCGCTGCTGGACCGCGATTACCTTGACTATGGTGGTGGCCGCATATGTCTCAAGAGCTAAGCCCCGCTGAGTGCCGACTATTATCGCATCAAGCTGAGCGCAATCCGCGAATTCGAGGTGTACCCTCCTTACGGATACAGGAGGACCCGATACCTCTACGACGGAATCGAGCTGCCCGAGCCCGCAGGTAAAGTGCTGCTGCGCACCATGGAACAATACGCGAAGAACTACGTGGTCTGGTATTTCGCGCGTGCCGGTCTTGCGTTCAACGCAGGGCAACAGTCAGCGGTATCGCAATGGCTGCAGACCGCGTTCCGCTCTCCCGAACCGCTGAGTGAGTATACGGGGGCGAAGGTCTCCGATGCGGCGGTGTCGCAGCTGAGAGCCACCGTGGCCCGCATGGTCAAGCCGAACGACGGCATCATGACGGCGCTGGTGCAGGATGCGCTGGCCAACAATCCGAAATTCAACAAGCGCTGCATGGAGCAGTGCCGTCAGGAAGCACTCAAGGACATCGACGCCGAGCGCGTCCGCCGCAAGTCGTTGCTGGAGGAGGAAGGTCAGCGGCATCAGCAGGAGCTGGACAAGGAGTACGAGCGGAAACGGCAGCTGCTGCAGACATCATTGACCGAGCAGCAGCGAAAACTGCAGAACCGGCTGAAGGAACTGCAACGGCAGGTGGAGCAACAGCAGCAGACCCTCGCCAAGCTGGACGCCAGCGTCACGGACCGCATGAACGACAACGACCGGCTGCGCAACATCGTCAAGCCGCTGCAGGAGAAGGTCAACGACCTGCGCCGGCAGGCGACGTCCGCACAATCCGAAATCAGCCGGCTCGCGCAGCAGAAAAACAGCGAGATCGCCGCACTCAGGCGGCTGCAGCAGCACAAAGACGACGAACTCGCGACAATCAAGCAGGACAGGGAGACGCTGCTGTCGCAGATCGACGAGGACGTGTCGCTGAAACTCGGGTTGCGCGCGGTCGTCAGGACCTTGACAGCCGAACGACAGCGTCCGGATGGCAGCGAGGCCGCTGAACCCGGCATACGGCCTGCCGCATATCGGACATACCCCGTAGAGCGCTCGGATACCGGATTCCGTTCCGCTTTGGCGGAGGACCTCCACCGTCTTGGCGTCGCTTCGACCAAGGATTACGAATCCGTTCCGCTGAACTTTGCCGAGGCGTGCAGCCGGACACTGTCCGCGACGGGACTGCTGGCGGTGGATTCCGCTTTCGCCGCGCCCTTGGCGAACGCGTTGTCGTACGCCACGCACGGGCTGCCGGCCAGACACGTCAGCATACCGGCGAACTGGAACGACGCGGCTGTGCTGGAACGGCTGCTGGACGATGACGACAACGACATACTCGTGTTGGACAACGTGATGGATACGGTGAACGAAGGATTGCTGTTTGCGCTGTCACGCCTGTCGCATGAGCTCACGTTCGTGCTGCCGGTCGGCGCATACGGGAATCTGCGGCTCCTCGCCAGCGAAGTGTGGAACCACGTGTTCTATCTGCCGACCGAACAGTACATCATGATGCCCACGGAACCGACCACCCTATGCCGGTCAGCCAGCGGACGCAAGCCCATCGTCGTGACGCAGCAGAGCATCGTAGGCAAACTCACGAACAGCATCAGGCCTTTGGTGCCCGGCGACATGCCGCTGTCGTCGCTGACGCTGCCTGCATCCGTCGAGGCGAGGTTCGGCGATCCGGAAATCGGGCAGCAATGGGTGTCCGCCCATATCGCATTGCACATCTACGCCATGTTCGGCACGGAAGCCGCGCAGACGTTCGCGGCACGGCAGCCTCACGCCGGATTCGCCACTGCGCTGCTGCGCCGCATCGACAGGAGCCGCAATGCCCGGTGATCTGATGAGGGCGATGGCCATGGACCTCGGCATCACGCGTATGCAAGGCGAGGATGATGCACGGTTCGTGTGCCGCATCTCGTATTCCGCATTGCGGTTCTGGATGCAGGCGTTCTGCCTGGACGACGGGTACGGCGGCTCATACGGGGTGAGCAGATCCGCCATCGTACGCAAAAGCACGCTATGGCTGAGGCAGCTTTCGGGACTGTACCCGCAGGTGCTGGACTGGTACGAGCACGGCGACGACATGGACGAGAGTCTTTCCGGCATGTTGGGCACGCTGGCGAGCGCCGGCGACCTTGTGCGTACGGGCGATGGGCTGTACCGGTGCGCGGTTTCACATGACAGGGTGCTGACGGACGGGAGCGTTGTAGCGCTGGGAATGACCGATCCGACGGACATGGAGTCTGCAATGCCGCTGTCCGGCATGGCGTGCGTGAGCTTTGGGGAGAGTGGTGCGGAGAGCGGTCAGCTGGTGAGTGACATGCTGGGGAGCGGCCGGTTGGGGAGCGGCCGAGCCGGGCGACGGCATTCTCGATGGCCGTTTGACACGGACGACCTGACGCTGTCTACGCGAGTCGGCAGCGTCAGGCTGACGAGGAGGGACGATCGTCACGCGGCTGTCAGGCTGCCGCGTTTGGCGCCGGATTCGGTCTTGCGTTGGCAGATTGACCTGCTGACATGGCCGGTGGCGTTTGCCGGTGACATGCGGAACCGGATTGTGCGCGTGGAGTATGTGCCGGTGGTGGTGAGGCTGGTGGGTGGGGTGCGTATTGAGTCCGATTAATAAGGCACTAGAGACAAAGCTCTAGAGATTTCACTTGTCTTCCCCTTTCAGAAACCTGTTGACGAATCCTCAATGAAGCTCTAGAGCCCAAACTCTAGAGATCGCGTTCGCCGGCGGCACCGCCTGGAAGGGCGTCCATCCTCATTGTGCGTGGCGTTGTGAATTCTTGTAGCGGGTGACGCTCCCCCTGTCACGGCCTTTGGCCGCGACAGCGTCCTGCACCGAGGGGGCGAGATGGCGGGTGCCACCCTCAGTCAGCTTCGCTGACAGCTCCCGCCAGCGGGAGCGAGAAATGACGGCCGCTGTGGCGGGTGACGCTCCCCCCAGTCAGCCTACGGCTGACAGCCCCCTCCACCGAGGGGGCCGAGGATGGACAAATCCATTCCGCGCATGATCAATCCCCCTTCCACCGAGGGGCCGAGATATGGCAAGGCCCGCACCTTCGATATCGAAGATGCGGGCCTTATACCACCCTCAGTCAGCTTCGCTGACAGCTCCCGCCGGCGGGAGCGAACTCGGCCGCTGGCGGGAGCGAGGAGGGGAATCTTACTCGAGTTCCACGGCGCCGGTGTAGAGCTGATAGTATTCGCCCTTCTGGGCGATGAGCTCGTCGTGGTTGCCGCGTTCGATGATGCGGCCGTGGTCGAGCACCATGATCACGTCGGAGTTGCGCACGGTGGAGAGGCGGTGTGCGATGACGAACACGGTGCGGCCCTTCATCAGGGCGTCCATGCCGGCCTGCACGACCTCTTCGGTGCGCGTGTCGATCGAGCTCGTCGCCTCGTCCAGGATCAGCGCGGGCGGGTCGGCCACGGCTGCGCGGGCGATGGAGATCAGCTGGCGCTGACCCTGGCTCAGGCCGCTGCCGTCGCCTTCAAGCACCGTGTTGTAGCCTTGCGGCAGCATGCGGATGAAGCCGTCCGCGTTCACCAGCTTCGCCGCCTCGATGCACTCCTCGTCGGTCGCGTCCAGACGGCCGTAGCGGATGTTGTCCATCACGGTGCCGGTGAACAGGTTCACGTCCTGCAGCACGATGCCGAGCGAACGGCGCAGGTCGGGCTTGCGGATGTTCGCCACGGAGATGCCGTCGTAGAGGATCTGGCCTTCCTGGATGTCGTAGAACCGGTTGATGAGGTTCGTGACCGTGGTCTTGCCGGCGCCGGTCGCGCCGACGAGCGCGATCTTCTGGCCGGGCTTGGCGAACCAGGTGATGTCGTGCAGCACCGGTTTGTCGGGGTTGTAGCCGAACGTCACGTTGGTGAAGCGCACGTCGCCGCGCAGCAGCGTGTACCGGCCGTCCGGCGAGGTGACCGCCTGCTCCTTGGCCTTGAGCGCCACCTCGCGGGCTGCGCCCTTCAGCTTCTCGGCCGCCTTGAGCGAGCGAGTGCCGTCGTCGCCGATCTCGCGCTTCCACGCCCAGTGGCCGGTCTCATGGTCGACCTCGGTCATCGTGCGGCCGTCCTCGCCGAGCTCCACGTTGACAAGCTCGACGGTGCCGCCGTCCGCCTCGACCGGTTCGTCCATGAGCGCGAAGATGCGCGAAGCGCCGGCGAGCGCCATCATGACCATGTTGAGCTGCATGGAGACCTGGCCGAGCGGGTTGATGAACGAGCGCGACAGGGTCAGCAGCGAGATGAGCGTGCCGAGCGTGAGCGGGCCGAAGCCGTTCAGGCCGAAGTTGCCGACGCCGGAAAGCGCCATGGCGCCGCCGACGATGGCGAGCAGGATGTAGAGCATGTAGCCCATGTTGCCGACGACCGGCATGGTGACGTTGCCCCACGTGTTCGCTTCGGCGGCCGCTTCGAACAGCTCCTCGTTCTTCTCGTCGAAGGTCTTCTGCGTGGGCTCCTCATGGTTGAAGACCTTGATGACCTTCTGGCCGTTGACGGACTCCTCGACGAACGCGTTCACGTCGCCGAGCCACTGCTGCTGCTTGACGAAGTAGCGGCCGGCGCGCGAGACGATGACCTTGACGATGAAGAACAGCAGCACGGTGAACAGCAGCACGAACACGGTGATCGGCACGCTCAGCCACAGCATGGAGATGATGGCGGCGAGCGCGGAGATCAACGAGGCGAACATCTGCGGGAACGACTGGCTGATGGCCTGGCGCAACGTGTCGGTGTCGTTGGTGTAGCGGCTCATGATGTCGCCGTGCTCGTTAGTGTCGAAGTAGCGGATCGGCAGGTGCTGCTGGTGGGCGAACATGTCGTCGCGGATCTTCTTGAGCGTGCCCTGTTCGACGGTGACGATGATCCACTGCCACGCCCAGCTGGCGGCGATGCCCGCCACGTACAGGCATCCCATGAGGGTGATGGCCTCGAGCAGCGGACTCCAGTCGGGGTTCTTCTGCCCGACCATCGGCAGGATGTACGAGTCGATGAGCGATTGGAGGAACAGCGCGGAGCCGGCCTGGGCGACGGCGGCGACGAGGATGCACACGACGATGGCGACGACGCGCCACCGGTATTGCATGATGTAGCCGAAGATGCGCTTGGTGGTGCCGGGCGCCGGCTTGCCCATGCCCGGCTTGCGGTTCTTGAAGTTCTGCTTGTCGCTCATCGCGCCTCTCCTTCCTGCGCAGCGTCCTGTTCGTCCGCCTGCACGGCGGCGACTGCGGCGGCCTGGGCCGCCTCCAGCTCTTCGGGCCGCGCCTGGTTCCTGGTCTGCGACTCGTAGATGGACCGGTATTCGTCGCAGGTGGCGAGCAGTTCCTCGTGCGTGCCCTTGGCCATGATGCGGCCTTCGTCCATGACGAGGATCATGTCGGACTCCTCGACGGATGCGAGGCGCTGGGCGATGATGATCTTCGTGGTGTCGGGGATCTCGTGGTGGAACGCCTCGCGGATCAGCTTGTCGGTCTTCGTGTCGACGGCCGACGTGGAGTCGTCCAGGATCAGGATCTTCGGCTTCTTCAGCAGCGCGCGGGCGATGCACAGACGCTGGCGCTGGCCGCCGGAGACGTTGGTGCCGCCCTGTTCGATGTACGTGTCGTACTTGTCGGGGAACTCCTGGATGAAGCCGTCGGCCTGCGCAAGCTGGCAGGCGTGGCGGATCTCCTCGTCCGTGGCGTCCGGGTTGCCCCACCTGAGGTTTTCGGCGATGGTGCCGGAGAACAGCACGTTCTTCTGCAGCACCATGGCCACCTGGTCTCGCAGCAGTTCGAGGTCGTAGTCGCGCACGTCGACGCCGCCGACCTTGAGCGAGCCTGCGGACACGTCATACAGGCGCGGCACGAGCTGCACGAGGCTCGACTTTGCCGAACCGGTGCCGCCGACGATGCCGACCGTGGAGCCCGACGGGATCGTCAGGTCGATGTCGTCGAGCACCGGCTTCTCGGAGGTCGCCGAATATCGGAACGAGACATGGTCGAACGTGATGGAGCCGTCGGCCACCTCGCGCACCGGATGCTCCGGGTCGGTGACGGTGCTCTCCTCCTGCAGCACCTGGCAGATGCGTTCGGCGGACGCCTGGGAGATGATGAACATGACGAAGATCATCGACAGCATCATCATGGCCATGAGGATCTGCATGGCGTACGTGACCAGCGCGGTCAGGTCGCCGGTGGTCAGGCCGAGCGCGGCGTTGTTGCCGGAGGCGACGATCTGCTGCGCGCCCATCCACGAGATGAGGATCATGGAGGCGTAGATGCAGAACATCATGATCGGGCTGTTGAAGCTCATGATGCGTTCGGCGAGCGTGAAGTCCTTGAAGATCTTCTTGGAGATGCGGTCGAACTTGTTGATCTCGAAGGATTCGCGGTTGTAGGACTTCACCACGCGGATGCCCTGCAGGTTCTCGTCGACCACGTTGTTGAGCGCGTCATACGTGTGGAACACGCGCTCGAACACGGGGTGGACGAGCACCGCCAGCCCGCACAGGCCGATCGCCAGGATCGGGATGCAGGCGAGGAACACCATCGAGATGGACGGCGAGATGCGGAACGAGAAGATCCACGCGACGACCACCATGATCGGGGCGCGCACGCCCATGCGGATCATCATGCCGTACGCCATCTGCAGGTTCGTCACGTCGGTGGTGAGCCTGGTGATGATCGAGCCGGTGGAGAACCGGTCGATGTTGGTGAAGCTGAACGCCTGCACCTTCTCGAACTGGTCGTGACGCAGGTTCTTCGCGAAACCGGAGGACGCGATGGCCGCGTACTTGCCGGCGAAGAAGCCGCATGCCAGCGAGACCAGCGAGAAGACCAGCAGGATCAGGCCGAATCTGACGATGGCCGGCATGCTGCGGCCGGTGATGCCCTGGTCGATCAGCGATGCCATGACCGTCGGGATGACGATCTCGAGCACGCTTTCGACGATGACGAACGCCGGAGCCAGGAAGCTGGCCTTCTTATACTCGCGCATGGACTTGCCGAGCGTGCGGAACAGATGCTTCGGCTTGGCCGGCTCCACGGCCTTGCGGGACCGTTCGATGGCGGCTTCGGTCTCGGCCGCCTCGCGGTCGGTCGCCTCACGCCGAGCCGACTCGCGTTGCGTTGCGGTGGTGTCGCTCATTTGCTCTCCTCCCTCTCCTTGATCAGACTTTTCGTGACCTTCACGACAGTGCTTTCCTCCAGTTCGTCACGGGCGTCGTCGATGTTGCGCCGCATTCGTGACACGTAGTCGAGCAGTTGCGCCTGCTCCTGTTCGGTGAACCCTTTGACAAGGCAGCGTTCCATCTGCTCGCCGTTCTCGCGCAGCAGATTCACGATGGAATCGGCCTTGCTGGTGAGCATGATGCGTTTGAGCCGCATGTCATGCTCGACCGGCACGCGCACGATCAGCCCGTTCTTCTCCATGAGCGCGAGCACGCGCGACGCGGTGGAGCGGGTGATGCAGAACTTCTGCTCGATGGTGTGCTGGTAGATGGCCTCGTCACGGTTGCGGGCGAGGAACATGATGATGCGCGCGTTGCCGCCGGTCGCGACCTGCGCCTCCTCGGGCATCGTCTCGCTGAGGTAGCGGTTGTACGCCTTGACCAGCGCGCGAAGGTCCCAGCTGAGGATCCTGCTGTCCATGTCACCCCCATTCGTTGATATCGGCATATGCGATCTCGTGGGCTGACGGCAGATTCGTCTGGCGGGTGGCGCTCCCCCAGTCACGGCCTCCGGCCGTGCCAGCCCCCTCCACCGAGGGGGCCGAGGGCGGGCCAGCGAATCATGCCTGCAGCATACGAGATTGTTGCATATGCAACTGTTTCATGTGGGAATAGTAATACGTCCTATATACAACAGTTGCATATGCAACAATCGGCGTGTCGGGGCATACGAAAGGCGGCCCCGACATCGGGGTGATGTCAGGGCCGCCTTTGTGTAGGGGGGGTATTCAGTTATTGGCGATGATTGCCTGCCCGGGTGACGCTCCCCCAGTCACGGCCTTCGGCCGTGCCAGCCCCCTCCACCGAGGGGGCCGAGTCCGGGCCAGTCTCCACGGCTCGGCCCTCCACCGAGGGGGCCGAGGGGCGGGTGCCCCGGGCAGCGAGTCAGCTGCGGCTGCGGCGGGTGTAGGCGAGGCCGATGCCGGCGGCGGCGAGCAGCAGGCCGGCCGCGACGACGACGGCCACTTCGGAGCCGGTCTTCGACAGGCCGTTGCCCTTGCCGTCCGTCTTGCCGTCACCCTTGCCGTCCTCGCCCTTGCCGGTGTCGACCGTCTTGAGCGCGGCCTGCGCGGCGGTGAGCGTGGTGAGCGCGCCGGAGAGCTGGTCGTCGGTGGCGTCCGGGTTCGCGAGCAGCTTCTTCGCGTCGGCGAGGGCCTTGGCGAACGGCGTCCACGTCTCGGCCGTGTAGTCCTTGGCGTTCAGCTTGCCGGCGGCGTCGACCGCGGCCTGGAGCTTGTCCTTGGCGGTGTCGTCCGGGGTCGGGGTCGGCGGAACCGGGGTCTCCTTCTCCGCGACCTTGAACACGGCCTTCGCCGTGTCCGTGGTACCGTCCGAGTAGGTCACGGTCACGATACCGGTCAGGGTCTTGCCGTAGTCGGCCTCGGTCGGCGTGAGCGACACCGCACCATCCGCGGCAACGGCGAATCCGTCACCGGCGACCGCGTACGTCGTACCGGCCGGAGCCGCAGCCGCAACACCGTCCTTCGTGAACGACACGGAAGCCGAGGCCTTCTCGCCAACCTTCGCAGCCGTCTTATCCGGATACGCGGCCTCGTACTGCTCGGCCAGCGTCTTCGCCGGCGGGACCGGGGTCTCCTTCTCCGCGACCTTGAACGCGACCTTGGCCGTGTCCGTGGAACCATCGGAGTACGTCACCGTCACGGTACCGGCCACGGTGGTGCCGGCCTGCGCCTCGGTCGGCGTCAGCGACACCGCACCGTCAGCGCCCACGGTCAGACCCTCACCGGTCACCTTGTACGCGGTGCCCTCGGGAGCGGAAGCCGTCTCGCCGTCCTTCGTGAACGACACGGCGGCGGACGACTTCTCGCCCACCTTCGCAGCCGTCTCGGCCGGGTACGCGGCCTCATACTGCTCGGCCAGCGTCTTCGCCGGCGGCACCGGCGTGTCCTTCTCGGCGACCTTGAACGACACGGCAGCGGTATCCGTGGACTTGTCCGAGTACGTCACGGTCACCGTACCGGTCACGGTCGTACCGGCCTGCGCGTCGGTCGGCGTCAGCGACACCGCACCATCCGCAGCCACAGCCAGACCGTCGCCGGCGACCGCGTACGTGGTACCGGCCGGAGCGTCAGCCGCAGCGCCATCCTTGGTGAACGTCACGGAAGCCGAGGCCTTCTCACCCACCTTCGCAGCGGTCTCGGCCGGATACGCGGCCTCGTACTGCTCGGCGAGCGTCTTCGCCGGCGGTTCGGGCGTGTCGGCGTCATCAACGTACGTGATGACCGGCGAGACGTACAGGTCGGGCGAGCGCACATCGCTGGCGGCGGTGGCCACGAGGCGGACCACGTCGCCGTCGGTCACGTCGAACGTGCCCTTGGATTCGAGGCAGTCGACGAACGCCTGGTCCTTGGTCTGCGCCTTGGAGATGGTCGTGGTGCAGATCACGTCGCCATTATGGGTGAGCGCGAGCGTCACGTCGCCGGTCGCGCCGGCGTTGCGGCGTTGCGGCTCGTTGTCGCGTTCGAGCGTCACCGTGACCTTGCCGGTCTTCGGCACGGCCCATGCGATGGCGGTGCCGCCGGTCGCGGCCGGGTCGTCGATGAGCAGGCCCTGACGGCCGCTGCGGTCGCCGCCCACGGCGGGCAGGTCGGCGAGGTCGCCGGTCAGGCCGGCGCCGTAGTACGAGTTGTACACGGACATCGGCCACTGGCTCGAGAAGCTGGTGACGTTCGCCCAGTCGTCGCCGTCCTGCCGCTGCGAGTTCCACAGCACGCCTTCGGCTGTCTTGAAGTCGTCCACCCAGCTCCACGCGTTCTTCTGCACGACCGTGTAGTCGGCGGTCACGCTGGAGCCTTCGGCGGAGAAGCGCAGCACGTCGCCGGCCTTGATGGCCGCGTCGGCGTCGAGCTTCTTGCCGTCACGGTAGACGGCCTTGGCGGCGGTCTCCGGTTCGGCGGTCACCTTGGCGAGCAGCTGCTCGACGGTGGTCGGGTTCTTCTCGGTGAACGGCACGTAAATCACGTTCTTGCCGTCCTTGACGCCGGTTTCCAGCTTGGCGGAGCCGAGCGCGGCGGGCGCGGTGACGTTGAACGTGGCGGTGGTCTCCAGCGTCTCGTTCGTGTCGGCGAACGTGACGACGACGGGCACGACGATGGTGCCGCCGACCGTGCTGTTGAGCGTGACCACGCCGGTCTTCGCGTCGACCTTCGCGCCGGCGGGGGCGTCGGAGCCGAGCGCGAACGTGGTGCCGGCCGGGATCGCGGCGGCGGCGCTGTCGGCCTTGAGCGTGAACTTGGGCGCGCGCTTGAGGTCGACGCCGGCGTTGCCGGAGACGGTCGGGTAGATCACGTTGAGACGCTGCGCGTCCGACTTGGCGACGGTGAACGTGACGGTCGCCTCGTCGGTGGAGTCGTCGGCGTAGGTGACGGTGACGGTCGCGGTGACGTTCTGGCCGTACTGTTCGGCGGTCGGCGTGAGCGTGGCGGCGCCGGTTGTCGCGTCGACCGCGATACCGTTCGCCTCACCCTTGACCGTGTAGGACTTGACGCCCTCGACGGTCGCGGCCTTGCCGTCCGCGTCGGTGAACGCGATCTCGGCGGTCGCCTGCTTGCCGACGGTCGCGTCGGTGGCCGGGTAGGCGGGCGTGTAGGTGTCGGCCTGCTTGGCGGCGGGCGCGGCCACGTCCTGGTAGGCGATGACCGGGGAGACGTACAGGGACGGCTTGGTGGCGCCCTGCTCGGCGACGGCGACGATGCGCACCCAGTCGCCCTTGGCGACCTCGATGGTGCCCTTCTCCGACTTCACGCACTCGGCGAACGCGGTGGACGGCTCGAGCGAGGTGGCGAGGTCGGCGGTGCAGATCACGTCGTTGTTCTTCATCAGCGAGAGCGTGACCTTGCCGCCGGTGTTGCCGGTCTGGCGCAGGTACGGTTCGGCCTTGCCGGAGTTGTCGGTGAAGCCGTCCTTGAGGCTCAGCTTGACCGTGCCGCTCTTCGGGGACTGCCATGCCATGGCGGTGCCGCCGGCGGCCGCCGGATCGTCGGCGAGCAGGCCGTGGGTCTGCGTACGGTCGCCGTTGAGGCCGCTCAGCTCGCCGTTGACGCCGGCGCCATAATACGTGTTGTACACGCTGTTCGGCCACGAGGAGTCGTATGTGGTGATGGTCTGCCAGTCGCTGTCGGCGGCGGTCTGACGCTGCGGCTGCCAGACCGGGCCGTTGCCGCCCTGACGGTAGTCGTTCACCCAGTTCCACGTGTTCTTCTGCTTGACCGTGTAGTCGATGGTCTTGGAGCCGTCCACGCCGTCGAGCTCGAAGCGCAGCACGTCGCCGTCCTTGACGGCATCGCTGGCCTCAAGCTTGGTGAGCTTGCCGTCGACGGTGCGGTACACGTTGGCGACGGTGCCCTCGCCGGCGGTCACGCCGCCGCGCAGCTGCTTGACGGTGGTCGGGTTCTTCTCGGTGAACGGCACGTAGACGAGCTTCGTGTCGCCGTCGGCGCCGGTCTCGTAGGCGTCGACGGTGCCGGTCGGCTCGGTGGGCGCGGACGGGTCGGCGTCGCTTTCGATGGCGCCGAGGTCCGGCTTGCCCTTGATCGCGTTGCCGAGGAAGTCGTTGGTCACAGCGTAGTCGTTCATGTCGCTGATGACCTTGCCGTTGTTGATAGCCACGGAGCCGGCCTTCGGCGCGTAACCGGCGAACTTGTTGTCGGCGGCGGTGCGGTCGTAGATGGCGCCGCTCGCCTGCGGGGCGGTCGGGGCCTTACCGGCGTCGGCCAGCACGTCGGAGACGCTGTCTGCGGTCTTCGCGTTCTTGTCGGAGGCCGGGGTGTTCGCGTAGTTGACGTACAGGTTGTTGTCGTAGGTCTGGCCGCCGTTGTAGCTGCCGATGTTCCAGGTCTCGGTCTTCTTCGCCTCGGTCGCGTTGATGAAGATGTTGTTCTCGAACTGCGCCTGTGCGTTGGAACGGCCGGTCAGCACGCGGCTATCCTCGCCGATGTACGCGGTGTTGTTGTAGATGTGGTTGCCCGGGCCGTTGCTCGGCAGGTCGAACACGCCCTGACGGTCGTTCTGCGAGATGTTGTAGCGGAACGTGGTGTTGACCGCGTACCAGTTGCAGATCATCAGCGAGGCGAACGAGTTGCCGTACGAGTAGTTGTACTGGTAGAGCGTGCCGTCGCCGTAGTCGGCGTCCCATGCCTGGCCGTCGCCGTTGCCGTGGGTGGCGTTGAGGTTGTTGTACATCTCGTTGTACTGGAACACCGGGTCCTTGCACCGCCACGGCCAGATGCCCGCGGCCACGCGGCCGTATCCTACCCTGGTCACGCCGGTGTTGTTGAGCGGCGCCTGCGTGTAGTCGGCGGTGTTGATGTGCTTGGAGACGCTGTCGCCGACGTTGTACTGGATGACCGGGCGGTCGCAGTACATGAGGGTGATGGCGTCGCCGCCCGCGCCCTTGACGTAGTTGTTCTCGATGGTCACGTTGGTCTGGCCGTACTTGGCAATCAGGTCGTCGGCAATCTCGCCATTGCCCTGGTTGGCGTTGATGTCAGCGTCGATGAAGTTCAGGTACGTGGTGTAGCCGACGGCGATGCCCCAGCGATCCACGTCCTTGACGACGTTGTTCTTGATGGTGATGTGGTCGAACCGGGAGATGTGGTTCTGCAGCCACGTGTTGTCGGCCGCGGTCTTGTTCTCGCGCGCGTAGTGCGCCATGAAGTAGATGCCGCCGTTGGCCATGTGCTTGTTGTAGAGGTTGCCGTCCACGTCGTGGATGTTGAGGCCGTCGAGCGTCACGTGGCTCATCGTGGTGCCGTTCTCCGCGATGCCGGCGACGCCGGTGCGGTCCATGCGGTTCGCGGAACGGTCAAGCTTGGTGCCGTCGGAGTCGGCGGTGTCGGTCCACTGCCAGGTGTCGATCGGGTCGTAGACGTCGGGGTCGTCGTTGGTGATCTCGAGGTTCTTCACCGTGATGTAGGAGACATCCTTAAGCAGCACGGTGGTGGAGACGGTCCCTCGCGTCAGGTGGTTTCCTGCGTTGCCGCGGTAGTCCTGGTACCACTGGCTGCCCTTGACGCCGTTGGCGGCGATGACCGGCTTGTCGGCGGAGGCGTCGCCGTAGTCGGCGATGGTGATGGGCGCGTCCGGGGTGCCGGACGTGTCCTTGATGTGCAGGTACTGGTTGTTGAACGTGGAGCCGCGTTCCAGCAGCACCGAGTCGCCCGGCTCAAGGTCGGTGGCGATGGCGTTGACCTTGTTCAGCGTCTTCCACGGATGGTCCTTGTCGGTGCCGGCGTTGGCGTCGTCGCCCTTGGTGGACGACACGTAGTAGGTCGTCCCCTTCGACGTGTCGGTGGCGTCGTCGGCCGCGAGCGCCGCGGCGGGCGCCGCGAACGCGAACGCCGTGCCAAGCGCCGCCATCGCCGCGATCAGCCGTGATCCCACATGAGGTTTCATGTCTGTCCTTACTTCTGTTACGTGAGTCCCCTCCACTCATCGTCGCGGGGGAACATGCCGGCGGTCCGGCTTTTCCGGGATGCCACGGGGTGTTCGGTGGTTGGCATCGTCTTTGTCGGGGTCAACGGGCCGCACCGTCCGCAGCGTCACGGACTTGCCGCATCGCCAATATGTAAAGAGACTTTACAAATACACCAGTATACCGACGTCCGTGCGCCACGGCAACGTTGCCGCGCCGCACGACCGTGTTTGTTGTTTTGATGGGTGGGTTGATATGACGAGAGGCTTCTAGGCAGAATGGGTGGTGCCTTAAACCTATCCGTTCTAGCGAAGGAGCCTCCATGGTCAAGGGTAGCAGTGCCAGTG
>NZ_WBVT01000045.1 GCF_009193355.1 Bifidobacterium leontopitheci
ACTGGCACTGCTACCCTTGACCATGGAGGCTCCTTCGCTAGAACGGATAGGTTTAAGGCACCACCCATTCTGCCTAGAAGCCTCTCGTCATATCAACCCACCCATCAAAACAACAAACACGGTCTGTGACATACTTGACGCATATGTATTTTCTGCTTATATTCACGCTGGTAATGACTGGTGGTTCAAGCGTTCAAATCGACTCGTTGCCATCTGCTGCTGATCATGCATACGCATTTGTGTGTGCGCTTGTCGGCTGCGGAATCATTTCCGTTTGCGTGGAAACCATTGGACGACGCAGCGCTTTTATCATCAAACTGTTTCACTGCTAAATAAAGGAATGGTACAATTTCCGGTATCTTGTGTAATATTAGGCCGTCTCTCATGTCCGCCTCTCCATTAACAATGTTAATGTTCAATATGCTGGTGAGAAGTATCGTCGAGTAAGGATTCCATGGCACAGAACGAATTGGTCTCCGTCATTGTTCCTGTCTATGGCGTTGAACAGTACCTTGACCGTTGCATTAAGAGTATTGTGAGCCAGACCTATTCAAATCTTGAAATCATCTTAGTGGACGATGGCTCGCCTGACGGTTGCCCTCGCATGTGCGATGATTGGGCATCTCGGGATACACGGATTAAGGTAGTGCATAAAGTCAATGGCGGACTTGCTTCTGCCAGGAATGCTGGCTTGGAATCAATGACTGGTGATTTGGTCACCTTTATTGATAGTGATGATTGGGTAGAGCCGGACTATGTGTCTAGTCTCCATCAGTGGATGACTGAACACCAGACGGAAGCTGCCATGTGCAGTACCTGTATCGAATATGATGACGGACGTAGCATAAAAGAACGGCCGGCGACTCCCTCCGGGCGATGGAATGCCGACGAAGCATTGCACCACTTTCTTTACCATCAGGGTTTTACCGGCGCTGTATGGGGCAGGATGTTTCTTGCTGAAATCTTTAAGGGAAAGAACGGCATTCGATTCTTTGAGGGACTGAACAGCGAGGATTATTATGTGCACGTTCAGGTACTGTCACAGATTACCTCGATATACGTAGATGAGCGTCATCTTTACCACTACTCCAGGCGTGCTGATTCCATAACCACTGGTGCCATCGATTCCCATTCCTGCGATGAAATCCAAGTCGCAGATTTGTGCATCGATTATTTGTCTAATATCGGATATTCCGATATGTCGGCTCTGGATTATTTCCGGATACAAAGCAGGGCCGATGTCCTGTTTTCCTTATTCCGAAAGCATGCATCGCGATCGATGCTTGTTAGTATAAGCCGAGGAATGCGTACATTGCTGAAGCCTGTTCTACGTGATAATACGATTTCTGCTGGGCAGAAGCTACGACTGGGGATGATGGCGTTCGCTCCATATCTTGTATACCGGCTGCAGCGTTTGACTAATAGGATTAACTGATGAGCAGAGATATACATATGAACGACTGCCAATCCTATGCTCCTGCTCTCAGCATCATTATTCCGGCATACAATGTTCAAGCGTATCTAGAGCGATGTGTTACAAGCTTGGCTTCTCTTCGTGACGTAGATATGGAAATCCTTCTGATTGATGATGGATCAACAGACGGAACTTCTGTTTTATGCGACGAATTAGCCCATCATGATTCCAGAGTGCATGCTTTTCATCAGAATAATCGTGGTGTTTCTGCAGCCAGAAACAATGGGCTAGAACATGCACGAGGAACATGGATTGGATTCGTGGATGCTGATGATTGCGTGGATCCGGCGTCTTATGCTCGTATGTTTCACAAGGCCATGAGCTCCGAAGCGGATTTACTGATATATGGTTATCAGAAGGTCTTCTCTGATCAGGCTTCTTGGACCTGGAACGCACCTGCCGGTGAGATGTCCGTTCATGCTGCAATTGAAATGATGTCAGCGTATGACGGTGCAAAAGGATATCTGTGGAACAAGCTATATAGACATACGATAATTGACAAATGGGGTATACGTTGTGATGAACGAATCACAATGTGCGAAGACCTGCTGTTTAATATCGAGTATGTAAAGCACTGCTCTCGAATTGCCGGTATAGACGAATCCCCATATAAATATATGGAAAACCTATCGTCGTCTTTGCATGATGTGAACATGGACAATGCATATACGTGTTTGGCCGCACATGAGCAAATGCTGAAATTAGTGCCCACGGACAGCAAGCGTGATATTGCAGCGTCCAGCGCGATTATGGCCGAAGAATTCCTCATGCGAACTTATTGCATGAGAGACGATACGCACCGGCACGAGTATTGGACGACATTGCGTTCGCATTGGAAGGATGCGATGGCTCACGATATTCCCGGGCGCTTGCGTATCCGTATAATTGGAGGACGTTTCATGCCGAGTGTTTTTTACCCGATATGGAATCGGATGAGAGGAAAGGTGAAATAGTGGTCAAATGGATTGGGAATGAGCATTGCAGAGGTGCCGATTCATGTGCCGATACTCTGCAACATAATTGATTGTGACCGGGTGCGGCGTGTCTCATACATAGTGCTTTCACGGGCAGATGGGGATGAAGCTAGAAGCGTCTGGAATTGTGATGTGTAGAATAGATTTGGAGTTGCGGCAGTGTGCCAGAGGTCTACTCGGTTGTACTTCAAATTACAGATATGAGATATAAGGAGAGAGGAAGCTACTGTGTCGGATAAGCGTCTATGCGCCTTCATCTTGCCTTATTATGGTAAATTCCCCAACTATTTCCAGCTGTTTCTGAACTCCTGCGGCACGAACCCTGACTATGACTGGCTCGTGTTCACCGACGATCATACAGAGTATGAGTATCCGGCAAACGTCCATGTGCATTATGAGACGTTCCAAGATATGCAGGAACGGGTAAAACGACGGTTCAACGGTGACGCGGAACTCCGAACCCCATACAAGCTGTGCGACTTCAAACCGATTTACGGATACCTGTTTGAAGAATATCTGGATGAATACCGGTTCTGGGGTTATGGGGATTGCG
The DNA here is from genome assembly GCF_009193355.1 of Bifidobacterium leontopitheci. Taxonomy (GTDB): domain Bacteria; phylum Actinomycetota; class Actinomycetes; order Actinomycetales; family Bifidobacteriaceae; genus Bifidobacterium; species Bifidobacterium leontopitheci. The sequence goes on from NZ_WBVT01000045.1 coordinate 3,002, forward strand.
ATGTGATTTATGGTCAGTTGAACCACTTCATCACTGAGCGGATGCTGAACGAGTATGACAAGATCTTCTCGGTCGGCCACCTGACGCTGATGCGCAACACCCCGGAGAACAATCGACGGTTCATGCTGCCCCTGGACGGCAAACCGATTTGGCATGACGTCGTGAATTCTGAACGAATCTACACTTTTGACGAGAGCTATCTCTCCACCAACGTCAACCGAATCTATCAGGAGCACGGTTTCCCGATTTTCTCCGGTGATCTTTCCGCCAATACAAGGGCAAGTGCCGACCAGTTCGAGCTTGTCCATTTTGACGAGACGCTGGGCGTGTACATGACCGAATCTCCGCTCCATGCAGTGTATGTGTGGCGAGATGGTGAGCTTATGCGTAGCTATTTCCGGCTTGGACAGTTCACCAGTCGTGAGCTTATGTATATGCACTTTCAGCGTCGCGCCATGCAGGTTAGGATTGATCCGTGTAAAGCTTCGTGCTATAAGATTTTGCCTGGATCGTTCGAGCCTCTGGAAGTGTCGGAAGTGACCGAGCAGAATTTCAAGACCATCCGGTGGAAGCGATTGAGCAATCAGATCAAGCACCGCTGGAGCATCGTGCGTGGTGATATGAAGTTCTGGCGCAAGAAGATTCTTGCCAAACTGGGAAAGTGAGTTTTGCGATGAGTGAGCCGATTCGGATTCTTCAGTGGGGCATGCTCGGTGGTCGTGGTGGCATCGAGATAATGATTATGAACTTGTACCGTCATATGGATCGCAGCAAGGTGCAGTTTGATTTTCTCTGTGATTACAATGCCGGCAAACTGGCATTCGAAGACGAGATTATCGAGATGGGCGGTCGCATCTACCGTGTGATGGTGCCGCAGCGGGAATCGATGATTAAGTCACGAACGGCGATGATGCAGTTTTTCCGTGAGCATCCAGAAATTCAGGGCGTTCATGTGAACGCTAATTTCCCATATGCGTTACCGCTCAAGTATGCGAAAAAAAGTGGAATGGCATTGCGGATTCTTCATTCTCATAACTCTGGGTCGGGTGCAAGCCATGAGCATAACGATGTAATTCATAATACGAAGCAATACATAAGGCATTGTCATAGTGCATGGCAGATTAATCGATATCCGAATGCTTATTTTGCCTGTTCAAAAGCCGCTGCCGACTATATGTTCCCCGGAAAGCCATATACATGGATTCGCAACGGCATCGATACACAGCATTTCGCGTATGATCCAACCGTCAGGGATTCCATGCGCAAGAAGCTTGGCATCAAACCGTCCACATCGGTCATCGGATTCTGCGGGCGCTTTCGTGAGCAGAAGAATCCGCTGTTTCTGATTGATGTGTTCGCGGAATATCACAAGATGGTTCCGGATTCTCTGCTGCTGCTGATTGGCATTGGGGAGATGCGTGATCAGATGGATGAGCGTATCGAGAATCTCGGCATTGCTGATTCTGTGCGCTTCATGGGTGCCCAAGCCGGTGTTTCTCCGTATTATCAGGCCATGGACGCATTACTGCTTCCATCTCTTTTTGAAGGTTTACCTGTCGTTGTTGTCGAAGCTCAATGTGCGGGGCTGCCATGCATCGTTGCTGAAGAGGCGGTTTCCTCTGAAGCTTGTTTAACCGACCATATAAGGTTTGTATCGTTGCAAAATACCGCTGCAAGTTGGGCCGCAGAGATGAATAAGACGATTAGTCAGTTCGGAATCAGGCATGACAGTTCGAAGGAAGTCCGGGCTTCCGGATTTGACATTCGTGATGTGGCGGCTGATTTGCAGAATTTGTATCTCAATGTGATGGGAGTTTGATGATAGTCAACGACCTTGAAAACAAGCCACTGGTGAGCATAATCATTCCTATTTATAAAGTAGAGGGAATGCTGGATCGTTGTGTGCAAAGTGTAGTCTCACAAACCTATAACAACCTTGAAATCATATTGGTCGATGATGGTTCCCCAGATCGATGCCCTCAGATGTGCGATGAGTGGAGCAAAAATGATTCGCGCATCCGAGTTGTCCATCGAATTAATGGAGGATTGTCGGCGGCGCGAAACACTGGTATTTTGCATTGCTCTGGTTCATGGATCGCGTTTATCGATAGCGATGATTGGATCGAGCCAGACTATATCGTAACTCTCCTTACCCTGGTTATCAACAATGACGCAGATTTGGGCATATGCTCATTTTATGACTATAGAACGCCTGCGCATATGGTAAAAGCTTTGCCTTCTGAAGTAGTAAGCGGGAAAGAGCTGTTCAGTCAAGCGGTGGAAAACGATGACTGGCATTATCAGGTGGCGTGGAACAAACTGTATGCGCGGCATTTGTGCCCATCGGATTTGTTCGCCGAAGGTAAACTTCATGAAGATGTGTTTGCCTTCCATAAGGTAATGTTCAATGCGAATCGGGTAGCTGTTACTAACAAGGCGCTATATCATTACATGGTTAATCCCAATGGGATTATGAAAAGCCGTTATAGCATCAGGAATCTTGACCGTATCGAAGGCATGATTGAGCGTCTTGAAGCTGCTATCGGGCTGTCCTTATATGCAACATTTGAGCCGCTCGTTAAGGCCACCTATTATTACCATATCTGTGAAGCCGCTTCGTTGCTTCCTCTGTCGGACAAGCGAGGGTTCGAACGGCTTATTTCTTTGATTCATAGGTATTGCGCGGTGGCTGGCAACATTTCCGAGCATCTTGATTCCGAAACCAATATATTGGTGCGTCGGCTGGAATCAAATCCTATTCGCACGCTGCTTCCGGTTATTGTTCGTTCTCTGCCGGGGCGAATAAAGCGGATGTTCCGTGGACGATGATTTATGTAGGGAGTATCGATGGGCAATATGCATTCTTTCGTGGTTACCGCATATAAGGATCCGCAAAACCTTACTCGTCTTGTCAGTAGGCTGGGAGGATACCCCGTTTTTATTCATGTCGATGCTTCATCTGTTGCGATAGATGACGCTCTCATGGATCGATATAATGCGATGGATAACGTGTATGCCGAAAAGCGTTACGTCATTTCTTGGGGTAGTTACAAGCATTTGTTGGCATTGCTTGAGTTGCTTCGCCGGGCTGTGGATAATACTGATGGAGATGGCTATGTTCACCTCATTTCAGGTCAGGATATTCTTATCCGGTCCGATGAGGAATTCCATCAGTTCTTTGATGGTGATAGACATATTTATATGGATTGTCGGACCATTGACCAAATGGAGCCGCATCAAAAGTCCATGTATCAGTGGAAGAACCGATTGTGGCGATACAACTATTGGAATAAGGTTGTTCATGGTCTCCGCAATATTGACATTGCCTTACAGAAGGCGTTTCATCTCGTGAATGACAACTTTGGCGGAGTGAAGAACATTGCACAGGGGCTTGTGTGGATGTCGCTGCCGGTTGAAGCAGCTCGCTATGTGCTTGACTTCGTAGACAGTCACCCTCGATTTATGAAGGATCTTTATCAGGCGCAGATTCCAGAAGAGTTTCTGTTCCAGACAGTGCTTGTCAACTCTCCGTTCGCAGTCGATATTGTTCCAGACAATCTGCGATACATGGATTGGCATAAGCGAAATGGCAGCTTGCCTGCATATCTGGATGAATCGGATTATCCCAAGGCAATAGAATCCGGGTGCTTTTTCGCGCGGATAATTGACTCCGGCATTTCCAAAGAGTTTCTTCGCTCGGCTGGCTATGACGTCGAGTGATGAAAAAACTGCTGACATTAGTGGTGACCATACGATGCTGCATTATTCGGAAGGCAAGTGTCTGTGAAATCTTCAGTGCGCATCCCCTATGTCGATTACGCGAAAGCCTTCGCCATCGTCGGCGTGTTCATCATGCACAGCGCAGCTCCGGCTGGGCTGTCGGCGGTGGTGTCTGCCTATGACATGATGGTGTTCTTCTTTCTGTCGGGATTCGTGTTCTCCATCCGCAAGTACCGGTCATTCTGGCCGTTCCTGTGGAACAAGATCCGTACGCTGATTATTCCGGGCGTTTTCCTTTCCGTTGTCCCGTTCTTCGTTGAACGGGCAATCGGCATCGCACGGGGGGATTCTTGGAATGCGGCGCAATACGCCCGATACTTCGCCGGCTATGTCATCAACCTTCGTGGGCGTGAGGGTTTCGGTGTCATCCCGTGGTTCCTATCCTGCCTGTTTCTGATGGAGATTGGTGGCTACGTTCTGATTCGGATTGTCAACTATTTGCGGCTTGATGGCATGCGACGGGTTACGTTGCTTGGCGTCGTTGCGGTGGTCTCTCTTGCCGTCGGCTGGATGTACAGCGCGTACATTCATGTCGTTCTGCCGTGGGGCGGCGACGTGGCGATGTCCATGTTCGGCTTCTTCGTCATGGGCATCATGATCCGTCCGTATGCGCAGGCTTTGCATCGTGCGCTCACGGCATGGTCGATTCTGCCGGCGGTCGTCGTCCTCGTCATCGCCGTGCTGGTGAATGGCCGTGTGTTCAACGGCTCGGTCAACCCCTATATGAATGATTTGGGCAACCCGCTCTGCTTCGTGCTCGGGGCAATTGCCGGCGTGTGGGCGGTGTTGGCGGTCAGTCGCATGATTTCGGATACCCCGTGGCTCAATCGTATGCTCGGTCGTCCGCTTTCGTATTGCGGCCGTAACACGCTGGTGTTCTACTGCATCAACGTGCCGATTTATCCCTCGCTGATTCCGTGGCTGCTGGGCCTGATTGGTCTTGACATGGCTTCATCCAACATCGGCACGCTGCTGTTGTGTTGCCTGGGCGCGATTCTCATCAATCTGGTGATCTGTATCCCCTGCGCCGAAATCATGAACCGATGGCTGCCCGGCGTGCTCGGCCGCAAGAAGCGGTGAGCGGTCTGCAGTTATCGCTCAAGCCCAGATTATCGTCCATCCCGCTTATTGCATCGTGATGCAATAACGTTGGAGCGGCTTCGTGCTGCCGGAACCGTCGGGTGACCCCTTCCGGCCATACCCTTGGGTACCATTAACCTCGATATTTTGAGACCCGTGCATTATGACGCGGGCGATTGCCGACTTGACGGCCCGATGACCGGTGACTCGACCGGTGACGACTGGTAACACGACTGGTAAGGATTGTGACGGGATGGGCGAGAAGAAACGACTTGCGGTCAACATGATCGCGAATGTGCTGGCGTTCGGCGTGCAGTTCGGTGTGAGCTTCGTGCTCACCCCGTATATCATCCGCACGCTGGGCGCCGAGGCGTACGGCTTCGTGCCGCTGGCCAACAACTTCATCGGCTACACGAACATCATCACCGTGGCCCTCAACTCCATGGCCGGCCGGTTCATCTCCATCGAGATCAACCGCGGCGACGTCAAGAAGGCGAACGTCTACTTCAACTCGGTGCTCATCGCCAACATCATCCTCGCCCTGATCCTGCTGGTGCCGGCCGTCCTCATCGTCATGTTCGTCAACGGGTTCCTCAACGTGCCGGCGAACCTGCTCACGGATGTGCAGTGGACGTTCGCGTTCTCGTTCATCAGCCTGATCGCCGGCCTCATGCTGTCCGTGTTCGGCTGTGTCTTCTTTGTGCGCAACCGGCTTGACCTGAGTGCCAAGCGGAACATCGAAGGCAACCTGATTCGCGCGGTCGTGCTCATCGCGCTGTTCACCATCTTCCAGCCGAAGATCTACTTCGTGACCGCTACGATGCTCATCGTCAACGTGTACATCTGGGTTACGAACGTGTACTACACGCGCAAGCTCATGCCCGAGGTGAAGCTCGACCGCCGAAACTTCAGCTGGCCTGCCGTGCGCGAGCTGCTCAGCTCCGGCGTGTGGAACTCGGTCAACGAGCTGAGCGTCGTGCTGCTCACCACGCTCGACCTGCTGCTGATGAACATGTTCGTCGGCGCGCAGGCGGGCGGCGAATACTCGCTCGTCAAGACGTTGCCCACGTTCATCCAGTCGATCGTCGGCGTGATGGTCGGCGTCTTCATCCCGCAGTTCACGATCTATTACGCGAAAAAACAGCATGACAGGCTCATGAAGAGCATCATGTTCTCCGTCGAGGTGATGGGCGCGGTGCTGACCATCCCCATCGGCTACCTCATCATCTTCGGCGGCGACTTCTACCGCGTGTGGGTGCCCGGCCAGGACGCGAACCTGCTGCAGGCGCTGTCCGTGCTCACCTTGGTGCCGATGGTCGTCACCGGCAGCATCAACACGATTTTCAACGTCTACACGGTCACCAACAAGCTCAAGGTGCCCGCGCTCGTGTGGGTGGTGCTTGGTGTGATCAACGTGGCGCTGGTCATCGGGTTGCTCAAGTTCACGCCGCTGGGCATCTGGACCATCCCGATTGTCAGCCTGGTCATGGGCCTCGCGCGCAACCTCACGTTCACGCCCATGTACGCCGCGCACTGCCTGGACGTGCCGTGGTACACGTTCTACAAGTCCATCGCCCGCGGCTGCCTGTGCGTGTGCTCGGTCATGCTCATCAGCGTGGCCTACCGGCTCGTGCATGTGCCGACCGGCTGGGGTGGGCTGATTCTCGCGGCTGCCGTGTGCGGTTCGCTCGCGCTGTGCGTCAACGTGTTCATCGCGTTCGACAGGGCCGACCGCGACCGTTTCTTCGTGCTCGTGCGCGACAAGGTAGGCGGCAAGCTGCGGCGGAAGTGAGGTCCCGTTACCGGTGCAACCGCGATTTCATGATGAGCATCCACAGCGCGGCCACGGGGAAGCGTTGCAGTAGCCGGCTTTTCTTCAGTGATTTTGCATGAAGATATGCGGCTGTCTGTTCCGTCATCGCGCAATAATGCGTGATGAGTTCATGGATCCTGCGCCTCGCATTGCTATCGGATATGAAGTGAAGCTGTGACGCGATGGTGATGAGAAAGAACAGCGTCGAATCAGCCAGCGACTGATAACAGCCCTTCATGTTGTGTTTGACCGCGAATTCATACCAGTCAAGATACGCCTCGATCTTGTTCAGGCTACCGACTGAAGCCTTTGCGTGGGTCAGACTGGCCGGATTATCCATGTAGTGGTATAGCGGGCGGGACAGCGTGACCACGCAATCGGCCTTGGGAAGCACCTTGCCGAACACGAGGTCGTCCTCGCATGCTCGGCCTTCCGGAAAGAGTCGGGGTGGGGTCAGCCTGCGGGCATGCAGTCGATTCCACAAGGGCCGGTAATGCCAGTCGTCACGGCGCAGGGCGTCAGCGAACGCGTCAACGCCGCTCATTGTGCGGTCAGGGAAAGCCGTGACCATATGATTGGGCTTCATATGGTCATAAAACGAGCATATGACCAGGTCAGCGTGATGATCCATGGCGGCTTGCATCATGACGGAGAGATAATCCGGTTCAACCATGTCGTCGCTGTCCACGAAAGCAATCCATGACCCGTGCGCATGCTCCAATCCTGTGTTGCGTGCGGCCGCCTGCCCTCTGTTCGGCTGATGCACCACCTTGATTCTGCCATCCCGTTTCGCCCACTCGTCGCACAATCGCGGTGAGGCGTCATTCGAGCCGTCATCGACGAGTATGATCTCCATATTGGCATAGGCTTGGGCGAGTAGGCTCTTCAGGCAACGATCCAAGGTGAATTGAGCGTCGTACACCGGCACGATGACGGATACGAGATCGTCTGTTGCCGAATTGATCTGTGCCATAGAGGACTCCTTATTAATTGACGTCACCGTTGCCGGTGTGTATATGTAATTTACGTGCGACGATGTGCCACAGCGTGGCACGCTCACGTCGTCCCAGCAGAGTCAGCAGGGTGATCGTCGCGGCAACCACGGAATAGATCATGACGGACATGAAGAACGTGACCCATGTTCCAGCCGGAATGCGCAGCAGCGTCTTCGCCCCCTCGCAAGCCGCGAACGACAAGGCCGTTGACAGGACGTACTGCACATAGACCGGGTAGAACGTCCCTTTGGAGATACCAAGAATCACACAGGCGTAGATTGGCACGAACGTGACGTTGGCGATGACCTCCAACGCGGTCGGCACGATGGCCACGCCGTAAATGTCCAATGGCGTGAACTTCAGCAGCAGCCAGGTCAGCGGCAGCGACATGAGACTGAACAACAGCCATGTGATTGAATAGAATTTCAGCTTGTTGACGATCAGCGGCACATTCTGCAACGTGGTCGCGGCGCCGGAGATGAGAAAGCCGAGCATGGTGATGAGCATCAGCAGATACAGCATGGACGAATCCTGCCCCGGCTGCCACAGAGTGAAGAACTCCCGACCCACCACGCAAGTCACCACGGTGATGATCACGGTGAAGAAGCCGCACATGCGCATGCCGGATTTCATGTCACGGACGAGTTCCGCGATGCGGCCTTGGGCGAAATATTTTGTCTGTTCGGGGTAGAACAGACCGGAGATGGTGCCCATGAGACTGGAGACCATGGTGGGCACAGTCTGGGCGATAGACATCATGCCCATCTTGTATGGGCTGACCATGAGGTTGGCGATCAGAAGCTTCAACCCGAACGAGATGACCTGCTGCAGCTTGATGACCACATTCCATACGCCGGAAGACAGCATCTCCCGCACCAACGCCCAAGAGACCGCGGCGCGTCGGAAACGCAGTTCGGGGGTGAGCTCCCTCGTGTATCGGTAGTTCATGATCACGGTGAAGACGGTGCCGGCGAGCGAGGCAAGGGCGACGTACATCACCATCGGCGGCAGAGTACCGAAGAACGCCACCATCACGACCAGACGGATGATGCTGAACCCCATGTTGGCCATGCTGCTGAGATACAGCTTGTTCGTGATGAACGTCGCCACTGTCAGCACCGTGGAAACGCTGGTGACGACGAACTGGACGAGGAGGAACGCGAACGTCAGCTTGACATCATCGACAAGGTGCGGCGAGATGTTGATGAGACGTTCCAGATTGAAGGTGACCGGGACGGCGATGACCATCACGACGGCCGCAATCAAACAGTCGGCCATGAAGGTGGAGGAAAAGTAGCGGTCGGCCTTATCCTTGTCGCCCTGATGATAGGCAACGGTGATGAAACGGCCGGCGACCGAATCCAGCGCGACGGTCAGCAACGATGCGTAGCTGATGATGTTGTTGGCAAGGCCGACATATCCATACGCTTCGGCGCCCAGCCGGCTCACAACGAACGGCGAAAGCCCGAACCCGATGCCGATGTTGATGATGAACTGTACGAGGCTGGCCGCCATATTGATGGCGAGCTGACGTTTGTTTTCCATGATTCCTGACCCTGTGTCTCCAAGATAATCGTCATATACCGCGGGACAGCCGCTGTCCTAAGTCCGTCATATGTTGGCTCGGCACACGTCGACGAAACGTCCATACATCCTGCCGGTGCTGTACATCGCGGCATGCCGCGGCCCTTCCTGCGCCATTCGATCGCGAAGAGCGGCATCATGGTAGAGGGTCATGATTGCCTTGGCCAACGATGCAATCATATGCTCTCCGCGTTCCACGACGATCGAGCACTCTTGCGGGACGTATTCCGTAAGCCCGCCCGAATGCGTGACGATTAATGGAAGCCCCGCAGCCATGCCCTCTACGCCGACAAGGCCGGCCGATTCTTCCCACAGCGAGGGAACCACTTGAGCGTCCGCGATGTGCGAGTATCGGTATACCTGGTCGTTGGGGACGAATCCGGTGGCGGCGACCCGTCTGCCGAGGCGGGATATGGCGGCCGTGACTGCATCCGTGTAGTCGGTGCGTTCCGAGGGGCCGAAATTCGAGCTGCCTACGATGAGCAGCTTGATATTTGGGTCACTGATACGTTCCACCGCGTGAAGCAGCTCCAGCACGCCTTTTACGGGGATAATGCGGCCGCAATACATGATTACGAAATCATCAGGAGAAAATCCCAGCGATTGTCGTATGCGGTTGCGCTCCGCGGAACTGATCGTCTTAGTGAATTTTGAGGTATCGATGCCATTGCGCACTGTAATGACGGTTGGGGAGCTCCCGGAACAATGCTGAATCCATGCCTTGCTGGCGAAATCGCTGACGGACAGCACCGTGGAATATCCTCTGCTGGTGAAATCGTTTTCAGGAGTGAAGTGCAGGTGGTACCAAAGACGATTTCCGAATCGGCGGATAAAGGCAGTCGGAGCGTCAACCGGTCCGCCTTCCATGATTACCGCGTCGAAGTCATGGCCCTTCAAAGCTTGGAGTGCTTTTGCATAATAGGTGCCTGGCAGCTGAGATTCACTATGGAATATGCGCCTACGAATTCCTCTTACAAGACGAAATGCCGCCTTGTACCACGATGAAGCGCGCGGAACCCAGATGAACCGTGTGTTTCGTATGTGTCCCGTCAGGTTGCGGGATGTGCCATCAAATGTGGTGACCACGGTCAGCTCGAGCCGGTTGTGAAGCTCGTTTTCCTCAATGAGACTGGTCATCAACGTTTCGATTGCGCCTCCCTGTGTAGCGGGAACCGGCAGAAGACCAGGGGTGACAAGACAGATGCGAGGACGGTTGTTTGTCATCGTTCTTCACCTCGCCTTGTCAAGGTGAAGAACGATGTGCTTGCAGAGCGGCGTCTGCGAGGACGGGGCTCTTTTGATGCGAGGGAGTGCGCGCTCCCTCGCATACGTATTACAGCAGCGCTGTAAGCGGCGTGAACTGCGGGGCGAGACTCTCCAGCAGGTCGCGGGGGGGGGTCTTCGATTTCAGGGCCGTCCCAACCATCTGCGGAATCAGCTCGACCGCCTCATCAGCGTTCTCGGCGAACGCGATGTAGGGGAAGTCCTTCAGCCACTGGTATTCGAAGCCGACCTTGCCGGTGCTGTTGTTCATGGCGATGCACGGCGTGCCGGTCACGGCGCTGAAGATCATGCCATGAAGACGGTCCGTGACCACCAGCTTGGCCTTACGGAACTCGTCGAACTTGCCAAGTACCAGCTCTTCGCCGCGTTCCTTGTAAATCGGCATGTACTTGTCGGGGATTGTGGTGTCTGTGTAGGCAACGTGCTCGCCAGTCGCCTTGGCTGCGGCCTCGATCGTGCTTTGCGCGGACGCGGTGGTGGTCTTCTCCACGTCGCCGCGCATGCACAGCAGAATGCCGTGACGGTCTTCAGAGGCGGCGGTGGCCTGGTCGGTCAGGGACAGCACGATATCCGGCGTCAAGCGCACGTCGTTCTTCGGGTAGTATTCGCGCATGCGGTCGTACGAGACGGCCTCGCGGGCGACCAGATGAAGGTCCTTATGCCGACCGTACACGGATTTTGTGTGGCGCAGATACTGCTGCGAGTGCGGCGTATCGTCGTAGCTGATGGTCTGCGGGAACAGGATGATCTTGTTGTGCGGCAGCATGGAGATGATGTCGCAGCGGTACTGTTCCTCGTTCTGGTACAGCGTGCCCATGTTGCCGCCGCCATGCAGGAAGATGACGTCGTCGGGCGTCACGAACTCGCGGATACACTTGAGCACTCGGGCCATGTTGCCGCCGAACTCAAGCAACGGACGGTCGGAGTCCGCCAGTAGGCGACGTTCTGCATACGCAATCGCATGGTCGCCGATGTTGCAATGCTCGGGCACGCAGAACAGCAGATTGCGCGGGGCCGGCGTCTTGCGGAACGCGTCGGCATAACGCTGGTAGCCTTCCTTGCAGATGTCCTTTTCGCGAAGCATGTGATACCGGCCGTCGCCGATCAGAGACCTCAACGCAAGCGTCAATCCGGTGGACATGAAGTCGTCGCTCCTTAACAGTATGGCGGGCGTGAAATCGTCACATAGTTTAGCAGCAGCGGCGGGACGAGGCCGGAACGGTCGCGACACGCCCGAAATCGCTGCACGGTCGAAAGATACGTTTTCGCGGAACGGCCATTTTTGCGGAAGCTGCGCGACCTATCTTTCGACCGTGCAACACGTGTCGGCGTGTCGTGGTCGTACGCGTCGGTTGTGGCTATATTCCCTCCGTTACTGCTTTCGCCGCTGTTGCGCCGCAGCCACCTCTCCGGCATCGGGGGTGTTCCTCACGCCATGTTCGGATTCAACCAGCCGATAGTGTAGATGGGCAGACACTCGATACGCATGCTTTTGGAATCCGCCTTCGACGCGGGCCGTATATCAACATTGCCGTCGTGGAATACGTATGCGTGCGCGAAATCGTAGTTGTCGGTACGCAGCAGGTTGTTCATGGCGTTGTGTCGCGTGTAGTCTTTACCAGATTTGATTTCGACGAGCGAAACGGAATCCATGCTGTGCTGGATGACGAAATCGACCTCGCCGATCTTGCTTCGGTTGTAATAGTGCAGTGAGAATCCTTGGGCGAACAGCTCCTGTGCGGCTGCGTTTTCGAAAATCATGCCGTAGTTCATGGTGGAACGGTGATTGATGATCTCCAAATCGATGTCGCGCATCAGCCGCGAGGTCAGCAGCCCCACGTCATTGAGATAAAGCTTGAATGATCCCAGGTCGTCGTGTGCGTTCAGAGGATACTCCGGATCCTGCACTCGAGGCACCGGAAGGGCAATACCGGCGTTTGCCAGCCAATCGAACGCGGTTTGCATGTGGGCGAATCGAACATTCTCGCCAAGCTTGGAGAATTTGAACCTCTTGTTCTCCGCGTTGAGCTGGCTGGGGATCATCTCGTAGATGGTCTTGATATGGCGGCGTTCCACCGGCTTGTCAACGTATTTGGTGATGTCGTATTCATACGTGTCGAAAATGGCTTGTTGCGTGCTGCGCACCTTGTTGATGTCCGACGAGTCGATGAAGGATTGAACGGCGTCCGGCATGCCGCCGATGAGCAGGTACTTATACCACAGGTCGGACAGTCGGTCGTGCAGAAAAGCGGGGATAGGTCGAAGCTCGTTGAGACAGGATTGCACGGTGTCCATCGCATTGCTCGGAATGCCGCAGGCAATGCAGAACTCTCGGAAATCCAATGGGTACATGCGGATGGTTTGGAGGAAGCCAACGGGGATAGACCTCACGTTGAATACGTCAATGCCCAACAGTGAACCGGATACGATGACGTCAAGCCCCTTTGCACCTGCAAGGAACTTCATCCATGTGAGCATATCCTCGCAGGCTTGGATCTCATCAAGGAACAGTAGCGTTTCGCCTGGCGTGATCGGCGTGCGTGACAGGACGGACAGCCGCAGGAGCAGGTCGTCGGTGTCGGTGGCCTGTGAGACGGTCTCGACGGCTTGCGGTGTCTCAATGAAATTGATTTCCGCCACATTGGCGTAATTGTCTTGCCCAAAACGACGTATTAGCGTTGTCTTGCCCACTTGGCGTGCTCCTGTAACCAGAAGTCCCTGACGGGTTTTGAGCTTCCGCCATTGTGCGAGCTGCTGGTATGCCTTGCGTTCAATCATCGTTCCTGCCTTTAGCCGCGTTCGTTGCCGAATGGTTTGACGTCATCGACAGTATGATCACTCCCGAAAATCATAGCATTATGATTATTGGTATTCACGTTTTACCACATGAAAAACGTTATTCCATTCACGTTTTTCCATTATGAGCTTCTCTGAGCTATGTCCTTGAGGTCATTAGAGATGGTATTTCGTGACTTTTTCGGTGGTCTATGCAGACGGTTTTGCCGATTGTTTTTGACTATTGGTGTTCGCGTGGTTCTGGGCCGAGCCCCTCATTCTGGCGCGACGAGGCCGGAACGGTCGCGACACGCCCGAGATCGTTGCATGGTCGAAAGATACGTTTTCGCGGAACGGCTATTTTCTGCGGAAGCCGCGCGACCTATCTTTCGACCGTGCAACACACTCGGGCGTGTCGCATGATGGCCGCCTGCCGTCACTCCCCGATGACGATTCCGCAGCGGGCGTGTCGCATGAGTTCGGTCAACACTAGCGCGACAGTGCCGAATCCGATGAAGTTGATCAGTATCATCAACGCGGGGCTGATGCCCGGCCAATAGGTGAACGAGATGTACAGCATCGGGCTGTGGAACAGGTAGATGCCCATACTGTCCTTGCTGATGAGCCGCATCGGAGCGCACGAACGGCGCGGGGCGAGCGTGTAGACCGCCAGCACCGCGACCGCCGAGATGAGTGTGGCCGCGAAGAACGACCGCGGCGACCAGGAGACGGCGACGCAGCCGGCCAACACCACGGCCGCGGCGGCCATGGTGTTGGCCGGCTGCGGCTCGTACCGGTGATAGACGAAGCCGATCACGAAGAACACATAATACGCGGCGAACTGCGATACATAAGTGTTCCACCCAAGCCAACGTCTGGTGAGCAACAGTCCAACGGCGCACACGGCCATCGCAATGTCAAGCCGAACGTTCGTACCGCACAACTTGACCAACGCAAGACTGAGCATCAGCATAAGAAACAGCGTCGGCAGGAACCAGAGGTGGCCGTTGTCGCTGCCCCACAGAAAATCACGCGCGACCACGGAAACCAGCGAACGCCCCCGATAGTGAACTGCGCCCCAAAAGTTGGACGTGGTTTATTAAAGGGTACCAGACCGGGCTGTGGGGAACGTGTCCCGGAATTCCTCCGGGGTCAGTCCCCCCAGCCGTTCCTGGCGTCGTTTGGTGTTCC
>NZ_WBVT01000046.1 GCF_009193355.1 Bifidobacterium leontopitheci
TCGAATTCTTGCGGCGGCCATGGCCCAGGTGAGACGCCCGGTCCCTTTCCGAACCCGGAAGCTAAGGCCTGGCACGGCGATGGTACTGCACTTGTGAGGGTGTGGGAGAGTAGCACGCCGCCGCATTAAACGTTGGATTGAGGCCTTCCGGTCGAGCAAAGCTCCCGGAAGGCCTCAACCATATCCAGACCAATGCAAATCTATGGCGTGTCCACGTCGATATTGAGATATATTTATTTCTGCTAATTCTCAATAAGAGCGGACATGTTAGCCGCTTTGATTGCTCAGCAGTTTTTACTGCAGGGGTAGGCTTTATGCCTACCCCGTTTTCATATCGGGAGATTAATATCCGGTTCCGTGAGTATGCTTGTGCCAACAAGTGAATCTCGATGTAGAGAAGTGGAAGGGAATCTCAGATGGCTAAGCGATATCGGATTGGCATCGACGTTGGCTTGAATTCAGTCGGTCTATCGGCAATTGAAGTTGACGATGCTGACATGCCAATGAGGATTCTTAACGCTCAATCGGTTATCCACGATGGTGGCGTTGATCCCACGCAAAACAAAACGGCGATTACGAGGAAAAACATGTCCGGTGTTAGTCGCCGTGCTCGACGCATGGTTCGGCGTTGTAGTAAGCGTCTGAATGCTCTTGATGATACGTTGCAACGTCTTGGCTATCCCATCATTGAGAGTGATTCACTCACTCGTTCCTTTGAAGAGTGGCATGTTCGGGCTGAATTGGCTCAATCTTTCATAAAGGATGAGGAACGTCGCCGCGAGGATATTTCCATTGCTGTGCGGCATATTGCACGTCATCGTGGTTGGCGTAATCCGTATCATCGTGTCGAGTCTTTGATTGCGGATAACCCTTATTCAACGCAATATCAGGAGTTGAAGAGCAGAGCCGAGAGCAGGCTTGGGCGCAACGTCTCTGATGGGCTTACTCCGGCGCAGCTTGTTTGTGCCGTGCTTTCGGCGGGTTATGATGAGGCTCCGCGACTTCGGTCCAGTAACAAACACGGCGAAGGTCTTTTGCCGCAACGTCTTATGCAGGAAGACAACGCCAATGAACTGAAGCGCATCTTCACGGTGCAAAGGATTCCTCGTGAAGAGTGGGAGCCTCTATTCAGGAAGGTGTTCTATGCGGTATCGCCCAAAGGCTCAGCTGAGCGCCATGTTGGGTGTGATCCTTTCGACGCTAGTCAGCCGCGTGCTTTGAAAGCGTCACTTGTCTTCCAGCGGTATCGCATTGCTAATGTGCTTACCAATCTTCGGATTCGTGAGAACGGTCAGGAACGATCGTTGACCATCACGGAGAAGAATCAGGCATTTGCATTGCTCGCGTCCAATGCCCAGGATGAGCTTACTTGGGCGGATGTTGCTCAGGAGCTGGGGTATTCCAGGAATCAGCTCCGAGGCGTTGGAAAAGCAACGGAAGATGGCGAAGACCGCATCACCAGCACGCCGCCGCGTCTGACGTCGATACAGCGAATCGCTGGAGCAGACAAGAAGATTGCCAAACCGTTGCAACACTGGTGGCAGAATGCCTCAGAATCGTCCCAAGAAGCGATGATACGACTGCTGTCCAATACGGTGGACTTTGATCAGGTCCGTGATGACATCGTATATGCCGATGCCATTGAATTCGTTGATGCACTTGATGACGATGGGCTGACCAAGCTGGATTCAGTCGATTTGCCTGCAGGCCGAGCTGCCTACGGCGAAGAGACATTACGGAAACTGACTGAGCGCATGCTGACCACGGATGATGATTTGCATGCTGCGCGTACAGTTCTCTTTCACGTATCGGATTATTGGCGTCCGCCGGCAGATGCCATCGGCGCACCGCTTGGCAATCCCTCTGTTGACCGGGTTGTGAAGATCGTTAATCAGTGGATGCAGGCCTGTCAAAACCGGTGGGGCAATCCCGTATCCGTGCAGATTGAGCATGTGCGTTCGGCCTTCGATTCGGTAGCGACAGCCCGAGAGTATGAGAACCGTACAGGGAAGCGAAGCGAATATCGCTCCAATCTTGCCAAGAGCTTGAAGGAACAAGAGCATCTTGACCGAGTGCGTCACACGGATCTTCGAAGGATTGAGGCGATTCAGCGCCAGAACAGCCAGTGCCTGTACTGCGGCCGTATGATAACGTTCCGTGACTGTGAAATGGACCATATTGTTCCGCGTAAGGGAGTCGGTTCCACCAACACTCGTGCGAACCTTGCGGCGGTATGCGCCGACTGCAACCGTATGAAGTCGAATACTCCATTCGCGGTATGGGCGCATTCCGAAGCGGCACAGGAGCGCGGCGTAAGCCTGAAGGATGCGTTGCAGCGTGTGACTCATATGCAGCGTGACCCGAAAGCGGATACGCCGCAGACATGGCGAAGCTTCCAGCAGGAAGTAAAGATGCGTCTCGGTCAGACCGAAAGTGACGAGCCCATCGACAATCGGTCGATTGAATCGGTCGCATGGATGGCCAACGAGCTGCATCGCCGCATTGATTGGCATTTCAATTCGGCTCGCTATCTGGCGCAGAGCGAAAACGAGTGGGCGAAGACAGTCGTGTCCGTTCAGGTGTTCCCGGGCAAGGTGACGGCGTCTGCTCGTAGAGCCAGCGGGCTGGAAGGCCGGATTCATTTCTTCGGTGCGCATTACAAGACGCGTCTGGATCGTAGACACCACGCGGTGGATGCCTCGGTTATCGCGATGATGAGGCCTTCGGTGGCGAAGACGTTGATGGAGCGAGAATCGCTGCGCGAGTCCCAGCAGATTTCAGATGCTTGGCGCATTCTGGGTGAACGCGAGTGGAAAGAATACCCGTACGCAGGATGCGAAGGGTATGAGCTGTACCAGCAGTGGCGTACCAGCATGGAACTTCTTTTGGAACTGCTCAACGATGCGCTTGATGATGATCGGGTAGTGGTTCGTCAGCCGATACGGTTGAAACTGGGCAATTCTATTGCGCATGATGCAACTGTACGTTCATTGCAAAAGGTCGTTCTCGGCAGCGCGATGGATGCTGATCTGATTCGGCGAGCATCTTCTCCGGCATTGTGGTGCGCATTGACCCGTCTGCCGGACTATGACGAGAAAACGGGCTTGCCTGAGAACCGAGAGCGGCAGATCACCGTGCATGGCACGACGTACAGAGCCGAGGACGAAATCGGTTTCTTTGCATCGCAGGCTGCTCAGATTGCAGTGCGTGGCGGTTCGGCTGACATCGGATCAGCGATTCATCATGCACGTGTCTACCGATGCTGGAAGACTGGCGCAAAAGGCGCTCGCAAGTACTGGTATGGCATGATTCGTGTGTTTCAAGCGGATTTGCTGCGGAACAGCGGAGAGGACTTGTTCTCGGTCAAGCTGCCGCCGCAGTCGGTGTCGATGCGCTGGGGAGAGCCGCGCACCGTGCATGCGATATTGGCTGGGAACGCGGAGTATCTTGGATGGCTTGTGGCAGGCGATGAGCTGCTGGTGGATTTCTCGCGAGGAAAAATAAATGGGAAAAACGCCAAATTCGTGAATTGGTGTAACGAAACAGGCGCCACGGAAGCTATATATGAAAGCTGGACGCTGGCTGGGTTTGATACGAATTCAAAATTGAAGTTACGGCCGACGGTTTTGGCTAAAGAAGGACTTTCTAATGTTCCTGAACATGTCAAGGTGCCTGTAGAAGTCGGCGGTATTCTCGGAGACTCTGGATGGCGCCCGTCAGTGGATATGACGGGAACATATATGCCTATCGTGATACGGCGCAATGCCTTAGGCGAGTTGCGGTGGAAATCGAAGGCTGGTCTACCTTGTTCATGGCGATGGGCTAGGTAGGGCATCATGCAAGGCCAGTGGCGTGTCATCGACTGCAGCACGATGGAGGGCAGAATCTCCTATATCCGCGGGAATCTGCGGGTGATTCGGGATGGAGACACGGAGCCTACGAATGTGCCGCTGGCCCAAGCCGCTGTTGTGCTACTGGGGCTGAAGGTTTCATGTTCAGCTGCTGTATTGCATGAGATGGCTCGTTGCGGCGTTTCAGTGATGCTGTGCGATTGGCGAGGGGTGCCTGATGCGGCGCTTCATGCGTGGACCGATGTACCGACCACGGTCACACAGCGGCAACTGGCGCAGATTGATGTAACACTGCCACGCAGAAAGAACGCTTGGGGAAGAATCATCCAAGCGAAGATTCGCGGGCAGGCGGCTTGTCTGGATTCCTTGGGAATTGATGGCGGGGGGATGCTTCGAGGCATCGCATCATCGGTTCGGTCAGGGGATCCGTCCAATTGTGAAGGATATGCAGCGCGGGAATACTGGCGGCGCGTGTTTCCTGATGATGGTGGTTTCAAGCGGATTGCCGGCGAAGGCAACGGCCGTAATGCGCAATTGGATTACGCGTATATGGTGTTGCGCGGTTTTGCGATCAAAGCGGTCATTGCCGCGGGGCTGATTCCTTCGTTGGGTGTGCATCATCGCAATCGCGGCAACTATTTCTGCCTGGCAGATGACATATTGGAACCTTACCGGCCGGCGATTGATTTTCATGTGTCGCAATTGCGAGCTGATGATTCATTGTCCGACAGAAGCGTAAAGCGTTGGTTGGTCGAAGCGGTCAACCAACAGCTAAATGGCACGGGGTTGACCATTCCCAGTTCGCTGAACGATTTTGCGCAGCAATATGGTTTGTATTGCGAAAGCCGTATTGATCGTCTGACCGTGCCGGAATATACAGGCTGTCTATGAAAACCGACGAGGATAGTGGCGGCATGTGGTGCTTGGTGATGTTCGATCTTCCGGTCAAAACCAAGCAGCAACGCAGCGTCGCCACCAAATTCCGAAACATGCTGCTGGATATGGGATACAGCATGGTGCAATACTCGGTGTATGCCAGATACACGCCCACGCAGGCGGGTAATCGGGCGACGGTGAAGGCCATCAAAGCCGCATTGCCGGTTCAAGGATATGTGCGGATTCTTCACATTAGCGACCACCAATGGTCGTCGGCACTCAGATTTGCGAATCTGAGACAGGAAGATGAGATGGAAACGCCTGACATGTTCACGCTTTTTTGAATGTAGAAAGGCACTGAAACAGCTAAAAATGGCCCCTCTTGAGAAGCTATCAAGCTTATCAAGAGGGGTGAATGCTAATTCCCAACACGCCGGGTTTGGTGTCGGAGTGTCACGCAAGCTTATCAAGAGGGGTGAATGCTAATTCCCAACAACGCCGCCGGATCCACAAGCCTGAACGCAAGCTTATCAAGAGGGGTGAATGCTAATTCCCAACGTTGAGGGGCGGTGGCGACGCCGGTAGGCAAGCTTATCAAGAGGGGTGAATGCTAATTCCCAACACTATCCGGGATGCGTCGCCTGAAGTTCCAAGCTTATCAAGAGGGGTGAATGCTAATTTCCAACTCAACGGTGTTGGCGTTTATTCCAGTGGCAAGCTTATCAAGAGGGGTGAATGCTAATTCCCAACAATTTACCAACAACCAATCGGTTGTGTCCAAGCTTATCAAGAGGGGTGAATGCTAATTCCCAACTGATCGGTCGGCGGCGCGCGATTTATCGCAAGCTTATCAAGAGGGGTGAATGCTAATTCCCAACCCAACGGCAATGTTCGCGCGGTATGCGCCAAGCTTATCAAGAGGGGTGAATGCTAATTCCCAACGATCATGGGCGGAGCCGGCGCTGTCACTCAAGCTTATCAAGAGGGGTGAATGCTAATTCCCAACTAGCAAGCTAGCGGGACCGGTGGAACGTCAAGCTTATCAAGAGGGGTGAATGCTAATTCCCAACTGCGTATATATGGGCGTACGCGCGTCGTCAAGCTTATCAAGAGGGGTGAATGCTAATTCCCAACTTTCGGCGAGCGCCATGCGTGCGAGCCGCAAGCTTTCAATAGGGGCGAGGATGTCAATTCCGGTCTACGATGCGATTGATGGGTATGACGCTCCCCCAGTCGGCTTCGCCGACAGCCCCCTCCACCGAGGGGGCCAGGAGGGATGATAGTGACGTCACCATGTTTGTATGTAGCCCTTCCACTCAGGAGCTAAGAGTGGAATAGCCGGCTTCGTTGTCGGTTTTCCGCAATTATGAATGGTCTTCGGTCTGTTCGTCTGGTAATCGTAACGAATGCATGACGGGTGCAGCGTATGAGCCGTGCATGTCTGAAGCCATATTCACGTGTCCACTATCTGGATGAGGCGCTGTACGGTTCAGGTCGTGTGCTACTGTGTCAATCATGATGTTTATCTCATGTTGTTGTTGTCGATAACCGACGCCGCCCCACGTTTGGGCATAAGGCGAGCGGTTGACGACGCATAACTTGAGATAAGGTTTCTTTTTCTGTTTCTCTATCAGCACTCACAGCATCCAAACCATATGCGGTGGCGTATCTGTATCAGAACATCTGCATCGAATGCAACCTCGTTTCAACGCTCATCAGCCTGCAAGCCGGAACATAAGCCAATCCAATCAGTTCATCCAATCCAGCAAGCGACACATTCACCACGGAAACGAGACCATCATGACCGTCCACAACAATCTTTCCGAACTCATCGGCAACACGCCGCTCGTACGGCTCAACCACGTGACCGAAGGCGTCAAGGCCACCATCGCCGTCAAGATCGAGTACCTCAACCCTGGTGGCTCATCCAAGGACCGCATCGCAGAGCGCATCATCGACGCCGCGGAGCGTTCCGGCCAGCTCAAGCCGGGCGGCGTGATCGTCGAACCGACGTCCGGCAACACGGGTGTCGGACTCGCGCTCGTCGCACGGCAGCGTGGCTACCGTACAATCTTCACCCTGCCGGACAAGGTCAGCGAATCCAAGCGCGCCGTGCTGCGTGCGTACGGCGCCGAAGTCGTCGTCACCCCGACCGACGCGGGCCCCGACGACCCGCGATCCTACTATCAGGTCGCCGAGCGCCTCGCCAAGGCCATCCCAGGTGGCTTCCGCCCCAACCAGTATGACAACCCGAACGGCCCCGACAGCCATTACCACACCACCGGACCGGAGATCTGGGAGGCGACAGACCACAAGGTGACGCATTTCGTCGCGGGCATCGGCACCGGCGGCACCATCAGCGGCACCGGCCGCTACCTCAAGGAGGTCTCCGACGGCGCGGTCAAGGTCATCGGCTCCGATCCGGAAGGCTCCATCTACTCGGCGCCCAGCGACGCCGACGTCCACCAGTACGACATCGAGGGTGTGGGGGAGGACTTCTACCCCAAGGCATTCGACCGGAACATCACCGACGACATCGTCAAGGTCAACGACCATGACGCGTTCCTCATGACCCGACGCCTGGCGGCCGAGGAAGGCCTGCTGGTCGGCGGCTCATCCGGCATGGCCGTGGAAAGCGCACTGCGATACGCCCGCGCCAACGACTTGGACGAACACCAGCTGGTCGTCGTGCTGCTGCCGGACTCCGGCCGCGGCTATCTGGAGAAGATCTTCAACGACGACTGGATGCGTGAGCACGGGTACGGGGACGTCGTTGACGCCACCGCGCGCCCTTCGCTCGCCGCACAGTACCTGTAAACCGACGATCCTACGCAACGGACCGCAACAGCCAACCCACGCTTACCAACCAACAGCATCGCACGAAAGGCATCATCCCATGACCATCTCCACCAACGCCGCAGCACTGAACGCCACCGCCCTCGCCACCCGCGCCATCCACGCCGGGCAGGAACCCGACCCGACCACCGGCGCGGTCGTCACGCCGATCTACATGACCTCCACGTTCAAGCAGGATGGCGTCGGCGGTCTGCGTCACGGCTACGACTACAGCCGTTCCGTGAACCCGACGCGCAACAGCTTCGACGCGCAGCTCGCCGCCGTCGAAGGCGCGAAGTACGCGCTGAGCTTCGCGTCCGGCCTTGCGGCGATCGACGTGCTGCTGCGTTCGACGCTCAAGCCGGGCGACAGCATCCTGCTCGGCAACGACGTGTACGGCGGCACCTACCGTCTGCTCGCCAAGGTGTTCGTGCCGTGGGGCGTCGGCCTTGATGTGGTCGACATCACCGACACGGCGGCCGTGCGCGAGGCGCTGGCAGGCAAGCACTATGCGGTGCTGTGGGTGGAGACGCCGTCCAACCCGCTGCTCAACATCACCGACATCGCCGCCGTGTCGGCCGCTGCGCACGAGTACGGCACGAAGGTCGTGGTCGACAACACGTTCGCGTCCCCGGTGCTGCAGCATCCGCTCGACGACGGCGCCGACGCGGTGGTGTATTCGACGACCAAGTACATCGGCGGTCATTCCGATGTGGTCGGCGGCGCGGTCGTGCTCAACGACGAGGAGACGCGCGATGCGGTCGCGTTCCTGCAGAACGCGGCGGGCGCGGTGCCCTCGCCGTTCGACTCGTGGCTGGACATCCGCGGACTCAAGACGCTGGAGCTGCGCGTCAGGCAGCACAGCCGCAACGCGCTCAAGGTCGCGCAGTGGCTGGAATCGCGTCCGGAAGTGGAGCGCGTGTGGTATCCGGGTCTCGAATCGCACCCGGGCCACGAGATCGCGGCACGTCAGATGCACGGCGGATTCGGCGGCATGGTGTCCGTGCAGATCGCGGCCGGCTTCGAGGCAGCGAAACGGTTCGCCGGCGCCACGCAGATCTTCACGCTCGCAGAGTCGCTCGGCGGCGTGGAATCGCTGATCGAGCATCCGGGCGCGATGACCCACGCCTCCGTGGCCGGCACCACGCTCGAAGTGCCCGCGAATCTGATCCGCCTGTCGGTCGGCATCGAGGACGCCGACGACCTGATCGCCGACCTTGAGCAGGCGTTCGCGGCGATCTGACCGGTCGCGATGGCCGGCTGCGATGGCCGGTTGCGATGGCCGGCCGTGTACGACGGGTGATGACAGGCGGCATGGCCGTGCCGCGATATGCGGTACTGTTGTGAACTATGACAGATCAGGCGGCGCTGGGGGCGCTTCAACGGTATTTCGGCTACGATTCGTTCCGTCCGGGACAATCGGGGCTCGTCGACGCCATACTCTCCGGGCATGACGTGCTTGGCGTCATGCCCACCGGCGCCGGCAAATCCGTGTGCTACCAGATACCGGCCACGCTGCTGCCCGGCATCACCGTCGTCATCTCACCGCTCATCTCGCTGATGCGCGACCAGGTCGACGCGCTCAATGACGTCGGCATCCCCGCCGCCTACATCAACACCACGCAGGGCGGCGACGAACAGTCGATGGTGTTCGCGCAGGCCGCGAATGGTGACATCCGACTGTTGTACGTGGCCCCGGAACGTCTGGAGACGGACCGGTTCCGCAATTTCGCCGCGCGCGTGCCGATTTCGCTGGTCGCCGTCGACGAAGCGCACTGCGTGTCGCAATGGGGACAGGATTTCCGCTCGTCATACCTCGGCATCGGCGAGTTCATCGCCGGACTGCCGCAGCGCCCGACCGTCGCCGCGTTCACCGCGACCGCGACCGAACGCGTGCGCCGCGACATCATCGGCATCCTCGGCCTGCGCGAGCCGCAAGTGACCGTCACCGGATTCGACCGCGAGAACCTGTACTTCGACGTGCTGAAAATCGAGACGCGATACAAGGCCGCGTGGGTGTCTCGTTACGTGGCCGAACACCCCGACCAGTCCGGCATTGTCTACTGCGCCACGCGCAAGGAGACCGAAGCGCTCGCCGCGACGCTCAACCAGACCGTGCCCTCGCTGCGTGCCGCCGCCGGGACGGACGCGCAGCCCGGCGGCCCGATCGCGGTCGCCTATCATGGCGGCATGAGCGCCGACGTGCGCAACCGGGCGCAACGTGATTTCGTCACCGACGCGGTGCCGGTCGTCGTCGCCACGAACGCCTTCGGCATGGGCATCGACAAGTCGAACGTGCGGTACGTCATCCACCACAACATGCCCGAATCCATCGAAGCGTACTATCAGGAGGCCGGCCGTGCGGGCCGTGACGGCGAGCCCAGCCGCTGCACGCTGCTGTGGAACGAGTCGGACATCGTCACCCGGCGTCGCCTGCTCGACAACGACTACGAGAACGAGCGGCTCACCCCGCAGGAGCAGGAGATCGTGCGCATGAGCAAACGCCGGCTGCTCGACGGCATGATCGGCTACTGCCGCACCACTGACTGCCTGCACACGTACATGACCCGGTATTTCGGCGAGGACACGCAGCGGGACGGCAGATGCGCAGGCGGCTGCGCGAACTGCGACAGCACGTTCGAGACCATCGACGTGACCGACATCGCGCGCGCGATCAGCCGGTGCGTGCATGATGCGATGTACGACCACGACGATCAGGGCCGCCCGTCCGCCACGCCGGTGCGGCAGGGGTTCGGCTCCGGCAAGATCGTCGGGATACTGCGCGGCTCCAAGGCGAAGGACCTGCTCGCCATGCGGTTGGAGCGGTGCCCCAGCTATGGGGTGCTCGGCGCGGTGCCGGAGGCGAGGGTGCGCGACGTGCTCAGCCAGATGGCGACGGACGGGTTCCTTGCCATCAGCGAAGGGCGGATGCCGATCGTCGGATTCGGCAGGCGCGCCGCGGAGACGGTCGCGCCGGATTTCCGCTACGAGATCAAACGGGTGGAACGCAAGATGAAGCCGGCGGCATCGCAGCGTCCGGCACCCGACGCGGACGGCGCATCGTCACAGGGGGCGGCGCTCGGCTCGTACGTGCCGGACGACGAGAACGAGGCGATGTTCCAGAAGCTGCGCGCGCTGCGACTCACCATCGCGCGCGAGAACAGCCTGCCGCCGTACATGGTGTTCAACGACCGCACGCTGCGCGACATGGCACGGCTCAAGCCGGTCACCGACGCGCAGTTCCTCGCCGTCAGCGGCGTGGGCGAAAGCAAGCTCGCCAAATACGGCAAACGGTTCATGGAGGCGATCGCGGGGGAGACGGCATAGTCTGCCGCGGGGAGGTGCGGCCGTCGCGGACGTCGCCGGTCATAAGGAACGCTTATAGCCGGCATACGGCAAAACCACGCCCTTGGTGAGACAATGGTCGGTGGAACCGATTATCGAAAGGAGTCTGTCATGGCACAGGACAAGGACGGCAAGCCCGTCGTCGAGAGCTTCCAGCTGGATCACACGAAGGTCAAGGCGCCGTACGTGCGCTACATCGACACGGAGACCGGCCCTCACGGCGATGTGATCTCCAACTATGACCTGCGTCTCGTCCAGCCGAACGAGAACGCGATCCCGACCGCCGGCCTGCACACCATCGAGCACACCATCGCCGTGCTGCTGCGCGAACGCATCCCCGGCTACATCGACTGCTCGCCGTTCGGCTGCCGCACCGGATTCCACCTGCTGACCTGGGGCGAGCACCCCACCGAAGAGGTGGCCAAGGCGCTCAAGGAGTCGCTGGAGTTCATCGCCTACAAGGCGACGTGGGACGACGTGCCCGCCACCACGATCGAAAGCTGCGGCAACTACCGCGACCACAGCCTGTTCACCGCGAAGGAATGGTGCAAGGACATCCTCGCCAAGGGCATCAGCTCCGACCCGTTCGAGCGCAAGGTCGTCTGAGCGGACCCACTCCTACCCTTATAATTCACGCGATCGAAGGCCGCTAGTCAAAGGCGGCCTTTCACGTATGTCACGTGCCGTTTCGCTGGAAGTGAGGTGGGGGTTGGGGGTGTGCGACGACCGACCGTAGGCTTGGTCGAGCGGCCTTGAGCGTGTCGGTCGTCGCACACCCCCAACCCCCACCGTCCGGCCATAAGACAGGGAAACCGATCAATCTAACGGCTCGTGATGCGGGCGACCGCGGCGTCGGCTTCGGCGACGATGCGGCGCATCGCGGTCTCGGCGCCGGCGCCATCGCCTTTGCGTACCAGTGCCGCGACCTCGCTGTGGAGGTCGAGCGCCTCCTGATTCGCCGTCTTCGGCATCAGCTCATGCTGCGTGCGCCCTTCGAGCGTGGCGGCCACGACATCGCCCAGATTCGCGATCATCAGGTTCCCGCTCGCTTGCATCAGCGTGCGGTGGAACAGGCTGTCCGCCTCCAGATACTCCCTCTCGTCGGCATGGTCGGAATGCGAGACCATGCCGATCGCCGCCTCGGTCAGCGCCGCCCACTGGACGTTGGTGGCGTGCGCGGCGGCAAGCCTGGCGGCAAGCGGCTCGATCGCCGAACGCAGCTGCGACAGCTCATGCAGCGCGTCGAGGCGGTGGCTGCCGGACAGCCGCCAGCGCACGACCTGCGGGTCGAACATGTTCCATTCGCTGATCTCGTTGACGGTCGCGCCGGTCTTGCGTTTGACGCTCACCAGCCCCATGGACTCCAGCACGCGCGTCGCCTCGCGCGTCACCGTGCGCGACGGGCTCTCGCCGTCAAGATCGGGGTCGGGCAGGCGCTCGCCGGGGGCGATGTCGCCGTCGACGATCGCCATGCCCCAGGCGTCCAGCAGCCGGTCATGCAGCGGCCGTTCCATATCGGTGCTCTTCGTCTCCATATTCATAAGGCAAGTATGGCACAAGCCATCGTTATGGCATACATATACAACACGCCGACCGGGAATCGTATTGCGTAATCCGTTACTGTCCTGTATAGTGCATAACAACATACAAATGGTGTTGAAAGACAGGGTTTCGTCATTCAACACCCTGACTCAAAGAAGAGATGGATGATGAATACCATGATTCTTGCCGCAGCTGATACGGCGGTCCAGCTCAACGGCACCCAGCTCGGCATCAGCGTGGTCGCCAGCATCGTCGTGCTGATCCTCCTGGTCACCGTCGCCAACCTGCACCCGTTCGTATCCCTTCTGCTCTCCGCGCTCGTCGTCGGCATCGGCTCCGGCTACGGGCCGGTCGCCACCGTCGAGAGCTTCTCGAACACGTTCGGCTCCACCATGGCCTCCGTCGGCATCCTCGTCGGCCTCGGCGCCATGCTCGGCCGCGTGCTCATGGACACCGGCGCCGCCGACTCCATCGTCGACACGCTGCTCGCCAAGACGTCCACGAAGATGATCCCCTGGACCATGGCGCTGATCGGCGCGCTCATCGGCCTGCCCATGTTCTTCGAAGTCGGCCTAGTCGTGCTCGTGCCCGTCATCATCCTCATCACCCGCCGCTCCAAGCTGCCGCTCATGCGCGTCGCCATCCCCACGCTCGCAGGGCTGTCGGTGATGCACGCCTGCATGCCGCCGCAGCCCGGCCCGCTCGCCGCGCTCAGCTGCTTCAAGAACGGCTCCGTTGGCGTCACCATGATGTTCGGCCTGCCCATCGCCGTGATCACCGCCGCGCTCGTAGGCCCGCTGTTCTCCAAGTTCGCCGCCAAGTGGGTGCCGGTCGGCGCCCCCGAGAACTTCGACACCGGCAAGGGCCGCGTCGACGCCGACGGCAACCCCGTGACCGCCAAGCCGCCGTTCGCGCTGTCCGTGCTGTGCATCCTCATGCCGGCGATCCTGATGCTCGGCAACGCCATCTTCGAAATCGTCGCACCCGACCAGGCCGGCTCCACGGCACTGTACGCGCAGGTCCTCGCCTTCTTCGGCAAGCCGGCCATCGCGCTCGCCGTCGCCGTCATCTTCTCCATGCTCGTGCTTGGCCGCGCCACCCGCATGAGCTGGAAGTCCGTCAACGACTCGCTCAAGGCAGCGCTGCCCCCGATCGCCGGCATCCTGCTCATCGTCGGCGCCGGCGGCGGCTACAAGGGCGTGCTCGTCGACACCGGCATCGGCGACATCATCGGCCGCTTCGTCGAAAGCTCCTCCATCTCCATCTTCCTCGTCGCCTGGCTCATCGCCGCGTTCGTCCGCGTCGCCACCGGCTCGGCCACCGTCGCCATCATCACCACCGCCGGCATCCTCGGACCCGTCGTCGACCAAATGGGCGTGACCGCCCCCGCCATCGCGCTGCTCGTCATCGCCATCGGCGCCGGCTCCGTGTTCCTCTCCCACGTCAACGACGCCGGATTCTGGCTCATCAAGGAATACTTCGGCCTCGAGGTCGGCGAGACGTTCAAGACGTGGACCGTGCTCGAATGCCTGCTGTCCCTCGTCGTGCTCGCCCTCGTCATGATCTGCAGCATCTTCGTGCCGCTCGTCTGACCGTCATCCACACGAACCACCAGACCACAGAACGTCAAGTCCCAACGAAAGAAGACCACCATGACCACCAGCCAGCCCATCATCGTCGCCAACACCCTCCCCGACGGCTACTTCGCCAAAACGCGGCCGATCATCATCCTCATGGGCGTATGCGGCTGCGGCAAAAGCACCGTCGCCACCCACCTGACCGAACGCTACGGCCTCAAATACGCCGAAGCAGACGACTTCCACCCGCAGGCCAACATCGACAAGATGGCGGCAGGCATCCCCCTGACGGACGAGGACCGCTGGCCCTGGCTCGACACCCTCGCCGCATGGATCGACGAGCGCATCGCCGCAGGGGAGCCGGCCGTCGTCACCTGCTCCGCACTCAAGAAGGCATACCGCGACAAGCTGCGCCGTCCCGGCGTCGTCTTCGTCTACATGAAAGGCACGTTCGACGAGGTCATGGAACGGCTGTCTCACCGCGAAAACCACTTCATGAAGCCGAGCATGCTGCAAAGCCAGTTCGACATCCTCGAAGAGCCCGGCGACGACGAAACCCACGTCGACGTGCACATCGGCCTGGCCGACCCCGACCAGGAGGCCGCCGCCGTGGCCGGAGCACTGCACCTGTGACCGTCCGGCCACGCACAAGTACGAAAACAAGACAAGACCATCACACGAAAAAGAAGGTAACCAACATGCAGATGGGAATGATCGGCCTCGGCCGCATGGGCGGCAACATGGTCAAGCGGCTGCGCGAAGGCGGCCACGAGATCGTCGGCTACGACATGAGCCCCGACTCCGGCCGCGACGTCGACAGCCTCGAACAGCTCGTCGCCGCGCTCAAGACCCCGCGCGTCGTCTGGGTCATGGTGCCGGCGGGCACGCCCACCGAAACCACCATCGACCGGCTCGGCGAACTGCTCGAACCCGGCGACATCGTCGTCGACGGCGGCAACTCCAAATACACCGAAGACCGCGACCACGCGGCCGCGCTCGCCAGACACGGCATCGGATTCCTCGACTGCGGCGTCTCCGGCGGCGTGTGGGGCGCCGAACGCGGCTACGCGCTCATGGTCGGCGGCTCCGCCGAAGACTACGCCACCGTGCTGCCCATCTTCGAAACCCTCAAACCAGAAGGCGAATACGGCCTCGTGCACGCCGGACCCGTCGGTGGCGGCCACTTCGCCAAAATGGTGCACAACGGCATCGAATACGGCATGATGCAGGCGTTCGGCGAAGGCTTCGCCACCATGATGCGCAGCGACTACGTGACCGACCCCGCCAAGACCATGGCCTCATGGCGGTCCGGCTCCGTCGTCGCCAGTTGGCTGCTCGACCTGTTCGAAAACGCGACCAAGGACGACCCCACCCTCCACAACGTGCCGCCCGTCGCCAACGAATCCGGCGAAGCCAAATGGATGGTCGAAGCGGCCCTCGAACTCGGCGTACCCACCCCCACCACGGCCGCCGCCCTCTGGCAACGGCAGGACTCGCGCGGCGCCGCCGACGACATCCTGCGCGTCGTAACGGCCCTGCGCGCCCAGTTCGGCGGCCACGTCACCAAAGTCGACGAAATCGCCACCCACTGAGCGGCAGCACAACACCGGCCGCAATAAAAACAGCGGTGCCGCCCGCGCAACGACGCGCGGACGGCACCGCCCTATAAGTTTTGCGAAACGCCTACTCCACGCGGAAGATGTTGCGACGAGGAATCAGCTGCACCGAATCATCATACGGATTGTCCTGCCACAACGCCTGCACCGCATCCTCGGCGCCCGCCTGCAACGTGACGATGTCAAACCGCTTGGTATTGCGCTCGATAGCCTGCTTGTTACGGCCGACCTCCCTGAACCCACGCTCCTCGAACATGTGACGGGCGCGCAGATTGAACGCCGCCACCCTCACCGTGATCGTCCTCACCTGCATGTCCGCCAACTTGTGCAACGCCATCGTCAACGCCTGACTGCCATAGCCATGATCCTGATAGTACGGGCCCACCATCAGCGACAGCGACGCGTCACGCTCCGGGTCGGCGATGCCCCAGGCGCTCACGCACCCCACCGTCAGCCCCTCGGCGTTGCGAATCGCATACCCGAACCCCGAATCAGACTCCTCATGGCACCAGATGCGGAACCGCTCCACATTCTCCTCCACCGGCAGCGGCTCGACATCCTTGCGAACCCCGGTCGCGATCCGCCTGTCGTTCCACCATTCGGCGAACAGCCGCAGATCATCCTCACTCGCCTCATGCAGCGACACCGTATACGTGCTCATCATGTACTCCTTTGCTCATGACCTCCCCACCACCAGCATAGCCACACCCTCGTAACCACGACATGACATAACCCGGACGAGTGCCCGTGATAGCCTACCGCCAGTTGACCAACGCATGAACATGAGGTGACCGGTGACAGACAATGCATCACGGCGGCGATTCCGCCACGCAACCATGCGCGACTACCCACAGATGGAAAAGAACTACGCCCGCGCCCGCGAGCTCATGGCCCGCGCCGGCAACCCCACCCAATGGGGCACCACCTTCCCCCGCCCCGAAGTCGTCCGCGACGACATCGCGCAACGCCGCTCCATCCTCCTCGTCGACACCCTCGGCGGCCACGAACGCATCCTCGCCCAATTCGCCCTCTGCTCCGGCGAAGACCCCACCTACCAGCACATCGACGGCGCCTGGCTCGACAACGACTCCTACGTCACCATCCACCGCATCGCCTCCTCCGGCCTCGTCAAACACGCCGCCCGCGACTGCATCGCCTGGGCCCTCAAACACTACGGCAACGTCCGTGCCGACACCCACCCCAACAACAAAGCCATGCAGCACGTCTTCGAAACCTGCGGCTTCGCCAGGTGCGGACTCATCCAACTGCTCGACCGGCCGACCGATACTACCCGCATCGCCTACCAGCGCCACGAGTGGTGAACCGTCGACGGAGCGTATACCGCCTTTCCTCACCCTCGACGTGCCGAGCACGCCTTCGGGTTCGGACGGCGGTCTCCGCACGCGTCGACGGTTCACCACGGTGATTGTGCTGCGATGTTGACGACGGAGCGTATGCGATAAGACGTCTTGGCCCCCTCGGCGGAGGGGGCTGTCGCGGCTGTAGGCCGTGACTGGGGGAGCGCCTGCGGCCACAGGCCGCCTATAACCACGGACATCGCGTTACCCGCGATGCTGTGTTTTCGCGGTACTGGCGTGCCGCTGTCGCTCCCCCAGTCAGCTTCGCTGACAGCCCCCTCCGCCTGAACTGCGCCCCAAAAGTTGGACGTGGTTTATTAAAGGGTACCAGACCGGGCTGTGGGGAACGTGTCCCGGAATTCCTCCGGGGTCAGTCCCCCCAGCCGTTCCTGGCGTCGTTTGGTGTTCCAG
>NZ_WBVT01000047.1 GCF_009193355.1 Bifidobacterium leontopitheci
CCCCCGCACCCCACCCCATCCGTGAGACGCCCCGCGTCACATACTGGGCAACTCGCCCCATATTCCCCGTCGCGTTTCACGGGGGCGGCGATATACTCGCCATAGCGGAACCGACGACGATGACGCCGGCGAGTTCCGGCACATCACAGCACCAGGCACTCCCTGCGACCGTGCGTCGGCGACACGGGCGGCCGCGCCGCGAACGTCCGACCACGGCGTCCGGCTCCGGCACGCCCCGGCCCCGGCTCACGGCCGCGCCCGCGGTAACACCGGGCCGACGGAATCCGCCACACGACGACAGTACAAAGACTGACATCAGACAACACCAGCAGCCGAAGCGACGAAACGAGGGGTTCAGTGCGCACGATATGGCGGATATTCACGCGGGATCTTCTGCGCATCCTGCGCAATCCGGTGGCGGTGGTGGTCACGCTCGGCGTGGCCGTCATCCCGTCCCTGTACGCGTGGTTCAACATCCTCGCCAACTGGGACCCGTACTCGTCGACCGGCAATCTGCAGGTGGCCGTCGCCAACGAGGACCGCGGCGTCGACTCCGACCTGGTGGGTCATCTCGACGCCGGCAAGCAGGTCGTCAAGGAGCTGAAGAAGAACACGGCGCTCGGCTGGCGGTTCGTGGACGCCGGCGATGCGGTCGAGGGCGTGCAGTCCGGCGATTATTATGCGGCGATCGTCCTGCCGAAGGATTTCAGCGAATCCTTGGTCGACTCGGTCACCGGCTCGTCGAAGCGCCCGGCCATCCAGTATTACGTCAACGAGAAGAAGAACGCGATCGCGCCTAAGATCACCGACACTGGCGCCACCACCATCGACTCGCAGATCAACGAGACGTTCGTTTCGACCGTCAGCAAGACCCTCGCCGACACCATCACCAAGGAGGGCGGCAAGATCGACGCCCAGGCCACCGCCACGCGCGACGACGTGGTGCGCGACCTCAACGGCACGGTCTCCCAGCTTGAATCGGTCTCGAAATCGCTCGGTGGCATGCAGTCCACGTTCAAGACGGCCGAGTCCACGGTCGAGCAGACTCGCGCCGTCGTCACGCGGCTCAAACGGCAGATCGCGGACGCGCAGAAGGCGTCCGGCCAGACGCAGACCCTGCTCGAGCAGACGCAGAGGAACGTCCAGTCGTTTTCGTCGCAGCTGTCCGGCGCGTTCGACGACGGTTCCGTCACGCTCTCCGGCATCGGCGTGCAGGTGAACAGCGCGGCCGGCACCGCGGTGAGCGCGTTCAACACGGCGCAGGGCAGCGTCGATGATGTCACCAACGCGCTTCAGCAGCCGATCAGCGCCGCCGGAACGCTCGTCGCGGACCTGAAGGACGTGCTGACGAACGCCGGCATCGACGAGTCCACGGCGATCGGCAAACGCATCTGGCAGCAGGTGAACGCGCTCGACAAGACCGTGCAGACCCAGCAGACCCAGCTTGACACGTTCCATAGTGAGTCGTCGCAGTTCATCAGCGACGGCAAGACCGCGGCGACCGGCCTTGCGCAGGCGACCGGCACGGCCACGTCCGGCGGCATCGGCATGCTGAACCGTGCGCGCACCACGCTTACCGGCACGATCACGCCGAACCTGACCGCCGGTCTCGACAGTTTCGCGTCGCTGTCCGGCACGATGTCGGGCACGTTGGTGGCGTTGTCGGGCACGCTCGACCAGTCGGACGCGCTGTTCGACCAGCTGACCGACACGTTGCGGCAGGCGAGCACGACCGTCGCCGGCACGCAGCGTTCGATCGGCACGCTGACGAGCGACATCCGGCAGGTGCGTACCGACGTGGCCGCGCTTGGCAGTTCGGCCGTGTATCAGAAGATCCGCAAGGCGCTGAACATCAACACCGATCAGGTCGGCGAGTTCATGGGCGCGCCTGTCACGCTCGCCACGAAGACCGTGTATCCGATGGACAATTATGGTTCCGCGGTGACGCCGTTCTACACGAACCTGGCGTTGTGGGTGGGCGGTTTCGTGCTTATCGCCATCTACAAGCTTGAGGTGGATCGGGAGCGGCCCGGCCGGCGGAAGCGTGCGGCGGCCAGCGCTGTGGCCGGCTCCGCGGCCTCACCCAACACCGCCGCAGCCGGCGCGACCGACGACTTCGCCGAGATGACCGCCACACAGGCGTACCTCGGCCGCTGGCTGCTGTTCGTCATGGTCGGCCAGTTGCAGGCGCTGATCGTGATGGTCGGCAACCTGGTGCTCGGCATTCAGTGCGAGCATCCGGTGCTGTTCGTGCTCGCCGGCCTGTTCTGCTCGTTCGTGTACGTGAACATCATCTACGCGCTGGCGGTCGCGTTCCGGCA
The DNA here is from genome assembly GCF_009193355.1 of Bifidobacterium leontopitheci. Taxonomy (GTDB): domain Bacteria; phylum Actinomycetota; class Actinomycetes; order Actinomycetales; family Bifidobacteriaceae; genus Bifidobacterium; species Bifidobacterium leontopitheci. The sequence goes on from NZ_WBVT01000047.1 coordinate 2,322, forward strand.
CATCGGCAAGGCGGTCGCCGTGATTCTCGTGATCGTGCAGATCCCCGGCGCGTCCGGCCTGTACCCGATCGAGATGATGCCCGACTTCTTCCGCGAGCTGCACCCGTGGCTGCCGTTCACCTACGGCATCAACGCGATGCGCGGCCCGATCGCCGGCACGTACGGCAACCATTACTGGCTCGACATGGGTCATCTGGCGATGTATCTGCCGGTCGCGCTGTTCATCGGCCTGGTGGTGCGCCGCTACGCGATGAACCTCAACGCCCTGTTCGACCGTCGTCTTGCCGAAACCGACCTCATGGTCACCGAGAGGAACGCGATGATCAACGAGCGGATCAGTTTCAGCGCGCTGCTCAACGCGTTCCCCGACACTGCCGAGATGCGCGAGGTGATCCGTCAGCGTGCGCACCGCTTCTTCTGCCGGTATCCGCGGCTTATTCGCGGCGGTCTTGCGGTGCTCGTGGTGCTGCCGTTCATCTTCTTGGTGCTGCTGTTCGTGATTCCGAACAAGGTGGCGATGCTGACCGGATGGATTCTGTCGATCATCATCATCGACACGTTCCTGATCGTCGTCGAGTATCTGCGAGACCGGTACGCCCGGCAGCTGGGCGTGAGCGCGATGAGTGCGGACGAGTTCCGCGACGCCGTGCTGCACGGCTACCAGCATCGGCATACGACGTTCCGTGCGCCGTCGAGGCGGCGCAAGGGCGGCGCGGCTGGTGACGTCGCGGCTGGTGACGTCGTTGCCGTCGACGTCCGGCCGCGCGGCGACATGGAGGACCTGCCGGCGGACGCGGGGACCATCGCGGCCGTGAACGCGGCGCTCGCCGCGGACGGTGCTGCGGCGATGTCCGGCGGTGCGGCGTCCCCGGCGGACACCGCGAATGCGAAGCCGAAGAAATCTTCGGCCAAGGCGGCGCAATCCGCCAAGTCGGCGACGCATGGCAAGCCGGCGAACGCGGCATCAGCCGCGAAGGCCGCGCGACCGGCCGCTCGTCCGCAGTCGGCGCAGTCAAAGTCGGCCGCAACTGCGAAATCCGTGAACGCGGATGCCGCGCCCCGGACCGCACAGCCCAAATCGGCCCAACCTAAGTCGGCCCAACCCGGGACGGCACAGGCCGCGCAGCCGGATGCCAAGCCGCGCCGGCAGCAGCAGCGGTCGCAGCAACAGCAAGCCCGGCGCAAGCCGGCCGAACAGGACGCGGCGGCTGTGACGTCACCGGCTGCGACGTCCCCCATAACGTCGTCATCAGCAACGTCGTCATCCACAACGTCGTCATCCACAACGTCGTCGCAACGCCGCAGCTCGGCTGCCGCGACGGCCGCGACGAATGGTGCCGCGAAATCGGCGAACGCTGCGAAATCCACCGCGAGCGCGGCGAAATCGCCGGTGAAACGCGCGTCGCGCAAGAAATCCACTGGCGGCAAGAAGAACGGCAAGAAGAACGGCGGAAGGTCAGGTAAGACGCGATGAGAAACATCTGGAGGATTTTCGTCCGTGACGTCTGCCACACGACCCGCAACGTCATCGGCATCATCGTCGCCATGGGCCTGGTGATCGTGCCGGCGCTGTACGCGTGGTACAACATCGCCGCCAGCTGGGACCCGTACGGCAACACGAAAGCGCTCAAAGTCGCCGTCGCCAACGACGACGACGGCTACAAGTCCGACCTCATCCCCGTGAAGGTGAACGTCGGCGAAACCGTGGTCAGCGCGCTGCGCGCCAACCACCAGCTCGACTGGCAGTTCGTCGACAAGGACCAGGCGATCGACGGCGTGCACTCGGGCGACTACTACGCGGCGCTCGTCATCCCCAGCAGCTTCAGCGCCGACATGATGACCCTGTTCTCGCCCGACATGAAGCACGCGCAGCTCGAATACTATCTCAACGAGAAAGTCAACCCGATCGCGCCGCACATCACCGACCAGGGCGCGTCCACCGTGGCCACGACCATCGACCAGACGTTCGCGAAAACGCTCGCGCAGGTCGCCCTCGACCTCGTCTCCGAACTGCTCAAGTTCGCGCAAAGCCCACAAGTCACCGAATACGTGACCAACGCGACGAAACACGTGACGGCCATGTCGTCGCAGCTCAAATCCGCCGCCTCGCAGGCCGACGCGTACGGCAGCCTCCTCGCCGCGACCGGCAACGTGATCACCTCGGCCGACCGGCTGCTCGGCTCCGCCGGCACCAGCGCGCCCGCCGCACGAAAGGCGCTGCAGCAAGGCTCAAGCGGCGTGGCCAGCCTCAAGAAGTCGCTCGCCGGCATCTCGACGACCATGAACCAGTCGCTCGCCGACGCGTCCGGCGCGTACGACGACATCAGCAAACAGCTCGACACGGCGTTTGCCGCCATGGGCTCGCAGACCACGCAGGTCACCGGCAAACTCACCGCGCTGCAACGCAACGTCCAGTCGCAGGCCGACGCGTTCGGCACGTACGCGGCCGCCCTGCGCTCGCTCGCCGACGCGGTCAACGTCACCGTCGTCAAGGACGCGCTCGTCAAGGCCGCCGACCAGGCGCAGGCCACGCAGACCAAGCTCAACCAGATCGCCGCGAACATCGGCGCCGCCGCGCAGGGCATCACCGACGGCACCACGAGCGTGAGCGCCGCACGCAAGGACCTCGACGCGAAGATCGCCGCCGCCAAGCAGGCGATCGTGGACATGCGCTCGACATACGAGACCTCGCTCAAGCCGCAACTCGACCGGCTGAGCGCCTCGATGAGCGACATCGTCAGCCAGTCGTCCGGCATCGTCAGCGGGCTTAACGGCATGGCGTCCGGCGTGAGCGCCATGTCCAGCGACCTGACCGGCAGCCTCGACGACGTGCGCGGCACGCTCGGCGACGCGGCGAAGTCGCTCAACAAGTCGGCGGCGAAACTCGACAATCTGGTCGATAAGCTCGCCTCGCTGGCGACCGGCTCAGGGTCGGGCGCGGCCGGACTGCCCGACCTCTCCCAGTTCGCATCCGGCGACGGCGAAAGCCTCGCCACCCTGCTCTCCGCGCCCGTGAAAGTCGACCGGATCGCCCTGTACCCGGTCGCCAACTACGGATCCGCGATGACGCCGTTCTACACCGTGCTGTCCATCTGGGTCGGCTCGATCATCCTCGTCGCCATGATGAAAGTGTCGATCTCGGACCGCGAAAAGGCGAAGATCCTCGGACTCGGCGAAACGCTGCCTCTCGGCGAGACGATGGGCGTGCGCGAGGCCATGATCGCCGGGCGCGCGGCAGGACCCGGCGCCATGCTCGACGTACTGCGCAAGCCGCGCCCCGAATCGCCGGGCAACGCGCGGAGGTTCGGACTGCGACTGTCGCAGGAGTACTTCGGCCGGTACGCGATATTCGCCGCGTTCGCGCTGCTGCAGGGCACGCTCGTGTGCCTCGGCGACATGTTCTTCCTCGGCGTGCAATGCGAGCATCCGCTGCAGTTCCTCATGGTCGGCTGGCTGTGCGCGCTCGTGTTCTCGCTCATCATGTACACGCTGACCGTCTCGTTCGGCGACATCGGCAAGGCCATCGCCGTCGTGCTGCTCGTCATGCAGGTGGCCGGCTCGGGCGGCACGTTCCCGATCCAGACGCTGCCGCCGTTCTTCCAGGCGACCGCCGACTGGCTGCTGTTCCCGTACGGCGTGAGCGCGATGCAGTCGGCCATGGCCGGCTCGTTCGGCATGGAGTACTGGGTGGCGATGGGCAAGCTCGCGCTGTTCATCCTGCCGGCGCTGCTGCTCGGCCTCGTGCTGCGCAAGCCCGTGATCCGGTTCAACGACTGGATCATCCGCAACCTCGAATCCACTAAGGTGATGTAAGCGGGGGCGCGCGGGTTGGTCGCGGGCCGGTCGCGTGACGTGGGCGGGTCGTGCGGTGCGGGTTGCGGTCGTGCGGGTCGGTCGTGCGGGTCGGTCGGGAGTCGCGAGCCGGCCAGTTTGCGCGGGCCAGTCATGCTGTCAGTCGTGCTGTCAGTCGTGCGGGTTGCGTGTCGCGTGGGTTGCGGGCCGGTCGCGCCGCGCAGGTTGCTGGCCGCGCGGGCCGTCGCTGACGTGGTCGTACTCCGTCACTCTGCTCGCCCTTGCACGGTGACGCATACATGAAACCCCTTATTTTCCAAGGGGTTTCGCAGGTGCGTCACCGTGCTCGGGCGAGCAGAGTGACGGTGGCACCCATCGCCCGCCCCGGCTCGGCACGGCGGGCGATACAGTGGAGACATGCAAGTCCCACTGATCGACGAAAGCCGTTACGACGAGGAAATGAGCCGCAAGGTCCTGCCCGCGCTCGCACAATGCCGCACCGAAGGCTGGATGGAACCGGCCGAAGCGGACGGCCTGGCCGCGCCCGCAACCCCCGGAAAACTGCACTACGTATGCTACGACGCAGCGAAATTTGACGACCTGGACGAGGTCGGCGCGTCCGCCACGTTCCGCGGCGCGATCGTCATCTCCCACGGATTCACGGAATTCGCGGCGAAATATTCGGAGATGGTGTGGTACTTCCTACTCGCCGGCTACTCGGTGTGCGTGTTCGAACATCGCGGACACGGCTACTCGGTGCGCGACGTCGACAATCCGTCGCTCGTATGGATCGACGACTGGCATCGCTACGTGGCCGACCTCGCCAAATTCGCCGACACCATAGGCAAGGAATACGCGGACGGCATGCCGCTCAACCTGTTCTGCCATTCGATGGGCGGAGGTATCGGCGCCGGCGTACTCGAGACGCGGCCGACCCTCTTCGACAAGGCCGTCCTCTCCTGCCCGATGATCGCCCCCGCTACCGCAGGCCTGCCGAACTGGCTCGCCGGCGCGGTCGCCAACGTGCTGTGCAGCGTCGGACTGAGCCGGCACATCGTCTTCGGCCAAAGCGAGTTCACGCCGGAACTCGACATGGCCGACCATCCGGGCGCCAGCGAGGCGCGCGTCCGCTGGTTCCAGCAGCAGCGCATCGACGACCCCCACCAGCAGACATACGCGGCCACCTTCGAATGGCTGCGGCAGGCGCTGCGCATGTCGCGCGCCATCCAGAAGCCGGCCGCGTGCGGCGAAATCGAAACGCCGATCCTGCTGTTCCAGGCGGGACGCGACGTGTGGGTGCTCAACGAGCCGCAGAACCGGTTCGTGCGCGAAGTCAACGCGGACGGCGGCGACGCGCGGCTTGTGCGCGTCTCCGACTCGCTGCATGAAATTTTCAGCATGCCGAACGTGATTCTCGGGCCGTACCTGGCGAAAATCCTCACCTTCTTCGGTTCCGACGAGATGGCCGCCCTGTGAGCAGGCCTGTGGATCGCCATATACGAGGTGCGCGAAACGACTCGGCAGGCGCGAACGCCAGCCTTGACGCCGCCGCGGCCGCGGGCGCCGCGGGCCCAGAAGCCGCATCGCCGGGTGCCCGCGCAGACGCCGTCGACACACATGCCGCCGCGCGTGACGCAGCCAGCGCCGGTACGGGCGCCGCAAGCTCCGGGAATGCGACCGGTCGCCTAGCCGGCACGCAACCCGCGACCGGTCGCCGCGGCAAGTCCGCTGCCCCGGCACCCACGTTCGAACGCACGCCGCGCTCCATCATCATCGGCGCGGCCATGGTGTTCGCAGGCGGCGTGCTGTGGGGCGTGAACGCCACCGTGTCGAAACTGCTCATGGCCGACTATCAGGCGGATCCGCTGTGGATCGCCTGCGTGCGCGAGCTCGCCGCGGGCGCGCTGTTCCTGGCATGCGCGGGCGCGACCACGCCGAAACTGCTCGCCGGCGCGGTGCGCGACCGGCGCTCCTGGCCGCAGATGCTGCTGTGCGCGTTGGTATGCGTGCTGCTCGTGCAGGTCGCCTACCTGTCGGCGATTAATTGGACGAACTCCGGCACCGCGACCGTGCTGCAGACCCTCAACCTCCTGTTCGTGCTCGCCTACGTGTGCCTGCGCGACCGACGATTGCCCGGGCTGCGCGAAGGCGCCGGCGTGGCGCTCGCATTCGTCGGCACGGTGCTGATCGCCACGGGCGGCGACCTGACCGTGCTGAAACTGCCGCTGCCCGGGCTGGTGTGGGGCATCGTCGACGCGCTCGCCACGGCCGCGCTGTCGATTCTGCCCGCGCGGCTGATCGCGCGATGGGGCAATCTGACGGTCAACGGCATCACGTTCCTGATTTCGGGCGTGGTGCTGGTGCCGTTCGTGCGGCCATGGGCGGACGCACCGCAGCTTGACGGGATGGGTGTGGCGCTCATGGTGTTCACCGTGGTCGGTGGCACGTTCGGCGCGTTCTGGCTGTTCTTGGGCGGCATGATGCGCATCGGCGCGATGCGGGCCACGATGCTCGGCACGAGCGAGCCGGTCGCCGCGACCGTGTCGGGCGTCGCATGGGCGGGTGCGGTGTTCGCGCCGACGGATTTTGTCGGGTTCGCGATGATCCTGGCCATGGTGTTTCTGGTGCGGTGAGGTTTTTGTTTGGGGCCGGGCCAGGGTGTCGGCGCCGGGTTCGGCCTGTTTGGGACGGTATTCCGTATTCTTAGGTGCCGTGGCGTGCTGTCGAAGGCTATATGGCGTTGTTGCCCATTAGTATTCAGCGGTTTTATGCGGTGTTATGCGGTTGCCGCAGCGTGTTGTCATGGCCCGGGTTCCTAAGAATACGGAATACCGCGCAGATTAAGCCGTTTTCCTCTCGATCAGCGGCGGAAGCCGGGCAGGGGCCGGTCAGAGTTCGGCCGGGAAGCGGTTGAAAGCCGGGCAGGGGCCGCTCGGGAGGCGATTCATCGGCAGATTGCTCTTCTCGCGGCGAAAAAGACTCGCCCTCTGGCCGGTTGAAGCGCTTGGACGGTCGTATTCCGCATGATTTGAAGGCTATTCCGGAGTAGGCGGGCATTGCCGCAAGTATCAAGCGGAATTCGGCGTGGTGTTTCCGCCATTTTCCAATGGTCGCACATCGCGAAAAGCCGTGTCTACTCGCAGTGATGCCCGCCTACTCCGGAATAGCCTCCAAAACAGGCCGATTTTGTCTGCCGGCCCGGCTCAGATGCATCCCGGGCCGGTCCCGAGGCGTCGGGGAGGGGCAAATGACGTGTCGGTGAGGGACTGGTGGCGGTCCGGGGCTTGGCGAAGGCTTGATGATGGTCCAGTGATAGCGTGAAACCGGTTGATATCGCGGATGGGGGTTGATGATGCGGATGAATCAGCACAATGATGCTCGAAAAGGTACGACTGCCGCGGGCCGGGTGCCTCGCGTTCTGGCGGCGGTGCTCGGATTGCTCGCGTTGGCCGTCTCGGCGCTCGCGGTGGTGCGCGCGGTCGCACCCCAGGCGATCGGGCCGGTCGCCGCAGTGCCGGTCCGCGCGTTGCTGGCCGGCGCGGTCGCGGGCGGGGTCGTCACCATCATCGTGGTGATTGTCGCCCGCACGATGGTCCGACGCGCCTCGGTGACCGGCCGGGCCACCGGCGTCGGCGGCGGGGCCATCGTCGCCGCGGTGTGCGCGTTCATGTTGACGCTCGGCGGATTGCTCGTGTCCAACCTGTTCCCTGACGGCATCATCACGCCGCCGACGCGCGACGAGGCGCCGACCGCCAGCGCCGATACGATGCGCAGCGGATTCGAGAAAGCGCTGAGCGAGGCGTCGGGCGAATCGTCGGGCAGTTCCGGCAGCTCCGATAGCAACGGTGAAAGCGCCGCCAGCTGTTCGTCCGATGTCAACGGCGGTGGTTGGACGTCCCAGAGCGTCAGCGGCTACCCGGGCGTGAGCGCAATCGAGATCTGCAAGTCCGGCCGCGTCGCGTTCGTGACGTTCGAGTCGACGTTGGCGGCGAGCATGTACCGTGCGCCGGCGCAGGCCAAGATCGCCGAAACGTTGCAGGATTACTCGGACGATCCGCGTGCTCAGGGCGATTGGCGGCTCCTCAACGGCGACAAGTGGATGGCGTTCGGCCCGAAGGCCGTGATCGACAAGCTGCACGAACAGTGGGGCGGCACCGAAGGCACCATCGACTAGCCGAGTGCGTCGTGCGCTCACAATGGCGCTGCGCCGCCGCAATGCTCCGATGCAATATCCCGATGCCGCAATACCGCAATACCGTGATGCCGCAATACCGCAGCGCCACAACGTCGCGATGCCGTAACGCCGCAGCATCAACGTCACAACGGGTACCTACCCGCTGTGACGGACGGATGCAGTGTTGAGACTTAATGCGGCTCAGCTCTGTCACAGCGTGTACCTACCCGCTGTGACAGATGGGGGCTTGATTCGGGTTGGGGCGCAGCCGACTGGTTGACACTGCATCGCAACGCCCCTGTGAGGATTCTGCTCGGCCCCCTCGGTGGAGGGGGCTGTCAGCCGCAGGCTGACTGGGGGAGCGTTGCGCTGCTTACAGCGCATCCGTCACGCTGGTAAGTGATGGGAAGCGTCTCGCTGCATGCGAGACTGGCTCGTCTGCCGATGGCGGCTCGCATGACCGACGGCAGCGCCGCTCCGGCCTCCTCACGTCACTCTGCTCGCCCGGTCACGGTGACGTTGGGGCGAAATCCCAGTGTTTGCAAGGGATTTCGGCGGTGCGTCACTGTGGTCGGGCGAGCAGAGTGACGCGGAAGACATCGCGAAACGGTTCCGCCCCGCTTGAAACGGTTTCGCCACGCTTGGCTGCGTGGGCGCTTCGTGTCTTTCCATGATTGCCGCGGCGTCAATCGTGCGGGAACGATGTGAGGCAGGATGCCGTGTGGGCGGATCCGCTCCTTGCATGCCGTCGCTCCGCATTATCATGGGAGCCATGCGTCCTCCCCGAAATCCCTTGACGCTGTGACGCTGAAGCTGTGGCTCTGACACTGTGGCTCTGACACTGTGACGCGCCGCCCCGCACTATCATGGGAGCCATGAGCAATTCCGCGCAATCCGACGCTTCCAAGACTTCCGACGCTTCCGATTCTTCTGCCACTGCCGCCTCCGCCCCTTCCGTCTCCGTTCCCGACCGCGTCCCCTCTTCGGCCGACTCCGCCCCGCGCCCGGCCGATACCGGCATCACCGCCCCGGCCGCCCCTGACCCCGCTGCCCGCCGCGCCGCCCGCTTCACCCGGTCCAGCAGCACACTGGGCGCGGTCGGCATGATCGTGCAGATCTACGCGTTCCTCCAATTGCTGCTCGCGATCAGCGCCCTCGCGTCGCTCGCCGGCCTCGACCCCGCCGCCTCCGTGCAGGTGATCGGCGGCTGGCGCATCGGCCTGCGCGCCGCCTGGTTCGTGCTGGCGCTCGTCTTCGCCGCGAACACGGCGCTGTATCTGGTGTCCGGGTTCATCGGCCATCGCGCGGGCGCGGACACGTCGAAGGCCCGCCCGTTCATGGTGCTCAACTGGATTGCGGTCGTCGTCACGTTGTGCGGCCTGCTCGCCGCCCGCCAGACCTCCGCCGGCTGGGAGGCGTGGTTCTCGCTGTTCATCGCGCTTGCGTTCGCCGCATACGGCACGACGGTCGTGCGCAACAGCCGGCTCATCGGCTGACATGCGTCACGCTGCTCGCCCGGACACGGTGACGGTGGGGTGCAAACCGTTGCGATATAAGGGGTTTGGGATGTCCGTCACGCTGCTCGCCCGATCTGAGTGACGTGAATCCGCAAACCGTTGCGATATAAGGGTTTTCGTGGGGTGCGTCACTGTGCGTGGGCGAGCAGAGTGACGGTGTGGGGGTCGACGGATACGGTCCGCCGTCTCTTGACTACGCCGTCTTTCGCCGCCCCCACCTCCGCCCCACCCGCACTCCGCCCCGCCATTTCCACCCCGCGATTTCACTGTGGGTAAAACCCGGGAATGATTGCCCGCGCAGGGAATTGTATGAAGTGCAAGGCGAAGGTGAGAGCCCCGAGAGGGGTTCCGGAACCGGCAACGATATCCGCCCGGCCGCCGCGCGAACAGCGTCGCAAGGTGCTGCGAGCGCAACGGCCGCGACGGTAGCCAAGCCGCGTTCCCTCCTTATTTGAGGAGTACCGATTATGGCAATGTTTCCGGCTTTGATGAATGACACGATGTTCTCCGATCTGTTCGACGATCCGTTCTTTGAGGGTTGGCGCAACACGGACAGTGGCGTGAGCTCCGCGATGCCGGCGAACATGATGACGACCGATGTGCGCGAGACCGACAAGGGTTACGACGTGGACATCGATATGCCGGGCTTCAAGAAGGACGACATCAACCTCGAGCTCAACAACGGCTATCTGACCGTTTCCGCCACTCGCGACAGCGAGCATGAGGACAAGTCGGACGCCGATGGCAAGTCGGCTGAGAACGGCAAGTGGCTGCGTCGCGAACGCTACGTCGGCACCTGCTCTCGTAGCTTCTACGTGGGCGATCAGGTGAAGGAATCCGACATCCACGCCAGCTACCAGAACGGCACGCTGTGCATTCAGGTTCCGAAGATGCAGGCTCAGCCGCAGGTCGAAGCCAAGCACACGATTGCCATTGAGGGCTGACGTGAAGCCAGTGCCGGAACGCTAGTTCCGGCCTGATTCCGTACGCCTTCCGGTTCGGCGGCGCGGCGACAAGACCCGCCGCCGAACCGTTTTATCCGTTACGACTGCCGGTTTCTGCCGCCGTCCGCTCTACGCTTTCAACGCTGACTGGGTTGACGGGCGACGGGGAAACAATGCCAAGCCTGAAAGGGGCTGTGGCGCGGGTGGTTCAGTCACCTCGCCACAGCCCTTTTTGTCATTCGTGCGTCGCTGCCGCCGCGCCCGCGGTGATGCGTAGTAGGCTGACGGTATGACTGATGTGAACGAATCTACTGAAACCGCCGCAGCAACCGCTGCGACCTCCGCGACACCCGCCCCTAACCAGACCGCCTATTTCGCCGGCGGCTGCTTCTGGGGCCTCGAACGATACTTCCAGAATGTGGACGGCGTAACGGACACGACGGTCGGTTACGCGCAGTCCACCGTCGAAAACCCCACGTACGAACAGGTCTGCCGCAACGAAACCGACGCCGCCGAGACCGTCAAAGTCACGTTCGACCCCACGCGCGTCACCCTGCGCACGCTCGCGCTGCTGTTCCTCGAGGTCATCGACCCGTTCTCCGTCGACCAACAGGGCGAGGACCGCGGTCGCCAGTATCGCACCGGCATGTTTTTCACGTCCGACGCGCAGCGGTCCGTGTACATCGCCGCGCTCGAACAGCTCATCGACCGCCAGCCGCAACGTCCGGCCGTGCTCGTCGAGCCGCTGCGCAACTTCTACCCGGCCGAGGCGAACCATCAGGACTATCTCATCAAGAATCCCGGCGGCTACTGTCATATTCCACTCACCGCGATCGTGAACGTGAAGCACCGCCAGAAGTATGTGGAGAAGATCTGGGACCTCACGCTCGAACAGTTCGCGGTCACGCAGAACGCGGCCACCGAGCGGCCGTTCGTCAATGAGTACGACCACACGTTCGAGCCGGGCATCTACGTGGATGTGGTCAGCGGCGAGCCGTTGTTCTCGTCGCGCGACAAGTTCGACTCGGGGTGCGGCTGGCCGGCGTTCTCGCGGCCGCTCGCCGCGGATCTGGTCACCGAGCATGAGGACGACCGTGTGCCGGGGCGTCCGCGCGTTGAGATTCGCACGGCCGGCACGCAGATTCATCTCGGTCACGTGTTCACCGACGGTCCGGTCGACCGCGGCGGCCTGCGCTATTGCATGAACAGCGCCGCGCTGCGGTTCGTGCCCCGCTCGCGCATGGAAGCCGAGGGGTACGCCGACTGGATTCCCGCGGTGGATGGCGGGGATGGCGCGGGTAGCGCTGACGGCGGGAACGGCGCCGCCTGATTGCCCTCGGCCCTCGGTGAAGCTTCCGTGCCGAACGGCGCTCCCGCGCCGTTGCCGGAGATTGCCCTCGGCTTCCTCGGTGAGGGCCTCTGCTTGAGCTGTCCTATTGCGGCCGAAACATGTCTCGGCCCTTCATCGGGGCGCGAAGTGGTGCGGCGTCGTCGCCAACGCACCTCGGCCCCGTAGGGACCGCGAAAGCCGGCACGCCGTAGCCGTCACGACGTCCCTCGGCCCCCTCGGTGGAGGGGGCCGTCGGCGCAGCCGACTGGGGGAGCGTCATGCCGATCATGGTGAGATTTCGGTGTAAATTGAGCCCTCCGCCGAGATGTGGGTGTTTTGTTTGGCGAAAATCGGGCAGAACGAGCAGTCGCCCAATAGCGGCAATCCCCTGAAAACGGCTTCATAGAGCCGTTTTGCGCACTTCGTGGGCGTAAGGCCTCGCGCAAAGTCCACCGACCAAAACACCCACATCTCGCGTTCTGGAATTGGCGTCGGTGCAGTCTGGTGTTTGTTCGGGCATGGGCGTGGACTCTTCTCTCGCTCTGGTTGCAGATATCGCGCACATAGCTGTTTATTGGCCTTTATGGGTATTGAAATCTCATTAGTCGGATATCATAAAACTCACCGGTATCCATCCGAACTGCGGATTGATGCTATGGCATGTGGTGGGGTTTGCCTGCGTCGTCAGAAAGGAGCGTGGCGATGGCATCTATTACTGTGCATCCGGCCACGCTCAGGTGGGCCGTTGATCAGAGCGGCGCTGATCCCGCGGCCGTGGCGCATAAGGATGGTCTGGCTGAATTTCCGCAGTGGTTGAACGAGACGGGTCCGTTGAGTCTGTCTTTTACCAAGTTGTCTGCGATTGGCGCCGCGTTGCAGGTGCCATTCGGCGCACTGGTGCGTTCCGTGGTTCCCGAGTCCCGTGAGGACGAGCTGGTCCGGTATCGGACGATAGATAACCACGGGGTTGAAGCGAGCCGGAATCTTCAGGATACAATCGCAATCATGCGCAACCGTCAGGATTGGGTGCGTGACGAGATGATTGCGCAAGGCTTCGGGGAGAATCTGTTGGTTGGCAGCGTGCCGTCCCATGCAACTGCGAGCGAACTTGCCGTGCGTATTCGTGAAGGATTGTCCTTGGACGTCGGCTGGTGCCGACATAAGAGCAGTGCCGATCGGTTCCGTTTCCTGCGTGGCAAGGCTTCCGGCGCAGGTCTGATGGTGATGGTCGACTCCCGGGTGGGCACGTCCAATGCACGCCGTTTGGACGTGCGCGAGTTTCGCGCGTTCGTGCTGTTGGATGACGTGGCGCCTTTGATTTTCGTCAATCGCAATGATTCCTATACGGCGATGCTGTTCTCTCTCCTGCACGAGATCGGTCACGTGCTGCTTGGCTCCAATGAGGTGTACAACGACTCCTCTGCAGACGGCAGCAATGGCATCGAACGCAAGATCAACCAAGCCGTCATCCTGACGGTCGTGGATAACGAGGCGGAGTTCCGCGCGTACTGGAAGAAGATGGCTGCGGATGGTGCTCGCGTGCAGGACATTGCGGATGGTTGCGCGAAAAGGTACGGTCTGAGCGCTTTGGCGTTGACGATTCACGCCCGTAAGCTTGGCTTGGCCAGTGACGAGGATGTGCGTCTGGTCCGTGCCCTGAGTGAACGGCGTTCGGCGGATACGGAGACTGCCGGTTCCGGCGGCAATCAGAACCTGACGAACGCTTCCCATCTGGACACAAGATTCGTACGCATGATTCGTGACGGTGTTGATCGAGGCAGCCTGCCCTATTCCGATGGCTTGTCCCTGCTGGGCGTCAGGTCCATGCATGCCTATGACGGTCTGCTCAAGGCGAAAGGCTTGGACCAATGAGTGATCTGTTTCTGCTGGACTCGAACATTTTCATCGAGTCCTACCGCACCCATCACCCGTTCGCCTATAAGGAGTTCCATCCATTCTGGCGGTGGCTGGAACGCATGGCGTGCAATGGCAGGATACAGCTGCTTGACACCGTATTCAAGGAAATCACCCAAAAGGACGGTAACGGCAACCGTGACGAGCTGGCCGAATGGGCGTTCAACCTGTTCGAGGACAAGCAGCTTTCCCATAAGACCGACGAAATCGGCGCAGCATACGCGCAAATTCAGGATTATCTGGCCTCATGCGGACTCTACCGGCCAGTCTCTTACCGTCAATGGGAACCAGAGAGCAAAGCCGATCCGTGGCTGATCGCCGCTGCGATGGTCGAGGACGCGATTGTCGTCACCAACGAGCAGGCCGTGCATCCCATGCCCAGTAGTCCGTTGAAGAAAGAGCCTAAGATTCCTGATGTGGCTGATGCTATGGGTGTGCGCACCATGAACCTGCGCGAGTTCTACGACGCCAGCGGGGAGCTTATCCCCCTGTCTTACCCTATTCAATAAGTATTCTGATTTACTGCTTTGCCGTGGTGCGTGCAGTCGAAAAACCGCCCCTACAGCGCCGCCACTGCGTCGTACACCGCGGCGACGCCGGCTGAATCCGGCTGCAGCACGGTGAGGAACCGCACGCCGGCGGTGGGCTTGACAGTGGTCTCGGTGCTGGTGCCGGCATCTGCATCGCCGTTTTCGGAACCGTGGCCACCGTTCCCGACGCCGCCGTCGCTCCCGCCGCCATCCCCATCAAACGCCCGCAGCTCCCCGACGCACTGATCCGCGATCACCCGCGGGTAGTGCCCGATTTCTTGCGCACTTTGGTTCTCGCCCGTCCCTGTGACGATGATCAGTTCGCTTCGTGTACGTTCTCACCGAGTCGGGACATGTCGAGGTAGCGGCGCGTCGACCACTCGCTGGA
>NZ_WBVT01000048.1 GCF_009193355.1 Bifidobacterium leontopitheci
CTCGGAGATGTGTATAAGCGACCGCCCCCCCCCCAGCCGCACTTCCGCACAATCCCCGTCGCCGATGTCCGCCCCGGCGACGTGCTGACGGTCCTGCCCGGCGAGACCGTGCCGGTCGACGGCGTGCTGCTGTCCGGCACGGCCTCGCTCGACATGAGCACCGTCAACGGCGAGCCGGTGCCGGGCGAGGTGTTCGCCGGCGCGACCGTTCTCTCGGGCGCGGTGAACGGGCCGACCGCGCTCACGATGCGCGCCACGAAACCGGCCGCCGACTCGCAGTACCAGCAGATCATGAAACTGGTTGAGTCGGCGCAGGAGTCGCGCCCGGCGGTCGTGCGCACCGCGGACCGGCTGGCCGTGCCGTTCACCATACTGTCGCTGGCGATCGGCGCGCTCGCGTGGACGTTGTCCGGCTCGGCGCTGCGGTTCGCGCAGGTGCTCGTGCTGGCGACGCCGTGCCCGCTGTTGATCGCCGCTCCGGTCGCGTACATCGCCGGCACCGGACGGCTCGCGAAGGCCGGGATCGTGGTGAAAAGCCAGAGCGTGCTGGAGACGCTGGGCCGCGTGCGTCACGTGTTCTTCGACAAGACGGGCACGCTGACGGTGAAGCGGCCGCAGGTCGTGCGCGTCGAGATGCTGCCCGATGACGGCGGCGTCGGCGCGGCGGGCATTGGCGCAAACGTCACAGCGGGTGCGCGCGCAGCGGCCGTGTGCGTGAGTGCGGCGACCTCACGTGTGGACTCAGCAGCTGCACACGCTGATTTCGCGAGCGAGAATGCCGCAGCGGGTGCGGCTCCTTCTCCCTCCCGCTGGCGGGAGGTGTCGCGCAGCGACGGAGGGCGGCCTGGCGGCGCGGGTTCGCAACGGTCGTCCGCTAATGACGTGCACCCCGTTGCGGCTGGTCCCGTGGCCGGCGAGCTTGCCCCGCCGGCTCCCTATTCTTCCCGGCGGAAGGAGTCGGTCAGTGAAACGGCGACTGTTTCTCCCTCCCGCTGGCGGGAGGTGTCGCGCAGCGACGGAGGGTGGTCTGCCGGCGAACCGTCCAGCGCCACAGCCTCTGCCCCGCACTTTGACGAGGATCATATCCTCATGATGGCGGGCGTGGTCGAGGGTTATTCGGCGCACGTGCTGGCGAACGGCATCGCGAAGGCCGGCAAGCAGGCGATGCGCCGCCTGCGCGAACGCTACGCGGCCGGCCAGCGGCAGTGCCCGGAGCCGGAGGCAGCCCGCGGGCTCGGCCATGGGTTCATGGAGTATCCGGTGGTGAAGCATGTGACGGAGATCGCAGGCAAAGGCGTGAGCGCCGAGGTGAACGGCCATCGTGTGCGCGTCGGCCGGCTCGCCTTCGCCGACGCGGCCGCGGACGGCTTCCAGTCGACGGCCCCATCGCGCGCCCGGTTCGCCCCGCTCGCGCCCGACGAGATGGCCGCCTACGTGTCGATCGACGGGCGGCTCGCCGCGCGCATCGTGCTGCGCGACGTGCCGCGCGCCGACGCCCGCGAATCGCTCGACCGGCTGCGCGGGCTCGGCGTCAGCCGGCTGACCATGCTCACCGGCGACAAGCGCGCGTCCGCCGAAATCATCGCGCGTGAGGTCGGCATCGACGACGTGCACGCCGAACTGTTCCCTGAAGATAAGGTTGTCGCCGTGCGCGCGGCGGGGGATGACGCGGCCGGACCTGAGGGTGCGCGTGGCATTCGCGCCGCCCGCCGTGGCGCCGCGCCCGTCACCATGATGGTCGGCGACGGGGTGAACGACGCGCCAGTGCTCGCCGCCGCAGGCATCGGCGTCGCCATCACGGACGGCACGTCGACCGCCGCCTCGCAATCCGCGCAGGTCGTGATCATGAACGACAGCATCGCCGCCGTGCCCGAGGCCATCGCGATTGCACGGCGCACGAAGCGCGTGATGCTGCAGGCGGTGCTGGCCGGACTCGCGCTGGCGCTCGCCGGCATGGTCGCGGCCGCGTTCAACCTGATTCCGGTGGTCGTGGGCGCGTTCCTGCAGGAGGCGATCGACGTGGTGAGCATCCTCTGGGCCCTCACTGCGCTGCTCGACCGGGAGTAGCGTGCGCGGCGGGGTGGCTGCCCGCTTGCGGATGGTCGCCCGTCCGCAAGCGGGCGAACGGCAGTGGGCCATCATGGGGCCATCTGTGGGCTGTCAGCGGAGCTGACTGGGGGAGCGTCGGCCCCCGCTGGCGGGGGCTCCCGCGAAGCGGGTGGGGCGGGTCCCGCAGCATTCCTCGGTGGAGGATCGAGCCGTAAGACAAACGCCGGCGGCGTTTGCAGGTGCGGTGCGAGCGGTAGTGGACGGGTATTGAGCCAATCGAAGGCTGTCCTTGATTGCAGGTTGCTCGCTGGCCCGGTGCCTTGCCTCCTCGGTGGAGGGGGGCTGTCGGTGTAGCCGACTGGGGGAGTGCCACGCTTTTTCTCGTCACATTCGTATGGCGTTCGTCAGAGTCGTATAGCAGTTTTGCCGAATTTCCCCAGCCCTATTGACGCAGGCCGTCTGGTTTCCGTCTGGGCGACCGCCTCATTCGGCGAGAATGGCTTTCTCTGAGCGCTATTCCGGAGTAGGCGGGCATGGCCCTCAGTAGACGCGCTTTTTCGCGATATGACTTCGTTGGAAAATGGCGGAAACGCTTTGCCGGATTCCGCCTGCTACTTGCACTGATGCCCGCCTACTCCGGAATAGCCCTTCAATCATGCGGAAAACACGGAGGCCGCGTTACGCAGCACGGTGACTGGCGGGTGTTCAAGCTCGCGAGAACGGCCGGGAGGGCCAGCGCATTGCCGGTTTTCCCTGATTTAAGGGCGCGGTTTTCCCATCGGCCTCTTCTTCGCTGCGGAGCTCGGTGCGTTGAGGCTCGTCTGTGATGCCCGCATGTGTGGGGCGGATTCCCGCTACAGGCTGGACGGCCGTAAGCATATTCGTCGGGATCCCACCCTCTCTTGGGATGCCCCGGACAAGGAAACGGCCAATTCTGGACGGTATTCCGTATTCTTAGGGACTGGCCGTGGCAATACCCCAATCAATCCTTCCAAAAACCGCATGATACCGGCGATTGATGTGGCTTAACAGCCGCGCGTGGGGCACCGAGGAGCCTAAGAATACGGAATACCGTCCAGAACAGGCCAATCCTGCTCCCACGTCAGAGCCCCGCTATGCGATTCGGCGTCGTAAGGTTCGTCGCAGTCGGCGGTAAGGCTCCCACGCCCGGTCATATAAGGCGGTGATTTGCGGCTGGGGCCTGCCTCCGCTTGGCGCATGATTGCCTGGTTGGCGGCTGTGGTTTGCCCGCTTGGCGTTGACGGGATGCCCCCGATATGCGGGCGGACTCGCCCGGCTGGCGGTGCGATGCGCCCCGATTTGCACTGAGATGACCGGCTGACGGCGGGCGGCCCGATTCGCTGCGAAGCCGCCCATTTGGCGGCCGGCACGCCCGATCGGCGCCGAATCGGCCCGGCCATGCCGAGGAGACCAGTACGGAATCGTTGCAAGGTTACGGCCCGGTAAATTATGTGACGGCTGTTTGTGAGCGCTGCCATCGTTGGAATCGTTAGGAGATGCGCATTTAGGGCATGGCGCCGCACCCCGCCGGAGCAGAAAAACCGGTCGATATGCGAAATAACCGAGTCCATATATCGGATAATGGCCACCCATGCTCGTAAACTTCAGTAATTGTAAAGTTTCTTAACAAGTAGCGATGCTGCCAAGAGGTTCTGCAAGGAAGCGCACGACGGAGACGTCGTGGACGGCATCGCCGCAAGTCAATGAGACTGTCCCAATAGAGTAAGGAAGAAGTGTATGAGATTGGGATTGAGAAAGCTGAGCGTCGCGGTCGCTGTCGCCGCCGCGCTGGGCATGGCGGTCCCCATGGTGGCGACCACCACCGCCAACGCGGTTGACACCCCCGCCTCCGCCGCTGACACCCAAGAGCAGACCACGTGGAACTGGGTGAACGATTTCACCTCGTTCGGCGCGGCTGCTGGCGACAACGCCACTTGGCACGCGCAGTGGCGCGGAGGCAGCGGTGTTTGGACGGACTTTGAGGTAAACAACGGAAAGGCCGAAGCCTCTGACGATGCATACCGTTACTGGTACGTCAACGGTGCGGGTGCCACTAAGGATGGTCCTGTCGGATTCGAGACCGTAGGCGCGGTTAAGCGTGGAGTCATCAGTGTCGGCAGCAACGGCGTTGATGGCGCCGTTACGTGGAAGGCACCGAAGGCGGGCACAGTCTGGGTTTCGCTTGGTGATGGTGAGCCGTATCGCGCTGCTGCTGGTGGTTCGATAACGTTTGGTCTGCAGCTGGTCAAGAGCAACAAGACCGACTTCTACACCCTGAAAATGTCAACCTTGACTGACACGACGCCTGTCGCAGGATGGAATTCGCCGATTCCGGTCACAGTCGAGAAGGGCGATTACTTGCGTCTTCTCTCCGAGACTTCTAACGGCATTGCTGATGGCCGCGTCTACGCTTCTCCGACCGTCACTTACGATGCGCCGGACTCCTACAGCTTCGTGGATGAGCTCTCACAGACTTTCCTTGAGGAAGTAGCCAGCCGGACTCCAAATAACACGTGGTCCGTGGAACAGCAGACTGGCGATGACTCGTGGGAGAAAGTCACGCAACGTGGAACGGCTGGTTCCCAAACCGCGCCGAATGCCGCGTATTACTACAACACGTGGTATGGAAGTGGCATCAATGTTCGTGTCGCTTCGCTGACCGCTTCCAATAGGAACGCGCTGACGGGTATCCTGAATGATGATGTAGCCACCACAGGCAAGGGTGCTGCTCTTGTGTGGACTGCTCCGAAAGCCGGCAAGGTCACGATTGGCGTCCGTAATGACGAGCCTTACCGTCAGTCGGCCAGCCACACCGGCCCGGTTGTATTGACTCTGCAGAAGGGTGATGATTCCGCTCTCTGCACAGCGACGCTTGCTGGCGGCTCCACGGCACGGTCCGATGAGTTCGCGAACTGTCTGCAGTCATCCAAGGGCGTTATCGATGTTCAGGCTGGGGACAAGGTTCGTATCATCGCCAACGCCGATGGCGCGAATCACGGTGATGTCATTATCAGCCCGATCGTCTCATATCTGACCGAGGATACGAATGCTGGTACGTATTCCGCCAAGGTCGCGAACGTGACTGATTACCGTGGCGATAAGGTTTCTGGCAGCACTGGTACGACTGCGGCGTCCTTCACCGCTCCTGCGGCTCCTGCCGGCTACACCTTCGCCGGTTGGTATGCGGACTCTGAGCTGACCACTCCGCTGGATTCGGCCAAGAAGTCCGGCGTCGCCTACGCCAAGTTCGTCAAGACCGAGGACGTCATCAAGTTCCAGGGTGGCTCGCTGCGTGTTGGCAAGTACACGACTTCGGATGGTACGGATGACTATTCCAAGACGGATCTTCGTTTCGGCTACCATGTGGACGTTCCGGATGGGGCGACTTTCGATAAGGCCACTTCCGGATGGCGCTATGGCACGGCCTCTGTTGACCTGAGCGCATTGAACTATAGGACAAAGGTCGCGGCGACCAAGGAAGAGAACGGAAAGCTCGCGGTGAATCTCATCTTTACGGGAATCACCTCTGCGAATTACGCGCGTAATCTTTATGTCGCTGCTTTCATGGGATATACGACTGCTGACGGTACGCCGGTAGTTGCGTCCGAGACCGAAGTTCGCAGCTCGAGCGTCCAGAGTGTCGCTACAGCAATTCAGAGCAGTTCCTCGGCTTCTGCCGAAGAGAAGGCTTACGCTGCAGGCATTCTTCAGCAGATTTCATCTGAGTCTGCAAACTGAGAAGGAGTTAGCAATGGAGTATTCTTCCCCGATTCTGGAAGTTGTTCGTCTGTACGGTGATGATGTGCGGACGGACGATGACGATGTCATCTCGAAGAGCTGCGAAGGTGAAAGCTGCGTTGTCGTTCCACCGTTCGGAGTCAGCGACTACACCACGCTGAACCCGGCTGCTCTGCAGTGACCCGCTGACCCGCTAAGCCCCTAGGGCTGTCCTGATGAGGCGGCTGTGCGGATGGTTTTCCATCCTCGCAGCCGCCTCATCGTATGTGCGGGCGTCCGAGAAATACTGTCGTGGATGCAGGGGCGTACGTGTATGTGCTGTGCTGGGAGCGGGCAGATGACATGGAGCCGGATCAGCGGCGGATGCAAACTCAGTTC
This sequence comes from Bifidobacterium leontopitheci, assembly GCF_009193355.1. Lineage (GTDB taxonomy): Bacteria > Actinomycetota > Actinomycetes > Actinomycetales > Bifidobacteriaceae > Bifidobacterium > Bifidobacterium leontopitheci. The sequence goes on from NZ_WBVT01000048.1 coordinate 6,187, forward strand.
GTCATCACTGATTCCCATCCGCAATCACCCAATCCGCCCGTCCCACGCATCCCCGCCCGTCCCACTCCTCCTCCATATCCCACTCACCACCCGCACCCACCGCACCCCACCCCACCTCCCCAAACCCCTCACCGCCGCACCCTTCCGCACCTCGCCGGTTTGCGATAGTCTGGAACGCGTGACTGAAACTGTGAATACTGCTGCAAACACTGCTGAAACCACCGCGTCCGCGACCGCCTCCGCCGAGCTGCGCATCGCCGTGATCGGCGCCGGCCCCGCGGGCGTGTACTCGTCCGACATCTTCCTGCGCCAGCTCAAGAAGCTCGGCGCGGAGCTCGGTCTCGGCACCAGCGCGCGCATCGACCTGTTCGAGAAGCTGCCCGTGCCGTTCGGCCTGGTCCGCTACGGTGTGGCCCCCGACCACCCGTCCATCAAGTTCATCGCGTCCGCGCTCGAGAAGACGCTCGACAACCCGGACATCCACCTGTACTGCGACGTGGAGTTCGGCAAGGACGTCACGCTCGACGACCTGCTCGCCCGCTACGACGCCGTGCTGTTCGCCACCGGCGCCGTCAAGGACAAGCCGCTGCGCATTCCCGGCGCCGACCTCGACGGCGTGTACGGCGCCGCCAAGTTCGTCGAATGGTACGACGGCTACCCCACGGGCGCCCGCGAGTGGCCGCTCACCGCCGAAAATGTCGCCGTGATCGGCGGCGGCAACGTGGCGATGGACGTCGCCCGCGAGCTCATGCGCAACGCCGACGACCTCAAGGCCAAGACCGACATCCCCGACAACGTCTACGAGGGCATCGGCCGGAACAAGGCTCGCGTGCTCCACCTGTTCATCCGCCGCGGCGTGGCCCAGGCCAAGTTCAGCGTGCAGGAGCTGCGCGAGATGGAGAAGCTGCCCGGCGTGCAGCTCATCATCAACGAGGACGACTTCGAGCTCGACGACGACACCATCGAGGAGGCCGGCAAGGACAAGCTCACCCGGCAGATGGTCGAAGAGCTGTTCACCGTGCGCGAGATGGCCGAGGACATGGAGGATGACGGCGACGTCGACTTCGAGGGCAACCCGGCAGACCGCAAGTACTACATCCACTTCAACTCCGCGCCCACCGAGATCCTCGGCGAGGACGGTCGCGTGAAGGCGATCCGCGTGGAGCGTACCGAAACCGGCGCGGACGGCGTGATGCACCGCACCGGCGAGTTCACCGACTATCCGGTCGAGGCCGTCTACCATGCGATCGGCTACAAGCCGGCCGAGGCTCCCGGCATCGCGTACGACGAGCACGGCGCCCACCTCGCCAACGCGAACGGCGACGGCCGCATCACCACAGCTGCCGACGGCGGCGACGTGCGCGAGCGACTGTACGCGACCGGCTGGGCCAAGCGTGGCCCGGTCGGCCTCATCGGCTCGACCAAATCCGACGCGCTTATGATCGTCACCAACATGCTCGAGGATCTCGCCAAGGCCGCCGAGGGTGGCCGTGTGGCCGCCGACCGCGATCCCGAGTCGATCGACCGACTGCTCGAGTCGCGCGGCGTCAAGCCGATCGACTTCGCCGGCTGGAAGAAGGTCGACGCGTTCGAACGTGCCGAGGGCGCGAAGGAAGGCCGCGAGCACAAGAAGGTCATCGAGCCGGATCAGATGCGCGAACTGGCGCACGCCTGATTTTTCGGGTGGTTCTGCCGGGCGGCTTGCGGTTGTCGGTCGGCTGGCAGGATTGCCGGTCGGCTGGCGGCTGGCGGCTGGCTGGTGACTGCCGGGCTGATTCTGGCTGGTCGGTTGGCAGCCGGCTTGCGGTTGGTTACCGGGCTGGCGGGCTGCTGGCTGGCGGCCGCCGGGCTGGACGGTTCCGAACGGCTCTGAGCGGCCCTGAATTCCTGCTACTCCGGGGATAGACCCATGTTGCGACGTTGAAATGGGTCTATCCCCGGAGTTTGTTTGGGAGGCTCCGGGGGGCAGACCCGGTTTGACGGGGCGGAATGGGCCTACCCCCCCGCAGTTTGACGTCGTTACTCCCGGAATTCTCCCATTCGGTGCGGCTGGAATGGGAGAATCCCTGGAGTCTGCCGCTGGAACTCCCGAGATTCTCCCATCTGCGGGCTCGGAAATGGGAGAATATCGGGATTAGCGTGGCCGAACTCCTTGGATTCTCCCATTCAGACCCCTTCGGATGGGAGAATCCAAGGAGTTCGGTCACGGGTCCCGCGAATCGGCCGTCCGCCGGCCGTCCGCCGGCCATCCGACGCACCCCACCACACCCCTCACCCGCCCGCCGACTATGCTCCCGGCTGACCCCCAGCAAAAACTCAGGCAGAGTTTCTAGTGTGGCGCTTATGGACGGACAGATGCGTGTGCACGGCCACTTCAATGGCCTGAAAACGACGGCGCTTTTCGCGCTCATGTGGGCCATCATCATGCTGATTTGGTGGCTGACCGGCGGCAGCCGCGGCACGCTGGGCATCTATATCATCATCGGCCTGGCATCCACGTTCATCACCTACTGGTTCTCCGACAAGCTCGCCATCGCCTCCATGCGCGCGCGGGCGGTCAGCGAGGCCGAAGCGCCCGCCCTGTACCGCATCGTCCGCGAGCTGAGCGCACGCGCCGGCAAGCCGATGCCGCGCATCTACATCGCCCCCACGATGAGCCCCAACGCCTTCGCCACCGGCCGCAACGAACGTCACGCGGCCGTCTGCTGCACGCAAGGCATCCTCAACATCCTCAACGAACGCGAGCTGCGCGGCGTGCTCGGCCACGAGCTCATGCACGTGTACAACCACGACATCCTCACCTCGGCGATTGCCTCCGCGATGGCGACCGTCATCACGTACCTCGGCTACTCGCTCATGTATTTCGGCGGCGGCCGCGGCAACAGCCGGGACAACGATTCCGGCGCGTTCGGCCTGATCGGCGTGCTGGTGAGCGCCGTGCTCGCACCTATCGGCGCCTCGCTCATCCAGATGGCGATCTCACGCACGCGCGAGTTCGACGCGGACGAGGACGGCAGCCGGCTCACCGGCGATCCGGAGGCGCTCGCGTCGGCGCTCAACAAGATCTCGTACGGCGCGCAGACCAACCCCATGCCGAAGACCGCCGGAACACAGTCCGTCTCCGCCATGATGATCGCTAACCCGTTCTCCCTGCGCGGCTTCTCCAAGCTGTTCTCCACGCACCCGCCGACCGACGAGCGCATCAGCCGGCTCATGCAGATGGCGCAGGAGATGCGCGGAGCCGGCATCTACGGCGGCCCGGGCGCGAACGGCGGGCAGTATCTGTACTGACATCTGCGCTGGCTACGGCCGGCTGCGTTGCCGTGACCATCGCCAATGTGATATACTGAATATTCGTGCACAAACGCACACTGCGGATGTAGTTCATCGGTAGAACGAAAGCTTCCCAAGCTTTAAAGGCGGGTTCGACTCCCGTCATCCGCTCCAGTCAAGCCCGCTGGCCGGAAAAAGTCCCCAGCGGGCTTCTCTGTATGTGGTCGCGGGTGGCGCTCCCCCAGTCACGGCCACAGGCCGTGACAGCCCCCTCCACCGAGGGGGCCGAGGTGGCGGGACGGTCCTACGACTGCAACGGCCCTCCGCCGAGGAGGGCCAAGGTGGCGGGTCAGTCGGTCGAGCTGTCCGTTGCCGACTCGCCATCCGCGGCCGAGCCAGCCGCCTCACCATTCGACGTTCCCGTCACATCCCCGCTCATCTTGAGCAGCTGTTCGATGGTGACGAACTCGTAGCCCTGCTTCTTCAGGTCGTCGATGATGCCGGGGAGCGCCTCGATGTCCTGCGTGCGGTCGCCGCCGCCGTCGTGCATGAGCACGATCGCGCCGTTGTGCGCGCCGGACATCACCGCGTCGTGGATTTTGTCGGCGCCGGGCCGCTTCCAATCCTCCGTGTCGATGTCCCACAGCACGTTCATGCTGATCAGGTCGTACGTCTGCTGCCACTGCTTCTTGCCGAACGCGCCGTACGGCGAGCGCAGCACCTTCGTCTTGTGTCCGGATGCCTTCTCCATGTTCGCGAAGCCGGCCGTGATCTCGGCGCGCAACGCGTCACGGCTGAGCGTCGGCATGTCCGGGTGTGTGTTGGAATGGCTGGCGACCTGGTGGCCTTCGGCGAGCATGCGCTTCTCCAGCTCGGGGAAGTTCACGCTCTCCTCGCCCACGTCGAAGAACGTGGCCTTCACATGCTTCTTTTTGAGGATGTCGAGAATCGGTCCGCTGTATTGGCTGGGGCCATCGTCGAAGGTCAGCGCGATCACCTTCTTGCCGGAGGGGCGTGGGTTGAGCGCTTCGACAATGAGGTCGCGCGGCTGTTTGGTGATGCCCTTGTCGACCTGTTTGCCGGACTGCTTGCCGGTCCAGTATTCGTGGACGCCGTCGCTGCCCAGCTGCTTGCGGTACTGGATCGCGCCGCCGATGATGTTGATCTGCTCGCCGTGCGGTACGGTTTCGCGCTTCACGGTGTGCGGTTCGACCACGTCCTCGCCGCTGGTGACCATGACCATGGAGTTGGCGGGGATGACGGTGCTGTCGAGCTTCGCTTCGGGCACCGCCGTGCCGTCGATGCTGACGACGATCGGCTTGCCGGCGCCCGCCTTCATCGTCGCGCCGGAAACGTCGACCAGATTGCCGCGTTTCGTGCCGAAGTCGGCGTTGTCCTTGAGCAGACGTGCGGCCGTCGTATCGACGCGTACCTCCATCGACGATCCGTTGACGGTGACGGCGACCTTACGCCAGTGGTTGTCGTACATCCACCAGCCGCCCAGGCAGCCGCCGACGAGCGCGACGATGACCATGATGACGACGAATGCAATCAGCCACGGGTGACGCTTGCGGCCGTCGCCCGAGCCGTCGTCGAAGTCGTCCGTCACCTCATACTCCTGCAGTTCCGGCTCCTCGCGACGCGCGCCGCGGCGCTTCTTGCCCATCTTGTCAGGCCGGCCGGCACGGCGCACGCTGGCGCCGAAATACAGTTCCTCGACGTTCTGCGCGTCGTTCTTCTTCGTGTTCATCAACAGGATATTGTACGAACTTTTCAGTCGGGCGACAGCGGGAAACATCATACGAACGGATGAAATTCGTGAATTCTTCATGACGTCCGTGTGTGGGTTGTTCGCGCGGCGCCGCCACCCCCTGTTTTTGTTGCGCGGTCGGACGATAATTGCAATCATGACGATTGCAACTACCGAACGATACGCCGAAATGCTGGACGCCGCCCGCCGCGGCGGATACGCCTACCCCGCGATCAACGTGACGAGCTCGCAGACGCTCAACGCGGCCCTGCAGGGGCTCGCCGAAGCCGAATCCGACGGCATCATCCAGGTGTCGGTCGGCGGTGCCGCATACTTCTCCGGTCAGGCGGTGAACGACCGCGTGACCGGTTCGCTCGCGTTCGCCGCGTTCGCGCACGAGGTCGCGAAGAAGTACCCGAACATCACGGTCGCGCTGCACACCGACCACTGCGCCAAGCAGTACCTTGACAGCTGGGTGCGGCCGCTGCTCGCGCTCGAAGCCGACGAGGTGGCGCACGGCCGCGAGCCGATGTTCCAGTCGCACATGTGGGACGGCTCGACCGTGCCGCTCGACGAGAACCTCGACATCGCCGAGGAGCTGCTCGACAAGTCGCAGGCCGCGCGCACGATCCTGGAGATCGAAATCGGCACGGTCGGCGGCGAGGAGGACGGCCACCGCGCCGAAATCAACGAGAAGCTGTATTCCACGCCGGCCGACGGCGTGAAGGTCGCGCAACGGCTCGGCCTGGGCGAGCGCGGCCGCTACATGGCCGCATTCACGTTCGGCAACGTGCACGGCGCGTACAAGCCGGGCGTGGTCAAGCTGCGTCCCGAACTGCTCGGCGAAATCCAGCGCGAGGTCGCCGTCGCCGTGACGGACGGCCGCGTGCCTTCCGCCGCGGGCATCGTCGACTTCCCCAACGGCAAGCCGTTCCCGCTGGTCTTCCACGGCGGCTCAGGCTCGCGTCCCGAGGAGATCGCCGAGGCGGTCAGCTACGGCGTGGTGAAGATGAACATCGACACGGACACGCAGTACGCGTTCACTCGCGCCGCCGCCGGCCACATGTTCGCGCACTACAGTTCGGTGTTGAAGATCGACGGCGAGGTGGGCGAGAAGAAGTACTACGACCCGCGTTCGTGGGGCCGCGAAGCCGAATCGTCGATGGCCGCGCGCGTGGTCGAGGCCTGCCGCGAGCTCGGTTCCGCCGGCCGCGCGCTGAAGTAGCGGTCGTTTGCGACGGGAACATGGCGTCTTCTGGTCGGAAACGGCCGCGAATCGGCTTGTTTGCGTCCGTTTTCGGCTAGGAGTGTGAGCGGGCCGGTCGGAAACGGCCGCGAATCGGCCTGCCAGCGTCCGTTTGCGACGAGGACCGGCGTGCTTCCGGTCGGAAACGCCCGCAGACAGGGCTGTCGGCAAAGCCGACTGGGGGTGACCACCTGCCGCAAACGGGGCGGCCTCACAGTAGAGGGCATACGGTACGCTGTTCCCGGCGGAATTGTGCGGATTGCGGAGGTGTGTTATGCCTGGAATCGTTCTTATCGGCGCCCAGTGGGGAGACGAAGGCAAGGGAAAGGCGACCGATCTTATCGGCACGCATGTCAACTACGTCGCCCGTTTCAACGGCGGCAACAACGCGGGCCACAGCGTCGTCGTCGGCAACGAGTCGTACGCGCTGCACCTGCTGCCGTCCGGCATCATCAGCCCGACCGTCATTCCGGTGATCGGCAACGGCGTCGTCGTCGACCCCGAAGTGCTGTTCCAGGAGATCGACGGCCTCGAGTCGCGCGGCGTGGACTGCTCGCGCCTGCTGGTGAGCGAGGCCGCGCACGTCATCGCGCCGTACCATCGCACGCTCGACAAGGTCACCGAACGCTTCCTCGGCAAGCACAAGATCGGCACCACCGGCCGCGGCATCGGCCCGGCCTACGCCGACAAGATCAACCGCGTGGGCATCCGCGTGCACGACCTGTTCAACGCCGACCATCTGCACGACAAGGTCGAGGCGAGCCTGCACCAGAAGAACCAGATGCTCGTCAAGCTGTACAACCGTCGCCCGATCGACGTCGACCAGACCACCGACGAGCTGCTCAAGCTCGGCGAACGTCTCAAGCCGTACGTCGCCAACACCGGACTGATCCTCAACAAGGCGCTCGACGAAGGCAAGACCGTCCTGTTCGAGGGCGCGCAGGCCACCATGCTTGACGTCGACCACGGCACCTACCCGTTCGTCACGTCCTCCAACCCGACCGCCGGCGGCGCCTGCACGGGCACCGGCGTCGGCCCCACCAAGATCAGCCGCGTGATCGGCGTCTCCAAGGCGTACGTGACGCGCGTGGGCGAGGGCCCGTTCCCGACCGAGCTGTTCGACGAGTCCGGCGAGTGGCTGCGTCAGCAGGGTCACGAGTTCGGCGTGACCACCGGCCGTCCGCGCCGCTGCGGCTGGTTCGACGCGGTCGTCAACCGTTACGCGAGCCAGGTCAACGGCCTGACCGACCTGGTGCTCACCAAGCTGGATGTGCTCACCGGCCTCAAGGAGATTCCGATCTGCGTCGCCTACGACGTGGACGGCGAGCGTTACGACGACATGCCGACCGATCAGGCTGCGTTCGCCGCTGCCAAGCCGATTTACGAGACCATGCCCGGCTGGGATGAGGACATTTCGGCCGTGCACGCGTTCGAGGACCTGCCTGCCACCTGCCAGGCGTATGTGAAGCGTCTTGAGGAGCTGAGCAACTGCCGCATCTCCGCGATCGGCACCGGTCCGCAGCGCGACCACATCATCTCCGTGCACTCGCTGATCGACTAGTGTCGCTGCCGGGCGTAAGCTGAACGGCTGGGACATAGGACGACCGAGAGAGGACGGCGATCGTTATGGAGACTTCATCATCCGCCGGTTCATCATCCGGCGCCGGCGACAATCCGCTTGCGCCGGCAACTGAGCCGGTAGCCGAGCCGGCTGCGTCCACGCAGGAGATCAGCGTGACCGAGGCGACCGCCGTCCATCCGACGGGCGCCGCCGCTGCCGCGCACCCGCCGACGGTGCCGCTCGCGCCGATCAAGCGCGTGCAGGCGCGGTTCAATCCGCTCGCCGACGGCATGCTGTATCTCGTCGTGTTCGTCGGCGGATTCTTCGGCACGGGCATGCGGTACGGCCTGTCGCTGCTCATCCCGAACCCGGCCGCGCCGAGCGGGCTGTTTCATTCGTTCCATACGGCCACGTTCGTCGCGAACATGGCCGCCTGCCTGATTTTCGCGACCGTCACCGCCTACCTGTCGCAGGCGGTGTGGGTGCGCAAACGCACGCGGCAGCTGATCGGCCGCGGCGTCGGCATGGGCATGTGCGGCGGCTTTTCGACGCTGTCGGCCATGATGATCGAGGATCTGGCGTCGCTGCGCGGTGGCGATCTGGCCGGATTCGTATTGTACACGCTGTTGAGTTTCGCGTGCGGCCTGCTGGTGACATGGATGGGCACCATGGCCGGACTCGCCTTGAGTTCGCGACGTGAGGCGCGTGAGGTCGCCCGTGCCGTGGCGGACTCCGCGGCGGCCGGACGGTCCGGCGCGCGCGGCGGCCACCGCGCCCCGGCCGGACGTCACGCCGATTCCGCCGCCGAACCGTCCGTGTCGGCTGTGTCGGCCGCGCAGACGGGCGGCGACGTCGCCGCCGAGGACGGCACGGTCGCGCCGCCGTCGTTCGAGCCGCGTCCGATCACGGCCGAGATCCCGCAGACTCCGGACCCTGACACAGGGGAGGTGCGCTGATGCTGTTCTATCTTGGCGTATGCGCGTGCGGCGGTCTTGGAGCCGTCACGCGGTTCGTGCTCAACACGTCGATCCAGCGGTGGTGGAGCCGCGCGTTCCCGTTGTCGACGTTCATCATCAACGTGCTCGCCACGTTCTTCGCCGGCGTCGCCGCAGGCGCGTACTTCTACGGGACCGCCGACCACAGCGCGTACCTGCTGTTCGTGACCGGCTTCCTCGGCGGCTTCTCCACGTTCTCGACGGCCGTCAACGAGATGGTCTCGCTTGCGCGGCACGGCAAATACGGCGTCGCCGCCGGATATCTGCTGGCGACGGTCGTGGTGCCGGTGCTGTGCGTCGCGCTCGGCTGGGGGCTCATCGAACTGGTCCGCTGATTGCCGGGTGTGCGCGGGTCGGATGGACTGGGAGAGCTGGCCGGCCGGAGTTGGGCTGGGTTGACCGGGTTGGCCGGGGGTTTGGTTGACCGGGTTGGCAGGCCGGGTTGGGTTGCCGAGTCGGGTGACCGGGTTGACCGCGCTGACTGGGTTGGATTGACCGGCCGGGTTGAGTTGATCACGCTGACTGGGTTGGATTGACCGGCCGGGTTGAGTTGATCGCGCTGACTGGATTGAGCGGGTTGGGTTGATCGGGCGGGTCGAGCTGACCGGGGTAGCCGAGTCGGGTTGGCCGGGTTGGCCGGGTTGGATTGACCGGCCGAGTTGGGCTGACCGTGTTAGGTTGACCGGGTTGGCAGACCGAGTGGGGTTGACCGGGCTGAGCTGACCGAGTTGGGCCGGGTTGACCGAGCCGGACCGCATTTCCGCGCCGTGTCGTATCCCCGCGTTGGGCCGCACCCTACCCGCGGTGCCGCTCGTACCTGCGTGCCGGGCCGTATGCCCGGCCTCGCCGTAGCCGTACCCCTCTCATCTGCCGCCCCCGCGCGTCCAAACTCCCGGAATTCTCCCATTTTGTGGTGTCTGGATGGGAGGATATCGGGAGTACCGTGTGTCTACTCCCGATATTCTCCCATTTGCGTGGCCTGGAATGGGAGGATATCGGGAGTGCGGTGCGTCTAGTCCCGGTTTCCTCCCATTTTGCGGTGTCTGGATGGGAGGATATCGGGAGTGCGGTGCGTCTAGTCCCGGTTTTCTCCCATTTTGCGGTGTCTGGATGGGAGAATATCGGGAGTACCGTGTGTCTACTCCCGATATTCTCCCATTTGCGTGGCTTGAAATGGGAGAATTTCGGGAGTTTGGATGGCGATGCCGCCACCCGGCCGCAGCCCAGTCGTCTGCCCCGTCGTCCGCCCGCCGATTCGTCGTCGTCTGCCGATCCCACCCGCCGATCCTGCTGTCAATCGCCGACCCCACCCACCGACCC
>NZ_WBVT01000049.1 GCF_009193355.1 Bifidobacterium leontopitheci
GGGTTCGACGGGGTTGCGGGGAGGTGGCGGCCGGATTTGAGGCCGGAAATTGGGGTTGTGATGGCCGTTGGCCGAGATGTGGGTGTTTTGTTTGGCGTTTTTGGCGGAGACGCTCGAGTGCTGGTATAGCAAAAACGGCTCTATGAAGCCGTTTTGGAGCAATCGCACATTCGGACGGTCCAATCATTTCACGAAACAAAACACCCACATCTCGCCAAAGGGGTGGTTGGAGACCGCTGCGGCCTCCTCCGGCCGTGCCGGACTCCCGGTTTTCTCCCATTCGAGTGGGCGCAGACGGGAGTCACGGTCTCAGACTCCCGGATCCCTCCCATCTGGACCAGCCAAAGTGGGAGAAAACCCGGAGTCACGATTTTGGACTCCCCATCTTCTCCCATCTGCGCCCGCTCATGTGGGAGAAAACCCGGAGTAGCACCGCCAGACTCCTAGATTCCTCCCATCCGGCTAGATGCAAATGGGAGAAAAACCGGAGTTATGGCCCCAGACTCCCGGATCCCTCCCACCTGGGCTGACCACAATGGGAGAAAACCCGGAGTAGCACCGTCAGACTCCTAGATTCCTCCCATCCGGATGGACGCAGATGGGAGAAAGACGGGAGTAGAATATCCAAACTCCCGGAATTCTCCCATCCCGGCCTGCAGAAATGGGAGAAACCCGGGAGTCTGTGACCGGCAGGAGTCTGTCACAGGTCGAGGGCGTCGCGCAGGAAGTCGCGCTGGAGGATCAGCAGGTTCTCGGCGACGGTCTCGTCGTTGGTCATGTGCGTGATGCCCGTGAGCGGCAGGAACGTGTGCGGGCGCCCCGCGGCCATGAGCGCCTGCGAGAGCCGCAGGCTGTGTGCGATGGTCACGTTGTCGTCGGCGAACCCGTGGATCAGCATGAGCGGACGGGTCAGCTTCGGCGCGTCGGCGATGATCGAGTTGCGCTCGTAGACCGCCGGATCGAGGCCCAGATACCGTTCGGTGTAATGCGTGTCGTAGAGCGTCCAGTCGGTCGGCGGGGCGCCGGCGCACGCGGCCTTGACCACATCGGGCGCGTCGAGCACGGCGAGCGCCGACAGGAACCCGCCATACGACCAGCCGATCATGCACACCTTGTCGAGGTCCGGCGCGGGGATCGGCGCGAGGCGCGTTGCCAGGCCGACCGCATGACCACCCTCAGCCGGCTCAGCCGGCAGCTCCCGCCAGCGGGAGCGAGAGGAATCGGCGTCACCGGCAGACGCCGCATCAGCGCCGACACCGGCATGACCGGCATCACCACCGGCCGCACAGCCACCCTCAGCCGGTGCGGTCAACGGCTCCTGCGAACGGGACTGAGCGGAACTGGCGTCACAACCACCCTCAGCCGGCTCCGCCGCCAGCTCCCGCCAGCGGGAGCGAGAAGAATCCGCACCAGCGGCGCCATCCGCGGCCCGGCCATCCGCGCCCACAGCGCCATCCGCGTCCGCAGCACCCGCCGCACCCACGGCACAGGAGCACGAGACCTCGCAACCTCGCGCCGTGTTGAGCTGCGCGACCGCATCGGGCAGCGCGCGCACGGCGTCGACCTGATCGGCAAGCGTCACGTCCTTCATATGCTCGAAGATCTCACGGTCCCACGCCAGCCCACGCCCGGTGGTGCCACGGCCGTCCGCGATGACGACGAGGAATCCCTGGTCGGCCCACCACTGCGCGTCCCAGTAGTAGCTCTGGCTGAACACGACCTGCTGGTGGCCGGGGCCGCCGTACGGCTTGAGCAGCACCGGCAGCCGGTCGGCGTGCGCGTACGGGCTGGATTCGCTCGGCGCGACGATCGCCGTGTACAGCCGCCGCTCGCCGAGTCGCGTGAACGTCACGTTCGGCGTGAATCCGGGCTCGGCGGCGTGGTTGGCGATCGGTGTCGCGACGACGGTCAGCGCGGGGGCCGCGGCATCGGCATCGTCCGGAACGCCGACAGACCGCGCGCCTGCGACGCCAGCAGAACCGTCACCCCCGGCAACGTCGGCACAACCGTCATCCCCGGCAGCGTAACCCACGGTCCGCGAACCGGTAGCCGCCTGACCGTCGCCGGCGACCGCGGCGGACGCGACGGCTATCACATCGGCAGCCGCCGTCTCGCTGGCAGAACCGGCAGCGGCGTCAACCGCCGGCGCACCGATGCCATCCACGCTACCGTCGCCAGCTGCCGCGCCAGTCGCCGGCGAACCGGCCGGCGAGCCGCCAGCCGCACCGGCAACGGCAACGCCACCGTCATGCGGCAAATCTGCGCCGTCCACAGCGCCGGCGACAGCTGCGCCGGCAGCCGCACGAGGATCGTCTCCGGCTCGCTCCGCAGCACCAACGCCATCAGCGCAGCCTGCGCCCGCGCCCAGCGTGAACGAATGCGTCATCGTCACGCCGGCTGCAGTCATGTCGCGGCCGGATATCACCAGACCATCGCCGGCGCGGCTGGCCGTCCACACGCCGGGCCGTACGGTCACGGGCGTTGGATTGCCGTCGAAGTCGAAGCTGACCACGTCGAAGCTGCGCGCGTCGTGCTCGGCGACCGCGTCCCACATATCGAGACCATCCGTGAGACCATCCAGTTCAGGCGTGCGCTGCACCACGGCGAGCACGTCGCTGTCGGTGACGTCGAGCACCTCGCGCACCTGCCAGCCGGACGGCGTGAACGGGCGGCCGTCCACGGTCAGCCGGTTCGTGTCTGCGGCCATGTCGTTGAGCGCGCAGACCAGCCGGCCGTCGGGCGTGTAGGCGGGCGTGCCGGCGATCAGGTCGAGCCACTGGTCGTTCGCATGCTCGGCCAGTACCACGGTCGAGCCGACCGGACGCGGCCGCGCGGACGAGGCGCCGCCGACCGCCGCCGAGCCAGGCCGCGCGGTGACCACGCGCAGCACCTGATCGCGCGTCTGCCGACGGTTCTGCACGAGCAGCAGCGGGTCGTGGCCGCGCGACCAGCGCACGGCGGCGACGTACTCGTACGCCTTGCGGTCCCACGCGATCTGCTGCATGCCGAGCCCCGCGTACCGGCCGTGCTCGTCGAACGTGAGCTCGGCCAGCGTGAGCCGCACGTCGGCGTTACGCGTCAACGCGCGGGCGTAGCGGCGCGCGGACGCCGGCTGCTGCGGGTTCGCCGGGTCGCTGATGTACCAGACCGGCTCGGGCGAGGCGTCGAACGTCTCGAAGATCAGCGCGTCGGAGTCCGGCGACCACCAGAAGCCGTCGTACCGGTCCATCTCCTCGCCTGCCACGAATTCGGCGAGGCCGATGCGCCACGTGTTCTCGCCGCCCTCGTCGTTCGGGTACACGCTCCACAGCGTGGTGGTCCGGTCGGCGGTCGGGTCGTGGGCGGACGCGACGGCCTCGTCGGCGCCGCAACGGTGGGCGTGGCGGGGTGCGTGGGCGGGGGACGGGACGACATTGGCGGGGGTGACGTCGGCAATCGGTTCGGCGGATGCCGACGGCACGCGCACGGCAGCAGCCGAATCAGCCTCGCCGTCCGACTGCGTTCCCGGCCACTGTTCGGCGATGTCGACCAGAATCAGATGTTCGCCGGTCGTGTAGGCCACGTGGCGGCCGTCCGGCGAGATGCGCGGGTTCAGCACTGGCGTGAGCTCGCTGTCGTGCGGCTCGGCGGCGCGGTCAGGGCCAGCGGAGCGGTCGAAGTCGGAATCAGCAGTCTCGTCAAGGTCGTCGGCAGTGTCATCGGCAAGGTCGTCGGCGGCGAGACGCCGTGTACGCGCGGACCAGCGGACGGTTTCGGCCGCAAAGTCGCGGTCCGTAGGCTCGGTCTCATCGGCAGCCGGCGCAGCGATCGAATCGACAGCGTCGGCGTCGGCGACATCCTCACGTTCGGCAACAGCGGACGCGACGACGGCAGTGTCGGCGACAGCAGACGCTCCGCCTGCCGCGACGATGTCGGCGGAACCGGCGGTCCCATGTTCGCCGGCGTCCGCAGCGGCACCGGCGAGGCTGACGCTGCTGACGGTTGCCGGCGAACCGGCGGCCGCGTACGACTCCAGCGGGGCGCCGTCGCGCAGGATCTCGGTGAGGAACAGCTGGCCGTTGATGGTGAACGTGACACGTCCGCCGGCGGCGTCGACGGAGTACGCGACGATGCCGGCGCCGCCTTCGCGCGCACGCTCGCGGCGGGCTCGCTCCTCGGCTGGTACGTCCTCGCTGTCGGCGTCGGCGAGCAGCTGGCGTGGGTCGGCGAGCAGGATCTCGCGCGCGTCGCCGTTCGGATCGATGACGTTCATCCACAGCGACGTGACCAGATCCTCGGGGCCGTCGGAGCGCAGGAACAGCGCACGCGAGCCGTCGCCGACGACCTGCGCAGAGCGGGGCGCGCCGGACGTGAATCGCAGGGTGCGAGCCTTGCGACGTGGGAAGTCGCGGATCGCGGCGGATTCGGGTGCGGGGGAGCCGGCAGCGTGCGCCGCGGCAGATGGAGTCGCGGAAGTCGCGGCGGACGCAGGGTCAGCGGACGACGTTGCACGCGTGGGGATGACGGTCTTTGGCGCTGCGGATCCCGCGGATTCGGCGGCGCCGGACGTTACGGCGGCATAAGGAGTTGAGGAAGTTCCGGCGGCAATGTCAGACACTGCGGCAGCGGACCTGACGGACGACGTTGTGCGCGTGGGGATGGCGGTCTTTGGCGCTGCGAGCGTCGTAGATTCGGCGGCGTGCGTAGCAGGCGCGGCGCCGGCTGCTGCAGCGGCAGAGAGCGCTGCGCCGGGCTCGGCAGATTCGGTGGCGGACTGCGCCGGGCGGATGGTTTCATCGGAGGTACTCATACCATCACCGTAACCGCCCGGGCTCCCATTCGGCGGGCATGGCCGAAAGCGGAGTCCGGTACACCGCTAAATCCGGGTTTTCTCCCATTTCAGAGGGCCGATATGGGAGAAAACCCGGAGTCCGCCGGCTGGACTCCGAGGGTAGGCCCGTTTTGACGGTCCAGAATAGGTCATTCGCCGGAGTCCCATGTCCGGACTCCGGGAGTTGACCCGTTTTAAAGGGCGGAAACGGACCAATGCCCGGAGCCTGCGAGCTGAACTCCGACCGGCGACTACGATGGCGATGCCCGGCATGGCCGACGATTCCCGTGTCCGGCTTCTGGCGGGAGCATCGTGTCATATGCACCGATGTCTCTCACGTCACTCTGCTCGGGTACACAGAGTGATGCACCATTCAAACCCGTGCAAACACTGGGGTTTCATACCCGCGTCACCATGCAAGGGCGGGCAGCGTGACGCAAGAGGCGTCCGGCAAAGCGTCGCCGGCAGCCGGTGACACGCCGACCGCCGGAGTTGAAGATCTTGACCGGCGAACTGGCCTGTCGCGTACGGCGGCCGGTATTGCGGTGCGGCGGACGGGGGGATGTCGTGGCGCCGGCGATCGGGGACGGGGCCGGGATGCGGGGGATTCGATGCCGACTGCGTCCCGTAAGTGCAGGAGATGCCGTTTTGTCGTTATGGGACGTCCCGCAACGACAAAACGGGGGATTTCGTCGTTATGGGACGTCCCGCAACGACAAAACAAGCGAATTTGCACTTATGGGACATCCAGCACACAGATGCACCACGCCGACGACATCACCAAATCGTTGAAAAATGGCCGTTTCCCAGCGCTGCACCGATACCGGCACGGAAGCGGAATCAGCAGCGCAGACACGGGACGCGGTCCCGTAAACGCAAAAACGGCGATTTTGTCGTTACGGGACGTCCCGCAACGACATTACGGGTGATTTTGTCGTTACGGGACACGGGAGACGTGCAATCCCCGTGTCCCGCTGTCACCGGGCCCGATGCCGTCGCGGGCGGCGCTCCCCCCGTCAGCTGCGCTGACAGCCCCCTCCACCGAGGGGGCCGAGGGAAGCGGGACGGACGGCAACGGCAGCGTCCTGCGAATAGGGGCGGCCTGCGGCGACCACCCTCAGTCTTCGCTATCGCTCAGACAGCTCCCGCCAGCGGAAGCGGGAATCATTCGGACTCGGCCTCTCGAAGTGAACTGCATCCCCGCACGCACCCCACACCCGCGCATCCCCACACGGCCCGCGAAAACGCGCACGCATACGCCAAAAACTCCGCCGAGTCGTGATTTTTTTGCGCCCATACACGCGAAAACGCCCGTTTTCCCGCGTCACTTCCCCACTGACGTATAGGATAGGTGAGGATATAGAAAGGGATCACCATGAGCGTTCTCGACCGTTTTGAGAAAAGTGTAGAAGGCGCGGTCAACGGAGTCTTTTCCAAGTTCGGCTCCAAAGACCTCAAGCCCGTCGACCTTTCCAGCGCCCTTGAGCGTGAGATCGACAATGAAGCCATGCCGGTCGGCCGTGACCGCACGGTAGCCCCGAACGAATACCGGTTCAAGCTGAGCACCGCCGACTTCGACCGCATCGAGCAGTGGGGCAGCGAGGTGCTCGCCAATGAGCTCGCCGACAACCTCACCCAGTACGCGAAGAGCCAGCATTACGCGTTCGTCGGCCCGGTGATGGTCATCTTCGAGGAGGATCTGGAACTGCCGAAGGGCAGCTTCCACCTGTCCTCGGAGTCGGTGCAGGGCAACGTGGCGCCCGTGCAGACCGTCGCGCAGGCGGAGGACCATCCGATGCTCGAGGTCAACGACAGCCAGTACCTGCTCACCAAGGAGAAGACGGTCATCGGCCGCGGCTCCGGCTGCGACATCGTGATCGACGATCCGGGCATCTCGCGCAAGCATCTGGAGATCGACCTGACGCCGAACGGCGTCATCGCGCGCGACCTCGGCTCCACCAACGGCACGTACGTCGAGGGTCATCAGGTGCCCGCGGCCACGCTGCTGGACGGCAACACGATCACGATCGGCCGCACGCGCATCCTGTTCTGGGCTTCCTCGCAAGAGCAGGAGTGACCCCGAGCCAGGAGTCGATTTTTCGTATGATCACCGAACTGACATTTGCGATCCTCAAGTACGGGTTCCTGATCCTCTTGTGGGTCTTTGTCTGGCTTGCGGTACGGTCGCTGCGCAAGGACATCGAAACGTTCAGCCCGCAGCCGTCGCGCGCGCGACGCCGCCGTGACAAACGCGCCATGAAGAACGCCGACACCGGCCAGCAGCCTGCCGCCGCACGCCGCAGCGGCACCCCCGCGCAGGCGCCGCGCACGTCGCGCCCGCAGCAGTCCGCCCGTCCGGGCGCGCCCACGCTGCTGGTGCTCATCGACGGGCCGAAGGCCGGCGCATCCGTGCCGCTGAACGGCGAATCCATCACTGTGGGACGCGCCGCGTCCAACACCGTGGTGCTGGACGACGAGTTCGTCTCCTCCCACCACGCCCGCGTCTACCAGGACCCTGCCTCCGGCCAGTGGGCCATCGAGGATCTGGGCAGCACGAACGGCACCATCGTCAACCAGCAACGGTTGAAGATGCCGATGATTCTGCCCCCGCGCGTCCCGGTGCGCATCGGCGCGACCACCTTCGAATTGAGGTGAACAGCCTATGCCGAATTCCGCTGCTTCACAGACGTTGTTCCTGTACTCCACCACGGTTTCCGACGTCGGCACCGTGCGTGCCAACAACCAGGATTCATCCTTCGCCGGCGAGCATCTGATCGCCATCTGCGACGGCATGGGCGGCCATGCCGGCGGCGACACCGCGTCGACCATCGCGATCCGCTCGCTCGCGCACATCGAGCATGATGACGTCAACGGGGACGTCAGCACGGTCGCCACGATGATGGAGACCTCCGTGATGGCCGCGCACGACGCGATCGTGGGCAAGGCCAAGCACGAACGCAAGCTTGCCGGCATGGGCACGACGGTCACCGCGGTCGCGCTCGTCGCCGGATACTGGGTGCTCGCGCACATCGGCGACTCGCGCGCCTACCTGCTGCGCGACGGCCGCCTCACGCGCATGACGCAGGACCACAGCTACGTGCAGCATCTCATCGACACGGGCCGCATCAGCGAGGCGGAGGCGCGCAACCATCCGCAGCGCAACGTGGTCATGCGTGTGCTCGGCGACTTCGACATCGACCCGCACCCGGACATCGCGATCCGCGCCGCCCACCCGACCGACCGGTGGATGCTGTGCTCCGACGGCCTGTGCGGCGTGCTCGAGGACTCCACGATCGCCCGCACGCTCAGCGCCTACTCCGATCAGGAGGAGTGCGCCCAGCAGCTCGTCTCCATGGCGCTCAAGGCCGGCAGCACCGATAACGTCACCGCCGTCGTGGCCGACGCCACGCTCGCGCTCGACGCGAACGCCTTCGACCTGCCGCATCAGACCCCGCTCGTGGCGGGCGCGGCCAGCGCGAGCCTCGAGCCGATCGCCGACATCATCAACGAGCCGGTCGCCACCGCGCCGATGCTGCGGGACGTGAACTCCCCCGCCCAGCGTGCGGCCGCGCTCATCCAGAACCAGGCGGCCAAGCAGCCGTCCGCGCCGCGCGTCGCCCAGCCGTCGTCCGTGCGCGAGGAGAACGGCGAGCGCGCGAACCCGGACACCGGCGAGATCCCGGTCGTGCAGAAGCGCGACGGCCACGTCACCGACGATCCGAACGACCCCGAGGTCGCGAAGGCCATCCACCACGAGCAGCAGGCGGAACGCAAGAAGACCCGCAAGCGCGGTCGCCGCCGCCGCATCGTCACCGTCATCTCGGTGCTGGTCGGCCTGCTGGTGGTCGCCGGCGGCGTGTTCGGCGCGTACCGCTGGAGCCAGACGAAGTATTATCTGGGCGACTCGGACGGCATGGTCGCCGTGTTCCAAGGCGTGAACACGAACGTGTTCGGACTGCGGCTGTCGCATGAGGTGAAGCGTACCGACATCGCGATCTCGAGCCTGCCGCAGTCGTGGCGCGAGCCGCTGCAGGAGGGCATCACGTTCAACGACTACGACGATGCCGTCAGCCACATCGAGACAATCCGTCAGGAGAAGAACAACTTCAACGAGAAGTCCGAAACGACCGACGACGGCGACACGAGCGGCAGCTCGACGACAGACAAGTCAACGTCCGGCAGCTCGACGTCCGGCAACAGCGGAACGTCCGGCAGCTCGACCGACAGCAACACGAATAACTCATCCGACAGCCAAACCACCACGCCGTCCGGCTCCGGCGCGAACGGCGGTGACGCCCAATGATCCTCGTCCGTCTCCGTCAGGCCTCGCTGCTGCTGCTGGCGATGCTCATCAGCGTGGGCGCGTTCTACCAGATGTTCCTGCGCGTCTACGGCAGCTTCCCCAGCAACTACATCGGGATGCTCGCCGTGGTGGCCGCGCTGTTCCTGGTCCTGTGGGGCCTGCTGCTCAAGTTCAAGCAGTACGCAAGCCAAGCGATCCTGCCATGCGTGCTGCTGCTCACCGCCATCGGCGTGGTGATGATCGCGCGTATCGACAAGCCGATGAAGACGGCTGTCGGCACACGCCAGCTGATCTGGCTGTGCGTGGCGCTGGTGCTGTGCTGTCTGCTGGTGGCGGTGCTGCGTGACTATCGTCTGCTGCGACGCTACGGCTACGTGAACATGGTGATCGGCCTGGCGCTGCTGCTCTCCCCGATGGTTCCGGGGCTGGGCCGCAGCATCAACGGCGCGAAGATCTGGATCGGTATAGGCCGTTACCAGCTGCAGCCGGCCGAGTTCGCGAAGCTGTTCCTCGCGTTCTTCTTCGCCGCGTACCTGTTCGACCACCGCGACCAGCTGGCCGTGGGCGGCCGCAAGGTGCTGGGCCTGCAGCTGCCGCGCATCAAGGACCTCGGTCCGATCATCCTCGTGTGGGTGGTGTGCATGGGCGTGCTCATCATGCAGCGCGACCTGGGCACCTCGCTCATGTTCTTCGCCATGTTCGTCGCGATGCTGTATGCGGCGACCGGCCGTGCGAGCTGGCTGCTCATCGGCTTCGTCGCGTTCGCCGTGGGCGCGGTGCTGGCTGCCGGCATGTTCTCGCATGTGGGCCAGCGCGTGGACGCCTGGCTGCATCCGTTCAGCGACTACGAGTACAACCGCGTGGGCGGCTCGTGGCAGCTGGTCACGGGCATCTTCGGCCTTGCGGCAGGCGGCATGACCGGCACCGGCCTGGGTCAGGGCCAGCCGTCGCTGACGACGTTCGCGAACTCCGACTTCATCTACACGTCCGTGGGCGAGGAGCTGGGTCTGACCGGCCTGCTGGCCGTGCTCGTGCTGTATCTGATCATCATCGCGTCCGGGTTCATCACGGCGATGAAGATCAAGGACGGCTTCGGCAAGCTGCTCGCCTCGGGTCTCGTCTTCACGATGGCGTTCCAGGTGTTCACCGTGGTCGGCGGCACCACGCTGGTGATTCCGCTCACCGGCATGACCATGCCGTACATGGCGGCCGGCGGTTCGTCGCTGATCGCGAACTATGTGCTCGCCGCGCTGCTCATGGTCATCTCGCATGCCGCGAACCGTCCGGAGCCGGATACGCTGTCCGACACGTTCCAGTACGAGGCGTTGGCCGTGCTGCGTGACCGCGAGCTGCAGGAGCGTGCGCAGCGTGAGGCGCAGGAGGAGCGCGAGGAGCGTCGCGCCGCCCACGCCGAGCCGCGTCACGCGCAGCATTCCGGCGCGCAGCCGAACGACATGCCGACCGAGGCGATTGTGCAGGGTGGTCTTGCGCAAGACGGCGGCGCTGCCGGTCAGCCGGACGCGTTCGACGGTTTCTTCGACGACGACGCGGCCACGGACGGCTGGACCGCCGACCAGTCCGCGGGTGGTGCGGCAGACAGCGCGACGACCGGCGAGGCAGGCGACAACGTCACCGGCGGCACAGTCAACACCGCGGCCACGGAGCCGGCGATTCCGCCGCTGCCGCCGATCCCGGCGATCCCGCAGGCGACGTACCCGGCCACGTCCGACGCCATCGCAACGCAGGCCGTGCAGCCCATGCCCGTTCCCCGCCCGCCGCAGCAGTACCCGAACCCGAACCCGACAGGAGGTGCCCGATGAACAAGTATCTACGGCAGCTGTTCACCGCGGTGATCGTCCTGTTCGTGATACTCGGCTTCTCCACGACGATCATCACCGCCGTGCAGGCGAACTCGCTGAGCGCCGACTCACGCAACACGCGCGCGCTCTACCAGGAGTTCGGCGCCCCTCGCGGCTCCATCCTCGCCTCCGACGGCACGATCCTCGCGCAGTCCTCCCCCACGAACGACGCGTTCTCATACCAGCGTTCCTACACGAACGGACCGGTCTACGCGCCCGTCACCGGCTACTTCTCCATCACCCACCGCGCGGACGGCGGCGTCGAATCGTCACGCAGCAAACTGCTCAGCGGCAAGGCCGACGCCCTGTTCTGGGACCAGCTCAAGGCGCTGTTCACCGGCGTCGAAAACAAGGGCGCCTCGGTCGAGACGTCCATCAGCTCGAAGCTGCAGACGCTCGCCTACCAGCAGCTGAACGGCAAGGACGGCGCGGCCGTGGTCATCGAAGTGAAGACCGGCCGCATCCTCACGCTCGCGAGCACGCCCAGCTACGATCCGAACGCGCTCGCCACGCACGACACGAAAGCCGCGAACGCGAACTACGCGAAACTGTCGGCCGGCGCGAACAGCGCGATGGTCAACCGCGCCACCTCGCAGCTCTACCCGCCGGGATCCACGTTCAAGACGGTCGTCGCCGCGGCCGCGCTGGAGACCGGCAAGTACGACACGTCCACGCAGATCCCCGCCGGCGCCAGTTACACGCTGCCCGGCACCGCCACCAGCCTGACGAACACGACCAGCGCGGCGGCCGGCACCAACGGCCAGATCAGCCTGCAGGACGCGCTCACCTACTCGTCCAACACGGCGTTCGCCCAGCTCGGCGTCTCGCTCGGCCAGGACAAGGTCGCCGAACAGGCGAAGAAACTCGGATACGGCAGCTCCGTCACCATCGACGGCACGGCATCGTCCGGCCGCCCGCTGAAGTCCGTCGCGTCGAAGTTCCCGGACACGCTCACCGACGACCGTCTCGCGCTCGCCTCCATCGGCCAGGGCGACGTGCTCTCCACGCCGCTCGAGAACGCGATGATCGCCTCCGCCATCGCCAACGACGGCAAGCTCATGAAGCCCACGCTCGTCGACCGCGTGCGCGCCAGCGACCTGAGCACCCTGTCCGAGACGACGCCGGAGGTCATGTCCACCGCGTTCAGCGCGGACACCGCCGGCAAGCTCAACCAGATGATGCAGTCGGTGGTCGAGAAGGACGCGCCGACGCTGCAGATCAGCGGCGTCAAGGTGGCGGCGAAGACCGGAACCGCGCAGATCGGCTCGTCCAACCAGACGAACGACGCGTGGGTCATGGGCTTCGCCCCGGCAGACAACCCCAAGTACGCGGTCTCCGTGGTTATCCATAATGTCAATCAGTTCGGTGTAGAGGCGGCCGGACCTATCGCGAAAGCACTGATGGAGGAGGCCCTGAAACAATGAAACTCGTCGAAGGACAACTCATCCACCGTCGTTACCGTCTGGACCGCAGGCTGGCGCAGGGCGGCATGGGCGAGGTCTGGAAAGGCTACGACATCCAGCTCGGCCGCCCGGTCGCCATCAAGGCGCTGCGCGACGACCAGCCCAACATGGAGTCCAAGCTGCAGCGGCTGCGCGCCGAGGCGCACAACTCCGCGAACCTCGCGCACCCCAACATCGCCGCGCTGTTCGAATACTACGAGCACGACAACATCGGCTTCCTCATCATGGAATACGTGCCGAGCGAGTCGCTGGCCGACATCTACCGCAAGCGGCGCACGCTGCCGGCGACCGAGCTGCTGCCGATCCTCATCCAGGTGGCGCGCGGCCTGTTCGTCGCGCACAGCCACGGGGTGATCCACCGCGACGTCAAGCCGGCGAACATCATGGTGTCGACCACCGGCGAGGTGAAGATCACCGATTTCGGCGTCAGCTACTCCACCAACCAGGAGCAGATCACGCAGGACGGCATGGTCGTCGGCACCGCGCAGTACATCTCCCCCGAGCAGGCGCAGGGCAAGCAGGCGACGCCGCAGTCCGACATCTATTCGCTCGGCGTGGTCGCGTACGAGGGCCTGTGCGGGCACCGGCCGTTCACCGGCACCACGCCGGTCGACATCGCCGCCGCGCACGTCAACGACCCGGTGCCGCCGCTGCCCGACGACATCGACCTGCAGCTGCGTCAGTTCGTCATGTCGATGCTCGAGAAGGACCCGCGCGACCGTCCGAAGGACGCGCTCACGGTCTCGCGCACGCTCGCCAAGATCGAACGGCGGCTGCTCGACCAGGAGACCGCGCAGATGGACGAAACCATGATGGGCATCAATCCGAACCACCGTATGCCGAGGCGCGTGGCGAGCACGCCGCACCCGGCGACGCTGCTGTCGTCCGGGCGACGGGCGCGGCACCGCGCGGGCGCGACCGGTACGGCGGCTGCCGCGGCGGTACCCACGCCGGCTACGACGCCGGCCACGGCGGCGGTCGAGGGCGGCTTCGGCACGACCGCCGCGGGAACGGCTGCCGGTTTCGGTGCGACGGACGTCGCCGCAACCGGCGCGGGTACCGGCATCCTCGGCGACGGACTTGGCGACGGACTTGGCAGCAACGTCGGCGTCGGCAACGCCGGACTCGGCAACAGCGTCGGCAACGGTGACCTCAGCAGCGTCACCTTGGGCAACGTCGATCTGGACAGCATCATCCGTAACGGCGTCGCCGGTAACGGCACTGCCACCGCGCAGACCATCGCGCAGCCGGCGGCGGACAGCCCTGACCTGAACATGAACCTGAACGTGAACATGAACCTGAAGAGTCGAGAGGAACAGCTATGAGCACCAACATGCCAGCATCACTGGCGAACGGCCGGTACCAGCTCGGGCAGCTCGTGGGCCGCGGAGGCATGGCCGAAGTGCACGTGGCGCTGGACACGCGACTCGGCCGCACGGTCGCCATCAAGATCATGCGCGCCGACCTGGCCAACGACAAGATCTTCCTGACGCGCTTCCGCCGTGAAGCGCACTCCGTCGCACAGATGAACAACCCCAACATCGTCAACATCTACGATTCCGGCGAGGAGACCGTCACCAACGACGACGGCACCACCGAACGCCTGCCGTACCTGGTCATGGAGTTCGTCAAGGGCCAGACGCTGCGCGACGTCATCAAGGCGAACGGGCCGCTCAGCCAGCGCGACGCCGAACAGGTGATGCTCGGCGTGCTCAACGCGCTCGAGTACTCGCATCACATGGGGATCATCCACCGCGACATCAAGCCCGGCAACATCATGATCTCCGAGCAGGGCGTCGTCAAGGTCATGGACTTCGGCATCGCCCGCGCACTCGACGACTCCGCGGCGACGATGACCCAATCGCAGGGCGTCGTCGGCACCGCGCAGTACCTGAGCCCTGAGCAGGCGCGCGGCGAGACCGTCGACATGCGCTCCGACCTGTATTCGGCAGGCTGCGTGCTGTACGAGATGCTCACCGGCCGTCCGCCGTTCACCGGCGACTCCGCGGTGGCGATCGCCTACCAGCACGTCTCCGAAGTGGCGACGCCGCCGAGCGCGCTCGTGCCCGGACTGCCGCGCATGTGGGACTCGATCTGCGCGAAGGCGATGGCCAAGGACCGGCAGAACCGGTACGCCACGGCCGCCGAGTTCAAGAACGACATCCTCACGTTCATGAACGGCGGCATGCCGGTCGCCGCCGCGTTCAATCCGCTCACCGACCTGGCGAACGCGAAGGCCCGCAAGCAGGCCGAACAGCAGGGAGACGGCGGCGAAACCGTGCCCATGCAGCCGGTCGCGCCCACGCAGCCCACCGCCGCGTACAATCCGGCCACCGGACAGTTCGAAATGGTGCCGCCCGCCCAGCCGAACGGCGACGCGCTGCGTTCGCGCGCGGCCCAGCGAGCCGAGGCGGCCAAGCAGAAGCGCAAGAAGACGATCATCATCTCGTCGATCGTCGCCGGCGTGGTGCTGCTGGCCGCGATCATCGGCGTGATCTTCATGATGAGCCGAGGCGCGACCACCGAAATGGGCACCGTGCCGACCATCACCGTCTCGATGACGAAAGCGCAGGCCAAGGAGAAGGTCACGGCCGCCGGATTCGAGTTCCAGGAGATGAAGGACACCGATTCGGGCGAGCCCGCGGGCACGTTCACCAAGCAGTCGCCGAAGGGCGGCGCACAGGCCGAAAAGGGCTCCACGGTGAAGGTCTGGTTCTCGGTCGGGCCGAAGTCCGTGCAGGTGCCCGACGTGAGCGACATGTCGCAGGAGGACGCGCGCGCGAAGCTGGAGGACGCCGGATTCAAGGTGTCGGCGAGCACGAAGACCGCCGACAGCGCGAAGATCCAGAAGGACTATGTGGTGAGCACCGACCCCGAGGCCGGCACGTACTCCACGAAGGGCACGCTCATCACGCTGTACATCTCGTCCGGCCTGACCAAGGTGCCGGACGGACTGGCCGGCCAGTCGCAGGACTCGGTGCTGAACACGCTCAGCCAGATGGGCTTCCTGCCCATCACGCAGCAGGAGGAGTCCGACACGGTGGAGAAGGGCATGGTCACGCGCACCGACCCCGGCTCCGGCGAGTTGGTCGAGCAGGGCTCCAAGATCTACGTGTACGTCTCCACCGGCAAGCCGAAGGTCACTGTGCCGAGCCTCGTCGGGCTCACGCTCAGCCAGGCCAAGACGCAGGTCGGCGACAGCTTCACCCTCACCATCAAGGGCGACAGCACCGACGACGCGATCATCGAAACGCAGACGCCGACCGCCGGCACGCAGGCCGACAAGGGCAGCGCGATCACCGTGACCGCCAAGGCGCCCGACAACGGCAACGGCGACGACAACGGCACCGACGACGGGAACGACGACGGGAACGGCAACTCCAGCGGCAACAACGGCTCCGGCAGCGGCAACAGCTCCGGCGGCACCTCCGGCGACTAGCGGGGGCTGGCGGTCGGCTAGGCTGACCGGGCTGGTCTGACAGCAGAAAACAACGGACCGTACTCGAAGCGACTGTTTCGGGTACGGTCCGTTTTCTATTGACGACAAACCGTACCCGTAGGCACCGGCTGGAGTACGTTCGGTTGTATTTTCTCGACGGAACGTACTCGAAGATGCGGTTAGAGTACGTTCCGTTTTGAAATCCTGACGTTGATAATGGTTATGCCGGTTAATCCGATCGGCGATAATGGGAGTGGCGGCCTGGCGGTGACCCTGATTCTGACTGACGGCCTCGGTGATCGTGGCCTGTCCTTGTTCCGATTTGTC
>NZ_WBVT01000005.1 GCF_009193355.1 Bifidobacterium leontopitheci
CTCCAGCGAGTGGTCGACGCGCCGCTACCTCGACATGTCCCGACTCGGTGAGAACGTACACGAAGCGAACTGATCATCGTCACAGGGACGGGCGAGAACCAAAGTGCGCAAGAAATCGGGCACTACCCTTCGTCACACAGTGGTGAAACATCTCGCCATGTGTCGAAACATAACGAGCCGTAATCTTAAAGCAACTTCCAGCTGCAGAGGAAGATTCAACAAGGCAACAGCCGGCGGACGGCAAGATTACGAAATTACTATCCATCGGCAAGGCATCACATGGACAGTAAGGAGTGCATCATGATGACCGAACGAATGACGAATCTGTACAACGCGCTGATCAACCGCTACTTCGCCACCTGCCGCGCATGGATGGCGGAGCGTCTCGCCGAACTGTCAAGCCACGCCGACGAGCGTGACCTATTCGCGTTCTGGTACCCGCGCCGCGCCTCGCTGATCGCCTGACGGCGGCACGCGGCTTCACCCGGACCCATACGCCCGGATGAAGCCGCGGCACAGCGCGCGAACCGGGCGAAACGCGGGGTCTGAACGCTTCGATATCCTGTACGTCAACAGGCGAGACAGGAGGCCATATGGCAGACGCAAACGGCAGAAGCATCGCAATCGTGACCGGCAGTGCGCTGGGACTGGGCTACGAGTTGACCAGAAGGCTCGTAGAAGCCGGCTGGTTCGTGGCCGGCATCGACTTCAACGAGGCCCGTCAGCTCGAGCTCGCCAAGGAATTCCCCGCGGAGTCGTACCGTGGCTTCGTCGGCGACGTGTCCGACGAGATCTTCGTCAAGCAGTCGATCGCCGAGATCGCCAAGGTCGGCCACATCGACCTGCTCATCAACAACGCCGGCCAGCCCTCGTTCAAGGCGCCCGTCGAATACGAGGCCGCGGACGTGGACAAGTGCCTCAAAGGCCTCAAGGGCATGATCCTGTGGTCGGTCGAAACCCTCAAGGCGGCCGCCGAACACAACCTCAAGATTGCGAACGTGATGAGCACGGCCGCCACGCGCGGCAACGCCAACGAATCCGTCTACTGCGCCACCAAGTGGGGCGAGAAAGGCTACACGCAGAGCCTCAAGGCCGCCTACAAGGGCACCAGCGTGAAGGTCGTCGGCGTGTACCCGGGCGGCATCGACACGTCGTTCTACCGCGACAGCCACGACTACGTCTCCGAGGAGAAGCAGCACACGTTCATGGATCCGGGCGAACTCGCCTCGGTGATCCTGTTCAACCTCGTCAACTCGGCGAACCTCACCGTATCCGACATCCTCATCGAACGCAACTACGTGTGATCGGCGGCCGGGAAGCAGGCTTCGTCACGATGCCATAACGATATGACAACGGCGGTTGCCGTACCGGGAATGTCCGGTACAGCCACCGCCGTTGCTGCGTTGCGTCTGTAGTTGGCGACCACTCTCAGTCTCGCTCCGCGAGCCAGCTCCCGCCGGCGGGAGCGGATTGCGTCCCGCCAGCGGGAGCGAGTTCGCCGACTTGGCCCCCTCAGTGGATGGGCTGTCGTGCGTTCGTGCCGAACGTGGCAGGCGCAGTCACTTGGCCCCCTCGGTGGAGGGGGCTGTCAGCGCAGCTGACTGGGGAGCGCCACCCGCTTTGGCCGCGAGCCAACTCGGCGAGCGTGCCTTACCGCCTGCGGCGGCGGAGCATGAGCGCAGCCCCTGCGGCCGCCAGCATCATCGCGGACATCACAGCCACCGCCACATCCGCACCGGTCTTCGACAGGCCGCCTGACTGGTCGTCGCCGCCGCCGTTGGCCTTCCGCAGTGCGGCGATGGCCTTGTCCAGCTGCTTCACGGCGGCATCCACGTCACTCTGCGTGGCGTTCGCATCGTTGAGCACGGTCTGGGCTTCGGCGATGGCAGATCGCAGCGCGGCTGCGGACTTCGCCGTGTAGCCGCTCGGGTCGATGGCCTTCGCCTTGGCGATGGTCGCGCTCAGTACGCTCTTATCCACGCTCGCGCTCGGCTTGTCCGGGTCGGGCTTGTCCGGGTCGGGCTTGTCCGGGTCGGGCTTATCTGGATCCGGCTTGTCGGGGTCGGGCGTCTGCGCCGCCTCGAGACCGGTGACCGCCTTGCGCAGCGCGTCCAGCGCGGCGTCCACGTCGGCCTGCGTGGCATCCGGGTCGGCAAGCACGCGCTTCGCCTCGGCCAGCGCCGCCGCGAACACGCTCCACGACTGCGTGGTGTAGTCGGACTCCTTAAGCGCCGCGGCAGCGTCGACCGCGTTGCGCAACGCCGTCGTATCCTTGTCGGGGCGCGACTGCAGCCCGTCGATCGCCGTGTGCAGATTGGCCGCGGCGAGCGCCACGTCGTACGCGTCCGCGTCGGCGTTGTCCAGAACCTTGCGCGCCGCGGCGAGCTTGGCCGTCAGCGTCGTCCAAGAATCGGCCGTGTAATCGCCCTCGTTCAGCGCGCCGGCCTCTTCGACCAGCTCCTGCAACGACGACTTGTCGACAGTGATCGGAGTGGTGCCGACCTCGCGGTTCGTCGTGATGCGCAGTTCCGCGGCGGAGACGAACCGGTTCTCCTGGGCGGTGCTCTGCCCGGCCGTCTGCAGTGCGGTGAGCGTCACGGCGACGACGTTATCCACGGGGTCGAACGTAGCTTTCTGCCATGCGGTCGTCGTGGAGAATTCGCCGGATTCGACCACGGTTTTGGTCGAGCCGTCGGCCAGCGTCAGATCGATGCGGTACCGCTTGATCTTGCCGTTCGCGTTGGCGGCTCCCGGCCGGGGCAGGTAGCGCATGCCGTTGATGGTGGTCGGCTTGGCCAGGTTGAACCGGTACCAGGCCTTGCCGTCGGCGATGGCGTTGTCGCTGTAGCCGGTGTGCCAGCGGGTCTGCGCGTCACCGTCCTGCGCGAGTTCGGCCGGGCCTTCCGAAGCGCCTCCCTGCGTCGCCTCCGCGCTGCCGGCGCTCACCGTGTAGCCGCCGAGCTGGTCGGAGCCGTCGCGGCGCACGTCCCACGCGTCGTCGGAGGCGTCGCCGGTCGCGTCGGCCATGTAGGCGAGCAGCGCGACGGCGTGGTTGTAGGCGGCGGTGTAGTCGGCGTCGCCGGCGTCGTCCTTGTCGACGAGCGCGCGGATTTCGGCGAGTTCATTGACGTACACGCGCCATGCGGCCGCGCCGTATTCCGCCTGACGTCCGTCATACGTGTCGCGCAGCTCCTTGATCTTCGCCTCGGCCTCGGCCTTGGTGTGTGAGGCGGACGCCACATGCTCGACGGTCACGTCGTCGACGATGAGGTCGCGGTACCCGCCGAGGTTCGCCGCATAGCCGCCCACGCCCTGCGTGTCGGCAGCCGTCGACGTCGAGTAGAGGCCGAACCAGCTGTTGCCGCTGGAGGAGCCGGTGATCTCGAATTCGGCGGTCTTCGTCTCGCCGAGCGCCTTGCCGAGCTCGGTCAGCTTCACCCGGCTGGCGTCGAACTCGCCGTCGCCGACGGCGATTGCGTACGTGCCGGCAGAACCGGACTGGTACGTGAACGTCACCTTATACGTTTCGCCTGGCTCGAAGCGCACGTTCTGCGGGATCGTCTGCACGAGCAGCGTGTTCTTCTGTGTCAGGCCGTGCACCTTGAGCGACCACTTGCCGTCGAGCACGTCGTCCATGCGTTTGGTCTCCCAGCCGGCCTGCGTGAACGGGGCGTGCAGTTCGGACAGGTGGATGCGGTTGTCCTCCACGCCTTCGGATCCGGAGACCACGAATGGCCAGAGGCCCTGAGCGTTGTGCTCGAAGCCGTTGGAGAGCTTCCTGAGCGAGCCGTCAGCGTTGTACTGCGCCCCGTCGTAGGCGTTCTCCAGGATGCGCACATCGTCGAAGTACGCGTGTGCGTCCGCAGTCGTGGACGTGTCGGCGAGCGACATGGTCACGGTCGCGGTGCCGCTGTCGGGCGCGGTGAACCAGACATACATGTTCTGGAAGTAGCTGCCTGCGACGCCGTTCTCGACCACGGTGTTCGTGTTGTGCGCGTACGCCTTGACGTAGTTCTTCGCGATGGACCGTCCGGTGTGGTTCTCGGCGAGGACGGCCGACCCGTCCGTCACCGTCACCTTCGCTGTGCCGTCGGTCCGGTTGTCGACGCCGAGGTACACGGCGTAGCGTTTGCCGGCGGTCAGTCCGGTCATCCGCTGGGACACCTTGACAGAGCCGGTCAGCCGCAGCACGGCGTTGCTGTCGCCGATGACCTCGGCCTTGCCGGAGCCGGCAACGGTCCAGTTGTCCTTGAGCGTCGCGGCGCCGCCGTTGAAGCCGGCGTCCGTGACGTGCATGCCGGTGCTCCACGTGACCTTGATCTGCTTGGCCGCGCCGCGGTACACCACGTACGGGGTCTGTGCGTCGGCCGTGAGCGTGACCTTGCCGTCGGTGACCTTGACGGTCTTCTCGTCGGTCTTGCCCTGGTCGGTCAGCTGGTAGACCTTGACGGACTTGAGGTTCGCCCAGTCGTCGGGCAGCGTCCACGTGGTCTCGCCGCCGACCGTGTTCCAGTGGTAGAGCTTCTCGGCGTCGGCTTCGACTCGCTTGCCGGTCGTCGCGTCCCACAGCCAGGGGATGAGATACGATTCGGTGCCCGTGCCGCTGCCGTCGCCGGGCTCCACCGAACCGGACGCCACGACCTTGCCGTTGAGCGTGATCGTGCGGTCGCGGTAGCCGGCGTCGGCGGTGTTGTTGGAGCCGCGCTTGAGGACCACCGTGTTGCCGGAGTCGTCCTTGAGCGTGATCTGCTCGTTGCCGTTGTTGATGGAGGCGTCCTGCACGGAGGTGGAGTCGAGCGGGGAGTTGACCCACTGCGTCACCTTGAAGTGCTGGATGAACTTGGTGGACACGTCATGCGTGTACAGGTTCTCGATGTAGGCGGCGTAGTCGTTGCGGCCCTGCCAGCCCTCGAAGTCCTTCATGCTGTAGCCGCCGAGCAGCGGGGCGTTCGCGGCGCCGCCGAACGACGGCCAGTCGCCCGTCCAGCTGTCCTTCTGATGGTTGCGCAGGAATCGCATCACCTGCGAGTTCTGCCCCTTGTTCGCCGCGCCGCCATAGCCTAGGTCCATCGACCAATGCTGGAACGTGGCGTCGTTCTCGAGCGCGGCGCCGTATTCGGTGCCGACCGCCCAGCCGTTGCCGTTGATCGTGCGCACGAGCCGCTGCGTCTGCCATGAATCCTCGTCGCCGGACGTGCCGGAACCCCAGATGTCCACATACACGAAGTCCAGGCCGTCGCCGACCTTGCCCTTCAGCGTGGCGAACCGCTGCTCGCGCATGCCGGAGGCGAGGTCGTACACGCCGTTGATGCCGACCGCCTGGTCAATCCAATCCCAGCCGTACCGCAGCGAGCCGCCGGAACGGTTCACCATGTCCTCGCTGAACGCCTTGGCCTCCGGGTACATCTCGGACGCGTTCACGTGGATGCCGAACCGCGCCCCGTACTTGGCGCCCTCGCTCATCAACGTGTTCATGTCCGCGGCGCCGCCGGCGCGCGTGTTGATATCGCCGTAATCAGGGTGCGCCGAATCATGGCCCTCGTTGCCGTAGCCCTTGAGCAGCACGGACTGACCGAGGCCATCCGTGCTCAGAGCCACCTTCTTGACGTTGTCCAGCGTGGTGAGGAACGGGTTCTGCGCCTGCGAGCCGAAGTTCATGGCGATGCGCCACGCCACGCGCTCCGGCGTCTCGTCGGCCTTGTACGGGTTGTTCATGATGCTGCGGTAGGCGATCGCGCCGTCCTGCCAGTTGACCGCGCCGTCCCCGTTCTCGTCGCCGGCGATGGCCACGGAGAGCTTCGGGTTCTCTTCCTGATCGATCGTGTACCGTGCGCCGTTCGTGTCGCTCACCGTGCGATGCCAGTACCAGGGTGCGCTGGCCAAGCCCAGCGACGTGGCGCCCGCGACCTTCTCGGTGGTGGCGTAGACGCGCGTGTTCCGGCTGCCGCCGCTGACGGTCGCCTGCACGGTGCGCCCGTCATGCTCCGAATTGGACCACAGTCCGGCGCTCAGGCCGCCGCCCGAGACGAACGCATACATGTAGTCGCGGTCCGTCATCGACGTGGCCGTGGTGACGGCGAGGTTCTCGTCGCCGACCTTCGACACGTCGGTCGACATGACGCTGCCGGTGAACTGCGGGTCGGACTGGTCGGAACGCACGGCGACCAGGCTCTGGTTCGGGAAGGCGATCGTCTCGACGGCGTGCTCCTCGACGTTCGCCGTCGTCTTGTCGTCCGTCATATGGTTGACGACCTTCGTCACCTCGAGGCTCAGCGTGTTCGCCTTGACGGCCATGACCACGGTGATTGTCGCGTCGATGCCCTTGGCCTCATCCTTGGCGTGCAGCGTGTATTCGGCTGCGGCGTCGCCGGTCTTGCGGAACGTCACGTCGTCGTCCGTCAGCTCGATGGCCGTGCCGTTGACCGCCACCGTGCGCACATCCTTCGTCTGGCCGTGCATGACCTTGCCGTCAAGCTTCTTCATCGTATAGTCGAGCACCGAGGGGAACGCGGTCCTCACCCGCACGTCCATGTCGGCGGAGGAGAGGGTCTTCGTCTCGATCTCGGCGGCCTTGTTCAGCGTGATCCGCGCATCCAGCGTGACGTCGCCGCCGTTGACGGTGACCTCGCGCGTCGCGTCCTCGTAGCCGTCCTTCGACACGGTCAGCGTGTAGGTGCCGTTGCGAAGTCCCGTGAGCGAGAACGCGCCGTCCGCGCCGGTGCGCGCGGTCAGGGACCCCGCGGATACGGTCGCGTCGGCCACGGCCTTGCCGTCCACGTCGACGACCATGCCGGTCACCGCATATTCGGACGTGTCGGCCACGGGGAAGTCGCGGATGTACATGTCGGTCGTGTCGCCGGTCTCCTTAAGCGAGCCGGCTTTCATCGCCACGGTCCCGCTCAGGTTGTCCATCGCGGCGTAGTCCACGTCGAACGCCTTCGCGCCGTCGACGCTGAGCGTCGCCGTCGTGCCGGTCCAGGTGATGTCCACGTCCGCCTTCACGCCGGCGCCGGGCGCCGCGGTCCTCGTGCCGGACAGCCATTCGCCGTCGCCGCCGGCGTACTTCTGCCAGAACCAGCCTTCCGTGTCATAGCCGATGAACAGGCCGTCGCCGGGACCGCGATAGCCGAGATAGAACCCGAAACGGTTCTTGGTCGCCTCCTGCGGCGACACGATGGTGGCGTGCAGCGACCCCGGCTTCGTGAAGTCGAACGTGCCGTCGTACACGGCGATCGCCGGATACTGGTTGTCGGCGGTCGGATTGCCGGCGGCGTTGCCGTTCGCCGCGGTGGACTTGAAATGCGTCCAGCTGACGTACGCGCCGGAACCGGCCTCGAGGGTCTCGCCGCCCTGCACCGTCGCGGGGTCAAGGCTCCAGCCGTTGACGGCGGCGTCCGCGGTCGTCGTGCCGGTGCCGGCTGTCACGGCCGTGGTTGCGGCGGACGGCCTTGCCGCTGCGGCCTGCGTGGCTCCTACGGGGCCCAGCAGACCGAACGACAGGGCGACTGCCAGCGACGCCGCAAGCCATCGTCGCGGTCGTGGGGAATTGGGGTTCATGATGGTCTTCCGCTCTCATCCTCATCGTTGAGTGTGCGTGCCGGTGATGAGCCACGGCGCGCATGGATTGCATTCACCATATCATCAGGGCACGGCGTCCACGACATGCCCTATAGTGAATGGCCATGCGATAGAAGTATCGTCCGTTCATCTTGGCTTGAGATGAATTCCATCCGGTTCCGCGGGTGAAGTGTATCTTCTCCCCGGCGACTGGAGGAATTGATAAGTCAAGAGTGAACGAATGGAGTATCGCATTCATGCACAATCATGCAAACTCTGCTTTCGGATCGACGGCTGCATACGTGACGTCTGCGCAAATGGCGTCCGGCCACGGCTTGCGAGGAATCCGAGTCAACTGTTCGGCGCTCGCCGAACGGCTGCGGGCGGAATGCCGCACCTGCTCCGTCACCGATACCGGCGCCGGCCTCATCGTGACCGACTCGCGCAGTCCATATCTCAAGGTCTACGTGCGGGACGACGGCATGGTCCGCTCCCGCTGGGAGTATCCGGCGCCCGACCGGCGCGGACGGATCCGCGGGCTTCGCAACGATGATGTCGACGCGATCATGGGCATGGGGAGGACGTTCGAGCTTCCCGGGTTCATGCTCGACGGCGCTGCCGGCGAAGGCGCCGTACCCGACGGCACCGTACTCGACTGCACCGTGGAACACCAGACGATACGGCTTCGGCTGCATCTCAACCGGCAGGCGCTGCGCCTCGCCCCGCACCAGGTGCATGCCGGCGTCCGTCTCGCCCGCCTCATCAACGTGGCGGACGAACGGTACGACGTATGGCGGGCATACCGGCATCTCGTCCAGGACGTGATCGATGACGGCGGCGTGCAGCGGCTGTTCTCCGGCGCGCCCGGACGCTACCTGCAGACGCTCGTGGACGCCATCGCCTCGCACGCCGGGCTCAGCCTGATCGCCGCGCTCATCGTCGACGAGACGGTCCGCCTTGTCGACGGCGCGCAACACGGTCAGCCCTCAGCCGACCGGCATCTTCGGTATGTCGTGGAGGACGTGGACTATGACGAGACCACTTGCGCGCACCAGCTCGCCGAACTGCTGCGCACCGCGGTCGAGCGCATCGAGCGGACTGCCGCAAGGCCGGACCCTGCGCGCATCCGCGCCATGCGGGCGTTGCTGACCGGAATCGTCAACCGGCTTCCCGACAGCGCTCTGCAGGCGGCGGGCGTCACCCGTGGCCTGTACGGGCATGTGCTCATACTGATCAGCTGGTGGCTGGGCGACGATCCCGCCCGACTCGCCGACGCGGCGCTGAGACTCGAACTCGCGACGGCGACGCGCGGAAACGACGCCTCATGCGGTGACCTGGCCGAAGCCCTGAGGCTTTCGGGAGGGACGAGCATCTGCACGCGGGCCGTGCGCAACGCCATCCCCGGATGGCGGGCCTCCGCCGCGAAGCAGGCCATCGCGGCGAAACGTGCCGCTGCCGCGGCGTCGGCCGCGCAAGACGTCAACGGCACCGTCCCGGGTGACGTCCTCACGATCCGATGACGACATGAACCAACGGACATGAACCAACAGGAGGGGTGGTCCCGTACGCGTGAAACCGCGTTCGAGGCCACCCCTCGCGCGTATTCGGCCGTCGGCAACGGGCCATGCGGCACTGGTCATGCGCCCTGCGCACTGTATCAACGCACGTGTAGGGTGACGGGTATGCCGATTACCAGAACGATAGACAACGCGAAGGCCGAACGGGTGCGCAGGGTCGCCGACCTCGCCAGCCGCAGAAGCCGCGAGCGGTACGGCCGCTTCCTCATCGAAGGGCCGCAGGCGGTGCGCGAAGCCGTCTCATGCCGTCCCGACACGGTGCTCGACCTGTATGCCGAGATCAGGGACATGGAAGATGGCGTCCCGCATGACGACGCCACGCCGCCCCGGTTCGCGAATGACACGATCGCGGCCATCGTCTCGCGCGCCGAACAAGAGGGCGTCTACGTGCACCCCGCCACCGCGGCGGTGATGCGGCGCATCAGCCCCGACTGCCAGGGGATCGCGGCGGTCGGCGACCTCGAGAGGATGCAGACCGACGTGCAGGACGTACGGTTCGGCGAACGCCCCCTCGTCGCCGCGTTCTGGCAGGTGCGCGACCCCGGCAACGCGGGAACGGTCATCCGCGCTGCCGACGCCGCCGGCTGCGACGCGGTGATCCTGCTGGACGACTGCGTCGACGTGTTCAACCCCAAGGTCATCCGCTCCACCGCGGGATCCCTGTTCCACATCCCCGTGGTCGCCATGGACGTCGCCGCGTTCTTCTCGTGGACCGGCGACAACGGACTCGCGACCGTCGCCGCCGACGTGTACGGCGTGGACGGCAAGGCGCCCGTCGAGCTGCCCCAGGCGCTCGCGGACAGGGATTTCATCCGCCGTTCCAAGGCCGTGGTGTTCGGCAACGAGGCGCGCGGCCTGGAGCCTGGATTGCTGCGCCGCTGCGACTCGATGGTCCGCGTGCCGCTGTACGGGAAAGCCGAGTCGCTCAACCTTGCGACCAGTGCCGCGGTGCTGCTGATGAGTCTGGCTATGTCGAGCCATATAGAGAAAATGTGAACTCGGTAAAACGCTAGGGATGATATGATTTCGGCGCACGACAACCGGGTATGTGCACAACAACCGGGTATGTAAAGGATGAAAGGGTTCTCGTGGCAGACAATGCTCTCTTCGATGCCCAGGCAGTGACCGATGCGGTCGCCGAGGGCATCAGCAAGATTCAGAACGCCTCCAGTCTGGAGGAACTCAAGGCCATCAAGACGCAGTACGCCGGAGCCGAGTCGGCGATGACCCGGGCCAGCAAGGCCATCGGTTCGCTGCCCGCCGACCAGAAGAAGGACGCCGGCAAGCTCATGGGCAAGCTGCGCGCCGACTTCGGCCGCGCGTACGGCCCCAAGGAGACCGAGCTGAAGGCGCAGGAGGAGCAGCGTGCGCTCGCCGCCGAGACCGTCGACATGACGCTGCCGGTGAAGCGCCATCCGCTGGGCGCCCGCCACCCGCTCGCCAAGCTCATGGAGGACGTCGAGGACATGTTCATCTCCATGGGCTGGCAGATCTCCGCCGGCCCCGAAGTGGAGACCGAATGGTACGACTTCGACGCGCTCAACTTCGGCCCGGACCATCCGGCCCGCCAGATGCAGGACACCTTCTACGTGAAGGGCAACCAGGCCAAGGACGCCGCCGGCTTCGTCGGCTCGAACATGGTGCTGCGCACGCAGACGTCCTCCGACCAGGTGCGAGCGCTGCTCACGCGCGGCGTGCCGCTGTACATCGCCAGCCCGGGACGCGTGTTCCGCACCGACGAGCTCGACGCCACCCACACCCCGGTGTTCCACCAGTGCGAGGCCCTGGCCGTCGACAAGCACCTGACCATGGCCGACCTCAAGGGCGTGCTCGACAAGCTCGCCGTCACCATGTTCGGCCCCGAGGCGAAGACCCGCCTGCGCCCGAGCTACTTCCCGTTCACCGAGCCGAGCGCCGAGCTCGACCTGTGGTTCCCCGACAAGAAGGGCGGTGCGGGCTGGCTCGAATGGGGCGGCTGCGGCATGGTCAACCCGAACGTGCTCAAGTCCGCGGGCATCGACCCGGAGGAGTACACCGGCTTCGCGTTCGGCGTGGGCATGGAGCGCACGCTGCTGCTGCGTTCCGATATCAACGACATGCACGATCTCGTCGAGGGCGACGTGCGATTCAGCGAACAGTTTGTGATGGGGGAGTGATTGACCCATGCCTATGGTTGACATTGATTGGCTCAAGGAACACGTCGAGGTCCCTGCCGACCTCACGTACGAGCAGCTGGCCAAGGACCTCGTCCGAGTCGGCCTCGAGGAGGAGGAGATCCACTCCTCCCAGGTGACCGGACCGATCGTCGTCGGCTACGTGCTCGACGCCACGCCGGAGCCGCAGAAGAACGGCAAGACCATCAACTGGTGCCATGTGGACGTCGGCGAGTACAACGTCGTCGACGAGAACGGCAAGAAGGTACCGCGCGGCATCGTGTGCGGCGCCCCGAACATGGCCGCCGGCGAGAAGGTCGTCGTCACCCTGCCCGGCGCCGTGCTGCCCGGCGACTTCAAGATCGAGCCGCGCAAGACGTACGGCCACATCTCCGAAGGCATGTGCGCCTCCGAGCGCGAACTCGGCCTCGGCGACGACCACAACGGCATCATCCTGCTGCGCGAATACGGCTTCACCCCCGAGGAGTACAAGGCGCTCAAGCCCGGCCAGGACGCCATGCACCTGCTGCACCTCGACCAGCCGATCCTGGAGATCAACATCACCCCGGACCGCGGCTACGCGTTCTCGTACCGCGGCGTCGCGCGCGAATACCACCACTCCACCGGCGCGCCGTTCGTCGATCCGGTCGTCGAACTCGACAAGCGCGCCCCCAAGTCGCCTGCAGCCGAATCCGGCGTCGCCAGCGACATCGAGGTGATCGTGGACGACAACAACCCGATCCACGGCGTCGCCGGATGCGACCGTTACGTCGCCCGCGCCGTCCACGGGTTCGACCCGTCGTCGCACACGCCCAACTGGATGCGTCGCCGCCTCATCCGCGCCGGCATGCGCTCCCTCTCGCTCGCCGTCGACGTCACCAACTACGTGATGCTCGACCTCGGCCAGCCGATGCACGCCTACGACCTCGACAAGATCGAAGGACCGATCGTCGTGCGCCGCGCGAACGCCGGCGAGAAGCTCACCACCCTGGACGGCAAGAACCACGACCTGAGCCCCGAGGACCTGCTCATCACCGACTCTCCGAACGGCCAGCGCGGCTCGCGCATCCTCGGCATCGCCGGCGTCATGGGCGGCCTGTACGGCGAGGTGACCGCCGAGACGAAGAACATCCTGCTGGAGGCCGCGCACTTCGACTCCGTTTCGATCGCGCGTTCCGCCCGCCGCCACAAGATCCCCTCCGAGGCGTCCCGTCGTTTCGAGCGCGGCGTCGACACGCAACTGCAGCCGGCCGCCGCGCAGATGGCCGCCGAACTGCTGACCAAGTACGGCAACGGCGAACCCAGCGAGCACCCCACCGACTACAACACCACGACGTTCCGCCGTCCGATTCACTTCAAGGCCAGCGAAGTGGCCCGCGTGGCCGGTCTTGACGTGGATGTCGACCGCATCAGCGACATCCTCACCGACGTCGGCTGCCGTGTCGCCGGCGGCGGCAACGGCGAGTTCTCCGTCTCCGCGCCGACGTGGCGCCCCGACCTCAACCAGCCGTGCGATCTGGTCGAAGAGGTCGCCCGACTGGTCGGCTACGACGAGATCCCCGTCACCGTGCCGCCGGCACCGGTCAAGGGCGCGGTCGGTCTGACCCCGGACCAGCGCCGTCGCCGTTGGGTCGCGGACACGCTCGCGGAATACGGCATGGTCGAATCGCTCAGCTACCCGTTCGTCGGCGACGAGGACTTCAAGGCCTTCGCCTACGATCCCGAGGCGATCAAGCCGGTCAGCGTCGAGATCGCCAACCCGCTCGCCGGCGACCGTCCCTACCTGCGCCGCGACATCCTGCCCACGCTCGCCACCACCGTGCAGCGCAACCTGCGCCGCGGTCTGGAGAACGTCAGCCTGTACGAACTCGGCCACGTGTACCTGTGGGATCCGAACGCGCCCGCCATCCCGGCGCTGCCCGGCGGCGTGCGCCCCACCGACGAGCAGCTCAAGGCGCTCGACGTCGGCCTGCCCGACCAGCCGCTGCACGTCGCCGGCCTGCTGACCGGCAATGCCGTGGACTCCGGCTGGCTCGGCGAGCGTCGCGCCGTCGACTGGAGCGACGCGGTCGAAGCGGTGCGCAGGATCTGCGACCGACTCGGCGCCAAGTATGCGCTCGTGCAGCCCGCCGCCGATCAGGTCCCCGCACAGTGGCATCCCGGCCGCGCCGCCCAGGTCGTGGCCGACGGCAAGGCGGTCGGCTTCGTCGGCGAACTGCATCCGCACGTCAACGAGGCGCTCGGCCTGCCCTCCCATTCGGCCGCGTTCGAGCTCAACCTCACCGACCTGTTCGCCACGCTGGACGGCAAGCCGGTCCAGGCCAAGCCGATCTCCACGTTCCCGCCGGTCAAGCAGGACCTCGCGTTCACCGTCGACGACACGGTGACCGCCGACGAGCTGGAATCGGTCGTGCGCGAAGCCGCAGGCGACAACCTCGAATCCATCGACCTGTTCGACGTGTTCACCGGCGAACAGGTGGGCGAGGGCAAGAAGTCGCTGGCGTTCGCCGTCACCTTCCGTTCGCCGTCCAAGACGCTCACCGCCGAGGACAGCGAAGCCATCCGCAAGGCCATCGTCGACAAGGCCGCGCAGATCGGCGCACAGCTGCGCGCCTGAGCGCGCAGGCCAGACCCGTAAACGCAGCGAACAAAGGAGCAATCCATGACAGAGCCGCAACCACAGCCGCAGTCACCTGATGGGGAATCAAGGGACTCCCGGCAGGTTGCGGCTCCGCTGCAGGGCCAGCCGGTCAATCAGCCGGAATACGGGCAGCGGGTCGAACCCGAGTATGGCGCCCGCGCCGACGAATTCCCGCAAGGCTACGACCCGTACCTGTATGGGCATCCGGACGACGGCAACGCGCCCGGCCAAGTCGCAAGCCAGCAGGCCGCCGTGCCGGCGCTTGGCGGGGGTCAGGGGTATCCCGGGTATGCCGGGAGTCAGCCCGGGCAGTATCCTCCGGCACAGCAGTTCGGTGGTCCGGCGCAAGGGGGATACCCCGGCTTCGGCCAGCCGCAAGGCCCGGGCAACGGCGGCAGCCAGGACGGGCCGCATTACTTCCACGGCATCAACCTCGACGATCCTCAGCAGAACCCGATTTACGGGCACTGGGATTTCTACGCGATCTTCGCGTTCGTCTTCTCCATCCTCTTCGCCATGCCGGTGCTTCCGGCGCTGATCGGCGGTCTCGCCATCTGGCGCACCCGGCGTTTCCACACCAAGGGCGTGGGGCTCGCCATCGCTGCGGTGGTCATCAACGTCCTGTCCACGATCACGGTGGTCTGGCTGATGATGCACGGCATCTCAGCCGATGAGTTCTATCAGATGATGATGAACATGATCCAGTCGGGAGGCACCGGCGGGACTGGCGGCAGCGGGGACAGTACCATCTCCGCCTGACCGCGGGAGCTGCGTGTGCCCGGATGCCGACTGCCGCGGGCAGATGAGCGGGTGCTGACCGCGGAACAGGCGGCGACACGCGTCAACCCAATGCATATTATGCAATGTACTGTATAACATGTATACTCTTGCTCTAGTTTCGTTCGCGAGAAAAGAGCATGATATGGCGAAATACACCGTAGCCGTGGCGGGAGCCACGGGATATGCCGGAGGGGAGGCGTTGCGGATTCTCGCCGCCCGCCCCGATTTCGAGGTGACCTGCGTGACCGGCCATTCCTCGGTTGGCGACCGTCTGGGCAAGCATATGCCGCATATCCCGCAGCTGGCCGACCTGGTGGTCGAAGACACCACCGCGGATGTCCTCAACGGTCATGACGTCGTGGTGCTGGCCCTGCCGCACGGCGCTTCAGGCAAGCTCGCCTCCCAGCTCGACCCCGACACGGTCGTCGTGGACCTCGGCGCCGACCACCGTCTTGAGGAACGCTCCGCATGGGATGCCTTCTACGGCGGCGACTTCTACGAGCATTGGACCTACGGTATGCCGGAGCTCATCATCGGCAAGGCCGACGGCGAGTACGTGCGGCAGCGGGGCAACCTTGCCGGGGTGAAGCGCATCGCCGGGCCGGGCTGCAACGTGACCGCCACCACGCTGGCCATGCAGCCGGCCGTCGCCGAAGGCCTCATCGATGTCAGGGACATCGTCGCCGATCTGGTCGTTGGATACTCCGGCGCGGGCAAGAGCCTCAAGAGGACCAACCTGCTCGCCGCAGAAGCGTTCGGCTCCGCCCTGCCATACGGAGTCGGCGGCACGCACCGGCACATTCCGGAGATCCTGCAGAACTTCGCCCATGCGGCGGGGGGCAACGGGGCGGACGCATCCAGGTTCAGCCTCGGATTCACCCCGATCCTGGCTCCGATGGCCCGAGGCATCCTCGCCACGGTGAGCGCGCGCATGAGCGACAAGGCGTTGGCCATGAGCGACGACGACATCCGACAGGTCTGGCTGAACGCCTACGCCGGGCAGGAATTCATGGTCATGCTGCCGCAGGGCGTGCTGCCGGCCACGGCGAACGTCGTCGGATCGAACGCGGCGCACATCCAGGTCGTCACCGACCGCAACGCCGGTCGTCTGATCGCCTTTGCGGCCATCGACAACCTGAACCGTGGCACCGCCGGTCAGGCCGTGCAGTCGTTGAACATCGCATTGGGACTCCCTGAGGATCAGGGACTGACGAAGATTGGAGTCGCGCCGTGAGCGTCACATTTGCCAAAGGATTCACCGCAGCGGGCATCGCGGCGGGCATCTCGTCCGTCGAGGGGAAGAAGGACCTCGCACTGGTCGTCAACAACGGCCCGCTCGACGCGGCCGCCGGCGTGTTCACGTCGAACCGCTTTTGCGCCGCACCCGTGCAGTGGTCGCGCAAACAGGTCGCCGACGGTCACATCAAGGCTGTGATCCTCAACTCCGGCGGTGCGAACGCCTGCACCGGCGAAGCCGGATACGAGCAGTCGAAGGCAACCGCCGAGACCGTCGCCGGGCTGGTCGGCGCCAAGGCGGAGGACATCGCCGTATGCTCCACCGGCCTGATCGGCGAACTGCTGCCGCTCGACCACGTGCTCGCCGGCGCGAAGCAGGCGTACGCCGCTCTCGCCGACACCGACGAAGCGGGAGCCGACGCCTCGCACGCCATCATGACGACCGATACGAAGCCGAAGACCGTCACCCTGGAAAGCGCAGCCGGCTGGCGCATCGGCGGCATGGTCAAGGGCTCGGGCATGATCGCCCCGCAGCTGGCCACCATGCTGTGCGTCATCACGACCGACGCGGTCGTGAGCGCAGGCCAGATGCAGGCCGCGCTGAACGCCGCCGCCGACCTGTCGTTCAACCGCATCGACGTTGACGGATGCATGTCCACCAACGACACGGTGCTGCTGCTCGCCTCCGGCGCGTCCGGCATCGAGCCCGACGCCGACGAGTTCAACGAGACCGTCGCCAAGGCCTGCGCCTCGCTCGCCCGCCAGATCATCGGCGACGGCGAAGGGGCTAGCCACGACATCCGCATCACCGTGACCGGCGCCACCACCGAGGACGCCGCA
Source organism: Bifidobacterium leontopitheci (assembly GCF_009193355.1). GTDB lineage: Bacteria > Actinomycetota > Actinomycetes > Actinomycetales > Bifidobacteriaceae > Bifidobacterium > Bifidobacterium leontopitheci. Next base: position 16,785 of record NZ_WBVT01000005.1, read on the forward strand.
CTGGCCTGCGGCCGCGCGGTCGCAGCCTCCAACCTGCTCAAGTGCGCGATCAGCGGCAACGACCCCAACTGGGGCCGCATCGTCTCCTCGCTGGGCACTGTGCCGGAGGACGTCGCGCCGTACGACGCGAACAAGGTCACCGTCGATGTCAACGGTGTGCGCATCTGCGAGAACGGAGGCGCCGGACGCGACCGCAGCGAGGTCGACATGACCCCGCGCGAAGTGCACATCGACATCGACCTCAACGCCGGTGACGCGCAGGCCACCGTATGGACCGATGACCTCACCCACGAATACGTCCATATCAACGCCGACTACGAAAGCTGAACAACGCGTATGGCAACTGAACTGAAAGGACCCGGATTCCATTTCGACGTGCACACCGATCTGCGCGCCGACCAGAAGGCGGAAGTGCTCATCGAAGCCCTGCCTTGGCTCGAGGAGTTCGCGGGCCAGCGCATCGTCGTCAAATACGGCGGCAACGCCATGGTCGACGAGCACCTCAAGCAGTGCTTCGCCGAAGACATGGTCTTCCTCCGTCAGGTGGGGCTCCACCCCGTCGTCGTGCACGGGGGAGGCCCGCAGATCTCCCACATGCTCAAGGCACTGGGCATCAAATCCGAGTTCAAAGGCGGTCTGAGGGTCACCACGCCCGAAGCCATGGACGTCGTGCGCATGGTGCTCACCGGCAAGGTGTCCCGCGAGCTTGTAGGCCTCATCAACGCGCACGGCCCGTTCGCGGTCGGACTGTCCGGCGAGGACGGCGCCCTGTTCTCCGCCATGCAGCGCAAGCCCATCATCGACGGCAAGCCCACCGACATCGGACTGGTCGGCGATGTGGTCAGCGTCGACGCCTCCGCGGTCGAAGACCTCATCAGCGCCGGACGCATCCCCGTCGTCTCCTCCGTCGCGCCGAACGAGGACGACGCCACAGAGGTGCTCAACGTCAACGCCGATTCCGCGGCGGCGGCGCTGGCGGCGGCCTTGGGCGCCCGCAAGCTCATCATCCTCACCGACGTCGACGGCCTGTACGCCGACTGGCCCGACCGCAATTCGCTGATCGGCCGCATCGGAGTGGAGAACCTGCGCGACATGCTGCCCGATCTGGAGACCGGCATGAGGCCGAAGATGGAGGCATGCGTGCGCGCTATCGACGGCGGCGTTCCGCAGGCCCACATCATCGACGGGCGCAAGCCGCATTCCATTCTGAACGAGATTTTCACCACCGCCGGCATCGGCACCATGGTCGTGCCCGAGGACGGCATTGAAATGAGGAGTTCCTATGTCTACTGAAGAGACGATCGGCCCCAAGGACTCGCAATGGCTGGGTGAGTACTCGCAGGTCCACATGAACGTGTTCGGCACGCCGCTTCGCGTGCTCGACCACGGCAAGGGCGTGCGCGTGTGGGACATCGACGGCAACGAGTACCTCGACTTCCTCGCCGGCATCGCCGTCAACTCGCTGGGCTACGCCCACCCCGCTTGGGTGAAGGCCGTCAGCGAGCAGGCGGCCAAGTGCGCGCACGTGAGCAACTACTTCGCCACCGAGCCGCAGATCGAGCTCGCCGCCAAGCTCATCAAGCTGGCCGGCGCACCCGAAGGATCCCACGTGTACTTCGGCAACTCGGGCGCCGAAGGCAACGAGGCGGCGCTCAAGCTCGCCAAGCTGTACGGCCGCACGCTCGCCGGCGCGCTGCCGGCCATCGGCGGCAAGCCAGCCCGCATCCTGGCGCTCACCCACGGATTCCATGGGCGCACGATGGGCGCCCTGTCGGCGACGTGGAAGCCCGCGATCCGCAAGCAGTACGAGCCGCTCGTGCCCAACATCGAGTTCGTGCGCGCAGGGGACCCGTTCTCCCTGTACGAGGCGTTCTCGGAGACCGGACTCGGCCAGTACGGCAAAGGCCCCGTCGCGGCCGTCATCCTCGAGCTTATCCAGGGCGAGGCCGGCGTGAGGCCGCTGCCCGTCGACTACGTGAAGAAGGTGCGCGAGCTGTGCGACATCAACCACGCGCTGCTCATCATCGACGAGGTGCAGACCGGCATCGGCCGCACCGGCGCATGGTTCGCCTTCCAGCGTGAGGACCTCACCGGAGGCGTCAAGCCCGATATGGTCACCTTCGCCAAGGGCGTGGCCGGCGGCTTCCCCATGGGAGGCATGATCGCGTTCGGCTCCAAGCTGTCCGCGCTGTTCACGCCTGGCTCTCATGGCTCGACGTTCGCAGGCAACCCGCTCGGCGCTGCCGCCGCGCTTGCGACGCTCGGCGTCATCGAGCAGGACCATCTCGTCGAGAACGCCGAGGCGCGTGGCCAGCAGCTGCGCGACGCCGTCATGGCATGCGGCAACCCGCTGTTCAAGTCCGTCCGCGGCCGTGGCCTGCTCAACGCCATCGAACTGGCTCACCCGTGCTCCCACGCGGCCATGAACTGGGCGCTCGAGCACGGGCTCATCGTCAACGCCGTCGCGCCCGACGCGCTGCGTCTCGCCCCGCCGCTCATCGTCAGCGAACAGGACATCGACGATGCGGTGGCCATCCTCAAGCAGATCCCGGGTGACCTGCCCAACGACTGAACCCTAGGCCGCGGCCATAACGGCAATCACGGCACACCAACGGAAACGTAAGGAGAACAACATGACCGGCCAGCTGCGTCACATGCTTCGTGACGACGACATCAGTCATGACGAGCAGAAGCAGATCCTCGAACTCGGCATGAAATTCAGCGAGAACCGCTTCTACCGACAGCCGTTCGCCGGCCCTCAGGCCGTGGCTGTCCTCTTCGACAAGCCGTCCACCCGCACGCGCTCCAGCTTCTCGATCGGCGTCGCCGAGCTCGGCGGATATCCGCTGGTCATCGACAAGTCCGGCTCCCAGCTGGGCCGCGGCGAGCCGGTCGCCGACACCGCCCGCGTGCTCACCCGCATGGCGTACGGCATTGTGTGGCGCACCTTCGGCCAGGACCGCGTCGAGGAGATGGCCAAGTACGCCACCTGCCCGGTCGTGAACGCGCTGACCGACGAGTTCCACCCCTGCCAGGTGCTCGCCGACTTCCTCACCATCGCGCAGCATCGCGGCGGCGTCGACGCGCTGGCCGGCAAGACCATCGCCTACGTCGGCGACGCGGCCAACAACATGTCCAACTCCTACCTGCTGGCAGGCGCGACCGCCGGCATGCACGTGCGTGTCGCCGGACCGCTCGGCTACCTGCCCGACTCGCGGATCGTGGCCGACGCCAAGCGCATCGCCGAGCAGACCGGCGGCTCCATACTCGTCACCACCGACCCCAAGGAGGCCGTGGCCGACGCCGACTGCGTGTTCACCGACACCTGGGTCTCCATGGGCGAGGAATCCGAATACGCCATCCGATCCAAGCCGTTCTGGGATTATCAGGTCAACGACAAGCTCATGTCCTACGCCAAGCCAGACGCGCTGTTCCAGCACTGCCTGCCCGCGTACCGCGGCAAGGAGGTCACCGCCTCGGTCATCGACGGGCCGCAGTCCGTGGTCTGGGATGAGGCGGAGAACCGGCTCCACGCCCAGAAGGCGCTGCTCACCTGGCTGATCGGCAAGCAGCGCGGGGACGAGACCCTGCTTGCATAGAGCCGCCGTCATGAATGGTTCAGGATCATCCGTGCAACGTCCCGCCACACGAGCCGCGCGTCTGAGCGTCATCGAGAAGATGCTGCTCAGCCATGTCATCACCTCACAGTCTCAGCTGTCCGGACTGCTCTCCGATGAAGGCATCGACGTGACGCAGGCGACGCTCAGCCGCGACCTCGATGAGATCAACGCGATGAAGACCCGGCTCGCCGACGGCACGATCGCCTACACCGTCGGCGACCATCCGGGTCGCGAGACCGCGGAGACCGGCATCAGCACGAAAATGGAGCAGCAGATGTCCCGCGTGTTGTCGGGACTGGTCACCTCGGTGGCTGCGGCCAAGAACCTCATCGTCGTGCATACGCCGTCAGGCGCCGCGCAATACGTGGCCAGCGTCATCGACAAGCAGCCCATCGACGGCGTGCTGGGCACCATCGCCGGCGACGACACCGTCATGATCGTCTGCAGGGACGACGAGCTGGCCGAAGCCCGCGCGGACTGGCTGCTCGCCGTCGCATCCAAGTGACGTGCCGCCCGGACAGTGCGCCGGGCGCGTCACATGGTCGTGCAACACGCCGTACGCCACTATTGTGCATAAATATACAGACCTCTGTATATACTTGCATCAGCTTTGTTCTTCAGAAAGGGCATTCCATGGCAGATAACAACCGCATCGTACTCGCATATTCGGGCGGCCTCGACACGTCGGTCGCTATTCCGTACCTCAAGGAGCGCACCGGCAAGGATGTCGTCGCCGTTTCCCTCGACGTCGGCCAGGGCGGCGAAAGCCTTGAGACCATCAAGCAGCGCGCTCTCGCCTGTGGTGCCGTCGAAGCCTACGTGGTCGACGCCCGCAACGAGTTCGCCGAGGAATACTGCATGAAGGCCCTCAAGGCCAACGCCATGTACGAGGGCGTGTACCCGCTGGTCTCCGCCATCTCGCGCCCGCTCATCTCCAAGCACCTTGTGCGCGCCGCCCACCAGTTCGGCGCCGACACCATCTCGCACGGCTGCACCGGCAAGGGCAACGATCAGGTCCGCTTCGAGGTGTCCATCGCCTCCATCGACCCGACGCTCAAGGCCATCAGCCCGATTCGTGACCTTGCGCTCACTCGTGACGTGGAGATCGCGTTCGCCAAGGAGCACAAGCTGCCGATCACGCAGACCGAGAAGAGCCCGTACTCCATCGACCAGAACGTGTGGGGCCGCGCCATCGAGACCGGCTTCCTCGAGGATCCGTGGAACGGCCCGACCAAGGACTGCTACGCCTACACCGACGACCCGGCGTTCCCGCCGGTCGAGGATGAGGTCGTCATCGAGTTCAAGCAGGGCGTGCCCGTCAAGATCGACGGCCGCGACGTCACCCCGCTGCAGGCCATCGAGGAGATGAACCGCCGCGCCGGCGCCCAGGGCATCGGCCGCATCGACCTCATCGAGGACCGTCTCGTCGGCATCAAGTCCCGCGAGCTCTACGAGGCCCCGGGCGCCGTGGCGCTCATCACCGCGCACCAGGAGCTCGAGAACTGCTGCCTCGAGCGCGAGCAGCACCGCATCAAGCGCGACATCGACAAGCGCTGGGGCGAGCTGGTCTACGATGCGCAGTGGTTCTCCCCGGCCACCCAGTCGCTCAGCGCCTTCATCGAGGACACGCAGAAGTACGTCTCCGGCGAGATTCGCATGGTGCTGCATGGCGGCCGCGCCGTCGTCACCGGTCGTCGCTCCGACAGCTCACTGTACGACTACAACCTCGCCACCTATGATTCCGGCGACAGCTTCGATTCGAAGTCGTCCAACGGCTTCATCGACATCTACGGCCTGCCGAGCCGTGTCGCCGCCGCCCGCGACGTCAAGTTCGGCAACGGCATCGACGTGCCGAACAACACCGTGGAGTGAGACGGAAGATCTGGCGCGAAATGCCTCATAGGGATTTCCGTCTGACAGATTGCACGTCTGACTGACAGTACGAGGGGGATTGGTTGATAGCCGGTCCCTCTCGTCGTATCCAAACGTCAGCGATGGGCGTTGATCCACAGGATGGCGAGCTGGGTGCGGTTGGCCAGTCCGAGCTTGTCAAGCGTGCTGCTGACCCGGTTGCGCACGGTTCCCTCGCCTAGATACAGCCTGTGGGCGATTTCACGGTTGTCAAGCCCCTCGGCGACCAATGCGGCGACCTCCCGCTCCCGCTCGTTCAGCATCGACTCCACCGTCGCGGCATCATCGCCTGGTTGCCGGTAGTGCTCCGGCATGTCGTCGCGCGATGGGGAGGCGGCATCAGACGCGTGCCCGTTCATACTGTGCCCGTTCATACTGTTCGTGAGCGTGCCGAGCACTTCGGAGCCCAGTACCACTTGACCGGCCATGACCGCCTGAATCGCCGGTCCAACGGCCGTGACGTCCTGCTTGATGAGGTATCCTCTGGCGCCCAACGCCATCGCCTGCGTGATGTACGCGCGGTCGGCGAACGTGGTGAGGAACAAGATGCGCGCCGCAGGATCGCGTTCCAGAATCTCACGTGTGGCATCAAGGCCGTCGCGTCCGGGCATTTGGATGTCGATGAGCAGCACATCCGGGCGATTGTCGGGCGTGTCGAAATACCGTGTGACCGCCTCATCGCCGTCATTCGCCGTCCAGAGCACCTCTGCCGCACCCGTAGCGGTCATTATGGTCTCCAACGACTGGCAGACGATCGGATCGTCGTCGACTATCGCAATGGTCATGATCATCTCAGCTTTCATGAACGTACCGAGGCTTCGATGCTGTGTGCTTCGATATCGTGCCGTTGACCGTCTCATCGCCGGTGGCGGCCCAACGTGCCTTCGGAATCGAGACGAACACGCGCCAGCCGCCGTCATAGGGGCCGCAGTGCGCGGTGCCGTCCAACGTGCGTACCCGTGATTCGATATCGGCGATCCCCATGCCGCGCGGAGGAGCGCCGACACCACCATCATCGCCATCGTCCTGCACCGCTTCCGCAGGACCGGGGTCACAGACGACCAACTGCCAGAACTCAGGGAAGTCACGCAAGATCACCCGCGCCTCACGTGCCCTGCTGTGATGCGCCACATTGGCCAACGATTCGCGGATCACCGTCGCCAGACACCGTGCAACGGGTGCCGGCGCGGCGTCGATGGTGTTCTCCAGACGAACGTCTATACCCCGAGCCGAGCCGGAGGCTGAGCGCAAGGAGTGCGCGGCATCGTCGATCTGTGCGATGAAATCGGTGCTGTCATCCTCCATGTCGTGAACCGACCGTCGTACCATCGTCATGGCATCATCCAACGTCGCGCCCACAGTACGAAAGCCCCGGGCAGCCGTGTCGTCCCCGGTCGCGGCGGCCACGGCAAGCCCCGCCTGGGCCTGCATGATCGCGCGCGTCAGCAGATGACCGACGTTATCGTGAATGTCGCGGGCGATACGCGACCGTTCGGCGAGCGTGGCCATACGCACCGACTGCGCACGGTCCTCATCCACGTCGGCCATCCTCAGCCGGGTCGAACGGGATGATTCGCGCAGCCGGTCGGCGAGGACGCGCGCCTTCCTGCGCGACGCCATGGCGTCACGCGAATCCGCGCCCCACAGGAATCCGATGTACGTCGCCGCGACCACGAGCGCAACGGGCGCGACCTCGCCGCCGTAACAGGCTCCGACCATCAGCGGAACCAGCGGCGGCACCCACAGCCACTGTGCGGCCAGCAGCAGAGCACGTTCGATCCTTGACGACGAGGCGATCGCCCGCCCGCCGTTCCTCCACACTGTAGGAGTCCCGGCGTCGCAGGCGACGAGCGGCAGATACGCGCGGCAATCGGGGACGAACATCGCAAGCAACATGAACATGACGGTCGGCAGCGCCGCCAGTCGGCTTGCAGACAGCCATTCGGTAAGCCCGGACGCAGTCACGGCCAGCAGCATCGCCACGGCAGGCATCCCGTACATCGTGGCGTGCGGAAGAGAGGCAAGCGCAAGACACAGTACGAGGAGCGCACCCTTCCTGACCATCGTCCGCATGAAGACCTCCACTGCCATCCAGTCCGAAACCGTCACCTTCAAGCGTACCCGTTCCGCCCATCGCATCGTGATTCGACCCGGCCGATACGTGACATGACGGTGAAAGCAGGGGAGTGACAAATGTCATCGGCCGTCCACGTCAGGTCGTGACATTTGCCGATGGCATGCCGCCGCCGCGACGTGCCATGATGAGAGAAACCCAGAGAAGGGAACGCCCATCATGAACGGATCAACGACAACCAAGACACCGGTGGAGCCGGCACGTCCCGCCGTGACGTCTCCCGCCGCAACGGCACGGCAGAAGACAGCCCCAGCCGGTGACACACCAGCCATCAGCGTTTCGAAACTCGTCAAACATTACGGTGACATGGTCGCACTCGACCACTTCGACCTTGAGATCGGCCAAGGTGAGATCTTCGGCCTGCTCGGTCCCAACGGCTCCGGCAAAACCACGGCCATCAACTGCATCCTCGCGCTGCTCGCCTACGATGCGGGAACGATCCGCGTGTTCGGCGAGCCGATGACGCCGACCAGCTATGCGCTCAAACGGCGCATCGGCCTCGTCCCGCAGAACGTCGCCGTGTTCAACGAGCTGACCGTCGAAGAGAACATCGACTACTTCTGCTCGCTGTACGTGCCGAAGAAGACGGAACGCACCCCGCTCGTCGAAGAGGCGATAGCGTTCGCCGGACTCGGCGAATTCCGCAGGTTCCGCCCAGGCAAGCTTTCCGGCGGCCTGCTGCGGCGCCTCAACATCGCCTGTGGCGTGGCGCACAAACCCGACCTCATCTTCTTCGACGAGCCGACCGTAGCCGTCGACCCGCAAAGCCGCAACGCGATCCTCGAAGGCATCGAACGGCTCAACGCGGACGGCGCGACCGTCGTCTACACCAGTCATTACATGGAGGAAGTCGAACAAATCTGCGACCGCATCCTCATCATGGACCACGGCAGGCACCTGGCACTCGGCACCGCGGACGAACTCAAATCCATGATCGACACCGGCGAGCACATCACCGTGGAAACGCTCGACCTTGACGACGCGGCGCTCGCCGCCGTGCGAGCGCTTGGATTCGTCATCGAATCGTCCTATGACGGACGCGAACTCCACGTGCGCTGCCGACGAGGCGAGCACAACCTCGTCGACCTGCTCGCGGTTCTGCACGATGCCGGAGCGAACGTCGGGCATCTCACCAGCCGACCGCCGACACTCAACGACGTGTTCCTGGAACTCACCGGCAAGGCGCTGCGCGATTGACGGCGCCGCTCATCATCTCGGAAAGGAGCCGCTCATGTGGGCCACATTCGTCATGACGATCAAGACGAACCTGCGCAACAGGCCGGCGCTGTTCTGGCTTATCGTCTTTCCTCTGGCGCTGGCAACCCTGTTCAACGGCGTGCTCGGCGGCCTGAAGGACGGCTATGAGCTGCAGGCGTTGCCGCTCGCGGTCGTCGAAGACGCGAACTGGTCGAAGTCCGCAGGCGCGAGGACATTCATCGAAGCCCTGTCCGGCAAGACGACGCAGACGACAACGGACGGCGGAGCCGGCGGTACGGACATGCGGATCGGCGCATCCGTCACGACGCTCGTCCGCGCACGTTACGTCGACACGCAGGCGCAGGCGCGCAGCGCGCTCGCCGACGGGTCGGCGAAAGGGTATCTGCGCGTCGACGACGATGGCGGCATCATGCTCACCCTATCCGCATCCGCCGTGGAGTCGATGAGCGGCTCCATGGCCTCGGATTCGAACGGCGCCATCACCGTCGGCGCGCTCAACGGCGCGATCGACCTGTATAACCGTGCCGGCGCCGCGGTCCGTGACCTCATCGCCGAACATCCGCAAGCCGCCGAAAGCCGCGCGTTCTGGGCTTCCGTAGGCGACGTAACCGGCATGACGCGCGAGGTGAGCCTCACGAACTTCGCGCCGAACGCGACGGCCCGGTACTTCTATGCGTTGCTCGCCATGGCCTGCCTCATGGCCATGGGGTATTCGATCTCGGCGGTCACCAGTGCGCAGGCGAACCTGTCCGCGTTGGGCATCCGTCGCACGGTGGCGCCGGTGTCGCGGCCGTGTCAGCTCATCGCCGGATTCCTCGCCAGCTGGCTCTGCTCTGCGGTAAGCCTCACCATCGCGCTCGCCTACATCAGATATGTATGCGACGTTCCGTTGGGCGGACGCGAGCCGTTGGCCGTGCTCGCCGTGGCGGTGGCGTCGTTCATGGCGTGCGCGTTCGGCACGATGATCGGTGCGATACCGGGATTGCGCCACAGTGTGAAAACCGGTCTGACGAGCGCCATCCCATGCGCGCTGTCGCTGTTCTCCGGCCTGTACGGGCAATTAGCGATGGAGCTGAGCGACTGGATCACCCGCCACACGCCCATCCTTGCGCTTGCCAATCCCGCGCAGCAGGTGACGAACCTGTTCTACGACATCCTCTACTACGACGATTACCGTCCATTCGCCACGACCTGCGGCGTACTCATCGCGATGAGCCTCGTATTCCTGACCGCAGGGGTCGCCATGCTGAAGGAGCAACGCCATGAACACCTGTAAGGCCACGCTACGTGTGCTCGCCGCGCACAAGACCTACGTCATCATCTACCTGGCATTGATCGGCATCATGATGCTTTTCATCAGCGGGTCGGCGTTGATGGGCAGCCGCGACGACGTCGGCGACGTCTACGAGCCCGACCGGGCGCGCGTCGCCGTCATCGATCGGGACGCCGGCAGGGGAGACGTCGCGGCGTCGTTGCGCACGTATCTTTCGCAGGACAATGACATGGTCGACCTTGACGACGATCCTCACAGCCTGCAGCAGGCGGTCGCCTCGAACTGGACCGACCTTATCGTGATCGTCCCCGACGGGTATGCCGATGACCTGCTTGACGCGATCGCATCAGGTGCGACGCCTCCCGCCGTCGACACCGTCACCAGCTACACGTCGGGGGCAGGCGCCACGGCGTCCATGGCCGTGGGAGGATTCCTGTCATTGACCCGCACGATGCTCATCGGCAACGCGTCGGACGCCGCTGCCGAAGCCGGGGCCGATACGGACGCTTCGCGTCCGAGCCTTGACGAACTGTCCGCCGCCACGCAGCGGATACGGACGCTCTCCCGTGACCGGAACGCTAACCATGCGATCGCCGTGGACCACTCGGTTCGCGAGGGCGATGGGGTCTCGCCGGAGGACCGGACCGCCGCCGGATTCGGCACGACCATCAAGTCGGCGCTCTATCCGTTGTTCCTCGCGATGACCGTATGCACCGCCCTGGTGGCGGGCGTATTCAACGACGGCGAGGTCAGGCGGCGCCTGTTCGCCTCTCCGCAGCGTTCCGCGGCGATGGGCATGCAGCGCATGGCCACGTTGTGTGCGTTCGCGCTGCTCGTGGTCGTCGGATACCTGCTTGCCGCCGTCGCGCTCCTGCTCGCCGCGGGACTCGATCCGGCAAGGCTCAACCCTGCCGGCGTGGCGATGACGGTCGTATCGGCCTGTGTCTATGCGCTGATGACCGTGGCCTGCGGGTTCCTGCTTGGCGAGGCCGGAGCCAACGACACGATGGCCAATGGCTTTGCCAACGTGTTCGGCCTGTTCATCCTGTTCACGTCCGGCATCACCCTGCCGATGGACATGATGCCCGCGCCGATGCTCGCCATCGGGCGCATGCTGCCCGGCTGGTGGTATTGCGTGGCCGTCGATGATGCGCTCGGCATCGGCACGGCGGCCTCACGCGGCATGGACGTGGCCGGATGGGCTTCGGCCACCGGCATCGTGGCGCTGTTCGCCGTGGCACTGGTCTCCGTGGGACTGGCCGTGGGCCGCATCCGCCGGTCCCGTCCCGCCGCCGTCACACCCGCCGTGACGAAGCTCGCCGAAGCGTGAGCGGGGGTGCCTGCCGGGATGGTGTCCGGCAGGCACCGCTCCGACAGAAACGATGAAAGGCGATGGTCCGTCCACTCCGTTGATGTATGGTGGGGCGGCCGGCCATGCCATTAAACGATGTGATCGTGAATGTGATTGCCGTGTGGGGACGTACCGGTGTGAATGGTCATGGAGACTGATAGGCTTTTCATGGTTTTTATGAGCAGGAACGCCAATGGCACCCGACAATACAAGGAGCATCATCGCATGGCTGACAGCGCCGCACAGAACACCGAACATCTCGCCCTGTGGGGCGGCCGCTTCACCTCCGGCCCCTCGCCGGAGCTCGCCCGTCTGAGCAAGTCCACCCAGTTCGACTGGCGGCTGGCGGATGACGACATCGCCGGCTCTCGCGCGCACGCCCGCGCGCTCGGCCGCGCCGGACTGCTCACCGCCGAAGAGCTCAACCGCATGGAGGCTGCGCTCGACGAACTGCAGCGCCGCGTCGACTCCGGCGCGTTCGCGCCCATCGAGGACGACGAGGACGAGGCCACCGCGCTCGAACGCGGCCTGATCGCCATCGCCGGCGACGAGCTTGGCGGCAAGCTGCGCGCCGGCCGTTCGCGCAACGACCAGATCGCCTGTCTGATCCGCATGTGGCTGCGCCGCCACAGCCGCATCATCGCCCGTCTGCTGCTTGACCTTGCCGCCGCGCTCATCGAACAGTCCGTCAAGGCCGGCACCGCGGTCATGCCCGGCCGCACCCACATGCAGCACGCGCAGCCCGTCCTGCTCGCCCACCAGCTCATGGCCCACGTGTGGCCGCTGCTGCGCGACGTCCAGCGTCTGGTCGACTGGGACAAGCGCATCGACGCCAGCCCGTACGGTTCCGGCGCGCTCGCCGGCAACACGCTGGGTCTTGAGCCGGTCGCCGTCGCCCGCGAGCTCGGCTTCACCAAGGTCACCGAGAACTCAATCGACGGCACCGCCTCGCGTGATCTCGTCGCCGAATTTGCGTTCGTCGCCGCCATGACCGGCGTGGACATCAGCCGCCTGTCCGAAGAGATCATCATCTGGAACACGCAGGAGTTCGCCTTCGTGCGTCTCGATGACGCCTATTCGACCGGCTCCTCCATCATGCCGCAGAAGAAGAACCCGGACATCGCCGAGCTCGCCCGCGGCAAGTCCGGCCGCCTCATCGGCGACCTGACCGGTCTGCTCGCCACGCTCAAAGGCCTGCCGACCGCCTACGCGCGCGACCTGCAGGAGGACAAGGAGGCCGTGTTCGACCAGGTCGACACGCTCGAAGTGCTGCTGCCCGCGTTCACCGGCATGGTCGCCACCATGACCTTCGACACGGACCGCCTCGAGGCCGAAGCCCCCACCGGCTTCGCGCTCGCCACCGACATCGCCGAATGGCTTGTCAAGAACGGCGTGCCGTTCCGCCACGCGCACGAGCTTTCCGGCGCGTGCGTCAAGCTCGCCGAAGGCCGCGGCCAGGAGCTGTGGGATCTTACGGACGACGATTTCGTCACCGTGTTCAAGGACTTCCTGCCTGCCGATCTGGCCCCGCAGGTGCGCGAGGTGCTGTCCACGCAGGGTTCGGTGACCGCCCGCAGCGGCAAGGGCGGCACGTCGCCCGCCCGCGTGCGCGAGCAGATCGCCTGCGCCCGCACCACCGTCGAATCGCTGCGCGCGTTCGCCAACTCCAACAGCGACGGCACCGCCTACAAGACCCCGCAGTCGCTGCTGAAGTAAAGTTCCCAAAAGCCTCCGTCGCGTCCGTCGAACACACGACGCCGTCATCCTTCCCCGGGATGACGGCAGGCGAACCCCACACCGGTATAGAATCTGTGGTGTAACGTCCGCTCATCCGGCGCCTCTTGGAAGGATGCCGGATGAGCGGGAACCGGAAAGAGAAGGCGGAAAGGCACACCATTGCTGACACGGTCACAGATTCGCACGCTGGTCGAGCTGCACGGGCATGACATCATCGGGCATCGTCATATGCGCATCGAACGCGCCTGCTATCAGCACGGCGCGGTCACCACGTTCGCGCACTCCATCCGCGTGGCCTGCCTGGCCGTGTGGATGGCCGACCGTCTGCACCTGTGGCGTCGCGTCGACCTGCATTCGCTCATCCGCGCGGCCCTGCTGCACGACTACTTCCTCTATGACTGGCATGACTGGGATGACGGCGCACACCGTCTGCACGGCTTCACCCACGGCGGCGCCGCCCTGCGCAACGCGATCAAGGACTTCCGGCTCAACGCCATCGAACGCGACAGCATCGCCTGCCACATGTTCCCCATGACCCCCAAGCCGCCGACCTACATCGAAGGCTACCTGGTCACCATGGCCGACAAGATCAGCGCCACGCGCGAGACGTTCAGCATGGACCGCTTCTCCAAACCGCAGCTGCCGCCGCGTGACGGCCGGACACGCACGGACGTCGTGAAAGGCACCGTCGATGCTGCTGCTTGAGAAGCTCTTCCTCTGGTTCCTGTTCTACAGCTTCGTCGGATGGGTGTATGAGTCCATACTCGTCTCGTTCCTCGAGCATCGCCCGGTGAACCGCGGATTCCTCAACGGCCCGCTGTGCCCGATCTACGGCAGCGGGGCCGTGCTCGCCGTCGTGCTGCTTCAGCCGCTCGGCAACCCGGTGCTGATTTTCCTCGCGTCCATGATCGGCGCGAGCGTGCTCGAATACGTCACCTCATGGGTGATGGAGCAGCTGTTCCACGCGCGATGGTGGGACTACTCCGACTACCGGTTCAACCTCAACGGCCGAATCTGCCTGCTCGGCGCCTGCATCTTCGGCGTCGGAGGCGTCGTCATCACCAAGCTGATCCACCCGTATGTCGCCGGTGTGACCGACATGATACCCGTGACCGCCATCCACTGGATGTGCGCCGTGTTCTTCGTGGCCGGACTCGTCGACCTCATCGTCACCGTATGCGGCATCCTCCATTTCGAGACGAGCCTCGAGAAGATCCTCGCGGTCATGACCCGGTACGGCGGCATGATGCGCGAGGCGGTAGACGGAGCCGCCGGCAGGGTCGGCGAATCGTGGAACAGCGGCAAGGAGATGTCGCTTGACTTCATGACCCATGTGCGCGACGCCGCCGTCGAGACGTTCAACCGGCAGCAGCGCCGCATGATCGCCTCGTTCCCCAAACTGCGCACCGACCGCAACAACGAGGTGCTCAAGCAGCTGCGCCGCGTCTTCGAGAACCTGCACGGCAGAAAGTGACCTGCGTCACCGGCGTCGCACGGCAGCTCATGGGACGGCGCAACACGGCCGCGGGGGAGCGGCCGCCGCCCGGGCCGCGGCTGTCGTCATGTCCTGAGAGACTGTAAAACGCAATATGCCCAGAATTTGATAGGGAGTACCGAATAGTCATGGCTCACGTCACCGATTTCAAGGAGGCCGGATTCGATTCCGTCCTCGATGAACTGGAATGGCGCGGGTTGATTTCCCAGTCCACGGACCGGGAGCAACTCGCCGAAGCGCTGAACGGGGAGCCGGTCACCTATTATTGCGGGTTCGATCCGACCGCGGCCTCCCTGCACATCGGCAACCTCGTCCAGCTCATCAACATGCGTCACCTGCAGCTTGCAGGCCACCATCCGATCGCCCTGGTCGGCGGCGCCACCGGCCTGATCGGCGACCCCCGTCAGTCGGGCGAGCGCACGCTCAACCCGAAGGACGTGGTGGCCGGCTGGGCCGAGCGTCTGAAGCGCCAGATCGGCGGCATCCTCGAGACCGACGGCGACAATCCGGTGCGTTTCGTAAGCAACTACGACTGGACCGCGCAGATGAGCGTCATCGACTTCCTGCGCGACGTCGGCAAGAACTTCCGTCTCGGCACGATGCTCGCCAAGGACACGGTCGCACGCCGACTCAACTCCGAGGAGGGCATCTCCTTCACCGAGTTCAGCTACCAGGTGCTGCAGGGCAACGACTTCCTGCATCTGTTCGACGAATACGGCTGCACGCTGGAGATCGGCGGCTCCGACCAGTGGGGCAACCTCACCTCCGGCATGGACCTGATCCGCAAGGTGCGCGGCGCGACCGTGAACGTGTTCACCAGCCCCATCATCACCGACGCGAACGGCAAGAAGTTCGGCAAGTCCGAAGGCAACGCCGTCTGGCTTGACGGCACGATGCTCAGCCCGTACAAGTTCTACCAGTTCTGGTTCAACCGACCCGACGCGGAGATGGAGAACCTGCTCAAGGCGTTCACGTTCCTGCCGAAGGCCGAGATCGAACGCCTGGTCGAAGAGTCCCGCACCAACCCCGGTGCGCGCGAGGCGCAGCGCACCCTCGCCTGGGAAGTCACCAGCTTCGTCCACGGCGAGGCCGCGACCCAGGCCGCCATCGACGCCTCCGCCGCGCTGTTCGGCCGCGGCGGCGACCTGAACGCCATCGACGAAGACACGCTCGAAGCGGCCATCGACGGTCTGAAGGTCGAGGACGAAAACGGCGAGAAGGCGTTCGCGACGGCTTCCGTCGGCGACCGCGTGGCCGAAGCCGGCATGAAGGCAGGACTGTTCAAGTCCATTTCCGAGGCGCGCAAGACCATCAAGTCGGGCGGCGTCTATCTCAACAACAACCGTGTGGAAGGCGAGGACCAGACGCTGTCCGAAGCCGACTTCCTGCACGGCCGTTTCGCGCTCATCCGCCGCGGCAAGAAGGCCCTCGGCGCGGTCGAGCAGCACTGACCTCCATCGTTCCCGCGGCGGGTATCACGGCCATCGACCCATGCATGAGCCGACCTGCCGTCGGGAACGTTTTCCATATACCAACTACGTTCCACAGGGTCCGGCATCGGACCGTTTACATGAAAGGCACAACACATGGCAGAAGGCAACGAGCGCTCCGGAAGGTCCTTCGGCGGGCGCAAGGGCGGTTACGGCTCCGGCCGTTCCGGCAATGGCGGACGCGGCGGTTTCGGCGGCTCGCGCGGCGGATACCGCAAGGGCGGCTTCCGCAAGGACGGCGAGCGTCGCGAGGGCGGTTTCCACCGCGACGGTGACCGCCGTGACTTCCATCGTGACGGCGGATTCCGTAAGGACGGCGAGCGTCGCGAGGGTGGCTTCCGCCGCAATGACGATCGTCGTGGCGGTTTCCGTAAGGACGGCGACCGCCGTGACTTCCATCGTGACGGTGGTTTCCGCCGTGATGACGACCGCCGTGGCGGCTTCCATAAGGACAACGGCTTCCGTAAGGACTTCCACAAGGACGGTGACCGCCGTGACTTCCGCCGCGAGGATGGCGAGCGTCGCGAAGGCGGTTTCCGCAAGGACTTCCACAACGACGGCGACCGCCGCGGTTTCCGTCGCGATGGCGAGCGTCGCGAGGGTGGCTTCCGCCGTAACGATGACCGTCGTGGCGGCTTCCGTAAGGATTTCCACAAGGACGGTGACCGTCGTGACTTCCGCCGCGAGGATGGCGAGCGTCGCGAGGGTGGCTTCCGCCGCAATGACGATCGTCGTGGCGGTTTCCGTAAGGACGGCGACCGTCGTGACTTCCGTCGTGACGGTGGTTTCCGTCGCGACGGCGAGCGTCGTGAGGGCGGTTTCCGTCGTGATGACGATCGCCGTGGCGGCTTCCATAAGGACAACGGCTTCCGCAAGGACTTCCACAAGGACGGCGACCGCCGCGAAGGTGGTTTCCGTCGTAACGATGACCGTCGTGATTTCCACCGCGAGAACCGCATCGAGGAGACCCCAGCGAAGCAGTTCACTGCCGAGGAGAAGCAGGAGTACCGCGAGGCCAAGCGTCGCGAGTACATGGAGCGCGGTGCGCGCCGCAACTCCGACGGGACGATGAGCTTCCCCTCGCAGAACCCGTACACTGACCGTCGTCCGAACGAGCCGAAGATGCCGAAGGGCATGGAGTGGTCGATGCTCTCCAAGGACGAGCGCGAACGTCTGCGCGGCCTGTCCAAGGAGCACGCCGAGAACATCGGCCTGCACATCCTCGCCGCCTACGCCCTGGAGGAGAAGGACCCGCAGCTTGCGCTCGAGCACGCCAAGTGGGTCGCGCATCAGGCCTCCCGCATCGACTTCGCCCGAGAGACGCTGGCGTTCATCGCCTACCGTCAGGGCGACTTCAAGCTTGCGCTGCGCGAGTTCCGCACCGCCTACCGCATGAACGGCTTCCCGGATTACCTGCCGTTCATCGCCGACTGCGAGCGCGGCAACGGCGACCCGAAGAAGGCCATCGAAGTGGTCCGCTCCGACGAGGCCAAGATGCTGCACGGCGAGGCGAAGGCCGAAATGTTCCTCGTGTACGCCGGCGCCCTCGCGGACCTCAAGCTGTGGGACAAGGCTATCGAGCTTGCCCACACGCTCGGCCGTTCCAAGGGTCTGCCCGGCGAGTACCGCATGCGCGCGGTGCAGGCCGAACAGTACTTCCTCGAAGAGTGCGGCCGCGACGTCGAAGCCGCCAAGCTCGACGGACTGCTCGACCGACTGGAAAGCCAGTACGCCGAAGCCGACGAGGACGAGACCGTCGACGATGTGGTCATCGACCACGATCTGGAGAACTTCACCGACGACGAGCTCGACATGCTCGGCATCAGCGAGGACGACGCCCAGTACGCTCCCGACGACGAGCCGGAAGACGATGACGACGATTCCGATGCCGATTCCGATGACGCCGAGGAGCACGAGGCCGAATCCGAGGACGACGATGCCGCGCAGAGCGCGCAGGCCGACGACTCCGAACATGACGAGACCGCCGAAGAGGCCGACTCGGATGAGTCCGCCGATTCCGACGACGAGGAGGAACTGCCGGCCAAGGAGACCGAGGCAGGCGCCGAATCGACCGTCGAACCCGCCGAGACCGAATCCGCTGCCGACGACACGACCGACGGGAACGATGCCGCCGGCGACGACGATACCGACGGGCAGGCGACGTCCGAGGACGACTCCGCCGACGAGTCCGGTGACGACACGGCATCCGACGACAGCGAACAGGAATGATTCCCATGCTGAAATCCACTGACAGGCCCATCGCCGCCACGTACCGTCTTGCGCTGCTCGATCTTGATGGCGTCGTCTACCGGGGCAAGAACCCGGTGGAATACGCCGCGGACTCCATCCGCAAGGCCGAGGCGATGGGCATGACGGTGGAGTACACCACCAACAATTCGTCACGGTTCCAGCAGGTCGTGGCCGATCAGCTCAAAGGGTTCGGCCTGACGGTCGAGCCGCACCAAATCATCACTTCCTCCGTGGTCGCCGCCCGCATGGTGGCACGGTTCGTGCCGAAAGGCTCGAAGGTGCTGGTACTCGGCGCCGACCATCTGCGGCAGGAAGTCGAACGGCAGGGGCTCGTCGCGGTCGAACAGGCCGAGGACAATCCGGTAGCCGTCATCCAAGGCTGGTATCCGCAGATGACATGGCAGCAGATGGCCGAGGTCTCGTACGCGGTGGAACGCGGCGCGAAATACTTCGTCACCAACCGCGACCTGACGATTCCGCGCGAGCTCGGCATCGCACCCGGATGCGGCTCGATGATCCGCGCGGTCATCAACGCCACCGGAGTGGAGCCGATCGCCTCCGCCGGCAAGCCGGAATCCGCCATGTACGACGAGGCCCGTCTGCTCGTGGCCGACGAAGGCGAGGACCTGGTGGCGAAGGAGGACTGCCTTGCCATCGGCGACCGCCTCGACACGGACATCGAGGCAGGCAACCGAGGAGGCTACGATTCGCTGGCCGTACTCACCGGCGTGACCAACCCGCGCGAGCTCATGCTCGCGCCGGCCCATCTCAGGCCCAGCTACATCGTGCTCGACCTGCGTGGCCTGCTGGAACCGCAGCCGGCGGTGACCTGCGACGGCGACGGCGTCTGGCATTGCCGGCAGGCCACGGCGACGATCACCAATGGTCGGCTCGCCGTCAGCGACGGCACCGGGACGACCGGTGTCATCAACGATATTGATGTGGTCCGCGCCGCCTGCGCCGCGATGTGGGCGTACTCCGACGCCGGAGACGTCGTCAGCAGAAACGACGGCAGCGGCGTCGAATTGCCGCGGTTCGCATGACCGGCCGGCATCCTTCCGACGACCTGATGCGGCGGTTCCCGCAACTCGCCGCATCAGACGACGGCGCCGTCGGCCCCAATGCCGACGCGAGTCCGGATGATGCGGCAGATCAGCGGGACAAGCGTCGCATCGAAGCGTTCCGCGGCGTACTCGACACCTTGCGCAGGGAACTTGACGACATTCGATGAACAGTGACAACGGGGGACTCCGCATGCAACGCCTTGACACGCTGCTGGTCGACAGCGGCCTGGTCGACAGCCGTTCCAAAGCCCAACGGCTCATCCGCCAGGGACGGGTCATGGTAGACGGGCGGACGACGACCAAGCCGGCCGCCAACGTGGCCGACATCGCCGCGATCAGCATCGACAAGGGCGACGATTACGTCTCCCGCGGAGCCTACAAGCTCGTCGGGGCGATCGACACGTTCACCCCGCTCGGACTGCCTTCGCCGCAGGGGCTCGACTGCCTCGACATCGGCGCCTCCACCGGCGGGTTCACGCAGGTGTTGCTCGAACATGGCGCACGGCATGTCATCGCATTGGACGTCGGCCACGGACAGCTTGACCGCCGGGTGGCCGACGACCCGCGCGTCATCCGCATGGACGGCTGCAACATCCGCGACGTCACCGTCGCCGACCTGCCGTACCGTCCGGCCATGATCGTCTCCGACGTGTCCTTCATCTCGCTGACCTACGTGATCCCCGTGATCGCGCGCATCGCGGCCCCGGACGCCGCCGTGGTATTGCTCGTCAAACCGCAGTTCGAGGTGGGCCGCGGCAATCTCGGCAAGGGCGGCATCGTGGAGGACGACGGCCTGCGCCGCAAAGCGCTCGCCGACGTCTGCGCGTGCGCGACCGCCTGCGGGCTCGACGTGAAGGCCACCGCGCCATCGCCGATCGAAGGCACCCACGGCAACCTCGAGTACCTGCTGTATGCGAGGACGGCGACCCGATGACATACGAACCGGGGCGTCAGCCGCGGATGAACTTGTCGATGTTGTCCTGCGTGCCCATGATGACCAGCTCGTCGTTGCGGTGCATGACCAGCTCCTTGGAGCCGTACTGGAACTCGCTGCCCGGCGTCTTGATGCCGACGACGGTGACGCCGTAGCGTTCGTTGACCTTCGCGTCGGCGATCGAATAGCCGACCACGTGTGACGGCGTGTGGATCTTGACGACCGTGTGCGAGCCTTCGATCTCGATGTAGTCAAGATAGTTGCCGGACACGAGATGTCCGACACGCTTGCCGGCGTCGTTCTCGGCGTTGATGATGTGCCGTGCGCCGATGCGCTGCAGGATGCGAGCATGCTGCTGGGAGACGGACTTCGCCCAGATGTCGCTGATGCCGGCGTCCAGCAGGTTGCCGGCGGTGATGACCGACGCCTCCACGCTGTCGCCGATGGCGACGACCGCGGTGTCGAAGTCGGATGCGTTCAACTGTTCGACCGCCAGCACGTCGGTCATGTCCGCCTGGACGGTGGGAACCTGCGACGACCAGCGGTTCACCAGCTCCGGATCCTTGTCGACGGCGAGCACGTCCTGCCCCATCGCGTCAAGGGTGGTGGCCACGGAACTGCCGAAACGCCCCAGTCCCACGACCAGAATGCTGCGAGTGTTGCGCGATGCCATGTACTTATACTCCCGTCGTTATCCGCGTATGCCGTCCGCAGGTCGACTCTCGAGCCTGCATACGGTGAAGTCCCCGGCGTCGCCGGACATCCACCACATCACCCTACCACCATCGGTTCGGTGGGGTAGCGGACCACCTCCATCGCGCGCGGCCGGCTGATGGCGTAGGCGATGGTCATCGGGCCGAGACGGCCCACCACCATGGCCGTGGCCAGTATGGCCAGCGCCGCGGGGTTGTCCTCCCTCGCCACGCCGACCGAATAACCGCCCAGGCCGAACGAGGAGCAGGCGTCGAACAGCGCGTCGGTCAGCGAGCAGTCGGCGACCAGCATGAGCGCCAGCGAGGCTGTGACCACCAGCATCAGGCAGGCTGCGGTGATGCTGACCGCGGTCATCGCCACCTTCGTGTGGATGCGACGGTGGAACGCGTTGATGTCGCTGTGCCCGGTGAACGCGGCGCGGCAGACCAGCATGATTACGGCGAACGTGGTCACGCGGATGCCGCCGGCGGTGGAGGTGCTGCCGCCGCCGATGAACATGATCGCGCTCATGAACACCTTGGTCGGCTCGCTCACCTGCGGCACCCACGACAGGTCGAATCCGGAGCTGCGGGGCATGACTGCGGCCACCACGCCGTACCGCAGCCTCGTCTCGACATCAGCGTCGCGGAACAGGTACGGGTTGTCCCACTCCACCAGCAGGAACCAGGTGAGCGAGAGCAGCACGAGCGCGAACGTGGTCACCAGCGTGATTTTCGTGTGCAGGCTCCAGCGCCTCGGCGGCGTATGGTGGCGGATGCACCGCATGAGGTTGAGCAGCACAGGGAAACCGAGCGTGCCGCAGAACGCGGAGAGCATGATCGGCATGCCCACCGCCCAGTTGTTGACGTGCAGCCCCGCGTTGTCCGGGGTGAAGCCGGCGTTGTTGTACGACATGACGGCGAAGAACAGCGCCTCCCACGCGCTGTGCCTCGCATTGCCCTTGTTGACGTGCAGCAGGCCGGGGAACAAGGCGAGGAACGTGATGGTCTCGATGACGAACGTGGTGGTGATGACCACGGTGAGCACGCCGCGGATCTCGTTGAGCTTCGTGGTGCCGAGCTCGTTGGCGGTGAGCAGCCGTTGCGACGCCTTGATGTGATGGTTGACCGCCAGCGCGATGAGCGAGGCGAACGTCATCACGCCGAGACCGCCCATCTGCACGGAGGCGAGCAGCACGATCTGTCCGAACAGCGTCCAGTGGGTGGTCGCGTTGACGATCGAAATGCCGCACGTCGACAGTGCGGAGACCGCGGTGAACAACGCCGTCGAGAAGTCGGTCGGGTCGTCGCCGTGGGATGCGGCCGGCAGCGTCAGCAGACTGGTGGAGATGACCACCAGCAGCATGAAGTAGATGATCGTCAGCCTGCCCGGGTGAGAGGTCAGGTGACGGATGAAACTGCGTTTGCGCGGCAGCCGCTCCTGTGCGGCCGCCTTCTCGAACGTGTCCCCCGAGAACCACCACGCATAGCCGTGCGATGCGTTGCGGTTCGAGGAGGACTCGTCGAAAACGAGGTTCGGCATGACTGCGCTCCTTGGATTGCGTACGGTTCCCGGGCGACGGCCGTGTCGGTCGGGGCCGTTCCAGCCATATTGTAGACGCCTCGGCTGAAGAATCGCGATGGCGGGTGGCGTGCGTCTGTTCGCGTGTCTTTCGACCATATGTTCGGTTACGATGGTGGCAGGTTGTTTCTGAAGGTCGATGTGATCGGGGGAATGCGATGGTCGGTTCACGGCATGCGGTGGTGGTGACCCATACGCGTCTGCGGCAAAGCGGGACGGTGGTCGCCGAGGCGGTGGATCAGCTGCGTCATGCGGGGTTCGACGTGTCGATCATCGACAATGTGGAGGCGCCCGGGTTCGGCGGCGCCACCCCCAAGGTGGACGAGGACACCGAGATCGTGGTCGTGCTCGGCGGCGACGGCACGATTCTTCGCGCGGCCGAGCTCGTGCACTGCACGCAGGTGCCGATCCTTGGCGTGAACATGGGTCATGTGGGATTCCTCGCCGAATTCGAAAGCTTCCAGATGAGCGAGGCGATCAGCCGTGTCGCCGACCATGACTATTCGATCGACGAACGCATGATCGCCCACGTCGACGTGTGGCTGCCCGGCGCGCATGAGCCGCTGCAGGACTGGGCGCTCAACGACATCACCGTGGAGCGTGCCGACCGCGGCAAGATGGTGGAGCTGTCCATCCGGGTCGACGATGTGGAGATGAGCTCGTTCGGGTGCGACGGCGTGATCGTGTCCACGCCCACCGGTTCGACCGCATACGCGTTCTCCGCAGGAGGGCCGATCATGTGGCCGAACGTCAAGGCGCTGCAGCTCGTGCCGCTGGCGGCGCACGCCCTGTTCGCCAGGCCGCTGGTCATCGGCTCGGGCTCCACGTTCACCTTGGACATCCTGGACGATTCCGCGTCCGGCGGATGGATCTGCTGCGACGGCCGGCGACAGCGCGCCCTGCCGAAGGGCACGCACGTGCAGGTCAGGGAGTCGAAGAGCACGCTGCGGCTTGCCCGGCTCTCCGGCGTGCCGTTCACCAACCGTCTGGTGACGAAGTTCGACCTGCCGGTGGTCGGCTGGCGCGAGCATGCGCGCGACACGGCACGGCAGGGCCATGCCGACGGGGGCGCGGGCGGCGATGCACGTACGACGGCAAGGGGGGATGCCCGTGCTTGAGGAGCTGGAGATCCACGACCTCGGTCCCATCCATCGTGCGCTGCTGTCGCCGGCGTCCGGCATGACCGCGATCACCGGCGAGACCGGAGCCGGCAAGTCGATGCTGCTGAGCGCCATCAGGCTGATTTCCGGCGGTTCCGCCGACTCGGGACGAGTGTCCAGCGGCGCGAAGGCCGCGTGGGCACAAGGCGTGTTCGCCGTGGACGACCATGACGCCAGCGCGCAGGCCGCCCATGAGGCGGGAGTCGAACCGGACGACGGCGAGCTGTTCCTCGCCCGCACGGTACCGGTGTCGGGCCGCTCCCGCGCGGTGCTCAACGGCAAAAGCGTCCCGCGCGCGGTCTTGGGGTCGGTCGCCTCCCAGCTGGTGACCATTCACGGCCAGGCCGACCAATTGCGCATCGCATCCGCCGCCAAACAGCGCGAGTTCCTGGATGCCGTGGCCGGGGATGACGCGCAGCTGACGGCCTACCGCAAGGCATGGCGGGCGCTGACGGACATGGACGAGCGGCTGGAGCGCCTGCGCGGGCAGGAGTCGTCGGCCCGGCAGCAGGCGGATTATCTTCGCGAATCGATCGAACGCATCAACCAGGTCGACCCGCATCCCGGCGAGGACGAGGAGCTCAAGGCGCGCCGCTCACGCATCGAGAACGCCGCGGACATCGCGCAGGGGGTCAGCAGGGCGCTCGCATCCCTTGACGCATCCCAGGTCGATGTCGACGCCGACGCGCCGAGCGCGACCGACCTGATCAACCAGGCCATCGGCGCGTTGCGCGACATCCATGTGGACGGCCCGTTCTCCGAACTCGCCGACCGGCTCGAATCGCTCAACGCCGACCTGTCGGACGTGGTGTTCTCACTGTCCCAGCAGATGGACGACGAGGAGACGGTGGAGGACCTTGACGCCATCAACGCGCGCATCCACGAACTGAGCGAACTGACGCGCCGTTGGGGGCCGACGCTCGCCGACGTGATCGCATGGCGCGACAAGTCCGCGTTCGACGTGGAGGACCTTGACGCGTCCCCGGAGAAGATCGCCGAGCTTGAGCAGGAGCGCAAGACGCTGTACACCGACGCGCGACACGCCGCCGACAATCTCAGCGCGGCACGCGCGAAAGCCGCGAAGGACCTCGCCTCCCGGGTCACCGCGGAACTGTCGTCGCTGGCCATGGACGGGGCGTCGCTGACCATCCGGGTCACCCCACGCACCACGGACGAGCCGATTGACGCCAACGGCGCAGACGACATCGCCTTCCTGTTCACCCCCTATGAGGGTTCGCCGCAACTGCCGATGGGCAAAAGCGCGTCAGGCGGCGAACTGAGCCGACTCATGCTCGCACTGGAACTGTCCGCCGCGGACATGCGTGCGGACGGGCAGGGCACGGGCAACGATGGCATGACGTTCATCTTCGACGAGGTCGACGCCGGCGTCGGCGGCAAGACCGCAGTCGAACTGGGACGCCGGCTGGCGCGCCTCGCCCGCACGTCGCAGGTCATCGTCGTCACGCACCTCGCCCAGGTCGCCTCATGGGCGGACGCGCAGTTCGTCGTCACCAAGGAACCGCCTGACGCGGACGACGATGCCGTCGGCGTCATCACCACGGTCGCCGAAGTGAGCGAGGACGCGCGCGTTCGCGAAATCGCCCGCATGCTCTCCGGCTCCGAATCCGAAGCCTCCCTTGACCATGCTCGCGAACTGCTCGCCGATTCCCGTATCGCCGCAGCCGATTGACAACCCGCAAGGAGCCATCATGAACGACGCACACACGAAGGCCGCGATCTTCGACCTTGACGGCACGCTCCTCGACTCGATGGGCGTATGGGATCAGGTCGACATCGACTTCCTTGCACGCCGCGGCATCGACGTGCCGGACGATTACATGGCGAAGGTCGCGCCCATGCAGTTTCGCGCCATCGCCGAATACACGATCCACCGGTTCGGGCTCAAGGACACTCCCGAGGAGCTGATGAACGAGTGGGACGAGATGGCACGTGTCGCCTACGCCACCACCGTGGAGGCCAAACCGGGGTCGCTCGCATACCTGCATGATCTCAAGGCGCGAGGGGTCAAGCTCGCCGTGGCCACCTCGTTGCCGCCGCGGCTGCGCGAGCCGGCGTTGCGGCATGTCGGCATGTTCGACCTGTTCGACGAGATCGTCTCCGTCGACGATGCGAACGACATCGGCAAGGACAAGCCGGACGTGTATCTGCTCGCCGCCGCGCGGCTGGGGGTGCATCCGGCCGACTGCACGGTCTTCGAGGACCTGTTGGTGGCGATCCGATCCGCCAAGTCCGTCGGCATGACGGTCTGGGCCATGCATGACGACTCGTCCGACGCCGATTGGCCGCAGATCTGCGAGCTCGCCGACGGCGTCCTCTTCGACTTCCATGACGCCCCGCGCGAATTGTGACGTCATGGGTGTGCGCCGATGGCAGCGTGCTTCGTGAACGTATCCGATGTCATGACGGCGTAAGAAACGCTACCGGAATGATCGGGCGATGATTGCCTGATGGGCTTCACGCCGTTTTCAACCGGTAGGACTGTTTCGGACTTCGGGCCGGCTGCGTGCGTTCGATGACGCCTGTTGCAAGAAGCTTGCGCAGCTGGTAGGTGACGGTTGACCGTGGAGCGCCCGTGGCCTCCACCAGTTGCGGTGTGGCCATGGCGCCGTGTTCGCCGATGAGGTTGAGCAAGGCCTGCTCCAAAGGCGAACGGTCATCGTCGTCAGAAGACGTCGAATCAGAAAACGTCAATGGGATGCTTCCACGGACGACGTTGGTCGTTTCGGCGGCGCCCTCATCGCGGACCGTGGGAACGATGGCCCCGCCGTGGGGCTGTCCCGGCGTGAGACCCATGTACCGGGCGTATGCCTCCTCAAGCCAAGGCGTTCCTTTGATGAATCTGTCGTACATCTCCTGTCCCGTGATGTCCTCCGAGACGATTTCGCTTCTGGGGAATGGCACGACTATCGGATGTGCGGGCCTCGGCATCCCTCCATGGTCCAGCCCTCGCGAAGCGCTGTAGTCGGTGCCGTTATGGTGCTGCCAGCCGGCATAGCGTGGATCGCGACGGCTGTCCGGCAGCGTCGATGTGTCGGACGAACGGAACGTCACGCGAAACGCCGTAAGGGTGCTGCTGATTTGCGGCTCCCCATTGCCGTTCTCCCGTAATGATGAGGCAATGAGTTCGAAGCCGGTGCCTCGGTTTTCCGCAATGGTGCCTCCTCTGAACGGTGTGAGTTCCAACAGTTTGGCCAACGTCTGGTTTCTGGTGGATGTGGTGCCCGGAGAGCCGATGGTGTCCGCGGTCACGGCTCCGTACAAGCCTCCGGGACTGAGGACCTCCAACCGGTCCGTGTACATGTTGACCTGGATCTGGCCTCCGCGGGCCAGCGGCGAATAATCGCGATGCATGACGGCGTTGACCACCGCCTCGCGCACCGCCTCCTCAGGGTATTCATAGGAGTCCTTGCGCAGGGGACCATCCAGTACGCCGCCGATGCGCATGTTCCTGCGGACGGCGAGAAGGGCCTCCTCGATGATTTCCGGGATTGGGCCGTCAAGGGTCCGGTTGTCGATGTATTTCACGCCCCCGGCGAACACCTTGCTGTACCCCTGATACCGCGTGAACGTGATGTTCAGCCGTGGAAAGAACTGTTGCGGATAATTCCCGGCGACGAGCAACCCGGCAAGGGTGGGGCGAATGCACCCGTCGGCGCCGGGGCCAGTTACGCCCAAGGCGCGCAACGCCGCGTCATCCGACAGGCCGCTGAAAATGCGGGGCCTCTGCTCACGACACAGGCGCAGCATGGCATGCAGAACGTCAGGCATGAGGTCGTCGACGGTGGCTTCGTCGATGACCTCCTTGTCATATGTGGGCTGTCCGCGGTTCTCCAGCAGGCGGTCGATCTCGTATTGGCTGAGTTTCCGGTCGCCGTCCCAAACGCGGATGAACGATCCGCTGTACCGGCCACGGTTGCGCACATAGCAGGGCTTGTCCAGCGGGTCGAGCTCGTCGATGGCCGCTATGACCACCGGGGAGCCGCAGTACGTCGCGACTTCGATGGTCGGGCGAATCGGAGGCATGAGTTTGTCCCGGCACATCTGCGCCATCGCGCTTGCAATCGTCTTGGCGTCGAATCCGTCGGCGGGGGAGAAGTCGTGACGTTCCGAGATGCCGAGAACGATGGTGCCGCCGTTTCCGTTTGAGAACGCGGAGACGGTCTTGGGCAACGATGCGGGCAATCCTCCCGCCGCTTCCTTGACCTCGACCCTTTGGTCATCGCTGTCGGCATGGCGCAATGGCGCGAGCAGTGCGTCTATTTCTTCCTGCGTCCACATGGCCCCTCCCTACCTTACGAACATAGCAACCATATTATCATAACGGTTGCTATGTTTGTTATGTATGTCGCGGGGCGACGGTTTTCATCGCAGACCACCGGCACAACGAATACGGCCCCGTCAGGATATATGTCCTGACGGGGCCGTCGTAACCTCGCCGCGACCGGGTCTCCGGCTGAATGGCAGGCCGAAACCGACTACAGAGCCTTTGCGGCGGTCTCCACGAAGCCCTCCATGCCGTCGATCGGCACGACCGTGTCGAAGCGCACGTCGGCCGTCTCCAGTCCGCGCAGCGCAGCCGGCGGCACGGTGCCCGTCTCCTTCGCCAGCACATCCATGCACTCGAAATCGGTGCCGGTCGCGTCGAAGCCGAGCGACTCGTTGACCACGCGCGGGAACTTGTAGGGGCTCGCCGTCGCGAGGATCACGCGAGGGATGAGCGGGTCGCGCGGCATCTGCTGCGCGACGAAGTACGCGCACGCGGTATGCGGGTCGATCACGTACCGGTTCTTCGCCCAGCAGTCGGCGATCATCTCGCGCACCTGATCCTCGTTCGCCCATCCGCAGCCGAACAGCCGGCGGATCTTCGCGAGCAGGTCCTCCGGGACCTCGTATGTGCCCCAGTTCTTGAGGTCGTTCATGAGCATCGTGATCAGACGCGTGTCGCCTTCGGAGAAGTAGTAGAGCATACGCTCGAGGTTCGAGGAGACGAGGATGTCCATCGACGGGCTGATCGTCTGGTAGAACGGGCGCTGACGGTTGTACGTGCCGGTGCGCAGGAAGTCGAAGAGCACGTTGTTTCTGTCGGAGGCGACCACCAGGTGCTTGACCGGCAGACCCAGCCGCTTCGCGTAGTAGCCGGCGAGGATGTCGCCGAAGTTGCCGGTCGGCACGACGAATTCGACCTCGTCGCCCACGTTGATGGTCTGGGATTCCAGCAGCTGCGCGTACGCGGAGAAATAGTACACGACCTGCGGCACGAGGCGGCCCACATTGATCGAGTTCGCCGACGAGAGCACGACATGCGAGTCCTTGGCGAGCCTGGCCGCGAGGTCCTTGTCGCCGAAGATGCGCTTGACCGCCGACTGCGCGTCGTCGAAATTGCCTTCGACCGCGGCGACCGACACGTTCGAGCCGGTCTGCGTCGTCATCTGCAGCTCCTGGACCTGGCTGACCTTGCCCTGAGGGTAGAAGACGGTGATAGCGGTGCCCGGCGCGTCGGCGAAACCTGCCAGCGCGGCCTTGCCGGTATCGCCCGACGTGGCGGTGAGGATCATGATCTTCTCGTCGGCGTCGCCGCCGGCCGGCGTGGTGCGCGCCATGAAGCGCGGCAGGATCTGCAGGGCCACGTCCTTGAACGCGGAGGTCGGGCCGTTGAACAGCTCGAGGATGAAGTCGTCGCCGAGCGGCTTCAACGGAGTGATGCGCTCGTCGGACCACTGCGCGCCGTAGGCGGCGGCGATGCAGCCGCGCAGCTCGTCCTCCGCGAAGTCGGGAAGCAGGGCGTGCAGCACGTCATAGGCGATGTCCTGATAGGAACGGCCCGCAAGGTTCGCGATGTCGACCTTGGTCTCGCCGAGCGAATCGGTGACGAACAGGCCGCCGTCGTCGGCGATGCCCTTGCGGATCGCCTGCTTGGAGGTCAGGGAGTCGGTGGTGCTGCGCGTGGAATGGAACGTGGTCATGATGCCCTTCATGCTTGATGCGACATGGACTTAAGGTTTTTCCAGTCTACCGGCATCGGTGGGCAGTCGGAGCGCGCCTTCCGCATGGTGGCGGCGTCCGGCGGCCTGGCATGCGCCGAAAGGTGCCCTCTGCGCTAAGGTATGGGTATGACGAATACAGATGAAGGCAAGGTCACGTCCGCGTCGCAGGGGGCGACGGTCGATGACGCCGTGTTCGGGGCGGTCTGCGCGAAGGCCGACGCCGCTGCCGCCGCCCAGCAGCTTCTTTCGAGGGCGAACACGGAGGCCAAGAACGAACTGCTGGATGCGATAGCCGACGCGCTGGACGCCCGCGCCGACGAGATCTCGGGCGCCAACGAGCTCGACATGATCGAATCGCGCGAGGCCGGCATGGACGCAGGCAAGCTCGACCGTCTCCTGTTCGACGTTCCGCGCGTGGCCGCCGCCGCCCAGGGCGTGCGCCATGTGGCCACGTTGCCCGACCCGATCGGCGAGATCGTGCGCGGCTACAACCTGCCGAACGGCTTGCGGCTGCAGCAGCGTCGTGTGCCGCTCGGAGTCATCGGCATGATCTACGAGGCACGCCCGAACGTGACCGTCGACGTGGCGAGCCTGTGCCTGAAATCCGGCAACG
The DNA here is from genome assembly GCF_009193355.1 of Bifidobacterium leontopitheci. Taxonomy (GTDB): domain Bacteria; phylum Actinomycetota; class Actinomycetes; order Actinomycetales; family Bifidobacteriaceae; genus Bifidobacterium; species Bifidobacterium leontopitheci. Next base: position 47,314 of record NZ_WBVT01000005.1, read on the forward strand.
CGGCCATCCTGCGCGGAGGCCATGCCGCGCAGCGGACGAACGCCGCGACGCTCGGCATCGTGCGCGACGTGCTCGCCGACCACGGTTTCGATCCCGCGCTGGTGGACACGGTTGACGAGTACGGCCGCGCCGGCGCCACCGCCATGATGGAGGCGCGCGGCCACATCGACGTGCTCGTGCCGCGCGGCGGGGCCGGGCTCATCCAGGCGGTCGTGCGCAACTCCAAGGTGCCTGTCATCGAGACGGGCGCCGGCAACGTGCATATCTACGTCGACCGTTCCGCCGACCTCGACAAGGCGATCCCCATCATCCTCAACGCGAAGACCCAGCGTGTCGGCGTGTGCAACGCCGCCGAGAAACTGCTCATCCACCGCGACGTCGCCGCCGAGTACCTGCCGGCGATCGCTTCGGCGCTCGTGCAGGCGGGCGTGGAGCTGCACGCCGACGAGGCGGCCTACGGCATCATCGGTTCGGCCGGCATCGAAGGCGCGAACCTGCTCGCCGCCACCGAGAACGACTGGGACACCGAGTACTTGGCCCTGAAGCTGGGCGTCAAGGTCGTCGATTCGCTCGACGAGGCGATCGCGCACATCGCGGCGCATTCCACGGGGCACACGGAGTCGATCATCGCCGAGGACTATTCGGCCATCGAGGAGTTCACCAGCCGCGTGGACTCGGCGGTGGTGATGGTCAACGCCTCCACACGCTTCACCGACGGCGGCGTGTTCGGCTTCGGCGCGGAGCTCGGCATCTCCACCCAGAAGATGCACGCGCGCGGCCCCATGGGACTGCGTGAAATGACCACCACGAAATGGGTCGGCTACGGCATGGGGCAGGTGCGTCGATGAACGAGGACACGCGACAGCATTCGGAGGCGACGATGGAAGACACACGGAACCAGGACCCGATCGCCCGCGCGGAAGGCGACATGAGCGAACAGGCCGAGCCGGCGGCTGCGGCGGCGGACGCCCACGCCGGCGTGACGTCATGGAACGACATCGGCGTCGAGGACCAGAAGGTGGTGCTCAAGGTCGCCGCGGAACGGCTCAGCATCGTGCGCTACGTGTTCCTCGTGCAGATCGAGGACGGCATCGCGTCCGCCGGCCAGCGAGCCTCGCTGGAGTATGCGGACGCCGTGCTCATCGGCTGGCCCGAATCCGATTCGCCCGAAGTGGTCGCGCTCGACGACGCGCAGATGCGCGTCGTGCGCGAGCAGATGACGACCATGGAGCAGTACATCGCGCGGTTCAGCGCCATGGAGCGCGAAGGCGACATCGACGGCATGACCGACACGCTGATCCGCATCACCGAACGCGTCGCCGAGGCGCGGCGTCTCTTCCAGCCCGGGTTCCCGCTGCCCACCTTCGCCGAGATCCGGCGCGTCGTGCAGGACGAATGGGACGAGGACATGGGCAAGATCGACCCGCAGGAGGAGAACACCACCGCGGACATGGTCGAGCGCGAGACGGACGAGGCGGACGACGCCGCACGCAGCCAGTCCGCCCAGGAGCCGGCGCAATGAGCGCGCCGACGGCCATGAACGCCGCGGCGCAGGCAACGGAGGCCGACCCCGAACCGCTGACGAACGCAGTCCAGGAGCCCGCACGGCGCATGTCGGACCTGTCACCGGAACCGCACGAGGGGCGCCGACGGGTGTCGACGCGCGGCAACTGGCATGAGCGGCCGCGCATCGGCATCATGGGCGGCACCTTCGACCCCATCCACAACGGCCACCTGGTCGCCGCCTCCGAGGTCGCATGGGTGTACGACCTCGACGAGGTGATCTTCGTGCCCACGGGCCGTCCCGTCTTCAAGCTCGACAAGAAGGTCACGAACGCGGAGGACCGGTATCTGATGACCGTCATCGCCACGGCCTCGAACCCGAAGTTCACCGTCAGCCGCGTCGACATCGACCGTCCCGGCGTCACGTATACCATCGACACGCTGCGCGACCTGCGCGCCCAGCACCCGGACGCCGAGCTGTTCTTCATCACCGGCGCGGACGCCGTCGCGGAGATCATGCAGTGGAAGGACGCCGAGCACATGTGGGACCTCGCGCATTTCGTCGCGGTCACCCGCCCCGGCTACTCGTCGCCCAAGGGCGTCAGACTGCCCGAAGGCAAGGTGGACACGCTCGAGATCCCTGCGCTGGCCATCTCCTCCACCGACGTGCGCCGTCGCGCCACCCACGGCGAGCCTGTCTGGTATCTCGTCCCGGACGGCGTGGTCCAGTACATCGGCAAACACGGGCTGTACCGGTGACGGGCGGCGGGCGTGCGCATCCCCGCCGCACGCCTGCCGTCGGTGTGCATGGTTACACTATGTGGTGTCCACTTTGGCGAACATGAACGTTTGGAGACATGGTGAGCGCAATCCTCGAAGGAAAGCCCGATAAAAACCTCATCCTTGTGACCGGCCGTACGCATCCGAAGCTGGCTGCGGACGTGGCCGAGCAGCTTGGCATCGACATCCTGGAGACCACGGCCTACGACTTCGCCAACGGCGAGATGTACGTGCGCTACACGGAGTCGGTGCGAGGCGCGGACGTCTTCGTGCTGCAGCCCCACGCCGCCCCGGTGAACAAGTCCATCATGGAGCAGCTCATCATGATCGACGCGCTCAAGCGCGCATCCGCACGCTCCATCACCGCCGTATGCCCGCTGCTCGGCTACTCCCGTCAGGACAAGAAGCACCGCGGCCGCGAGCCCATCTCCTGCCGTCTGGTGTTCGACCTGCTCAAGACCGCCGGCGCCGACCGCATCATGAGCGTCGACCTGCACGCGGCACAGTCGCAGGGCTTTTTCGACGGCCCCGTCGACCATCTCATCGCCATGCCGGTCCTCGTTGACTACATCCGCGACCGGTTCTCGAACCAGCTTGACAACGTGGCCGTCGTCTCCCCGGACGCAGGCCGCATCCGCGTCGCCGAACAGTGGGCGCAGCGCCTCGGCGGTGGCCCGCTCGCCTTCGTGCACAAGACCCGTGACATCACCCGGCCGAACAAGGCCGTCGCCAACCGCGTGGTCGGCGACGTCGCCGGCAAGGACTGCGTGCTCGTCGACGACCTCATCGACACCGCCGGCACCATCGCCGGCGCATGCCACGTGCTGCGCGACGCCGGCGCGAAGTCCGTGACCGTGGTCGCCACCCACGGCGTGCTGTCCGGACCGGCCATCGACCGTCTGAAGAACTGCGGCGCCAAGGAGGTCGTGCTCACCGACACCGTGCCGATCCCCGAGGAGAAGCGATGGGACGGCCTGACCGTGCTGTCCATCGCGCCGTTGCTCGCCAGCGCGATCCGCGCCGTGTTCGAGGACGGTTCCGTCGCCGAACTGTTCGACACGTACCCGGAGCATCACGGGCAGGGCTTCCTGTTCGCGTGATGCCGTGGCCGCCGCGCAACGTGAACCTTTACCGCGCGGCGGACAAGCCGCCTGCCGCTTCGATTTGACGAAATCGGCAGGTATGGCATAATAAAGGCTTGGCGAGTTCGTCTCGCCGTTCCCCCATGGTGTAATGGCAGCACACGGGTCTTTGGAACCCTTTGTCTTGGTTCGAGTCCAGGTGGGGGAGCTCACGCGCCCGGTTCGCAGGAGTGCGGCCGGGCAGCAATCCGGCCGATGGCCGAGACTGGAGATCACACAACATGGCATTATCCGCCGCAATCATCCTTGCAGCCGGAGAGGGCACGCGCATGCGCTCCTCGCGGCCGAAGGTGCTGCACACATTCGCCGGCAAGACGTTCCTGCAGCGTGTCATGGCATCCGTCGGCGCGCTCCACCCCGAGGTCCTGTCCGTCGTCGTGCACTATCAGGCCGAGCGGGTCGCCAAGGCGGCACGCTCGTACAACGCCGCGGTGGATATCGTGCATCAGGACGACATTCCGGGCACCGGCCGCGCCGTGCAGTGCGCGATGGCCCAGCTGACCCGTGAGCGCGACCTGCGCGGCTCCGTGCTCATCGCCGCCTCCGACATGCCGCTGCTCGACACCGTCACCCTCGACCGTCTCGTCGCCTTCCATGAGCAGAGCGGCAACGGCGCGACCGTGCTCACCACCGTGCTCGATGACCCGACCGGCTACGGCCGCATCATCCGCGACCGCGAGGACCACGTGCTGCGCATCGTCGAGCAGAAGGATGCCAACCGCAGCGAACTGGCGGTGCACGAGGTCAACACGTCCGTGTACGTGTTCGACGCGCAGCTGCTGTCCGACGCCATCGCGAACCTCGACAACCACAACGCTCAGGGCGAGTTCTACCTGACGGACGCGTTGGAGACCGCGAAGTCGCGCGGCACCGTCGGCGCGTTCGCGGCGCCCGATCCGCTGAGCGTGGAGGGCGTCAACGACCGCGTCCAGCTCGCCGCCCTCTCCAAGGCGCACAACCGCCGCATCTGCGAGAAGTGGATGCTCGCCGGCGTGACCATCCTCGACCCCGACACCACCTGGATCGAGGATGACGTGGAGCTCGCGCAGGACGTGACCGTGCTGCCCGGCAGCTTCCTCAAGGGACGCACCGTGGTGGGCGAGGGCGCCGTGGTCGGCCCCTACACGACGCTCATCGACGCGACCGTGGACGCCGAGGCCGTCGTCGAACGCTCCCGCGTGCAGGAATCGCACATCGGCCGCGCCGCGAACATCGGACCGTGGACCTACATGCGCCAGGGCAACGACCTCGGCGAGGAGACCAAGGCCGGCGCGTTCGTCGAGATGAAGAAGGCGCACATCGGCAACGGCACGAAGGTGCCGCACCTGAGCTACGTGGGCGACGCCGAACTCGGCGAGCACACGAACATCGGCGGCGGCACGATCACCGCCAACTATGACGGCGTGCACAAGAACCGCACGCACATCGGCTCAAACGTGCACGTGGGAGCCGGCAACCTCTTCGTCGCCCCCGTCGAGGTGGGGGATGGCGTCACCACGGGCGCGGGATCCGTCGTCCGTCACCCGGTGCCCGATGGCGCCATGGTGTACTCCGAGAACACTCAGCATATCGTCGAGGGCTGGAAGCCCAAATGGGAGCGTTGATCAGATGACCGCAGCACAGAATTCCATCGATGCCGTCCGCGTCGCCGCCGAGGCGGCGAACCGACTCAAGGCCTTCGACATCGAGGCGTTCGATGTCAGCGACCTGCTGGCGATCACCGACATCATGATGGTCGCCACCGCGGCGAACGAGCGTCAGGTGCTCGGTGTGGCCGAGGAGATCGAGAAGGACCTGTACCTCAAGTGCGGCAACCTCAATCCGCGTTCGCGCGAAGGCGTGAGCGAAGCCCAGTGGGTGCTGCTCGACTACGGCGACTTCATCATCCACATCATGCATGAGGAGGCGCGCGGCTACTACCGGCTGGAACGCCTGTGGCGCGACTGCCCGACCGTCGACCTCCAGCTCGAACATGCCGAAGAGTCGCATCTGGCCGCGGACGACGCCAAGGACACCGACGCAGCCGACAACCAGTAGCACGCAGCGGCTCCCACCGCGACGCAACATCAAGGCTCGGCCGAACCGGCTGACGGGAAGGAAGCAGCGATGACGACGCAAGCGCACGTCCATTCGATCACCTTGGTGAGGCATGGTCGCACCTCATACAATGTGCGGCACTGCTTCCAAGGGCAGATCGACATCCCGCTCGATGAGGTGGGCCGCTGGCAGGTCGAACAGACCGCGGCGGCGCTGACGGACCTGTACGTGCATCCGCACCCCGAACGCCGGCAGATCGTCGTCGCCTCCGATCTCAGCCGGGCCATGGCGACCGCCAAGGCGTTCGCCGACCCGTTGTCGTTGACCGTCCATCCCGACGAGCGCGTACGCGAACGCGACTTCGGCGAATGGGAAGGCAAGGAGCTCGCCGAACTGGAACGCGAATGTCCTGAGGACTTCAAGTCCTGGGCACAATACCGCGGCGGCGAGCTGCTGCACGGCGCCGAACCCAAGGAGCATGTGGGTGCGCGCGGCGTCGAGGCGCTCGAATACTGGAGCCGGCAGGCGGGGGACGACACCGACCTGTTCGTGTTCTCGCACGGCTCATGGATTGCGCAGACCGTACAGAAACTCATGGGACTGGGCGACATCCACCCCGAATTCGCGGATGTGGTGAGCATGCGCAACGCCCATTGGACGCGGTTCGTCGCCGCCGACATGCCCGACGGCACGCTGCGCTGGCGCCTCGTCGACTACAACCACGGTCCGGCCGCAGCCGACAACGGCGACTGGGGCGACCCCACGCGCTGAACGAAGACCGGCCGTACGCCGGCCGTCTCCATAGCCGAAGCCGTGTCCTGTTGCCGTAACGCGCATCCCCGGTCTACGATGGAGCTGTGCCTACACCCCGCGGGAAGGAGCCCATCATGGCCAAGGACAATGCAGACGGCGACGTCATCTGGACGCAGCGCAAGCGCAACTGGTGCCGCACGCCGTTCACCTTCACCACCTACACGCTGACGACCGACGAGCTCGCCGTGCAAAGCGGCGTGCTGCGCCAAAGCTTCGACACGGTGAAACTGTTCCGCATCGTCGACATCACCATCACACGAACGCTCCTGCAGCGGATCTTCGGACTGAGCACGATCCTCATCGACGCCATGGACCAGTCAACCGGCGGCAAGATCGCATTGAAGAACGTGATTCACGGGTTCGACGTGCGCAAGGAGCTCCAGCATGCCGTCGACGCGGCGCGCAACGTCAACCGCGTATCGACCAGGGAGTTCATGGGCGCCGGCGAAGGCTACTACGCTCCGGCCGGATACGGCCCCGACGGGCAGGATTTCGACGGCGACGGATACCCGGACTATCCCGCGCAATGACCGGAGCGTGAATGTGCCGAGAACCCCATCCGCAATGATGCGGATGGGACACGATACGTGAGGAGTGCATATGAACGTCAACGACTCCACCATCTGGTGGCAGGTGTATCCGCTCGGATTCACCGGCGCGCCCATACGGCCGACGACGGCCGAGCATCGACGCATGACGCCGCGGCTCGACCGGATCATCCCCTGGCTTGACTATCTCATCGGACTCGGCGCGAACGGCCTGCTGCTCGGCCCGATCTTCGACTCCTCTACGCACGGCTATGACACGACGGACTATTACCGCATCGACCCAAGGCTCGGCGATGACGCCGCATTCGACCGCTTGGTGGACGCCTGCCGGTCGCGCGGCATCCGCATCATGCTCGACGGCGTGTTCAACCATGTAGGACGCGACTTCGGCCCGTTCCGCGATGCGCTCGCCGGCCACGGACATGACGCCATGTTCCTCATCACCCGTAACGCTGACGGCGGCGTCGACTACGCGAAGTTCGAAGGACATGCCGAACTGCCCGAACTCAACCACGACGACCCCGAAGTCTCGGCGATGGTCACCGACGTCATGAAGCATTGGCTGCGACGCGGCGCATCCGCCTGGCGTCTGGACGCCGCCTACGCCGTCGACCCCGCGTTCTGGACGCGCGTGCTGCCCGCCGTGCGGGAGGAGTTCCCCGACGCATGGTTCATGGGCGAAGTCATCCACGGCGACTATGCGGACACCATCACACGCTCCGGCATGGATTCGCTCACCCAATACGAGCTGTGGAAGGCGATGTGGAGCGCCATCGAATCCGGCAACTTCTACGAGCTGGAATGGAGCCTGCGCCGGCACAACGCGTTCCTGAAGACCTTCACGCCGTTCACGTTCGCCGGCAACCATGACGTCACCCGTATCGCCAGCCGCATAGGCGACGCGGGCGCGGCGCTCGCCATGACCGTCCTGTTCACCGTCGGCGGCATACCGTGCGTCTATTACGGCGACGAGCAGGCGTTCCGCGGCGTCAAGGAGGACCGGCTCGGCGGCGACGATGCCGTGCGCCCCGCATTCCCGCCGTCGCCCGACGACCTGCCGCGCGCGGGGGAGTGGATGTACCATCTCATCCAGGGACTGATCAGCCTGCGCAGACGCAACCCGTGGCTGACGCACGCGAGGACGAGGCCCGTTCATCTGGAGAACCGGCATTTCGTCTACGAGTCGGTCGGGACGATGCCGGACGAGCTGATACGCGTCGAACTGACGCTCGACCCCGAACCGCACGCGACCATCTGGCAGCGCGACGTCCCGGTCATGCACGTGCACCGGTGACCTGGCCTTCCGGACGCGCACGTCGCCAGGGTACGCTCGGTTTGCGGATCTTCAACGAACCGTACTCAAACAACCCGTTACGGGTACGGTTTGTCAGGAAAACAAAACGGAACGTACTCGGGAGACCCGCTACGGGTACGGTCGGTTGAGAAATGCTGACGGAACGTACTCGTAGACCGCGTTCGAGTACGTTCCGTCGGGAAATCACAACGTAACATATTCGGACGGGCTGCTACGGGTACGGTTTGTCAGGAAATCACAACGGAACGTACTCGGGCAACAGTTACGAGTACGGTCGGTTGGGAATTGTCAACGTAACGTACTCGGACGGGCTGGTTCGTACGGTTCGCTGGACGGTGGGGTGGGAGCTAACGGCGGATGCGGGAACCACAACGTCAATGACGAAAAAAGGCTCGTACTCATTGAGTACGAGCCTTGCTCGTGGAGCTAAGGGGATTCGAACCCCTGACCCTCTCCATGCCATGGAGATGCGCTACCAGCTGCGCCATAGCCCCGATCTTCATTTGTGGGCTCTTTTCGAGCCGAGTGATAGATTACCTCACATCACCATGAAGACCAAATTCGGCGTGTCGCGCTCGTCGCCAACGTGTACGTCTCCCGACATCGGCGGTCACGCCGCCGATCCGCCCGTCGATGTTCCGATGCCGCCGGAGCTGCCGCCGGTCGCCGATTCCGTCGAGGCGCCGGAAGAGGAATCGCTGCCTGTAGATCCGCTGCCTGACGACCCGTCCGACGATGATCCGCCTGACCCGGATGACGAGCCGGAGCCATTCGAGCTGGAGGATCCGGACGATTCGGAACCGCTTGACGAGCCATTGGAATCGGACGAGCCGGAACCGGAGTTGGACGAGGAGCTGCCGGACCCGTTCGAGCTGTTGCCGCTCGAGGACCCGGATCCGCTGTTCGACGACGAGTTGCCTGACGAGGAGCTGCCTGACGAGGAGCTGCCGGATGACCCGGTGCCGTCGGACCCGCTGTTCGACCCGGAGTCGGAGCCCTCGGTGCCGTTGGATGAGGTCGTGCCGTCGTCGTCAGTCGAGTCCGTGCCATCAGTGTTGTCGGAGTTGCCGGTCGTGCCGTCAGTCGTGCCGTCGCTCTTCTTGTCGTTCGTGGTCGTGTCCGGGCGGCGGTACTGTTCCTGCCGGCTCGGCGTGTTCGACTGGTTCACCCAGTCACGCACCACCGTGTCGGTTCCCTGTCCCTGCGTGACCAGCATGATGATCGCCGCCGTCAAGCCGACTGCGGCAAGCGCGCTGACAACGGAGACGATGATCGCGATGCGCTTCGTACGGTTGGATTTGCCGGCGGTGCTCTTGCCGGCGGCCTTCGCGCCGGCCACACCGGAAGCCGTCCGACCGTCATGCGCCATGTTGGCGGCGGACGATCCGATGACCCGTGTGGCGTCCGAGTTCCGCCCGTCGAGCAGGCCTTCCGCCTGCGCCGCGGCTGATCCTGCGGTTCGCGGTCGTCGGCCGCCGTCATGCTGGGCGATGCCATGCAGTCCGACGACCGTGGCCTCGGGGTCGTCCGGCGGCGCGGGGATCGCGGGCATCGGCATGGTGCCCGACGTGGTGATGACCCGCGTCGTTTCGCCGGACGCAGGCCGGGCGGTGCCATTGCCTTCCGTGGATGATTCGGCTCCGGATTCCGCGCTTTCACCCGAATCGCCTACGCCTGCCACATCCTGCAGTTTCTTGCCGGATTCGCTCAGGACGTTCTTGTAGATCTGCGTCGACACCGCGGAGACGACGGAGCCGATGGCGACGCCGATCACCGATCCCGCGATGCCGATCTTCGCGGACAGCAGAAACGACGTGACCGCCGCAAGCGCGCCCGCCGCGATCGACGAGAAGGAGATGCCCTTGAAAAAATTCTTCATGATGTCTGACGCTAGCCGATACCTGTTGAAATGGAACTGAACGAATGCTGAAATGCGCCGAACCGTCACACGGTCTCAGCAGAATCTGCACAATCCGCCGGCACCCACCTCGAAATGGAGGCGGGCGATGCCCAGGCAGATCTCGGACTGCACGCCATCCAGCGCTTCCGCGCGGACCGTGCCGTCATCCAGCAGCGTGAAGTGGACCGGCTGCTTGCCCAAAGCGCTGGGAGCGAGCGCCGCCGCCTCAAGCCCCATGATGAACCAGTCCGGCGCGTCGTCAAGCCCGCCATGCTCCGTGGATCCCAATTGGTCGATGGGCTTGCTGCGGTGCGGCCGGCCCGGCCGCGTGCCATAGCCGACCGCGATGGCCGCCGGCATGCGTTCGCCGTCGCCGATCAGCCATGCGCCGTCATGCCGGTCGGGCTCGTGCAGGACCACCCAGCTGGTGTCCAGTCCAAGCATGGTCGCCGTCAGGGCGAGACGTTCCCCGTAATAGCCGACGCGTTCGTCGAGGTCTCCGGCGTCGGCATTGTCGTCGTCGCGTCCGATGAGCGCGATGCAGTGCCGCACGTTGCGGAACCGGCCGTAGTGCGTCGGGCAGCCGCCGAACGCGTCGGTCCCGTTCCCGCCGTCGCCGACCAGCTGGATGTGCAGGTCCCCGTCACGGTTCGCCTGCGCGACGGCCTCGCCAAGACGGGCGAGCGTGTCGGGGGCGACGGGGCGGTCGCTGTAGTCGCGCACCGCGTGACGGCATGCCATGGCCTCGGCGATGTCCATGCGAATCCTCCTCGGGTAGTATTGTGCGCCGTGTCCCCACGCGGCACACTGGGTGATGTCAGCTTCCAATCCTAGAGACGAAGCGGGATGAATCCGGCCTGCAACGTGTCGCGGCAACGCGCCGCGGCGGCCGGGTGCCCCTGCGCGGACGTGGCATGATGGGAGAGGGAGCGGCATGTCGCTGTAGGTTCATGGAAAGGCTCGGAACGGATATGACTGGACGGTACGTGCGTGGCGGTCAGGACGGCCGCACGTCGAAACGGGCGCTGGCTGTGGTCATGGTCGCCGTCGTCGTGCTTGCGGCCGTGACAGCAGGTCTGTGGGTGTGGCGGGCGGACGTCATCGGCGCGGTGAAGTCGCTCGCCACGCGCGGCGCGGCCCTCTCGTCGGACGGACAGGAGGGTCAGGCGACCCGCATGCCCGCCGCCGAGGCGGCGAAACGGTATCCGCGGCTGACCAGCGCCACGGACTACAACGGCAACGGCGTCGACGACTACACGGACATCCTCGACGGCGCCCGCAAGGACGCCGAAGCCCGTCCCGCCTACGATTCCGGGTATTATCAGGGAGGTTATCCGCCGGCGGACCGCGGCGCCTGCACCGATCTGGTATGGCGCGCGTTCCGGCAGGCCGGCTACGACCTCAAGGCCATGGTCGACGCGGACATCGCCGCCGACCCCTCCTCCTATGCGGCCGTGGCGGCGAACCCGGCCCCGAACATCGACTTCCGTCGCACCGGCGTGCTCGACGTGTTCTTCCGCAAGTACGGGCAGACCCTCACCACCGACACCTCCGACTACGCGCAATGGCAGGCGGGCGACATCGTGGTGTTCCAGCATGTCAAGCACATCGGCGTGATCTCCGACCGCCGCGACAAGGCGGGCACCGCCTACGTGCTGCACAACATGAACCAGCGTGAACGGGAGAACGACTATCTTGCGTTCAGACGGCACATGACCGTCACCGGACACTACCGCTGGGACGCCTCCAAGGTGCCGTCCTCGGTGCTGCGCGCGTGGAAGCGGTGAGCCGCGCAACCTCGCCGGTCGGGTGAGATTGTTCACAGTCGGCCGATTCGTGCGCGCGCCGCGTACGCCGTGACGTAGTCTGGAACTTGGAAGGGTCCGCCACGGACCTGATACGAAGCCACCGCGGATTCATGGAACCCGCCCATCGAAAGGATCGCACTATGGCAACGCTCACCGCCGAGATGAAGACCTTCATCGAGAACAACCTGGGCTGGATCGCCACCCAGAACGAGGACGGCACGCTCGACCTCGGCCCGAAGATGTCGCTGTTCGTGCTCGACGACAACCACATCGCCTACCACGAGCGCACCGCCGGCCAGGCCTACAAGAACCTGCAGGCCAACGGCAAGCTCGTGATTGCCTTCGCCAACCTCGCCGAGAAGAAGGGCTACCGCTTCCGCGGCAATGTCGTGCTGCACACCGACGACGCCATCTACGAGGAGCAGGTGAAGGTCGCCGAGGAGAAGGGCACCAAGAAGCCCGCCGCCATCCCGGTGCTCGAGATCACCGAGATCGAGGACCTCGCCTCCGGCCCGAACGCCGGCAAGACCATCGTCAAGGACTGAGGCCGCATATACCGCGACTTATGGGGATGGGGTGCATCCGCCGCAAGGCGGGTGCACCCCGTTTTCGTCACGCTGCTCGCCCGGCGTTGTCCACGCCGCCGACTTCAGCGGATCCGGTACTTATGGCCGCGCTGGGTGATGAAGAAGCCGAGCCTGCGCAGCTTGCGCGTCAGCGAGTACAATACGCCGTCCATGATGTCGCGTTGCTCGAGCACGCCGGTGCCGCACACCGTCTCCAGCAGTTCGTCGAAGGTGAGGAACTCCCCGTCGGCCCGGATCAGCGTCTCCAGCGTCTTGTACTCGCGCGGGGAGAGGGCGAGCGGCTGCCCGCCGTTGCGGTAGAACGCCCGCCCGGCCCGCGTGTCCAACGTCAGGTCGCCGTGGATCAGCATGCCCGGCCCGCGTCCGTCGCCGTCGTCACGATCCTGGGACAGCGCGTGCACACGCGACAGCAGCTCGGCATCGGAGAACGGCTTGACGATCGTCGCGTCGACGCGGATGGGAAGGTCTGGATGGTTCCGCGTCCTCGGTCCGTCCGGCGCGGCTTCCCGGCTCGCGACGGACGCCGATGGGGACGTCGCCGCAGCAGGTGTTGCCGCAGCAGGTGCCGCCGTCGACGTCGCGGATGCCGGCAGTGAGCCGCCACGTGATGGCATGGCCGGCTGCCGCGGCTTCGCCATGGCCGGCTTCGCGGCGTTCGCGACGGTCCTGCGGATTGTCGGCAGCGGGGTCTGCCGTCTGACCGACGGCGTGCTGTCCCGGTTCGCGGCCTGCGTGCGCGGCGGCGTCGACAGGAGCAGCACGCGCGTGCCGTCATCGCCATGACGGTTCAGGTCCCCGCATACCGCGTCGAGGAGGCCGTCGTCGGCCATGTCGTCGATGATGGCGAGATCGAAGCGCGGATGGTCGCTCCACGCCTCGGCAAGGGTGTCGCGGTTCGTGACGGATGCCACGGCATGGCCCTGCGATTCCAATGCCCCCGTCACCGCAAAACCCAACGCGGTGTCGCTGGTCGCGAAGAGGATGTCCATTGCGCTTGCCTTTCGACGGAACGGCCGGTACGTTTCGAAAGACCACTGTAGTCCCGTCCCCGCGGCGATTCCAGCCGGCGACGCGACGGCGTCACGCGTTGTGCCGCGCAGCCGCGCACGCCTGCTGCTCCCGAGCTTGTGCTAATGTCCATAGACCGCGGAAAACGGCAGGCAGCGGGATGGAAGCGAGGCATGACGATGAGCGACGTACGCCGTGAGATGGAACGTCTGCGTCCGGTCTACGAGACCGGCGTGCTCCGTCTGCTGCTGCGGCAGAACGCCATGCTGTACGTGGCGCTGCTGCGCTCCGCGTTCGACCCGCTGACCGGCGAGCTGCCGCGCGAGACCCTCGAGGAACGGTTCGCGCAGTCACTGTCATCACTCGCCGAGACCGGGGACTATACACCCAAACCAGACCAGGACTTCGCCCAGGCGGCGCATCGCGTGCTCGTCGACCTCACCAGAGAGGGCGAAGGCGACTACGCATGGCTCGCCAACTCGCACGACGCCGCCTCACACCGGTTCCTCTACCGCCTCACCGCCCGCGCGCACCGCGCCATCGAGGCGTTGGGCCGTCTCGAGGACGATACGCGCACGCTCTCCGGCGCCCAGGCCAACAGCATCATCATGGAGATCGAGCACGCGCGCATGCAGCTGACCGCCGATCCGGGCGAACGGGTGCGCCTGCTCAACCGCGAAATCAAGGAACGCCGGCACGAGATCAAAAGGATCCAGCAAGGCCAGCGCGAAGCAGCCCTCACCGACGCGCAGGTCGAGGACATCATCGCCGTCATCCACAACACGCTGCGCGGCGTTCCCGTCGACCTGCGCGAACTCGTGCTCGCCGAACGCGACAACGGCGACGCGTTACGCCGTCGCATGCAAGCCGGCGACATGAGCGTCGACGAGATCCTCGGCGCCTACCACCGCGAATACCGGCGCAATTTCAGCGAATCCGACAGCGGACGCCGCTTCGAGGACGCCTTCCAGGTGATCATCACCGACGAAGGCCGCCAGCAGATCGACGAGGCGCTGCGCTCCATCGCACGCACCCCCTACCTCGCCGGCGCGTCCGGCGCGCTGCTCGACCAGGTACGCGACGAACTCGCACGCATCTACCGGGGACTCGAGGAGGTGCGTGCCCAGATGCGCGTCTCCGACGAGGCGGTCAGCCGACTCGTCCGTCAGCGCACCGACACCCGGTACCGCACCATGCTCGACCTGCTCAACCGTCTGTACGTGACCGTCAACGCGGACGCGAAAACCCACCCCGCGCAATCCGACCGACCATACCCGACCGGCGGCGCCGGCGCACAGCTCGCCTCCCTGCCCACCCGGCCGGCAAGGGCGATGAGCGTCACCCCGACGCCGGGCCTCGCCGACACCACAGCGGCGGACAACGCCGGACGCTCCCCGGCCGACGAACTCGCCTCGATGATCGTCAACGGAGGCCCCCGCCTGCGCCGCATGGCCCGACTCATCAGCCAGGCCCCGACGACCATGCCGGACGGGCGCATCGACATGGCCGCAAGCTTCAACCGGCTGCCCGAAACGGAACGGCGGGAAAGCGAACTTGTCGGATTCCTCAGCGCCATACGCGCATGGAACCCCGACGAGCCCGCCGTGACCTGGCACTGCATCTCAGCCGGCGGTCTGACACGCGACTGGCAGACGCGGCCGGTATACGCCGAGGCGGACGAGCTGGACGCAATCGTGAAGGAAGGATGACCATGAGCGCAACGAACGCGACACCGGACGAAACGCCGCAGCGCACGCCCGCCGCGGAAGACACGCGGCAGGACGTGCGACAGGACCCGCAGCAGCCGCGCGAAGAAGCCGTCAACCCTTACGCGCTCTTCGAGGGCGACACGGGCGACATGCCGGCCGACGCGCGCGCGGCCGCCATCGCACTCAAACGCGAACGATACGTGTCCGGCGCCATGTACGACATGGTCCTCGACAACCGCGACGCCGTGGTCCGCTCGCTCAACAACGACCTGCTGCAGCTCGTCGTCAACGAACGGTACCGAATCATGATCGCCATGCCGGTCGCCGGCCCCGACATAGCCATGCGCTCGCTCAAGACCCGCACCAGCCTCAAACGCGAGGAGGCGGCGGCGCTCGCGTTCCTGCGCATCCGCGTGCTCGAATACGAGAACGCGGGGGAGCCGGCCGACCGATGGCTGGTCAGCTTCGAGGAGATCCGCGCGGCGCTCGCCACCGGCACCGGCTACCTTGCGGCCCGCAACGACGAGGAGGGCGTGCTGCGCACCGTCGGGTCGCTCGTGTCCGCCATGACGACGTACGGTTATCTGGAACGCATGCCGGACGACGAGACCATGTACCGGATCACGCCGCTCGTGCCGGTCGTGCTCGACCGCGGCCTCGCACGCACCTGGCTGGCGACCGCGGACGAGGACATGTCCGACTCCGCCGCGGACGCCGACTCATCCACGACAGCCGACACTGCGACATCCGACACCGCGGATGCGGGGGACGCGACCGACGACGGCGGGGACGCGGACATCGATCCCGCGCTGTTCGCCGAGCCGCTGTTCGGCGACGACAACACCGGCGACGACAATGACAGTGCCGCCCACGACAGTGCCGCCCACGACAGTGCCGCCCGGAACGACGAGAAAGGGGAGTGACGATGGCAGCCAAGGACCTGCAGATGATCGCCGACCGGTGGATGATGGAAAGCCGCCGCCTCGTCAACTGGGGATCGTATGAGGGGTACCACGAGTTCCGGCCGTCCACGGACCGGGACATGCCGGTCACCCTGCTCGCCGGAGCCAGCGAATCCGGCAAATCCACGCTCGTCGACGCGCAGAACTCGCTGCTGTACCCGACCGGCACCCCGTTCAACAAGGCGTCGAACTCGGGACGCTCCGAACGCAGCGACTACACGTACCTGCGCGGCATGGTCGGCGTGGGCGGCGGTGCGGACGGCGACGAGCCGATCTACCTGCGCGGACGCGACGGCAACGGCTCTCCGCAGGCAGTGTGGGGCGCCATCGTCGACACC
The DNA here is from genome assembly GCF_009193355.1 of Bifidobacterium leontopitheci. Lineage (GTDB taxonomy): Bacteria > Actinomycetota > Actinomycetes > Actinomycetales > Bifidobacteriaceae > Bifidobacterium > Bifidobacterium leontopitheci. The sequence goes on from NZ_WBVT01000005.1 coordinate 63,764, forward strand.
TACCGCAATCAGGTCACCGGCCAGGTGCTCTCCTGCGGCAAGTTCATGTACCTCATGCCCGGCGACGGCCGCGGCGACGTGCGCCGCCAATACGTGGTCTGGGACCGGCCGATGGACCCGCGGCTCATGGACGAATACCGGCGCTCGCCGTTCACGCCGTCACAGTTGAGGACCGTGTACGACCAGTGCCTGGTCTTCCCCAGCGCGGATGCGTTCCACGAGCACATCTGGTCGGTCATGGGCCTGACCGCCGAGGCCTGCCGCCTGCTGGCGCGCATCCAGTCGGCCGACGCGCCCTCACGGCTCGACGACATCTTCAAGCAGGGCGTGCTCGGCGTCCCCGAAGCATTGGGCCTCGCCCGTGACATCGTGGCCGACTACGACCGGTATGCGGAGAACTTCCGCAGCATGGAGGAGAAGACGCGCCGCATGACGCGCCTGCAGGCCATCCGCGACGGATACGGACGCTACGAGGAGGCCAGCCGGCGTGCGGGGACGCTCGCCTCGGTCGACCCGCGCACCCCGTCGGGCAAGGCGACGGTGCGGCGGTGGGCCATCCGGGCCATGGCCGACGAGGTGCGCGCCCAGCTGCCTTCGGACCGTGCGGCGCTCGGCGCCTACACGGATCAGGCTGGTTCCGCCCGACGTCGTGCCGAAGAGCTGCGCGGGCGCATCGAATCGATCCGCGACCGCATGCGCAGCGCGGACGGCGGCGACCTCGCCCGGCTGGAATACGAGCGCGACGCGGCGAAGCGCGCGCTGCGCGACGTGCAGGAGTCCCGTGAACGCGTCAGGCAGCGTTTCGAAGAGGCGGGACAGGACATGCCCGCCGACGCGCAGGCATGGGAGCAGGCCCGCATCGAGGCCGTGAACTTCACCCGCTCCTGGCAGCGGCGTACGGAGACGCTGGAGACGAAGCGCAACGAGGCGTTCACCGCCCGGGCCGAGGCGCAGGCGGAACTGGACAGGCTCAGCCGCGACTACGAGCTCCAGCAGGCCCAGCGCACGCGCATCACCCGGCAGATGGACGAATCGCGCGCCATGCTGTGCCGTGCCGTCGGGCTTTCCCCCGAGGACATGCCGTACGTGGCCGAGCTCATGGACGTGCGCGACGGCGAGGAACGATGGCGGCTGGCCATGAACGTCGTCTATGCGCCGATCAGCCAGACGATACTGGTGGACAGCCGTTACGAGCGCGGATTCGCCGCGAAGGTGAGCGCCATCGACCCGTACGCGATGAGCAGGCGCACCTGGCGTTTCGTTGACACGACGCCGGGGGAGCGGCGAGGGACGGCCGAGACCGCCGAGACGGCGCATGACGGCGGCGACGGGTGGATGTCGTCGAAGCTGCGGTTCCGCGAGGATTCGCCGTTCGCCGGCTGGTTGCGACAGCAGACCGGCGGCGAACGGTACGACGCGTTGTGCGTCGATGCCATCGACGACACGGACAGGGACGATCGTCAGGTGCAGCCGGACGGTCAGATCAAATCCGGCGACCGCGGGCAGTACGGCGTCAGGGACCGTGCGCAGGTCATCGGCTTCGTCAACGAGGAGTATCTCTCCCAGCTGCAGGATCGCATTGCGCGCGCCCGGAAGACGGTGGACTCGGCGCGACGAAGCTACGAGGACGCCAAGAAGGACGCGCTGCGCCTGCAGGCGGAGCATGAGCTGGCGAAACTGCTCGCCTACACGTCATGGGACCGCATCGACGTGGACGAGGCGCGGCGCCAGGTCGGCGAGCTCGACGAGGCGATCGAGGCGGCTCGCCGCGGATCGAAGGCCACCGGCCTAGCCGAGATGCGCGACGACATGGCCGTGCAACTCGCGCAGGCCGAACATCTGCAGGCCGAGGCGGAACGCCATGCGGCCGACGCCTCCGCAGCGGTCGAGGCGGCCGTCGCCTGGCTGCAGTGGGCGAACGCGGCCGACGACGATCCGCAGACTGTGACGTCGGTGGGCTCGGCATTGTCCGAGACCGCGGACACGGCGCTGCGCGAGTCTTACGAGCGTATGATGTCCGGCATGCCCGACGCGCAGACCCGCGCCCACATGATCATCGGCGCCGGGGCGGCGGCGTCCAAGCCGCGGCGTGACGACGGTGACGCCGGGATGGCGGCCACCGCGTTCGCCGAACGTGCCATCACCGGCATCGGCGACGATCTGGCCGGCCGCATCGCACTGCTCGACGGCGCCGCCGACAACGCGCGCAACGCCGTCGAGATGCTCATGGCCGCCTACATCCGCGAATACGCGGCAGACGACGACTCCCTGACCGCCGACGTGGACGACTACCGGTATTATCTCGACGAGCTGGAAGGCCTGTCGCATCTGGCCGCGGTCGACGCCACCGGCGACGAGTACCGGCGATGCCTGGACCAGCTGCGCATGAGCCTGCTGACCGTCAAACGAGCCATCGACACGGACGCCGGCGACATCCGCGACCAGCTCGACCGCATCAACCGCATGCTCGACGGCCAGCAGTTCGGTCCACGGCACGGCAGCCTGTCGCTGCACGCCGACGTGCGCCGTCCCGAGCAGGTCTTCGCCTCTCAGCTCAGGCACGCCATCACGGTCCTTGACGACTGGAAGACGGCGTCGGCGGCGGTCGACGAGAGCCCCGACACCGGCAGCGGCGGCGATACGGACGGCATCCGGGAATCGAAGCGGGCGTTCGCCGCGATCGCCCCCATGATCGAGCTGCTGCGTCACGAGCTCGCCCAGGTCAAGGACATGAACGGCGTGAAAAGCTACGGTGCGCGCAACCTCGACCCGCGATGCCGCTCCTCGTTCTACGCGCTCGTCCATCACAAGGACGGCGTTGACGAGCGCATCACCTCGACCGGCGGACGCTCCGGCGGCGCATTGCAGGAGCTCACCTCGTTCGTCTACGGCGCGGCGCTCATCTACCTGCTCGGCGGTGGCATGGAGCAGCGGCTGCGGCCGTCGTACACCACGCTGTTCCTTGACGAGGCGCTCATCAAGGCCGACGGCCGCTATACCAAACGTGCGCTCGGCGTGCTGCCCAGACTCGGCTTCCAGGTCATCGTCTCCGCGCCGGAAAGCAAGACCGGCGAACTGCTGGAACTGTCCACCAGGGCGTACGTGACCTACAAGGACCCCGACACCGGATTCACGTCGCTGCGCGAGGCGAGCCTCGACACGGCGCAGGACACGGATGGCGGCGACGCCGGCGACGACACCGGCTCCGACATCGGCGGCGACGCCGACCGATGAGCGAACCGGCGGACGGCGGTGGCGTTTCGGCGCCATCCCCGTCCGCCGCGTCAGCCTCAGGGGTTGATGCGGCTGCGGATCTCGGCCATCAGGCCGATGCCGCGGCGGCTCGCGTCCGGCTTACGATAGGCGCGCAAGCCGGACGCGCGGCGTACGTGAACGACGCGCACGGGCGGCATGGATATCAGGGGAGAGGACATCATGGGTTTCATCAGCAGCTTTTCCGCACCGTTCCTCGTGTCGGTGGCGTTATGGCCGTTCGCGTCGTTCCTGCTGACCGTACCGGTGCTGGCGATGCTCTACCATCGCGACAACCGTCTTGGTTTCGGCGCGGCGTTGTCCGCCTACGGCACAGTGCTGTACGCGATCGGCCTGTTGTGCTTCACCCTGTACCCGATGCCCGCCGAGCCCGCGGCCTACTGCGCGACCCATCACCTCACCCCGCAGCTCGACCCGGTGCAGTTCGTCGCCGACATACGCTCGGACGGCGTCACGGCCATCCTGCAGATCGTCATGAACGTCGTGTTCTTCATGCCGCTCGGCTTCATCGTCCGCCGCGTGTTCCGCCGGCACCTGCCGACTGCGCTCATCGGAGGCTTCCTCGCCTCGCTCATGGTCGAGACCCTGCAGCTGACCGGCCTGCTCGGCATCTTCCCCTGCTCGTACCGCCTGTTCGACGTGGACGACCTCATCTGGAACACGTCCGGCGCGCTGATTGGCTACGCGCTCGCGCTCCTGTTCGACCGGATCTTCCCGCAACGGCAGGCCGATACGGCGACCGTCACCCAACCGGGGTTCGTACGCCGGTTCATCGCCTTCCTCATCGACTACGGCCTGGCCATGCTCTGCTCGCTGCCGATCGTCATCGGCGGCGACGCCCTGTACACGATGGCCACCGGCGAGCGCATGGGTCGGATCATGCTCGCAGGCGGCGCGCTCGGCTCAGTCGGCTACGCCCAGCTGGTGATGCTCGCCATGCTCGCCGTCTTCGAGCTTATAATCCCATGGCGCCGGCAGGGCAGCACGCTCGGCGGCAGCTACACGCACATGACCTGCGAGACGAAAACACGGTCCGGCTGGCGGCGAGCTGCGTTCTATGCGGCCAGGTTCGCGGTGATCTGCTGCGTCGTCTTCGGCGGCGACGTGCGCTACTCCGGCCTGGTCGTGATCGCCGTCCTCGTGTTCTGGTTTATCAGGCACCGCATGCCCTACGACCTGATCTGACGGCGTTCGCGCCGCCGTGCGCCTGCGCACCCGGCTTCAGACGTCGCGGACGCCGCGACTATAGTGGATGGCGAACGTGCGGCGAACGCACGACCATCCCATGAGGCAAGGAGCGCATCATCATGGCCGAAACAACCCCGGACACGGCAAACAGCACGACAGGCGGCACGGCCGCGAAACCGGCCACGGCCGCGAAACCGGCCACCCTGCCGGAACCTTACGAGAAAACCACCCGGCACAGCCTGACCATCGACGGCCGGGAGCTGCGGTACACGGCGACCGTCGGCACGCTGCTCATCGACACGCCGAAAGTGAAGCCGGCCGCCAGCATCTTCTTCACCGCATTCACCCTGCTCGACGGCGACGGAACCGTAGACCCGAACCGTCCCGTCACCTTCATCTTCAACGGCGGCCCCGGCTCGTCCACCACGTTCCTGCTCATGGGATCCATCGCCCCCAAGCGCATCGACGTGCCCGACGCCGCCCCCGTGCCCGCCGCGCCGTACCATCTGGCCGACAACCCGCACACGCTGCTGCCGAGCAGCGACCTCGTGTTCATCGACGCCGCCGGAGCCGGCTTCTCCGAGATCCTCGACGCCGCCAAGCCCGAACTCTGGTCGGTCGACGGCGACGTGGCCGGATTCAGCGCGTTCATCCGGGCATACGCGAGCAAATACCACCGTTGGAACTCGCCCAAGTACGTGCTCGGCGAATCGTACGGCACCACGCGCGGCGCGGCGCTCGCCTACCGGCTCCAGCAGGACGGCGTCGCGCTCAACGGCATCACGCTCATCTCCAACATCCTCGACTACGCGTACACGCTCGACACTTCCGACCAGTTCTACATCGGCTACTTCCCGACGTTCGCGTCCGTCGCCAAATACCACGGCCGTGCCGCCGCCGACGTCGAACTCGCCGACCATCTGCAGGCCGCCCGCGCGTTCGCCAACGGACCGCTGCGCCTGGCGCTGGCCGCCGGCGCCTCGCTCGACGACGAGACCAAGCGCCGCGTCGCCGCACGCTACGCCGAACTGACCGGACTGGACGCACAGTACGTCTACGATTCCGACCTGCGCGTGGTCGACATGCGCTTCCGCAAGCAGCTGCTGCGCGACGAGGAACGGATCGTCGGCCGCTACGACGGCCGCGTCGCCGGATACGACCTCGACCGGATGAACGACGAGGAGACGTTCGTCGTCGACGACGCCTACCTCGACCCCGCATACTCGAGCCTGTGCAACGCCTACCTGCGCGACGAACTCGGCTGGGACCGCACGCCCGAACGCGTCGGATTCGCCGACTTCGACTGGAACGCCACCGAACCGGGCAAAGGCTGGACCTGGTGGCACAAGCAGCCCGACATGACCAAATCCTCATGGGGGCAGAACATCCCGTTCCCCAACGTCGTTCCCGACCTCGCCGCCGCCATCGCCCACCAGCCGACGCTGAAGGTGCTGCTCGGCAACGGCGTGTACGACCTGTGCACCCCGTTCGGCCAGACCGAATACGACATCGACCATCTCGGCCTGCCCAAGCTGCTGCGCGGCAACATCGCGTTCGCCTACTATCCGGCAGGGCACATGCTGTACTCCAACCCCGAGAGCCTCGCCAAGTTCTCGGATGACCTCAAGCGGTTCTACGCCGCCGACGTCGCCGGACTGCGCATGATCGACGAACGGCCTGCCGCACCCGTGCCGGACATCCGCCTGTAGGGCGGTGAGGGACCATGACGACAGGTGGCGGCCGGAACGATTAGGATGATTCCGGCCGTAGCGGCTCGGCTGAAGGGAGCATGATGCGATGAAGAAATCCATCAAACGGAAGAATGAGATGGAGAAGGCTCAGCGTGCCGTTGCCTGCGAGTGCATCGCAGTGTCCCAAGCCGCATCCGACCCGTTCGGATATTACGCCCGGATGCGTCACCGCGTCAGACGGTTCATCCTGCACGTCGGACCCACGAACAGCGGCAAGACCCATGACGCATTGCAGTCGCTGATGGACGCCGGCGACGGCGTATACCTTGCTCCGTTAAGACTGCTGGCGTTGGAGACCGGTGAACGGCTGCGGGCGCAGGGGCTACGCTGTGACATCATCACCGGAGAGGAGCGTTCCATAGAATTCGGCGCGACGTTCTCGTCACGGACCGTCGAAATGTTCGACACGGAACGCTCCTACCGGTGCGTGGTCATCGACGAGGCGCAGATGATCAGCGATCCTCGGCGCGGCGGCGCATGGACACGGGCCATCCTCGCGGCGGATGCGCCGCAGATCCACATCTGCATGGCCGACGAGGCGCTCGCGCTGGTCACCCGGCTCATCGCCATGTGCGGCGACGACATCGAGATTGTGCGGCATCGGCGGGCCACCGGGCTGAGCGTGGAACCGGAACCGCTTGACGGCGATCCGATGCCGGATGATGCGCTCATCGCGTTCGACCGCACCGATGTGCTCGAACTCGCCGCATCCATCGAGGCGAGGGGCATCCCGACCGCCGTGATTTACGGGGCGCTGCCATGGCCGGCTCGCAGAGCCGAAGCGAAACGCTTCGCCACAGGGGAGGCTGAAGTCCTCATCGCCACCGACGCGATCGGCATGGGCCTGAATCTGCCGATCCGCCGTGTCGTCTTCACGGCGACGACAAAGTACGACGGAAAGGCCAGCCGCTCGCTCACTACTGCGGAAATCAAACAGATAGCCGGGCGTGCCGGCCGGCGCGGTATGTATCAGCAGGGGTTCGTCACCTCGACCTGCCGGGCGAACGACTGGCTGCGACACCGGCTGGAAGAGCAGGTGCGGCCCCTGACGGCGGCGCGACTGGCGTTCCCGCAGGAGCTCGGCATGGAGACCGCGGTGCCATTGACGCTGCTGTTGAAGGTCTGGGCGAAAACGCCGATGAGCTACGACATGTTGCGCCGTATCGACCTGACCGGCCCCATCACCATCGCCACCATGCTCGAGGGAGTGGGCGCTGGAAGCGGCACCCGCTTCCCCTCCGACCGGCAGACGTTGCTGGGCATGGCGTTCCTGCCGGTCGACCCGCAGCGCGACCTTGATGAGGTCATGGCGCTGTACCAAGGACTGAAACGCAAAACGCACCCCCTGCTGCCCGGAGGCGGCGCATGGGCGCATGACTACGACACCGGCGAGCCGCGCTCCCTGATACGACTGGAGCGTCTGCTGCGCACGCTCGGCATACGATTCGCTTTTGCCCGCAAACTGAACATCATGGACCGCGCGATGGAGGAGCGCTTCGCCGCTACGCGTATGCGCCTGGAGCATGACGTGATTGTCAAGGTGACGGGGTCCAAGGCGGCGTTGCTTGAACGACGCCTCGCCGATGAGGACGAATGGAACGTCCGAGACGAGCATGGCGTCTGGCGGTTTTGATGCGACACCCCGGCTGACAGGCCGAGGATCCGCGTCAGAACCTCGCCGATGCCGCGTCAGATCAGCACGCCATCGCAGTGGTCGACCTCATGCTGGATGATCTGCGCGGTGAACCCGTCGAACGAGGCCGTGAACTCGCGAAAACGACGGTTCTGATACGTCACCGTGATGCGACGGTACCGGGTAGTCGCCCGCTCGCCGTCCAACGACAGGCAGCCTTCCTGCGTCTCATACGGTTCGCTGCGGGCGATGATGCGCGGATTGAACATCGTCATGTCCCGGCCGATCGACTTGTCGCGGAACACGATGATCCGCTTGGACACGCCGATCATGTTCGCCGCCATGCCGACGCAGACCTCACGGTTCGCGGCCAGCGTGTCCGCAAGGTCGACGGCCGTGGACAGGTCCGCTTCGGTGGCCGGCACGGAGGGCTGGCTCAGGAACTCCGGATCGGTCACAATCTTCCGTTGCATGATGTGGTCCTTTCATACGAATGCGATGCAGAACACGTATGGTAGCAGCCGCCGCGTTCCGACTACAGTTCGGCCTGCTCCCACTGCGAGGGCAGCGGGATATGCCGCGTCGGGGTGATGCAGGCGAGCACAAGGCCGGCCGTGGCGCATACGACGACCAGCATCATGACCGCGCGGAACCCGAAGCCCGGAGCCTGCAGCAGCCAGCCGACCAGCGCCGGCGTGAGCGCGCCGGGAACGCCGATGGTCGTCTCGAACACGGTGGAGACGCGACCCTGCATGTCGTCTGGCGTGCGGCCGAAGATGAAGCCGAGCTCGCCGGCGTTCAACGCGGGGAACAACAGCGACGTGCAGCCCATGCAGGCGACGACCACCACATAGGAGCTGGTGAACAGCAGCGGGATCATCGCGGCAGTCAGCACGGCGAACGCGAGGATGATGAGACGGCCGGTCGGGATATGGTCCACCAGCCATCCGGCCATCAGCGAGCCGATCAGGGCGCACGCGCCCGTGGCGGTGCCGACCAGGCCGATGAGCGCCGCGTCCGTGCCATGCTGGGCGAGCATGATCTGTACGCCGACGATGCTGCCGTAGCAGGCGATGTTCACGACCGCGCCCTGCGCAATCGCCGCGAGAATGGTCCTGCGTGACAATGTCCAACGCCAGCCTTCTGCGAACTGCGCGAGGAACGACGGCGCGGCTTCCTGCCGATCGCCGTCGCCGGACTGTCCGGTCTCCGTTCCGGACTGCGGGGATCGTTTCGGCAGCACGGCAGCAGTGACGGCGGCAATCAGGTACAGCACGGCCGAAGCGAGGAACGTGCACCAGCCGGCGACCCGGTACAGCAGGCCGCCAATGGCGCCGCCGGACAGTTCCACACACGATTCGCGCGCTTCGCGGATCGCCTGCGCCTTGGCGAACCGGTCCATCGGCACCAGCGACTTGAGCATCGCGTCGTTGGACGGGCCGAGCAGGCCGTTCATGACGGCGAACAGGGCGACCAGCACGGCGAACATGACCGTGGTCATGGTGCTGGTCGCCAGCAGCGCGGTCGTCGCCGCGGACAGCAGCATGCCGGTCACACCAAGAGCGATCATCAGGCGGCGGCGGTCATGCCTGTCGGCGATGGCGCCGCCGACGGACATGAGGACCAGTCCGATCGTGGATTCGACGGTGACGAGCAATCCGGCGACGAACGGCGAGCCGGACAATGCGAGACCGACCAGGGGAATCGCGAACGTGCGCAGGCTGACGGCGACCACATCGGCCGTGTCCGCGGCGAACCAGTTGCGATACGCGCGGATGCGCCACAGGGAACGGGGATGGGTGTCGGGGGAGTGGGTGGGAGAAATGGTATCGGTGTTCATGGTGAAACTCGGTTCATGATCATCCCGGAACCGCGATGCGCTGGGTGCCTGAAGGCTGGGGCAACCAGGCTGTGCGAGTCGATGCTGGCGCTCGCGGTGCGGGATTCGTTCTGATGATTCGCATAACGACATGTCACGCGGGCCGAACGGCCGGCGCGACGGAAGAAACAGACGGACGGCGATGCTGCCGGCCGTACTAGTCGTATGCGAAGGAAATCAGAACGTTGTACATGAAAGTCTCCTATGACCGATGATGCGGGTGCGTTGTGGTGGATGGCTGGTTGCCGTCACTCGCGACAGCATTGTTATGGCTTATGATACTCCGCCGCAAAGCGGCAAAACGCCATGATCCGGCATTTCACATACTGCCGCCTGCGACGAGGACGTACATGTATGCGGCACGCGCGGCTGACCGCGGCACGGCCGGCTGCGCGGACGGGCGTGCCGCGCGACATTCCGCGGTCGATTCGCCAGGTCCGTCGTCGAGGTTGCCACAACTTGCACGAAACGGCCTGATGGGCGAGTTGTGGCACGGCAGCTTGCCACAACTCGACAAAATGGGCCGTTCGTGCAAGTTATGGCAAGGAATCGGCCGGTTTGAGGGGTGCCGGGCAAAGGAGCCGTGCCACGACTCGACAAAACAGGCCTTTCATGCAAGTTGTGGCGATGCATGCGGGCAGGTTGCATGCGGAATGCGTGCAGATCGACGGCAAGGCCGACGCGGGCAGCTCCTTTCATGTCACCCTGCTCGCCCGTGCACGGTGATACAGGTGCGAAACTCCAGTATTTGCAAGGGGTTTCGATGACGCGTCACTACGCTCGGGCGGGCAGCGTGACGCAATGGATGCCACGCCGTCGATCAGGGATTACGGCAGGCAACCGGACTGAGCAATGCCAGCGGCATCGATTATTGTCAGGGCGCCTGTGCGTTCAATCGATTGTGCGTTTGCCGCATTCTCCTCACTGTCCGACAACTGGCCGAGGACCCGTGACGAGCGTGAATGAATTCCCTCGGATTCGCGACGGCATCGGGGCAGGAGCATCATCGACTGGATGCGGAGACAGTGACTTATGGCGACTGTGCGCGGGCATGATTAGTAACGCAAACCGACGGTCTGATTTCCATGACGACAAACAGGGGAGCACCAGGCATATGCTGGTGCTCCCCCGGACTGTCAATCTGGCGCCTCAAGCGGCGAAACGTCGGTGGCCGGACGCCGTCACTTGGTGAACGGCGCGGACGCCTTGTCGAGCGTGGCGATCTCATCGGCGGTCAGCTCGAGCGAGACCGAATCGAGCAGCGCGGGCAGCTGTTCGGGCGTGCGCGCGGAGGCGATCGGCCCGGCGACCTGCGGACGGTGACGCAGCCAGGCGAGCGCGACCGTCGCAATCGCCACGCCGTGCGCCTTGGCCACCGCGTCGAGCGCGTCGACCACGGCGAAGCCGTCAGCGGTCAGATAGTCGGCGACCATGCCCTGACGCGCCTTGCCCTCCGCGTCGGAGGCGGAACGGTACTTGCCGGTGAGGAAGCCGGCGGCCAGCGAGAAGTACGGGAACACGGCCAGGTTCTCACGCGCGGCCACGGGTGCGAGCGTACGCTCGTAGTTGCCGCGGGTGACGAGATTGTAATGCGGCTCCAGCGCGACCGGCAGCGCGTAGCCGTGCTCGCGGGCGATGCGGAACCATTCCTCGATGCGGTCGGCCGTATAGTTCGAAAGGCCAACCGCGCGGATCTTGCCTGCCCTGACCAGCTCGTCGAACGCGGCGGCCGTCTCCTCGAGCGGCGTGGACTTGTCGTCGAAGTGCGCGTAGTACAGGTCGATGACGTCCGTGCCCAGCCGCAGCAGCGACTCGTTCGCCGCGGCGATTACGTTGTCATGCGACAGCCCCTTGTACTGCGGGTGTTCGCTCACCTTCGTGGCGACGACCACCTTGTCGCGGTTGCCGCGCACGGCCAGCCAACGTCCGAGGATGATTTCGGACTCGCCGCCCGCGTTGCCCGGCGCCCACGCCGAATACACGTCGGCGGTGTCGATGAAATTGCCGCCGGCCTCGACGTATTCGTCCAGCACCTTGCGGCTGGTCGCCTCGTCGCTCGTCCAACCGAACGTGTTGCCGCCCAATACCAGCGGGAACACCTCCAGGTCGCTGCCGCCAACCTTCACACGCTGATCGGTCATGATGCCGTCCTTTCCTTGCATGTTGCCGTGCCTATGAAATCGTTGTGATGCGCACCGCCCAGACGCCGGACATGAGCCGGCCACCCAAGCAGGCCAAGAACCGTGGCCCTCGCAGTCGCATCTCCACCATTCTCCCGCGCGTGGGCGGCCGCAGACGAGCCCATTCCGCTCACGGCTGAGAGGTCGGGGCGACGTACGACCATGGTTGCGCGAGCAACGAATCCAACAGGCGAATAGGGGGAGTGCGGCATGTCGTTGACGACCGAACAACGTAAGGCGACCATCCGTGAGTTCCGTGAGAACATGACGTTGCTGGGATTGACCGCGGAACGGATCGGCGCGGATTTCGGGGTTCCCGGCGAGACCGTCGAGCGCATCGTCGGACTGCGGTCCGGCGTGCTCGAATACCCGTGGATCATCCGTCGCTACCTGCTCGACAAGGCCGCTGTCGCGGGCGTGCAGCCGGTGCCGTTCAGCGCGTTGCGCGGCGACCCGCATGACTATTGGTTCCTGGACGACCGGATCATCGACGCGAACCGGATTGATTGAGCCGGCGTCGGCGGTGATACGCTGACGGCATGTGCAGATGCTTTGCGGCCGACCTGGACTGGGATGCGATCGCCACACGGTTCGACGTGGGTGAGGGACAGGCCGATTCAAGTGCCCTTCCGCAGTCGTCATACAATCTTCAACCAAAGCAGACCATCGGCATCGTCGCCCAGGACACCGGCGGCCGGCGTCACCTTGCCGGCGCCTACTGGTCGCTGATCCCCGCGTGGAGCGGCGGCAAGGAACTGCCATACCCCACGTACAACGCGCGCGTCGAAACGGCGTGCGACAAGCCGACGTTCGCGGCCTCGGCCAAGTCCATGCGCGCGATCATCCCCGCCTCCGGATACTACGAGTACCATGGCCGCCGACCGTACTACTTCCACGCGCCGGACGACGCGCCACTGCTCATGGCAGGACTGTTCTCCTGGTGGCGTCCCCCGCGCAGCCGGCTCCCGTGGCTGCTGACCGCGACGATCCTCACCTGTCAGGCGGTGGCAGGTCCGGCCACGGTCCACGACCGTATGCCCCTGCTTGTACCGCATGACATGACCGCCGCATGGCTCGACCGCACGGTCGACGGCGCGACGTTGGTCGCGGACATGCAGGCAGGCGGCGTCGAACTGTCACGAAGACTCGCCTTCCACGAGGTCGCCGCGTTCGGACCGGCGGACAACGGGCGCTCGCTGATCCGACCGCTGCGGCAGGTTGCTGCGCCGAGCCTGTTCTGATGTGGTTCAATCCGCGGGATTACGGTCCGGAATGGTTACTATATCCTGTGATACAGCAATATGAGCGGCGAGGCGGTGAGTATGTACGACAGCGAGCGGTTCAGCCTCGCCATAGTGGACAATGATCAGTTGACGCTGAAGATGCTGATGCTGCTGATTCATCGGGAGCTTCCCTTAGTTGAGATACCGTGGGCGTGCCGTCGTGGCCGGGATGCGATTGACCGGTGCCTATCGGCCGGCTCCCGGCCGGATGTGCTGCTGGTGGACATGTCACTGGAGGGATTGAGCGGCGTCGAGGTGTGCCGTCAGGTTCGTGCGGCGACGGCCGATGTCGTGTTGATCGGCGTCACGTCGTTTTCGCTGGAGCATTACGCGGCCGACGCGCTGGCCGCGGGCGCGCAGTGTGTGATGGACAAGGCGCAGGTACCGGATATCTGCGACGCGGCGGTCGCGCTGGTCAACGGGCGCACGCCGCGCACCCGGTACGTGTCGGAGCTGGCCGCCGTCCAATCGCATGCGTTGCTCGCGAAGCACGACGAGACCGACGCTGATGACGGTTCCGCTACGCGCCCTGCGATTGCAGCCGTGGCTGTCGCGTCGTTGACTGATCGCGAACGTGAGGTCATGCGATTGTGCGCGCAGGGCCGCAGTTCGCGTGAAATCGGCGAGCTGCTTGGCGTTGGCGAGTCGTCGGTGAAGACGTATGTGATGCGTGCAGCGAGGAAACTGGGCGCGCGGAATCGGACGCAGGCGGTGGCCGAATGGCTGATGTTGCAGAATTAGTTCGTCGTGCGCGCGAGCGTGTCCGTGCGGCTGGCGTGGGGCCGGTCATGTGGTGCGTCGTGTTGTTGTCCGCCGGGCTGACGGTGTTGGAGATGTTCGAGTATCCCGCGCAGCTCGTGGCGACCACGGTGCTGACGGTCGTGCACATCCTGTGCCTGCTGGTGCTGCCGTTCTATCCGTTGCCGATGAGCGTGGCGATCGCCGTCACGTATGTGGCGTGCGCGTTTCTGCCGGATATGAGCGGTGCAAGCCTGTTCTATGGCATGTGGGTCGCGTTGGCGGCGGTCGGCCGGTATGGAAGGTCACGATGGTGGTGGCTGATGCCGCCGTTGATCGCCGCAACGCGGTGGATGGTCGCGGCTCGCGCCGGCATCCCGTTCGGCGACTACGTGATACTGCTGGTGTCGTTCTTCGTCGTGTATGCGTTCGGCTGTGCGATGTCATGGAGGGCCACGGCCGTGCAGGCGGAACAGGACCGGTTGCGCTACGAACGGGAGCGCGATCGGGTGGAGGCCATGCGCCGCGACGCGCGGGCCGCGAGTCGGATCCACGACGCGGTGACGAGCGATCTCGCGTACATGGCCATGCGCTTGGACTACGAACGGTCACGTGCGACGAACAATGAGCAACATGCTGCGCTGTTCGATGACCTGTATCAACGCACGATCGACACGCTCGGCGAGGTGCGCACGGTCATCAACATGCTCGACGGGAACGGTGACGGCGACACTACGCGTACCGGCGACGATATCGAAGCCGGAAGTTCAACTGCAGCGTCTTTGTCTTGTGCATCGTTTCCCGAGTGCGTTCGCGACGTATTGGAACACGGCGACCGGTATCTTGCTCAACTTGGCTTCACCGGCGACTCCACGATGATCGACAACCTGCCAGAATGCGAGCCAACGGATGCGGACAGCGTCATTCGCGAGCGAGAATCCGCCGTAATCGATCTGTTACGTGAGCTGTACACCAATATCGCCGTACATGGAGAACCCTCTGGTGAATATCGGGTTGTCGTACGCCGCGATAGCGATGGCCTAGCCGTCGATCAAGTCAACGACATCGCCACGCAATCTCTATTGCCAGACAAGCCTCACTCCGGCAAGGGACTGCCCCTGCACCGCGCGCGATTCGCCACTCTCGGCGGCTCAATCAATACATCCGCCGAAGACGGCACGTGGATTCTGCACGCAACCTTGCCATCCGATTCGTCTCAACAGTAAGACCAGCAGACCTACGATTCCGGACCTCCCAATCCCACTGTCATGCGATTGCTTGACAACATGTTGCACGTGCGCACGATGCGGGTCACTATGGAAGTCATATCGCAGACGGGTTCAAATGATGATGAACGTCACCTTTGTCGTCTTTTGTTGACAAAGATTCGTGCAGGTGGCGCGCTTCTCCTTCTCCAGTCATCATGGATGTATGGGAAGGGTACCGAACCTCGAAGAGGAGGATGGCCATGGCTGATAACACTGCTCAAGGCTCTGCTGGCAGACGTGTGATTATGAGCGAGAGACGATGGCGTCTATTCGCGGCGGCGGGAACCCTTGCGCTGTATTCCGTTGTGTTGGCCATATGCGGTCTCATCCAGTACGGATGGACTACGGAATGGTTCTGGAATTCCGGGTCGCTGGCGATCGTGTTTCTCCTGTTGGGTGCCGGCTCACTTGCCGCGGGAGGATTCGCATATCGCGGCAAGGTGGCCGAACAGCTGGAGCCGGATGCCTATGACCGGTTACTCGCCGATAGATCCGACGCTATCGCAGCGAAGATAACATTCATTATCTGCATCAACCTGTGCGTCAACATGTTCACTATCGCCTTGCTATTCGACGTTACATGGCTGGGTTATCTGGCGTGGGGCCTAGCATTGGCTTGCACGTTGTATGTAGTGATTTCGATCATCGTCAAAGAATTGAATAAGTGCCACCATTTTTGATGGGCTTCTAGATAAGCCGATGCTCGCAGTTTAACCATTTCTAAACTGGCGTAATGTGGGAAAGGATTCAGAGCATGCTGTTTGTGTTGATCGTCTTGCTTATATGGTCAGTTCGGTTGTGCCTCTCCACGTATTGGGATGCGAAGAATGGCCGGTTAGAGAGGAATTACCAAATTGGTATCAAGACCCGCTGGACCATCGCATCGGACGAGACATGGGAATACATACACCGCAAATACGCGTTCGTGTTCCTCGGTAGCGGCGTTTTGGTCGCTTTGATGCCGGTAGACGTGGCAGTCGGCATGATCGCGACCCGCGATATCAATACCATGAGCATGATCTGGTGGTGGATGCTCCTTGCCCTTGCCGTCATCCTCATCGCTTGGCTTGTCATCTGCGGGATCATCGCGAATCTCGATGCTAGAAATCATTACTTGGAATCACAGGCATAAGACCAAGACTCTGATCCCGATGCGAAACTGCTTGTTTTTTGTGATGAGTAACCCTGGGAAGCAATGATTACCGCCGTTTCGTGTCGTCTTTAGTTGACAGATATCTCTTCGATTAGCGCGATTTTTCGCGAATGATCATAATGGAGGGGTGAAACGCAGTAATACGCAACGGCAGGATTCTCGCAACGACACGGCGGTTTCGGTGGCGGAGCGCCGTCAGCAGACCATCATCGGAATGTTGACCGTCACGATCATCGCCGTCCTGCTGATCGTGGGCGGCGTTGCCTTGTATCGCAGCATGGCGGCCAATCGTTCCGCGACGATGGACACCCCGCAATCGGAACAGGCCGCACATGATGCTCTGCGTAAGGTCAAGGTCAAACCGTCGCTCGCGAACGACCAAGGTGGCATCCTGATCTCCAAAAACGGGTATGGCAGCAAGATCGATGGCGTGCCGACCGTCGGCATGTATCTGGAACCGTTGTGCCCGGGGTGTGCGCTGGTGAGCCGTACGCTTGATCCGACGATTAAGCGCATGCTGGATGCGGGGCAGATCAATCTCGATTTGCATTTCATGACGTTTCAGGATTACAAAAGCAGCGACGAGTATTCGACCCGTGCGTTCAACGCGGCCGTCACAATCGCGCAACAGGACCCGAACCCCGATCATCTGCTCGGGTATCTGATGAACATCTACCGCGAGGACTTCCAACCCGGCGAACTTGGCGAATACCGTAGCGTGACCGACGACCAGCTCAAACAGCAGGCGATTAACTCCGGCGTGGACAAGACGACGGCGGATAAGGCGTTTGACGGCCGATACCGGTACCGGGCATGGCTGAAGGCGACGGACGACTATACAATCCTTCGCCCGGAGCTTTACGCGCCGGGTAAGAATGGTTTCTCCACGCCGACCGTCACGATTAACAATCGTCGCTGGCAGATGGACGGTAGTGATCTGAAGGACAGTTTCCTCACCGCCGTTGGCTTGAATGAGAACGAGGTTGGTGATCCGGCCGTCAAACCGAAAAACTGATTGCACACCATAACCTTGAGGAGCGGCATTGTGGAACCGATTCATACTTGCGAAAGCCTCGATGAAGTACGCGCCAATATCGACCGCATCGACACCCGGCTGGTCGATCTGATAGCCGAGCGAGGAACCTATGTGGCGCAAGCCGCGCAGTCCTAGACTAACGGTCGTGCGGTGTCCAATGCTCTGATGAAAAAGGCAATCACGTCGTACAGCGCCGCGGTACGATTCTCCCGGGGATTGGCAATACCGGCCGCCTTATCGAACGGACGCGTGAGGTCCTCAGCAGAACGGTTATTTGCCTAGTAGTTCCTCATGACTGCCGGTGCGCATGAACACGGCGGTGCCGTCATCGCGTATCCATAGAAGCAGCCAGTCGCCGGCGTTGCCTATATGACATTCCAGCACGCCAGTCAAGTCTCCGGTGAGCATGTGCGCCCGGTGCCTGCGTCTCAGTGTCTCCTTGGATTGCGCGGTGTCTTCAAGCACCAGCCGTATGACTTCTTTGAGCGGGGCCATGTCGACGTGCCTGCGTTTGAGCTTCTTGACGTCCCGCTGGAACGCTGCGGTGTAATCCGGTTTGAGCATCCGTCAGATTCCCAGCGCATCGAACATGGCGTCGGCGTCGTGGAACCGCGGCTTGCCGTCGGCAATCTTGCTCTTTGCCTCTGCCAGCGCCTGCATGGTTTCGTCCGGCACGGTCGTATAGGAAAGACTGATCGGGATGCGCTTCTCGCGAACGATCTGCCGGTAGAACGCACGGGTGACCGAGGACAGGTCCAAGCCGAAATCCTCGGCGATGGACGCGGCCTTCTGCTTGGTGTCCGCATCCACGCGGACGGTGACCGATGCCATACTCATCGCAAACCTCCAAACATCATTGCGTAAGACAATAGTATAAGTTCGTATGACAATAGTCAATAAATGTAAGACTCGACAGAGCGAATAACCATACAGTCAGCAATCGCCCCATGTCGTCTTTGGTTGACGAGTACCCCTCCGATTGGCTGTCACGATAAGACCATGCCATCATTGGCTCTATGGCGGACTCGAGTTTCCGTTGTCATGCTTGGAAAAGGAGAAACGGCTATATGACGTGGAATGAGCGAATGATCACGACGGTCACCACCGGAATTCAACTTCGTGATGCGCTGCTCGCCGTGAGACTGAATCCGACGGATTCGTGCATCGTACATACGAAGCTCAGTGCGTTCGGCTTCATTCCCGGCGGCGAACAGACCGTGATTGATGTGCTCAAAGGCGTACTGTATGACGGCGACATCATGATGCCCGCGCAGACCACGGATCTGTCCGATCCACGATATTGGGCGGCGCCGCCGGTCAGTCCCGATCTTGTTGACGTCGTGCGCGCCGCGCTGCCGGCGTTCGATCCGGCGACGACGCCCGTGCGCGGCATCGGACGTATGCCGGAGTTTTTTCGCAAGCTTCCCGGTACCAGACGGAGCAGTCACCCGCTGTACTCGATGAGCGCATGGGGACGTCACGCTGATTGGCTGTGCGGCCCATGCGGAGGCGAGAACAATCGCGATTACGACATGCCGTTCGGTGAACATAGTCCGCTCTCGCGTCTTTACGAAATCGATGGCAAAGTGCTCTTTCTCGGCACCGGATTTGATACATGCACCGCGATTCATTACG
This sequence comes from Bifidobacterium leontopitheci, assembly GCF_009193355.1. Taxonomy (GTDB): domain Bacteria; phylum Actinomycetota; class Actinomycetes; order Actinomycetales; family Bifidobacteriaceae; genus Bifidobacterium; species Bifidobacterium leontopitheci. The sequence goes on from NZ_WBVT01000005.1 coordinate 82,781, forward strand.
CGGAGTCCACAATCGGCCGGCCGCATATCGAGGAGACCGCACCGGTCGGCCGCGTCGATGCCGTAACCGGCGAACGCACGACCGAATGGGTGACATTTGACACGGTGGAACTCGACCGCTACGACGATTTCGAATCCTTCGGTAAGCGATTTCTCGTCGAGCATGCCGATTCCGTGTGTGCCGTGACGTTGAACGAAGCGAGAATACTCGCCTTCTCCATCCGTGATTTGGTGGATGCCGCTCGTGAGTATTATGCGCGACGCGATTTGCGTCAAAGCGGCAACGATGAAGATGACGACAATCGGCGTGCGTAGAAGAGCTTTGCCCTATGCGGGCGCGTGCGTTTGACCTGTTCGCGAAGTTCCCGGCGGAGGAAACGGGATTCGAGAACCCCGCGGCCGGCATGAGCCGTGAGCAATTCGCCGCATATGTGGAGGGTTTGCGCGACGAAGCGTTAGGTATCGGCCTGCCCGACGGTTGGGTGCCGGCCACCAAATACATTCTCGTCAACGATGAGGGTGAGTACGTGGGCATCTTCAACCTGCGCCACCGTCTCACCGATTTTCTGCGCGAAGGACCGGGCCACATCGGCTACGGCATCGCCCGCGAATATCGGGGCCACGGCTACGCGACCGCCGGACTGATCAATGGCGACGCACTCATGAAGAGTATTGGAATTCCGGCGGGGAGCCGGACGGATGCTGGTCGAGGCCGGCAAACAGGCCATCGGCAACGATCGGCTTGTGATGGAGCGATTTTAAGTCTGAGCCCGTCCGTTCATCAGTCCGCGCATCATACGGGCGAATCCCGGCATACCGGAATGTTCAAGCCGCTCCAGTTCTTCCTGCATGGTGCGCGGTGGATGCTTCTTTGATGCGACCAGTTCGGTCATGGCCTTGACCGCGCGTTCGGGATACGCCTCGGCGACACCGGTCAGAAACACGTCGGGGTGGCGGGCGGATAATCCGATCTTGGCGAGTTGGTCGCGGGGAAGTCCTTCAGATTGAAGGTGACGATCACATCCGCATCGCCGTTATAGGCGGCGGCCGCCACATGCCGATCGCCGTCGTCCGGCAACACGACCTCACCGGTCAGTTCCGGAATGGAGGAGACGAGATAATACGGCTTGATGTTGCGGATGGCGGACAGATATCAGTCGACCCAAGCAGGGTCTTTGCCGAGGTCATCGACGAATGCCCTGCGGGCTTCTTCAAGCACGTCGTCGGAGTATTCGGGGTCGAACAGATGGTGGTCGGCGAACGTGAGCAGCACATCCGTCAGCCAGGTGTGCGGGAAGATGTTCGCGTCGAGAAAAGCGACTACCAATTCAAATTCCTCTCGTTTTCAGCTGTGCTTAGCCAGATAGGTCGAGTAGTCGATGTCGTCCAATCCGCCTTGGCTGGCGGCCTCGCGCATGGTCTCCAACGCCTCATGACCGTGGGATTCCGACTTGTCCCGGTAGGCGACGACCTGTGTGCGGGAAACCATGCGGTTGCCTTTCGTGCCGTAGCGTACGAACGGGATCTCTCCAGCGTCAAGCATGCGTGCGACGGTCTTCGCCGATACGCCGAGAATCTGAGCGGCTTCACCGGTGGTGATCATCTCGGTTGAATCGTTGCGCACGATGGCCGCGAACGCGCGGCGCAGCTCCTCCGCATCCAACGGGTACGCCTTGCCGTCACCCGTGGTGATGTATGCGGATCCCTTGCCGATCTGGGAAATGGGGATTGCCTCGAATGTGGTCATGGCCATTCCTTTCCTGAAACCTTTACGCCCAGCCTACCTTAGACCAGACATTTCGGCAATATCGGACATATCGGACACCATAGTCGGCCTGCGGAAACAACGACAAGATTCAGCCGCTCGGGACAAGGAAGAGCAGCAACAAAATAACCAATGCAGCAAGCAGGCGAACAAACGATCGGGTTCGCGGAACTGCTGCGCACACCACGCCCGCCGATCGACCGTCTCGATGTGGCGGAACTGGCCTCGCTATACGTATTGGCCGACCGACACCGGCAGAGAGCCGGACGGATGCTGGTCGAGGCCGGCAAACAGGCCATCGGCAACGATCGGCTCGCGCTGTGGGTCGCCGGGTTCAACGACAACGCGCAGGGCTTTTACCGGCACGTATCGGATTGTCGACATGCATGAGTTGCTTACCATCAGAGACATGCTGTCAATGTAGGGGCCGGTCATAGACTCTCGTCCGCCGGCTCTCTGGCACCACGCTATCCTCTCCACGCGCGACCCACGCTCGTAGCTCAATGCGACACCACCATCACCATGCGAGACGGCGCGTTCTTCTCAAGGTTGTCGCAGGGCATCGGCTGAATCTACAGGAAATGATTTACCATGTGGCGAGTGTTTCGATGGTGTCCAGTCCATCCTGACGGTGTGGTTCATCGAGGTTGTCCCAGTAAGGTGAATCCTCGGTGAGCTGGTCGTGCAGGAGCTTGATGCGTTTGCTGTCGGTGCCGCTGTGCAGGCGTGTGAGCTCGGCGTCAGGATCCGCGATAAGCGATGCGAGCATGGCGGCGTCGTAGAGATGGCGATTGCCGTAGCCGGCGTGGTCGGCACTGTAGGCCGCGCTTTTGAGTATCAGGGCGCCGAGCAGGTCCGGGATGCGGATTGTGACTTCGGTTCCGCTCTGGTCGTCGATGAGTCGGACCTGCATGCTGCGTTCCACGGCCTGAGCGCCGCCCGGCATGGACAGCACCGGCGTGCCGGCGATGGTCGCGTCATTGCCGAGGAACTTGGGCAGGTGATCGGCGACCAGCAGGTCCACGACGTCGCCGTTCGGTGCGTTCATGCGGGTCGTGTATCCGGTCAGCGTGCCCGGCTGCGTCTCGAACCCGCGGGCAGTGAGGATGCCGCGCAGTCTGGCGATGCCGCGTCGGTCCGCCATGAGATCGGCGAGCAGATCGGCGTCGGTGGTGGGGCGTGCAGTCAATCCGCCCATGATGGCGTGCAGCTGGACCATGAGTCCGCCTGCCAGCAACCATGACTCCGAGATGTCCGCCGCGGCGACCGCGTACACGGTGCTCCACGGATGGCCCGTGCTGGGGATGTGGATTGTTGGGATCATGTCTGATGCTCCTTGCGGTGGTGGTCTTCGATCAGCTGTTGGAGGGTTTCCAGGCCGGCGCGGCGTTCCCGCGGGTCGTTGGATTCTGCCAGGTCGGCCGCGCACACGCCGAGAGGCATCGGTCCTTCGCCGGCGGGAAGAGTATCGGTGATACGGAGTCGCACCCGTACCGGTGTTGTCCCCTGCTTCAATCGGCATTGCCGGACGGCATCATTCAGAGCATCGGCGGTAACGTAACCTTCCACCACGTCTGTGGCGGTCAGCCGGAATAAGTCTGCCAGTGTTCCGGTGGCGGCGGAGGGACGAATGAGGGTTTCGATCTTGGCGAGGTTGGAGTCCCTGCACCAGTATTCGACCATCGTCGCACGCCGTCGCGTGAGACGAGTCAGGTTCTCCGCGTTCATCCGTTCCAGGTATCTCTCGAGTCGATATCGCTGCTGCCGGCTCAGCCATGACGCGTCGAGCCCACTGAGCATGTATAGCGCCCCGATCGCCATGTCCGGCGAGTACGGGCGTCCATCTGCTCCCTGCCATCGCGCTTGCCGGCGTACGGAATCCTCCGTAATCAGCGTGCCGTTCCCCACGGAGAACGATTCAAGCTGACCCGCAGCACAAAGCGCACTGACTCGCCGCTCACTTACTCCCAGCCGGTGGGCAGCCTCCTGCCGCGTGAGCAGCGTCCGATTCGTTCTGATAACCATATCCCTATGGTATACAGAACTATTCCCAATCGCGTATAGTTTTGCATACATTGAGCAATCCGCCGATGATGATGAACGTCAGAGTACTAAAACGGGTGGCCGTGGTCTTGTGTGCTGATGGATTATCGGTGTACAAACGATCCATGGACTGTCAGAGCGCTTTGCATCCGCCTCTACTGTCGTGCAGCATGTCGCGGCTTGCGGTTGACGTTGCGGAAACGGCTACGCTGGTGGCAACGCCGCAACACCTGAGGATACGCGGCGGACATAGCATACTCGGCTCAAAGGAGACGCATCATGAACGAGCACGATATGGTGGCAGGCAGCATGAACGACACCGCCGTCGGCGTGGTCGACGTGGAAGGTGACATGCTGGATCCTTGCCGATTGTGGCCGATTGACCAGGCCGCCCGGATCAGCGGCGTGACGACGCGTACGCTGCGCTACTACGACGAGACCGGACTGGTCAAGCCGACCGAGACGACAGCCGGCGGCAAACGCTGGTACGACTGGCCGACTTTGGTCCGGCTCCAGTTCGTGGCAGGAACCGGCAGCAATGGCCGCTATGCCGTTGTCAGGTTCGCTGGGCGCCATCCGCACCGCGCTGACCGGCGACCCGCGTTTCGCGGACCCATGCGGCGAGTCATTGTACGGCAGCAAGGCGTGTGCCGACTTCGCCAACGCGGCCATGCGCATCCATGCGCAGCATATCGCCGCTCGAATCGTGAACGATGCGTGATCGTGCAACAGTGGCGACGACTGCACTCGCATCCGGGGATTGCCGGACGCGAGTGCGCACAATGCGACTTGAGCGTTTTCCTCATGTGATAGGAAGCATCTGGACCGTTATCACAGCGATTCGAGGAACCCGCGGATGTCGGCGATCTCCGCGTCGCATATCGCATGAGCCATGCCGGGATATTCATGGAACACCAGCCGCCCCGAAGCGTCGAGCACGCGGCGGGCCGTCAGCTGATCATCCACGGGGATCGTACGGTCCTCGCCGCCATAGGCGAGAAAGAACCGCGTCCGGGAATCCGGCGGCGTAGCATCCTCCTCGCCCTTGAACGACGGGCTGAGCAGAATCGCCGCATCAAACACCCCGGGATGCTCGCGCACCATGCGATACGACAGGTACCCGCCCTGCGAAAAACCGACGAGCACACGACGACGGTTCCGCAACGCCGAGGCATCCAGCAACGAGACGACCTCATCGCCCACCACGGAACACTCGCGACGCCGCGAGGCCACATCGCACCCATCCGGATACCAGTACGACCCGCCCATGTACGGACGGTCGTATGTGCCACGGAACGACAGCCAGCCCGGCCGCGCCACGGCCGCCGCATCCGCACTGCAGCCGTCGCCAACCGCAACCACGGCGTCAAGAATGCGTACCATCTCCGACTCGTCGTTCCCGTACCCATGGAACATGACGAACAGCAGGCCGCCGTCCGCCTGTCCGTCGGCAGCCTCCACGTGACCGGTCATCCTCAGCATGACGAACCTCCCATCAGCCACTCACGCCATACGCCGCCCGCCGCACGTCAGTGGGCCGCATCCGAATCACGCAACGCAATGCCGGCATCGGCCATCTGCCTGCGAGCCGCAACCCCAAGCTCCTCGCTCACCGGCACCGTCAGATCCTCGAACACCGTGACCGCAAACCCAAGCCGACGCGCGTCCAACGCCGTATCCTTCACACAATGCGACTCGGCGATGCCGACCACATCCACGTCGGTTACGCCAGCCGACCTCAACGCATTCTCCAACGTCAAGCCAGCCTGACGCGCCGCCGCCACCTCCTCACGCGACTGGATACGGTCCGAATCATCCTCGATGCCCTCGAACCCAGAATATGCGGCCGCATACTGGCCCTTCTTGAAATGATGCTCGACACCAAGCGCCGCGACCGCCGGATGCAGGTCCGCATTCGACGTGCCCGCCCTGCCATGCACCGGCCACGTATCCACAAAATCCGGATGCTCCGACCAGTGCGAACCAGGCTCGATATGCCAATCCTGCGTGGTCGCCACATACGCATACTCGTCACGATGCGCCCTCACAAATGCTGCGATACGCTCCGCGACCGCATTGCCGCCCACGACACCCAACTCGCCACCCTCGCAGAACGTGGGCTGCACATCCACGATGATCAACGCCTTGCCGCTCATAGCCGACTCCTTTCACGCATTATCCGAAGAACCAGACCCCGCCGGTCCCGCATCCGACCGGATTCGCACCGCAAGACCCGGCCATACCGAAACCCATGATAAAGGAAACAATCGCCCACAGGCGGGCGACATCACGCAATATGAATACCGCCGCGCAGCAATCGCGAACGCCGGCGAAAGACGTATCATCGAATGCAGCGAAACCATGCACGCCACGGCGGCCACCATCAAGGCCACGCCGCACACGCCGCACACAACAGCGCACCCACACACGCAAAGGACCAACCATGACCACGACTCTGACTATCGGCTCCCACCTGTCCGCATCAGGCGGCTGGAACGCGCTCATCAAACGCTCCCACAAAGAAGCGGGAACCACGTTCGCCTTCTTCCCCCGCTCGCCATACGGCAGCCGCTCGAAATCGCTCACGCCCGAAGGCGCGGCGGCATTCGGCGAACAGCTCCGCGCAGAAGGCTACGGCCCGCTCGTCGCCCACGCGCCCTACGTATACAACTTCGCCGCCAAAGACCCCGCCAAACGCGAATTCGCCGTCCGGGCGCTCGCCGAAGACCTGCAGCTGCTCGCGCCGATCGCCGCCGCGGGGCAGGGCGTGTACCTCAACATCCACCCCGGCTCGCATGTGGGGCAGGGCGCGGACGAGGGCATCCGGCTCATCGGCGACGGCCTGAACCGCGTGTTCGAGACCGTCGGTGCCGACGGGGCGGCTCCGCGCGTCCCCGTGCTGTTGGAGACCATGGCCGGCAAAGGCACCGAATGCGGGTGCACGTTCGAGCAGATCGCCGCGATCGTCGACCATGTGGACGAACGCTGGCGGCCGTACCTGGGCGTCACGCTGGACACCTGCCACGTGTACGACGCCGGCTACGACATCGTGAACGACTTCGACGGTGTGATGGATGAATTCGACCGCGTGATCGGGCTCGGCCGACTCAAGGCGATCCACGTCAACGACTCCCAGTTCGGCTTCGGCTCGCACAAGGACCGCCACGCCAACATCGGGCAAGGCAAACTCGGCTTGGGCTTCTTCGCCCAGTTGGTCAACGACCCGCGCACCGCGGCCCTCCCCATGATCCTGGAGACCAAGGAACTCGCCGACACCACGCACCGCGACGAAATCGCGCAGCTGCGCGCGCTGGTACGGCAGTCGCAGTGAGACAGACAGGATGACGGACCGCACCCGTACGGTGTATTTTGAGTACGTTCCGTTGAGAGGAAATGACGGAACGTACCCGTGCGGGGTTCTTCGAGTACGGTCCGTTGGAAAACATTGACGGAACGTACCCGGAATGACCGTTAAGAGTACGTTCCGTTTGAAAGAAATGACGGACCGTACCCGAGTGGGGGGCTACGGGTACGGTCCGTTGCGCAATCCTGACGAAACGTACCCGAACGCACCGCTACGAGTACGGTCCGTCACATGACGCTGTCCGCGGCGGACGGTTCGGACATGTCCTGCCGTGCGTCCGGCGTGCTGTCCGCTCGTCCGTTCGCTGCGTCGCCCGGCTGCCTGCCTGCCGTCTTGTCAGCCGTGCGCAGTTCCGGCAGCATGACGGCGAACAGGACCGCCGCCATGACCGCGGTGATGAGGTCGGCGATTGCCTGCGCGGCGATCACGCCGTTGTAGCCGGCCGCGCGCGAGGCGACCTCCAGCACGATGACCAGCACCACGCCCTGACGGCTGATTGACAGCAGGAACGCGCCCAACGCCTTGCCGGTCGACTGGAACGTGCATGTGGTCACCATGACGATCGCCACGCACACGAGGCTGAGCAGCTGAACGCGCAGCATTCCGGCGCCCAGCGCGATGATCTTCGGATCGGCGATGAAGAATCCCATGAGCTGCCGGTCGAACACGCTGAGCAGCACGGTCATGACCAGCGCGAACGAGCAGAGGAACGTGTACGAGAACCGCAGGATGCCGGCGAGCCGCCTCATGTTGCGCGCGCCGTAGTTGTATCCGATGATCGCCTGCGCGCCGAACGCGAACCCGACAAACACGGACACGGCGATCATGACGACCTTCAATGCGATGCCCATCGCGGCCACCGGATCGTTGCCGTAGCGCAGCAGATACAGGTTCACCATGACGATGCCGAAGCTCTGCGTCAGGTTCGTGACCATAGAAGGGATGCCGATGACGAGGATGTCGAGCATCTCGCGCACGGTGATGTCCAGACGCCGCAGGATGCGCCGGCCGCCGGCGGCCGCACGCCGGAACATGAGCCGAGGGTCAATCGACAGGTTAGGGCTGCGGAACAGGAGGAACCAGACGAAGTACGCGTCCGTGCACACGTTCGCCAGCACGGTCGCGAACGCCGAGCCGCCCGCGCCCCAGCCGAACACGTGGATGAACAGAGGGTTGAGGACGATGTTGATGAGCGTTCCCGCCACCTGGCCGATCATCGACTGCACGGCATGGCCTTCGGTGCGCAGCTGGTTGACCGGCGTCATCGAGACGATGATGAGCGGCGAGCCGATGATGATCCACGTATAGTAGGCCTGCGCATGCGGCAGCGTCGCCTCGTTCGCGCCGAGCACCGACAATATCGGCGCGCTGAAGACGAGACCCAGGACCATCACGATGACGCCGATGAGCAGCGAGCCATAAAAGCTGAACACGCTCAGCCGGCGGCCGTCCGCATAGCGGTGCTGGCCGAACAGGCGGGAGATCACCGAGCTGCCGCCCAGGCCGAAGATGTCGCCGATGGCGATCATCACCGTGAACACCGGCGCGGTGATGGACACGCCGGCCACCATGTTCGCGTCGCCGGTGTGCGCGATGAAATACGTGTCGACCATGTTGTAGATGAGCGTGACCAGCATGCTCATGACGACCGGCATCGCCAGGCTGAAATAGGCGCGGGGGATCGAGGCCTTCTCGAACAGTTCGTTATCCATGCAGCAACCCTTCCCGTAAGCTCTTCCGATCCTGACGCCCGCCGGGCGCGACCTGAGTCGAGCCACGGCGTGACAGCTGTATTGTAGCGTCGCCGGACGCTGTGCGTGTCACGCGTCATTCCCCTGGCATGGCGGCGGTCCGGTCTGCGCTTGCGTTGCCGTGCCGCCGGCTTGTGTTCGCCGATGGCCGATTCGCGCGGCACGGACCGCGGGTCATGAGACACTACGCGTAGGAAAGCCGAACCGGCGTTCGCCGCAATCAGCCGGCGCGCATGAAACCAAAGGAGATCGAACATGACGAACGAGAACGAGACCCAGCCCACCATCGACGTGTACGGCGCCGACTGGTGCGGCGACTGCCATCGGGCCAAGGACGCGCTGAACCGCTACGGCGCCGCGTTCACCTGGCATGACATCGAGACCGAGGAGGGCGCCGCCGACCGGGCCGTCGCCATCAGCGGCCAGAAGCACATCCCCGTCGTGCTCTACTCCGACGGCGCGTTCCAGGTCGAGCCGTCCGCCACCGACATCAAGGCGAAGCTGCAGGAGCTGGGACAGCTGGCCTGACCCCGCTGCCACGACACGCAAGAGGAGAGTCATGATCGACGAAGTGGTGTTCCTGCGGCACGGGCGGACCTCGTATAACCTCGCCCGCCGGCTGCAAGGGCAGATCGACGTCCCGCTCGACATCGTCGGCCAATGGCAGGCCGACCAGAGCGCGTACGAGCTGGCGCGGCGATACTACTGGGCGAAGGTCTCCACGATCGCCGAACACCCCGAACGGCTCGCCCAGCCCGGCCCCGACGCTGCCGCGCGCAGTGACATCGGCGAATACCGCGACGCTCCCGCCGCCCGCCGCCGCATGGTCGTTGTCTCCTCCGACCTGTTCCGGGCGCAGCAGACCGCCCACGCCTTCGCCGACCTGCTCGGCCTGCCGGTGCGGCTTGACCCGCGGCTGCGCGAACGCAGCTTCGGCCAGTGGGAGGGCATGACCCGCGAGGAGATCCGCGCCGACCATGCCGACGCCTACGACTCGTGGCGAGCCCACAAGGGCGGCGAACTCGCGTTCGGCGTCGAAAGCCGCAAGGCGACCGGCGAACGCGGCGCGGCGGCCGTGCTCGACTATGTGAACGACCCCCGATACGCAGACTCGCCGACACCGACCACGCTCATGCTCGTCGGCCACGGATCATGGCATGTGGCGACCGTCGAGACGCTGCTCGGCATGGACCCGGACAACCTGAGCAACCTGGGCGGCATGCGCAACGCCTTCTGGACGACGCTGACGCCGCAACGCCATGCCGGCGGAACGGTCACCTGGACCATGACCGGGTTCAACCAAGGCCCGGCCATCGCCGGACTGTGCGACTGGGAGAACGGTCCGGACGACCTCAGACACGGCTCGATGGCCGCCTGGAAGCCGATCACGGCCTGACCTCCGCAACGTCGCGGCGTCGCACCGATCCGCCGCCGCGCACTCGTCTCGGGTCAGGGACTATTCTTATGTGAGGTTTTTGAGCGGCGGCGTCGGGAAGCGCCCGTCGCGTTCGGATTCGACGGAAGGCGGGTGAGACGACATGTTGAGGATGTTCAGCACGATTAACGGCCAAGTGGAGCAGATAGAGAAACCCGAGAACGGCTCATGGCTGTGCCTGTCCGAACCCACCGACGTGGAGCTCGCCACCGTCGCCCAGCAGACAGGCATCGACCTCGCCGACCTGCGCGCCCCCCTGGATGACGAGGAACGTTCGCGTGTGGACGTGGAGGACGACTACACGATGATCATCGTCGACATCCCCACCGTCGAGGAGCGCGGCGGACGCGACTGGTACGAGACCATCCCGTTGTCGATTATCGTCACCGAGGACCTCATCATCACCGTGTGCATGCAGGACACGCCGGTGCTGCACCCGTTCATGGAAGGCACCATCCGCGGGTTCAACACGTTCATGAAATCACGGTTCATCCTGCAGATCCTGTACCGCAACGCCAGCACCTACCTGCGCTACCTGCGCATCATCGACCGCGAGAGCGACAAGCTCGAACTCAAGCTGCGCCATGCGATGCAGAACCGCGAGATCATGATGCTGCTCGAACTGAGCAAGACCTTGGTCTACTTCACCACCTCGCTCAAATCGAACGAGATCGTGATGGAGAAGCTGACCACGCTCGCGCGCATCCAGCAGTACCCGGACGACGAGGACCTGCTCGACGACGTGATCATCGAGAACAAGCAGGCCATCGAGATGGCCAACATCTACAGCGGCGTTCTTGCGAACATGACCGACGCGTTCGCCTCGATCGTGTCCAACAACCTGAACAACGTGATGCGCATCTTCACCATCATCTCCATCACGCTGTCCATCCCCACGCTCATCTTCTCCATGTACGGCATGAACTTCCAGGAGGGCATGCTCGGCATGCCGTTCACCGGCAGCAAATGGGGATTCCTCATCATCATCGTGATCTCGATCGCGCTGTCCATGGTCGTCACCTGGTTCCTCACGCGTTCGCGCATGTTCAAGTGACGGCCATGATGACGAGACGAGCTGATCGACGACGCCGGCGCCTTCTGGGCGCGCTGTTCGCCATGCTCTGGGTCTGCTCGGCGGCCGCCTGCGGCCAGCCGCAGCCGGCCGGTGGAGAGAACGCCATCAGCGGTACGCCGGAAGGGCCGACCATCGCGATAGGCGTATCGGCGGACCAGCCCGGCATCGGCGCATGGCGCAACGGCACCTACACCGGGTTCGAGATCGACGTGGCCCGGTATGTGGCGAACGAACTCGGCTACGCCAACAAGCAGATCGTCTTCAAACAGGTGACCTCCACGACGCGGGTCGCCATGCTCAATGACGGCAAGGTCGACTTCGTCGTCGGCTACGCCATCGCCGACGCGGGACGGCAGGTGACGATGACGGGGCCGTATCTGACCGCCAGACGTGACCTGCTCGTGCGCGACGACGACCGGAAGGCCATCCGCGGGCTCGACGACATGGCCGGGCGCACCGTCTGCGTCGTCACCGGCACGAGCATAGGCGCGGACATCCGCAAGAAGGCGCCCAAGGCGGTCGTGGAGGAGCGTGACGACTACGAGCAGTGCTTCACCTCGCTCATGGTCGGCTCCTCCGACGCCATCGCCGCGGGCGACGCGATCCTGCAGGGCATCTCGTCGGCCAAGGGAAAAGGGTACCTTCACGTGGTGGGCGACCCGTACGGCGAGGAACAGTACGGCATCGCCGTACGGCTCGGCGAGGAACGGCTCGCCTCCGACATCAGCGGCATACTCGAGGACATGATCGAGGACGGGTCGTGGGCGAAGGCCGCGCAGACCCTGCATGATGAGACGGGCTACACGCCGGACCGCCGGCTCAACCCGCCCGATCCGGTCTCCTGAGCGCGAGGCGGGCGTCATCCGCTCATGCTCCCGCCGCGTCCGCACCGCCTGCAGCGGCGTTCGTCCCGTCGGCTACGACGCCGGCCGCGTTGGCGACTGTGTCCAGTTGCATGGCGATAATGCACCGTATGGCTAATGAGAAGAACGCCGCCGCGCAGGCGGCCGAAGTTCCCGCCGAGCCCGAATTCCGCTACAACGCGGCGCTCGCGCAGGACATCGAGACCAAGTGGCAGAAAAAATGGGATGACGAGGGCACGTTCTGGGCGGCCAACGTCCACGGCGACCTCAAGGACGGCAAGGGCCGCAACGCGGACGGCCGCCCCGCCTTCTTCGCCATGGACATGTTCCCGTACCCTTCCGGCAAGGGCCTGCACGTAGGCCACCCGCTGGGCTACCTCGCCACCGACGTGGTCAGCCGCTACCACCGCATGAAGGGCGAGAACGTGCTGCACGCCATGGGCTACGACGCCTTCGGCCTGCCCGCCGAGCAGTACGCCGTGCAGACCGGCCAGCATCCGCGCATCACCACCGAGCAGAACATCGCCAACATGCGCCGCCAGCTGCACCGTATGGGCCTGAGCTTCGACAACCGCCGCTCCTTCGCGACCATCGACCCCGGCTACGTGCGTTGGACGCAGTGGATCTTCTCGCGCATCTACGACGCCTGGTACGACGAGGACGCCACCAACCCGTCCGGTTCCAGGGGCTCCGCCCGTCCGATCGGCGAGCTCGTCGCCAAGTTCGAGTCCGGCGAGAAGGCCATCCCCGGCCACGAGTCCGACGGCAAGGCGTGGGCCGACCTGAGCGAAGCCGAGCAGCAGGACATCCTCAACGACTTCCGCCTCGCCTACATCTCCAAGTCCCCGGTCAACTGGTGCCCGGGACTGGGCACCGTGCTCGCCAACGAGGAGGTCACCGCCGAAGGCAAGTCCGAACGCGGCAACTTCCCCGTCTTCCAGCGCGAGCTGCGCCAGTGGTCCATGCGCATCACCAAGTACGGCCACCGCCTCATCGAGGACCTCGACGGCATTGACTGGCCCGAGAAGGTCAAGCTCATGCAGCGCAACTGGATCGGCGAAAGCCATGGCGCCTCCGTTCACTTCGCCGTCGCCACGGCCGAGGGCGACAAGGACATGGAGATCTACACCACGCGTCCCGACACCCTGTTCGGCACTACGTTCGCCGTCGTCTCCCCGGAGCATGACCTGCTGCGCTACGTGCCCGCCGAGTGGCCCGCCGGCATCCCGGACAGCTGGAAGGGCGGCTACGCCAACCCCGCCGAAGGCGTGAAGGCGTACCGTCTCGCCGCCGAATCGAAGACCGCGAAGGACCGTGTCGAAGAGGCGGGCGCCAAGACCGGCCTGTTCACCGGCCTGTACGCCACCAACCCGATCACCGGCGTCAAGCTGCCGCTGTTCACCGCCGACTATGTGCTCATGGACTATGGCACCGGCGCGATCATGGCCGTCCCCGGCGGCGACCAGCGCGATTACGATTTCGCCGTCAAGTACGGGCTGCCGGTCATCTACACCGTCAAGCCGCTGCCCGAATCCGGCGACGACCTCGCCAACTACGAGGGCAAGGCGCCGTTCGTCTCCCACGACGGCATCGTCATCAACTCCGCCGTCGAATCCACCGCCGCGAAGGGCGACGCGCTGTCGCTCGACGGCCTGCGCGTCGACGACGCGATCGCCAAGGTCAACGCTTGGCTCGAATCCGCCGGCGTCGGCAAGGGCACGGTCAGCTACCGTCTGCGCGACTGGCTGTTCAGCCGCCAGCGCTACTGGGGCGAACCGTTCCCGATCGTCTACGGCGAGGACGGCACCCCGCACCTGCTGCCAGACTCCGCGCTGCCGATCAACCTGCCCGACGTGCCCGACTACCAGCCGCGCACCTTCGACCCGATGGACGCCGAATCCAACCCGGAGGCGCCGCTGAGCCGCAACGAGGACTGGGTGAAGGTCGAGCTCGACCTCGGCGACGGCGTGAAGACCTACTACCGCGACACGAACACGATGCCGAACTGGGCCGGCTCCTGCTGGTACTACATGCGGTACATCGACCCGACCGACACGGCCAACATGGTCGAGAAGGACGAGTTCGACTACTGGATGGGCCCGAACCACAACAAGTATTCGGGCGACGAGGGCGGCGTCGACCTGTACGTCGGCGGCGTCGAGCACGCGGTCCTGCACCTGCTGTACTCGCGCTTCTGGCACAAGGTGCTCTTCGACCTCGGCTACGTGGACTCCGCCGAACCGTTCCACAAGCTGTTCAACCAGGGCATGATCCAGGCGTTCGCCTACACCGACGACCGCGGTCAGTACGTGCCGGCAGCCGAAGTGGAGGAGGGTCCTGCCGGAGCCGACGGCGAGCCGACGTTCACCTGGCATGGCGAGCACGTCAACCGCGAGTTCGGCAAGATGGGCAAGAGCCTGAAGAACATCATCACGCCGGACGACATGTACGAGAACTACGGTGCGGACACGTTCCGCCTGTACGAGATGAGCATGGGCCCGCTGGCGGACTCCCGCCCGTGGAACACGCGCAACGTGGTCGGCGGCATGCGCTTCCTGCAGCGCCTGTGGCGCAACGTCGTGGACGAGAACACGGGAGCCGCGCACGTGAGCGAGGACGCGCTCGACGCGAAGACCCTCAAGGTGCTCAACAACACGATCGCCGAGGTGACCGAGGAGATGGAGGGCATGCGCCCCAACACCGCGATCTCCAAGCTCATCGTGCTCAACAACCATCTCACCTCGCTGCCGTCCGTGCCGCGCGCCGCCGTGGAGCCGCTGATCCTCATGCTCTCGCCGATCGCTCCGCACATCTGCGAGGAGCTGTGGTTCCGTCTGGGCCACGCCGACTCGCTCGCGCACGAGCCGTGGCCCGTCGCCGACGAACGGTACGTCGGCCAGGACACGGTCACCGCGGTCGTGCAGATCAAGGGCAAGGTGCGCGCCAAGCTCGAAGTGTCGCCCGACATTGCGGCCGATGAGCTGGAGCGCATGGCGCTCGAGGCCGTCGCCTCCCGCCTTGGCGGCAAGACGCCGCGCAAGGTGATCGTCAAGGCGCCGAAGATCGTGTCGATCGTCCCCGCCGAGTGACGTCAGGCCATATCGGACTGTCCGGATGACGCCACGGCGCTCCGGGGCCGTCCGCACCATCGATGCCCGTGCATCCTGCGATACGGATGCACGGGCATCATGCGTATTCGGCGCGGTGCAACGGCTGTCAGTGGAGCCGGCGCTATAGGGGAGCCAGGGAACGCATCAGTGCGACACGCCCGGAATGTGGATAACCGGCAAGCTCCGACCACATGACCCCGTTCATGTGGACATGCACGCGGCCGGTCGTGCATGATGACCTGCATGGGTGATTCGCATGAAGACGGCATGACGGTCGCACGGCGGCTGTCGGCCTTGGACGGGACGGCAGGCCGATGGGCGCGGCCTGGGACGCTGCGCGACGACGCGTCCGACAGGCTTCCCCAGGTGCCGCCCCCGGCCGCCTCTCCCCGCCGGGTCGTATCCATGAGCGACCTCATGGGCGTACGGTCCGCCGACGGCGACAGAAGAGAACAAACGGGCGCGCGCACCCGGCCGAGACTGTCCTTCAAGCCGGTGCAGTCGCTGATGGCGGTGCTGCTGCTGGCCACGGCGTTATGCGCCAGCCTGACCATGCTCGTCCAACAGTCGCTGCACTACGCCTCATTAGGCGCCGCCACGGCTCGGCAGCAGCCGGTGCAGGCAGGCACGGTGGACGAGGAGCCCGCCGGGGATGCCGCCAACGCAGGCGTGACTGGCGACGACGCGGCTTTGGACGGGGACGGTGGAGGCTCGGACGGCGATGATCGGCAGACCGTCGAGGGGAGCGGACAGAACGAAACTGCGGGTGACGGCACTGCGGGTGTCGGCACAAGGGAGAATGCCGCAACAGGGGATGGCAGCGCGACCGCCGGGGGAGCGGCCACGCAGGACGGCGCACAGGATTCGTCTCTGATTGACCTCAACAGCGCCACCGCCGCCCAACTGGACACCATTCCCGGCGTCGGCCCCGCCACGGCGCAGCGCATCCTCGACCATCGCCGTCGCATCGGCAGGTTCACGAGCGTCGACCAGTTGCTGGACGTCAGCGGCATCGGCGCCAGGACACTGGAGAAGATCCGGCCATGGGTGCGCGTGTGAGGGTCACGTGCGTGAGGGGTATGCGCAGGTCGGACGTGCACGCGATCGCCATGCGCATGCGGCCGGACGGGAGCCGGGAGCAGGGGAGCCGCGACTTCAGGATGATGCCGGTCGCGCTGATGGTCTGGGCGGCGTCCCTGGGCGCGCACGGCGTGTGGACCATGATGATGGACATCGGTGAACGGCGGCCACCGGCCGGCGGCAGCGCGCTCTGCGACGTCATCGTCCCGGTCATGCTTGCAGCGGCGGCCACGGCGGCGCTGTACGTCCTGTCACGCCGGGCACCCGGCATGGCCACCGTCACCGTGTCGGCCATGCTGCTCGCCGCAATCGCCGCACTGGCCGCTGACACCGCGCAATGGCAGGACGCCGCCGTCACGTTGGCGAGGCAGGGAAGCGGCCATGAGGTCACCGTGCACGCTAGGGTGACGACGCCGATGATGGCATCTTCGGTGCGCGGCCACGACTGTCAGGCCGACGCCGTCGCACGCACGATACGCTACGCGACATCGAACCAGAACGGCCGCGCGTCGATCGTCGTACGTTCCGCCGCACCGGTACGGCTGTTCGCCTCGGACGGCGGCTGCACGGCGTTGCTGCAGGGAGCGACGGTCAACGTCACCGGAGAACTGTCGCAGGCGCGCTACGGCGGCGTTCCGCTCTGGCTGGCCGCGGACGACAACGGCATCGCCGTGGAACGGCGGCAGGGCCTGCTGCGGCGTACGGTGCACGCCATGCAGCAGGCGTTCTTCATGGTCACCGAACGGCTTGACGACCAGGGGCGGATTCTGGTGCCCGGCCTGACCTTGGGGATGCTGGGCCATGAGCATGTCCCGGCCAACGACGGCACAGTAAGCGACGGTACAGTGAGCTACGGTACGGTGGATGCCGGGGCTTCACCCGAGCCCGTGGACGACCACTATGCGCGCAACGTCGAGCAGCGATTCAAACGGTCGGGCATCATGCATCTGATGGCCGTCTCCGGCGGCCATTTCGCGCTGATCGCCGGCATGGTGCGCCGGCTGTGCGCCAGGCTGCTGCTGCCCCGCCGGATCGTGTCCTGTCTCATGGCAGTGTCGCAGCTCGGATTGTCGATGCTCATGGTCCCCTCGGATTCGGTGCTCCGCGCACTGGTCATGGGGTTGATCGGCGCCTGCGCGATGTTCGTCGGCCGTCGCGGCCAGTCGGTGAGCGCCCTGTGCTGGACGGTCACGCTCGTGCTGCTGGCCGACCCCGCCATGGCAAGAAGCTACGGGTTCGCGCTGTCCTGTGCGGCCGTGCTCGGCATCACCCTGTTCTCGAAGCCGATCACGCAATGGCTGGAAGGCCTGCTGCCGGGGGTGATCGCCGAACCGTTGGCGATGACGGCGTCCGCCCAGTCGCTGACCCTGCCGATCCAGGTGCTGATGGAGCCCGAACTGCCGCTCGCCTCGATACCGGCGAACCTGCTGGTCAGCCCGTTCGTGGACGTCGCCACGCTCGCCGGACTGGCGGCACTGCTGACCTCCACGGTCGACGGCCGGCTGGGACTGGTCTTCGCGTGGCTGTCGGGCTGCGGCACGCGCGCCATGGATGCCGTCGCCGCATGGCTGTCGTCAGGACGCTACGCCGTTGTCCCCTGGGCGGGCGGCGTAGGCGGCGCGGCGCTCATGCTCGCCGCCGAAACCATGTTCGCGGCATTGACGATTGCCGGAACCCGGCTGATACGACGCCGCGGCATGACGCACACGGCACGCAGCGGCTGCACGGACATTATCGCATCTGCAACCGGACGTCCGCACGACGGCGCAGGCCACGCCGCGGACGCGACGACAAACGGCCACAACCGTCTGCCCGGCACACCATACCGGCCGCGCCGCCGGGACCGCATCACGCTGTGGATCGGCGAGACGCGACGCATGTTCGACAAGGAGGAATGACCAGTGACAGTACAGCCAACCGGGAAGACGGCCGCATCACGCCGCCGCAGCTTGTCCAGCGATATGGGAACATTGGAAACCATGGCAGACAAGGCATCGACGAACCCAGTGATCACCATCGTGACCGGAGGAGACCCGTACCTCAACGACCAGACCACCCGGGACCTGTGCGGCAAGGCGCTGCGCCGCCACCCCGACGCCGAACTCGTCGAACTCGACGCATCGACATGCGACCGCTACGCCTTCGACGAAGCCGTCAGCCCATCCCTGCTCTCCGAATGCGCGGTGGTCAGAATCGACAACCTGCAGAACGCCGACGACAAGCTCGGCGAAGCCATCGTCAACTACTGCCGACAGGCCAAAACCCATCCCAATGACGCCAGCCCGGTCATCTGCCGTCACGAAGGAGGCATGAAAGGCAAACGGCTCATCGACCAGCTCGTCAAAGCCGGCGCACGGCAGCAGCCGGTACCCGACCTCAAAAAAGCGGAGGCGAAACTCAACTTCGTCGTCGGCAGGTTCGAACAGCAGCACCGGCGCATCGACCCCATGGCCGCCCAACAGCTGGTCGCCGTACTCGGCGAACGCACCGGCGAACTGGCCGCCATGTGCGACCAGCTGTGCTTCGACTTCGACGACAACCCCATCGGCCTGGAACGCGTCAACCAATACCTCACCTCCAACCCGCAGGTCACCGGCTTCGCCGTCGCCGACAAAGCCATCGAAGGCCGCGCCGCACAAGCCATCATCGACATGCGCTCCGCGGTCGAACAAGGCACCGACCCCATCGCGCTCATCGGGGCGCTCGCCATGAAACTGCGCACCCTCGCGAAGGCGTCCGCGGTACGGTCCGGCACCATCACCGCCGCGCAGGCGAAAACCAACCCATGGGTGCTGAAAAACGCCACACGGCAGCTGTCCGGATGGACCTCCGACGGCTTGGCACGATGCATCCGGCAGCTCGCATGGGCCGACGAGCAAAGCAAGACGAACGGCGGCGACCCCATATACGCGCTGGAGACCTGCATCGAACTCATCAGCCACAAAGGCCGGCAAACCCGGTAAATACAAATCCGCGACGAGGAGACGACGACACATATGAACACGACGACCATCAACGTGCCCACCGGACAGGACATGCGCGACCTGGGGCAAGCCGTGGCCAATGCAGTGCACGGCGGCGACGTGCTGCTCCTGTCAGGACCATTGGGAGCGGGGAAAACCACGTTCGCACAAGGATTCGGCCGAGCATTGGGCATCGAAGGGCCCATCGTCTCGCCCACCTTCACCATCGCCCGCGAACTCGACGGACGATTCCGCGACGGCACGCCTGCCCACCTGATCCACGTCGACGCCTACCGGCTCGGCGGCAACGCCTACGCCCCCGGACAGGACGCCGCCGACAGGCTCCTCGACGAACTCGAATCCATCGGACTCGACGAGGAGCTCGAAGACCCCGGCGAGCACACGGTCATCCTCATGGAATGGGGCGAACAGATGGCGGCGGCCCTCGCCCCCGAACGGCTCGACATCCACATCGCACGCCCGCTCGACCTGCACGCCGATTCCGGCGCCCGGCAGGAAGACGGCGAACTCACCGGCGACGGCACGCGCATCGTGACCCTGACCCCCGTCGGACCATCATGGGAACACCGCTCGTGGGACTCCTCGTTGTACACTCACAACGGACTGGCAAGACCGGCATGACGGAACCATGACCGGCGACGGCGGCAAACGGAGAGGAGCGGCAATGGGCTGCACATTGGTGATCGACACGTCATTCGGCTCGACGGTAGGCATCGTAGGACACGAGCCGATCATCGAAACCGACTCACGCACCCACGTGGAACGCCTGCAGACGAACATCGCGACAGCGGTGCAACAGGCAGGACACAAGCCACACGACATCGACACCATCATCGTCGGCACCGGCCCCGCACCATTCACCGGACTACGCGCCGGCATCGTCGCCGCCAAGGCACTCGCCTTCGCCACCGGCGCACGGCTCATCGGCCACGACATCCTCGAGCCGCAGGTACGCTGGAACCTCATCCGCCGCGGTGAAACCGCCGCACATGACAGTTCCAAGCCGCGGCGCGTACTCACACTCGCCGTCAACGACGCACGCCGCAAGCAGCTCTACTTCGCGCTCTACGACAGCACGACCGCCGACGACGCGGCGCAGGACGAGACAGCAGCGCACGATGCCACAGTGCGCACGCTCATCGACATGGACATCGACTACCCGAACGCCATCGTCGAGCGGGTGAACGCCGTCACACAGACGATCGACGGCGATGCCGTCATCGACGTCATCGGCCACGGCGCGACACGATACGCGGATATCCTGCGCGGCATCGCACACCTCGGCGACATCACCGACGACTCCGTGCTCGACCAGGGCGGCCGCGGGCTCGCCGTGTTCGCCGCCGACGCCCAAGCAGCATATGCGCAGCGGCCCGACGCCCCGGTCGAACCACTGTACCTGCGCAGACCGGACGCCGAAGTGCCGGCGCCCCTCAAACACGTGCTCGGCCACGAAGGCGCCGAAAGGACCGCCTGATGCTGGTCGACTACACAGCCATGGAGCGAGAGACCGCGGTGACGGCCATGACCCGGCTCGAACAGGAACTGTTCGGCCGCCACGCATGGGACCGGCAGACAGTCGCCGACGAACTCGCCGCTCCGGCACGCACCTACATCTTCGACGTCGATGACAACAGCATCGACCAGAGCGACATCGACTCCGCCTCCATCTCCGACGCCGCCGTGCGCGGATTCGCCGGATACTGGTATGACGGCGAAGACGCCGAAATCATGGACGTCGGCGTCTCGGCTGCACACCAACGGCAAGGCATCGCCACAAACCTCATGCGCCACATCATCGAACACGCACGAGCCCAGGGCGCACGGCGCATGCTCCTCGAAGTCAGCGTCGAAAACACGCCCGCGATGACACTGTACCGAAACCTCGGATTCCAACGCATCGGACTGCGCCGCCGCTACTATCAGCCCGAAGGCATCGACGCGCTCGTCATGGCACTCGACCTGGCACCGCATATCGTCGGTTTCACGGCAGTGCAGTCCACAACGACGCAGTCCACAACGACGCAACCAACGACAGCAGGCACGGCAGAGAAAGAACAGAACCAATGAGCGAACCCATCGTACTCGGCATCGAATCCACCTGCGACGAAACCGCCGCAGCCATCGTACAAGGACGCACACTACGCTCCAACGTCGTCGCATCCTCCATGGAGGAACACGCACGATACGGCGGCGTCATCCCCGAAATCGCCTCACGCGCCCACGCCGAAGCCTTCGTCCCCTGCGTATCCAAGGCGCTCGCCGACGCGGACATGACCCTTGACGACATCGACGCCATAGCCGTGTCCGCAGGCCCCGGCCTCGCCGGCTGCCTCGCCGTCGGCGTCTCCGGCGCGAAGGCCCTCGCCTGGGCCTCCGGCAAGCCGATCTACGGCATCAACCACGTCATCGGGCATATCGCGGTCACCCAGCTGCAGTTCGGCCCGTTCCCCAAGGACACGCTCGCGCTGATCGTCTCCGGCGGGCACACGTCGCTGCTGCATGTAGACGATGTCGCGCGCCATATCGACGTGGTGGGCACCACGCTTGACGACGCGGCGGGGGAGTGCTTCGACAAGGTGGCGCGCCTGCTCGGCTTCCCCTACCCGGGCGGTCCGCACATCGACCGTCACGCGCGGCAGGGCGACCCTAAGGCCATCCGCGTGCCGCAGGGACTCACCCAAGGCAAGGCGGGCGCGGCGCATCCGTACGATTTCAGCTTCTCCGGGGTGAAGACCGCGGTGGCACGCTGGATCGAGCAGGAACAGGCCATGGGTCATGAGATCCCCATTGACGACGTGTGCGCCTCGCTGGCCGACTCCGTGGCGACCGTGCTCGCGAAAAAGGCCATGCGTGGCTGCGAGCAGTATGGTTCCGATACGCTGATCGTCGGCGGCGGTTTTTCCGCCAATTCGCAGCTGCGCGCGAAACTGCTTGAATACGGGCGCAGCCACGGCGTCGAGGTGCGCATCCCCGAGATCAAGCTGTGCACGGACAACGGCGCCATGGTGGCCATGCTGGGCGTGAATCTGGTGGAGGCAGGCGTCAGGCCCAGCGACCCCGGATTCTCCATCGACTCCGCCATGCCGCTGGATAAGATCTGCATGTGATGTGTTGGTCGTGCTGTGCGTCCGTGACGTCACGCACGCACAGCAGCATGACGGGCAGCGCAAGGGATGATGGGACCCACGACAGCCTTATCGCCGCAATGATCGCGTCCGTTCGCGCCGCTAATCGCGCCGCCGCGACCACCGACCACCGCGTGACCGCAGCATGGTCACGGCACAATGCGGATATCGCCGCAGACGGCACCGCCGCACAATCCTCACCGCATCGGCCGATGATTGGGACACGACGCCGAAACCGCGGTTTCGTGCCTCGCGTCCCACGGCCCATTGGGACGCGCGCCCATGCAACCGGTCACATGCTCTCCCGTACCACGGAATCATGGGACGCGAACCCAGGTGACCGATCACATCGTCTCCCGTCCCACAGGCCATTGGGGCGGGGGAGGAAAACAGGCGATTCCGCCGCCGCGTCCCACGTGCGGCGCCGACTCATCGGCCGCATCGCAGTATGGGTTCAGGGGTTAAGTAAAGAAACGTGGGTCTTTCCAGTCTGAAGTATTCTCCCGTCTTGCGCGTCGGGGAGATTATACGCCGCATCATGTTCATACGAAAAATCCCTCCGGCGTGATGCCGGAGGGATTGTCTTGTGGCTCCTGCGGCTGGGCTTGAACCAGCGACCGTCCGATTAACAGTCGGATGCTCTGCCAACTGAGCTACGCAGGAATGTTTTCCTGTGACAGCCTTGCGCTGTGCACAAGAGATAACTATTACATAGTTGGTTCGGTTATGCAAATCATCGGCGTGTCGCAACTGTGATTTGGTTTGTGTGGGCTGATGAGGACGGAAGAAAGGGGGATTCGCCCCCGCTGGCGGGGGCTGTCAGCTTTGCTGACTGAGGGTGGTTTCCGGGTTGGCTACAGAGGGAGAGGACTCCCTCGGCCTTCGCTACGCTCAGACAGTTCCCGCCAGCGGAAGCGTCATGTCACGCGAATGGGAGCGACTGGTTTCGTTGATGTTTGCGGGTAGGGCTCTTGTTTTGACTTGTAACTCGAGAGTCCTGCTCTCGAAACGCAAAAGGCCTCTTCAGCCGATACTGAAGAGGCCTTTTATGGCTCCTGCGGCTGGGCTTGAACCAGCGACCGTCCGATTAACAGTCGGATGCTCTGCCAACTGAGCTACGCAGGAATATTTCCTGTGCCGAGCTAACTGCTGTGCACAAGATGAATATAATACACACATTCATCGTTGGCGCAAGTTGAGTGGGCGTACGGCGTGGCGCAAGTATTTGCAACGGTTTTCGTTCGTTGCTTCCATGTTCAGCGCTGTCGGTTGAACCGGTTTTCGCGCCTGATTGTGCGATTCGCGTGTCGGATTCATGCATTGCTGCGAATACCTGCCCACGCCGGCAGCCGATGGCAAACTGCTCAAATGACGGCGACACGCCGAAGACGGCGAAAACCCGTAAGCTCCGACCACATACCCTGGTTCGGCTTGCATGCCGGCGCGGCGCGATGTCACGCTGGATGCACGGCGGTCGAACGAGCCGCCTGCGATTGGGGGTGCACAATGACATTGGGGGATTGGCCGGGAAGGTTCTCTGGCGACCGGTCGGCGCGCAGGCGAAGGCTCTGGCTGTATCGCAGGAGTCTTCGCCGCTGGAGATATGCCAGACGGGCCGCCTGCCTGGCATGTATGGGGTGCCTGTCGGCGATGGCGCTGCTCATGGGCGGCGTGCCGTCCAGTGCGGTCGGGGCGCGTGCCGCAGGGGGAGCGGCGTCTTCATGCGGCGGCGGCTGGGTCTGGCCGCTCGGGCGGCCGCAAGTCGCCGCGGCATACGATCCGCCTGACAAGCCCTGGCTGGCAGGCCATCGTGGCGTCGATCTGAAGGCGGCTGAAGGCGACGTGATACGCGCTCCATCCGATGGCGTCGTGCGGTTCTCCGGCTCGGTCGGCGGCAAGGCGGTGGTCAGCATCGACCATGGCGGCCTGGTGTCGTCGTTCGAGCCGGCCCGTACCGATCTGGCAGTTGGCGAGCACGTGCGCAGGGGCGAGAGTTTCGCGCGAATCGAGGGGACGTCCGACCATTGCGATGGTGCGTGCCTGCACTGGGGAGTGAAACGTGGGGGAGCGGCGACGGGTGCGGACTCCCCGCGTGCGTCGTACTTGGACCCGCAATCCCGGATCGGCGGCCATCGCATGGGACTCAAGCCGGTGCTCGAATGAATGGCCTTGAGCGTCGGCGAATGTGCCTTGACCGTTGTGGCGCTCCCCCAGTCACGGCTACGCCGTGCCAGCCCCCTCCACCGAGGGGGCCGAGGGGTGCGGGTGTGTCACGCCGCTCGTGTTTCTCACCGGACTGACGACCGAGCCGAGGGCCAAGGAGGCCGAGGGAGGGGCATGGGCGCGTCACATCGGCCGGCTGTAACCAGGAATCAGAGTCCTGCCTCGGCCATCGAGATGTACCCGGTGTCGATCATCGTGCTCTTCAGGTTCGACGCGCTGACAGCCAGCAGGTCCACGCGGATGGTCGGCACCAGTGTCTTCTTGGATGACGCGCCGGCATAGCGCTCCCTCGCCAGGTCGGTTATCCCGGTGAGGGATTCTCCGTTGTTGAGCGCGGCGGTCACCTTCGCGAGGTCCTCGGCGATGCGCTGCCTGTTCTCCAATGCGGTCATCCATTGCCTGCCGTTGACGATCTGCGGTATCTGGTCCAGATACGCGCCGTATCCGGTGATGATCGGCCACTGGGCTTCCTTGCTGTCGGAGTCGTCGCCGGCGTTCTCCTCCGGAGCCTTGATCGGATCGGGCACCTTGCCGCGCTGCAGGTCGTGCTTGCCGGTGATGTTGTCGACGATGCCGGGCAGCGTGATCGAAGGGTTGATGTCGGCGGCCGTACCAGTGTAGCCGAGCTTGTCAAATGCCTCGGTGACGCCGGACGCCACATAGTCGTTCATCGCGATGATGCCGTCGATGCGCGTATGCTCGCCGTCCTTGGCGCCGCTCAGCCTGGCGTCGAGCTCGTCGGTGATGTTCGAGTCCTTGGCGGCGTCGAACGCCACGTTCCTCCATTGCGCCGCGGTGGTGCCGGCCGTCAGCAGACCCGAAGGGCTGTATGCCTTGCCCTGCTTGAAATACGGTTGCAACACCGACCATGCGCCGGCGAAGGCGTCCTTGGCGAACGCCGCGTCCTCGGTCTTCTCGGCGCCGTCCTCGTCGGTGCTGGCGCTGTAGGGGAGCAGGATCTCGATGGCCTTCGGATTGTCCTTGCTGATGGTGTCCAGCTGCAGCTTGTCCACCAGCTTGTCGGCCTGAATAGCCCCGATGCGCTGCGCGGTGGAGAGCTCCACGAACGCGTCCGGCGTGAAGCCGTCGAGCGCATTGGCCATGAGCACGACATGCATGCCGGATTCCTTGGCCAGCTGCAATGCGTTGACGAGCCGCTGCTCCGCGTCGCTGTCGTCGTCGCCGGCGGCGTCTCCGTCGTCGGCTGGTCGGCTGGCGTAGTCGCCGTACTGCCGCGTCGTGTCCGACGTCTCCATGGCCGGCGCGACGATCAGTGTGATGGCTTGCGCCGTGCCGTCCGTGTCCTCTTGGCTGCCGTCGCTCCCAGAGTCCTTGCCCGACACGGCGTGCTTGACGACGTAGTCCTGAATGTCGCGGCTCTGCTTGTCAAGTCCGTCCGACGTCTTTGTGGTGATGTCGGCGTTCTTGAACCCCTGGCTTTTCAGTGCGTCGGTGATGTCCGGCACGAGTTTGGCCCACTTGTTCAACGGGGTGTGCTGGGAGAGCGTGATGCCGTCGGAGGGGGTGAACACCGCGGCCTTGCCGTACTGCTGCACGGATGTCGTGCCTGATTCCTTCTGCGAGGCACCGTTGCCGGGCGTCATCGTGCATCCGGCGACGGACAGCACCACGCCTGCGGTCAGCATGACGACGAACGCTTTGAGACAAGCCGGGATAAGCCGTGATGACATGTGAGCTGCGCCTTTCATCTCTGATGGTCGTATGGAATCGCTGTTCCTCACGATTGTAGTCCCGGGCATGGGAAAGGCCCGCAAGCCGTGTGCGGCACGGTATGCGGGCCTTTCCGAAGAGGGGTGAAACCGGCTGTCGGGGTCAGTCGGCGAGCGCCTTCGCCAGGTTCTCGTCCAGCGCGTTCATGAACCCTTCGGTGTCGAGCCACGGCTGGTCCGGGCCGATGAGCATGGCGAGGTCCTTGGTCATCTGGCCGCCTTCGACCGTGTCGACGATGACCTTCTCCAGCGTTTCGGCGAAGTGACGCACTTCGGGCGTGCCGTCGAGGTCGGCGCGGTGCTTGAGGCCGCCGGTCCATGCGAAGATCGAGGCGATTGGGTTGGTGGAGGTCTTCTCGCCCTTGAGCCAACGGCGGTAGTGGCGGGTCACGGTGCCGTGCGCGGCCTCGGCCTCGACGGTCTGTCCGTCGGGGGTCATGAGCACGGAGGTCATGAGGCCGAGCGAGCCGAAGCCCTGCGCCACGGAATCGGACTGCACGTCGCCGTCGTAGTTCTTGCAGGCCCAGATGTAGCCGCCATGCCACTTGAGGGAGCTGGCGACCATGTCGTCGATGAGGCGGTGCTCGTACGTCAGGCCCTCCGCCTCGAAGCGTTCCTTGTATTCGGTCTCGTAGACCTCGGCGAAGATGTCCTTGAACTGGCCGTCGTACGCCTTGAGGATCGTGTTCTTGGTGGACAGGTACACCGGGTAGTGACGCTTGAGGCCGTAGTTGAAGCACGCCCGCGCGAATCCGCGGATGGAGTCGTTGACGTTGTACTGCACCTGCGCCACGCCGCCGTCCTGGCCGTAGTCGTAGACGACGTGCTGGATCGGCTCGGAGCCGTCTGCGGGCGTGAACGTGACGGTCAGTCGTCCGGCTCCCGGCACCTTGAAGTCGGTCGCCTTGTACTGGTCGCCGAAGGCGTGGCGGGCCACGACGATCGGCTTGGTCCAGCCGGGGACCAGTCGCGGCACGTTGCTCATCACGATCGGCTCGCGGAAGATCGTGCCGCCGAGGATGTTGCGGATGGTGCCGTTGGGGGACTTCCACATCTTCTTCAGGCCGAACTCCTTGACGCGCGCCTCGTCCGGGGTGATGGTGGCGCATTTGACGCCCACGTGCTCGCGCTTGATGGCGTTCGCCGCGTCGATGGTGACCTGATCGTCGGTGGCGTCACGGTTCTGGATGCCCAGATCGTAATAGTCGAGATTCACGTCGAGATACGGCAGGATCAGACGGTCCTTGATGTCCTTCCAGATGACGCGCGTCATTTCGTCGCCGTCAAGCTCGACGACGGTCCCTTCGACCTTGATTTTGGCCATGCGATGCTCCTTTATGAAGATGGATCGGCATATGGGTTCCAGTCTTAGTGCATGTATGTTACCGTTCGCCGCCACGACGCCCGACGCTCCACTATGTGAGACGGTCCGGTCGGCGCAGGGCGACGCGTCCGACCTGCCGCCCGTGTCATCGCCCGGCATTAGCCTTGAAACCATGTCTCAGGAAATTGAAATCGGTTTGGGCAAGAAGGGCCGCATGGCCTATGCCCTGGATGATGTCTCGATCGTGCCTTCGCGGCGTACCCGCGACCCGCAGGACGTGTCCACGGCCTGGCAGATCGACGCCTACGAGTTCGACGTGCCGGTGATCGGCGCTCCCATGGATTCGGTGACGAGTCCGGAGACGGCCATCGCGATGGGCCGCATGGGAGCTCTCGGCGTGCTTGACCTGGAAGGCCTGTGGACGCGGTACGACGACCCGCGCCCCCTGCTCGAGGAGATCGCGTCCCTGCCGGCGGACGTCGCCACCGCGCGCATTCAGGAGATCTACCGCGAGCCGGTCAAGCCGGAGCTCATCACGCAGCGCCTGCACGAGATCCGCGATGCCGGCGTGACCGTCGCCGGTGCGCTCTCCCCGCAGCGCACCCAGCAGTTCTATTCCACCGTGGTCGACGCTGGCGTGGACCTGTTCGTCATCCGCGGCACCGTCGTCTCCGCCGAGCATGTGTCGAGCGACCATGAGCCGCTGAACCTCAAGAAGTTCATCTACGATCTCGACGTGCCCGTAATCGTAGGCGGCGCGGCCAACTACACCGCCGCGCTGCACCTCATGCGCACCGGCGCGGCCGGCGTGCTCGTCGGCTTCGGCGGCGGCGCCGTCTCCGCGACGCGCACCACGATCGGCGTTCACGCGCCGATGGCGACGGCGATCGCCGACGTCGCCGAGGCGCGCAGGGACTACATGGACGAGTCCGGCGGCCGCTACGTGCAGATCATCGCCGACGGCGGCATGGGCGATTCCGGCAGCTTCGTCAAGGCGTTCGCCATGGGCGCCGACGCCGTGATGCTCGGCGCGCCGCTGGCCAGGGCCACCGAGGCTCCCGGCAAGGGTAAGCACTGGGGCGCCGAAGCCCGTCACCAGACGCTGCCGCGCGGTTCGCGCACGGAAGTCGGCACCGTCGGAACGTTGGAGCAGATCCTCTTCGGACCTAGCCACCGTGCGGACGGCCAGGTCAACTACATCGGCGCGCTCAAGCGTGCCATGGCCTCCACGGGCTATGTGGACGTGAAGAGCTTCCAGCGTTGCTCGGTGGTCGTCAACCCCTACCACGCGTGAGCCCCACGGCCTGATCGGCCTCTTCCGTCCGGCTCGCGCTCGTGCGGCTGCACGCGCGCGACTACACAAAAAGGCATCCCCGCATGTTGCGGGGATGCCTTGTCATGTGGTGAGCTTGGATACGGACCCCTTCCGCACATAGGCAAGGGGCGACGACACCGCAATGACGGGGAGAGGAAAGGCCGACGATGACCGTATCCATGAAGATCAGTGACGACTACCCATTCGAGAGGCGACGATGCCCGATGGGCGAGGGGTGCCCGAATAAGGGAGGCTGCCCTCACCGCTATCGCAGCACGCCGGGCAGCCCGCCCAGCCTCGACGGCTTTCTGCGCATGGAATCATCCGATACGCCGGTGCCCTACCATGTCTCCAGCTGCTGTGGGCCGGACAGCATCGACGCCGTGCAGGTCCATGCACTCGTCATGTCGGCGGCGCGCATCGCCTGCATGTCCGCGGACATCATGCGCGGCCAGCTGCCCGCCGGCATGCTCAAGCGTGCGGCCACAGCATCGTGCCTGAAGAAGCTGGAGACGATGGCGCATCTGCTGGAACACCACATGCGCACCCATCCGGAAATCAGGGTGCGGCTCAAGTACTTCCCCGTCATCCCGCACATGCTGTCGGGCATGTTCGTCAGTCCGACCAAGCTCGAGATCTCCGCGCACCTGACGATCGGCAAGGACCACTACTGGTCGAACCTGATCCTCAAACAGGTGGGATGCCGCTGGCTGTGCACCATGTCGGATATCGGCTGACCCATCCGGACCCGACGGCGCGGCGGGCGACGACGGTACGCGGCAATGCCTATAGTGGTACCCATGTTGCGTGAATACACCGTTGATACGATCTACCAGACCACGGATCTGGACACCATCTATTCGCTGCTGGCGAAGCGTGCCGACCGTGATCGTGACGACCTGATCGCCCAATGGCAGGATGATGAGACCCGCCGCTGGCATGACGTCACCGCCGGCGAGATGGACGACCGGGTGCGTGCCGTCGCCAAGGGACTGCTGGGCTTGGGCGTCAAGCCCGGAAGCATGGTGGTCATCTACTCCGCCACCTGCTATGAGTGGGGTGTCGTGGACTTCGCCTGCGCCGCCATCGGCGCGGTCAGCGTGCCGGTATACGAGACGGATTCCATCAAGCAGGCCGGAGGCATCGTCGCCGAGGTCGAGCCCGTCATCGCGTTCGCCGGCGACGACGCCCACGCCCAGACCCTCGAGCAGCTGCGCACGCAGAGCGACAGCCTCAAGTACGTGTTCAACTTCAAGGCGAACGGTCTGGACGCCGTCGCCGACTTCGGCGATGGCGTCAGCGACGGCGAGCTCGACCGTGCCATCGGCCGGGTGCGTGCCGACGACCTGTTCACCATCGTGTACACGTCCGGCTCCACCGGCAAACCGAAGGGCGTGATGCTGTCGCACCGCAACTTCAACCACACCGTGTACAACGGCTACGAGGTGCTCAACGACATGCTCTACCAGCCGAGCCGACTGCTGCTGTTCCTGCCGCTGGCCCACTGCTTCGCGCGGTACATCCAGTACGTGGCGATCGGCTCGCACGGCGTGGTCGGCTACGTGCCCAGCGCCAAGCACCTGCTGGCCGACCTTCGCGGGTTCAAGCCGACGTACCTGCTCGGCGTGCCGCGCGTCTTCGAGAAGGTCTACAACGCGGCCTCCCAGAAGGCCGGCGCCGGTATCAAGGGCCGCCTGTTCGCCAAGGCGTTCCATCATTTCGTCCAATGGTCGAAGGACGAGATGGCCGGCGGCAGGCATTCTCTGGTGGCCCGCATGGAGCACGCGTTCTTCATGAAGACGGTCGGCTCGTCCATCCGTTCGGCGCTCGGCCCGAACATGAAGTACCTCGCCTGCGGCGGCGCGCCGCTCAACGCGGACCTCGCGCACTTCTTCAACGGGTTCGACGGCATCACGTTCATCCAGGGCTACGGCATGACGGAGACGGCGGCCCCCTGCCTGGTGAACTTCCAGGACGCCAACGAGGTCGGCTCGGTCGGCCGCCCGGGATGCATCTCCATCAAGCTGGCCGACGACGACGAGCTGCTGATCAAGGGGCCGAACGTGTTCCTCGGCTACTACAAGCAGCCCGAGCTCACCCGTGAGGCCATGACGTCCGACGGCTGGCTCCACACGGGCGACATCGCCACCATCGACGACAACGGGTTCGTGTTCATCACCGGGCGCAAGAAGGACATCATCATCACCGCCGGCGGCAAGAATATCAGTCCCGCCCCCATGGAGGAGATCATCGACACCTGCCCGATCGTCTCCCATGCCGTGGTGATCGGCGACCGCCGTCCGTTCATCGCCGCGCTCATCGAGCTCGATCCGGAGATGACGCGCTCCTGGCTGTCCTCGCAGAACCTCGACGACCAGGCCCCGATGAGCGAGATCGCGTCCAACGACGCGGTGCGAGCGCTCGTCCAGCAGTATGTCGACAAGGCGAACGCCAACGTGTCGCGCGCCGAGTCCGTGCGCAAGTTCGTCATCCTCGATGAGGAGTTCACCCAGGAGAACGGCACGCTCACCCCGAGCATGAAGGTCGTGCGCCCCAAGGTGCTGCAGCGGTACGCCGACGTGATCGACACCATGATCTACGCTCCGAAGAACGCCGCCAAGCCGCTGCCGGCCACCGTGAAGATCCTCGACCGGACCACCGAGACCGTCAAGCAGTCCTCCGAGACCGTCAAGCAGGCGCTGGACCAGGCGAAGACGAAGATCCGGTTCATCAAGGACGACGATGACCAGAATGACGGCGGCAGGAACGCCGAAGACCAGGGCGAAGCCGCGCAGGCCGCCGAGTCGGCGGACGGAGCCGCGGCCCCCGAGGAAACCAACGAGGAGAAGTGATACACCAATGGCCATTCGTGAGATCAGAGTAGTGCCCGACCCCGTGCTGCGCACGCCGTGCGACCCCATTCGCGAGATCACCCCGGCGGTCCGCCGTCTCGTGGAGGACCTGCTGGACACGGTCAACGACCCCGGCCGTGCGGGCGTGTCCGCCAATCAGATCGGCGTCAGCCTTCGCGCGTTCTCGTACAACGTCGACGGCAAGATCGGCTACGTGCTCAACCCCGTGCTCGAGGAGACGCGAGGCGAACAGTACGGCGACGAAGGCTGCCTGTCGGTTCCCGGACTGTGGTACAAGACGAAGCGCGCGGACTATGCGCGCGTGCGCGGCATCGACCTCGACGGCAAAGAGGTCGTGCTCGAAGGCAGCGGTCTGATGGGCCGCATGCTCCAGCATGAGACCGACCATCTGGACGGCCACGTCTACCTCGACCGTCTGGAGAAGGAGGAGCGCCGCGCCGCGATGCGCTACATGCGCGCGCACGCGGCCTGACATCCGTCCATGGGCCGTGTGGCCGGGTCTGCCGCCGAACGTTCGCCGCGGCAGATCCAGCCACACGGCACCGTGTTTATTTATCTGATGGGTTGAGTGGCGACGCTGACGCTCGCACCATGCGTGGTGTTGTTTGAAAACCTACGCGTGGGAGGGGACTTCAGCGTGTGGCGCGTCGTGCGGCGCGTTTGCGGT
>NZ_WBVT01000050.1 GCF_009193355.1 Bifidobacterium leontopitheci
TGTTTTGTTTTTTTTTTTTTATGTTACGGTGACCCCCGAGTTCTGATCTTGTGCGTTCGTCGGCAGCGTAAGAGGTGTATAAGAGCCAGGGCCTGCGAAAGGGCCCGGCATATCGGTTCGTGTGATATGCCGGGCCCTTTTGCCGCTGTGCTGTGCGTCCGCCGCTGCCGCCGTCAGTCGACGGGGCCGTTGGCGTCGTAGGTCTTGTCGAACAGCTTCTTGCCGCTCGCGGTGTGGTAGTAAAGCCGCACCTTGATGCCGCTCTTGGAGTCGACCGCGGTGTCGACGCTCTTGGCGATCGACGCCCAGAGGTCGTCCATGCTGCTGCTGTTCAGGTAGCTGTCCATCATCGAGGCGTACTTCTCGTCCATGGTGATGTCGTAGACGAGCGTGTCGCCGTCGGCCCGGATCTTCATGGACATGCCCGTGTTCTCCATGCCGGAGAGCGAGGATTCAAGCTCCTTCTGCACTTCCGGCGAGTTCACGAACTCGGACAGCGAGGAGTACGTCTTGCCGGAGCTCGAGCCGTTGCCGAAGTCATCGGACGAGCCGGAGCCGTTGGAGTCGTCGCCGGAGTTGCTGTCGCCGGAGTTGGAATCACCGGAGTTGCTGTCGCCCGAGTTGTCCTTGGACGTGTCCTTCTTCTTCTCGACGGTCTGGCTCTGCGAGGTGCTGGACTTGCCGTCGTCCTTCTTGTTCTGGGAGACGAAGTACCAGGTCAGGCCGCCGGCGATCGCCAGCACGGCGATGATGGCGACGATGATGGCGACGATTTTGCCGGTGTTGCTCTTCTTCGGCGCCGGCTGACCGTAGCCGCCGGGCTGGCCGTACGGGTTCTGCGGTCCCTGCGGGCCGTTGCCGTAGCCGTTGTTCGGGCCGCCGAACTCGGGGCCGTTGCCATAGCCGGCCGGCTCGTTGCCGTAGCCCGGGCCTTGCGGTCCCTGCGGACCGTACCCGCCCTGCGGCTCCCCATAGCCGCTTTGGCCGTATCCGCCCTGCGCCGGCGCACCTTGCGGACCGTTGCCGTACCCGCCCTGCGGTTCGTTGTACCCGCCTTGCGGACCCTGGTTGTAGCCTGCCGGCTCCGGGGTGTAGCCGCCGTTGTACCCGCCCTGCGGCTGGCTGTAGCCGGCGTCCTGCGAGCCGTTGTAGCCGGGAGCGTTGTAGCCCTGCGGCTCGTTTGCGCCGCCGTCGAACGGCTGCTGGTTGTAGCCGGAAGCGTAGCCGGACGTCTCGGCCGGTGCCGTCGGCTGATCATGCTGCGGCTGGTATCCGGACGGCTCGTACCCGCCGGACTGCTGCGGCTGGTAGCCGCCCTGCTGCTGGCCGTACGGCTCGGCCGCCTGCCCGTAGGAGGGCGCGGGGAACTGCTGCGGCTGGGCAGGCTGCGGTGCCTGCGGCACCTGGTTGTACGTCGGCGGCACGTTCTGCGGGGCCGGCTGCTGCGGTGCTGGATTATACGGATTGTCGGACATCGTGGTCCTCCCCTTCGTTGTGGACTTGTGAGCTACATCATACTCCCGGCATATGTCGCTGTCCACGCAACCATCAAGGGTTCACCATATGTTCAGCCGACCGCTCGGCCGGCTCGCGCCCAGCCCAGCCGGCCCGCACGGGAGCCCGCCCCGCTCAGTCGTCGATGCGCGCCTTGTAGAAGTTGACGTACGAGCGGCTCGGCGTCGGCCCGCGCTGGCCCTGATAGTGCGACCCGACGCCCTTCGAGCCGTACGGATGCTCGGCGGGGGAGCTGAGCTGGAAGAAGCACATCTGCCCGATCTTCATGCCCGGCCACAGCTTGACCGGCAGCGTCGAGACGTTGCTCAGTTCGAGCGTGATGTGCCCCTCGAATCCGGGGTCGATGAACCCGGCCGTGGAATGCGTGAGGATGCCGAGCCGGCCCAGCGAGCTTTTGCCTTCCAGCCGCGCGGCGATCGTCGCGTCGAGCTTGACGTACTCCCAGGTCGAGCCGAGCGCGAACTCGCCGGGGTGCAGGATCCACGGCTCGTCCGGCGCGACCTCGAACTGTTCGGTGAGCGCGCCCTGGTTCTCGGCAGGGTCGACGTACGTGTACGCGTGGTTGTTGAACAGGCGGAAGAACCGGTCGAGCCGCACGTCGATCGAGGCGGGCTGCACCATCTCCGGCGTCCATGGGTCGAGCGAGATGTGGCCGTCCTCGTAGGCGGCGCGGATGTCACGGTCGGACAACAGCATGGGGTCTCCTTCATCGGGCTGGATTGTCGGTTCGTTCTTGCTGCCCTCCAGTCTAGCCGCGCCGCCATATCGTCATGCCGGCGGCCGCCTCAGCCATTACAGTGAGCGTTCACAATGTGGGCGTTTCCCTGCGAGGCAATACGAAAGGTATATATTGCCGACGAGATTGGGGGAGTGTCTGACAACGAATGCCATGCCACCGTAGAACGGCGGCTGACGTCGTCCGCCAGACACTCCCCGGATCGTCCCATAAGGATAGGAACAAGAAGAGGAAATCCCAATGGTCGCAAAACACTCTTCGGCGATATTGCGGTCGGGCATCGCCCTGATCGCCGCCGGGGCGATGCTGGTGCCGCAGACGCTGGCATCGGCAGCGGAGCCTGTTCAGCAGCCGGCCGACGGCACCAAGACGACGCTCCCGACGAGCGCGTCCGCCGACGCCGACGCCCTGCTCAAGCCCATCAAGAACGGCAAGCCGACCGAGGCTACGCAGAACGGCAAGACCGCCGCCGTGACCACCGTCGACACGAAGCCCAAGATGGTGACGGTCGTCGTCCAGATGGACGGCACCAATCCCGGCATCCCATGGTACAGGTCGCTGTTCGGCACCTCCCAGCAGGACCGCCACGCCTACCTGAAGAACCAGATCCGCGCGCTGGCCGAGCGCTCGCCGAAGGTCACGGTGAAGTCGAACGGCCGTTCCGTCGCCGCCCAGCCGTTCGAGGAACGGTACGACTACACGCACGCAATCGACGGCTTCGCCGTCAAGGTGTCCTCCGCGTTGCTGTCGCAGATCCAGAAGATGGCCGGCGTCAAGCGCGCGTTCATCAGCGAGGACCATCCGATCCCCAAGGACGAAGGCGACCAGGGCACGCCCAAGAACCAGTCGTCCCTGCACATGACCGACGCTGAGTCGGCCGCGCAGAAGGGCGACGGCCAGGTCGTCGCGGTCGTCGACACCGGTCTCGACACCGACCATGAGGCGTTCAAGGGCGACCTCAACGACAAGACCGTCAAGGAGACCAAGACGGACGCCGAAGCGCTCATCAAGCAGGTGGGCCACGGCCGGTACGTCAGCGAGAAGATCCCCTACGTCTACGATTACGCGGACGGCGACAACGACGTGCGCCCCAGCGACACGTCCGGCATGGAGCACGGCACGCACGTCGCCGGCATCGCGACCGCCAACTCCGGCCAGATCCGCGGCACCGCGCCCGACGCACAGCTCATGATGCTCAAGGTCGCCGAGGACTCCAGCGGCAGCCTGCCGGACGCCGCGATCCTCGCCGCGCTCGACGACGCGGCCGTCCTCAAGCCCGACTCGCTCAACATGTCGCTGGGCACCGACGCCGGCTTCACCGAGTCCGCCGCCATCACGTTCGGCGACGCGCTCAAGGCGATCCGCGACAACGGCACCGTGCTCGACATCTCGGCCGGCAACGCCTACAGCGCGGCCCTGTCGAACAAGAGCGGCGAGGACAAGCCGTACGCCACCGACCCTGACAGCGGCGTCGTCGGCACGCCGAGCACGCTCGCCGACGCGCTGTCCGTCGCCTCGGTCGACAACTCGCTGCTTGACGGCGCGTTCCTCACCAAGGACGGCCAGGCCATCGGCTACTCCAACGCACGACTCAACAACGGCGGCACCGCCGCGCAGTTCACCGACCTCAAGGACGGCGACTACCCGTACGTCGACGGCGGCGTGGGCGCCACCGCGGACGTCGACAACCTCAAGAAGCAGTACCCGGATGGCCTCGCCGGCAAGATCGTCGTCGTGCGCAAGAACGGCACCGACACGAACGGCCTCGCGCTGACCACGTCGCTCGCCTACCAGCACGTGTCCGAGCTCAAGCCGGCCGCCGTCGTGTTCTACGCGGACGCCGACGGCGCGATGCGCCAGATCACCGTCGCCGACGACTCCATCCCCGCGGTCGTCGTCGCGCACAAGTACGGCGACGTGCTGCTCAAGGCCGCCGACCACACGATCGTCGTCAAGAAGGGCGCCACGCCCGCCAATGACGGCGACTTCGTGATGAGCGACTACTCCAGCTGGGGCTCCACGCCTGACCTCAAGATCAAGCCCGAGATCACGGCCCCCGGCGGCAACATCTACTCGTCCATCCCCGGCAACCAGTACGAATACATGTCCGGCACGTCGATGGCCGCCCCGCAGATGACCGGCATCAGCGCCCAGGTCAAGCAGTACATCGACGCGAACAAGAAGTTCGCCTCCCTGTCCGCGCGCGAGAAGGGCGACCTGGTCACCACGCTGCTCATGAGCACCGCCAAGCCGGTCACCAACGCCGGCACCAAGACGTACTACTCGCCGCGCAAGCAGGGCGCCGGCCTCGCCAACGTCATCGCCGCGACGAGCACCGACGTGTACCTGACCTCCGACAAGACGTCCGACGCCGCCCGCCCGAAGGGCGAGCTCGGCGACAGCGCCGACGGCACGTGGTCGTACACGCTGACCCTGCACAACGTCGGCGACAAGGCGCACACGTTCACGCCCGACAGCAAGGCGCTCTCCGACCAGATCAAGGACGGCCTGTTCCAGCTCGCCGAAACCGACTGGACCGGCAAGGGCATCGACGTCGCCTACTCCGGCGACGCCTACAAGGACGGCAAGGTGAGCGTCCCCGCGAACGGCACCGCCAAGCTGACCGTGACCATCACCGCCGGCTCCGCGTTCAAGGACTTCGCCAAGGCCGCGCCCAACGGCACCACGGTCGACGGCTTCGCCATGCTGAAGTCCGCCGACGGCGGCCAGGACCTCGTCTCCCCGTTCCTCGCCTTCTACGGTGACTGGAGCGCCGCCAAGCTGTTCGACTCGAACATGGCCGACACCGGCGACAAGGCCCCGCACGTGTTCGGCAGCGGCGTCGTCAACGGCGCCACCGGCACCTACCTCGGCATCAACCCGCTCGTCGACGACGACACCCCGGACGAGTACCTCGAGTACGACCCGGCCAAGGCCGTCGCCTCGAACGCGCTGTCCAAGAACGCGCCGAAGCGCGTGCTGCCGGCCACCGGCCTGCTGCGCAACGCCAAGACGCTCGACTACGAGTACAAGAACGCCAAGGGCGAGACCGTCAAGTCGTACAAGAACCAGTACATCGCCAAGGCCACGTTCAACCAGACCGTCGGCTCGATGAACTACGCCGAAAAGAGCATGGACGTCGCCCCGGTCTTCACCGGCACCGACGAGAACGGCAAGCAGCTGCCGGAAGGCGAGTACACGCTTACCAAGACCGGCACCACGGTCGGCCCGAAGTCGAAGAGCGAAACCGCCGAGCCGGTCTCGTTCACCTACGACACCACGGCCCCGAAGATCACGAACTTCAAGGCCACCGGCACCGGCAGCAACCGCGTGTTCACGTTCTCCGTGACCGACAACACGTGGCTGGCCGCCATCGACTTCCACGATCCGAACTCGCTCTCGTACTTCTACCGCGTGTACACCAAGGACCCGTCGACCACGAACCCCGACGGCACGCGCACGTGGAACTTCTCGATCAAGCTCTCCGACGTGCAGGCCGCCTGGCCGTCCGTCGGCATGGGTCCGATGCCCAACGAGTTCCCCGTGTACGCGTGGGACTACGGCATGAACGTCAGCGCCCAGGCCACGGCCGTCGCGAACCCGGTCTCGCTCACCGGCATCACGCTCGACCCGGCCAAGGCCGACCTCGTGCCCGGCCAGAGCACGAAGCTGACCGCCACGCTCACGCCTGAGGACACGACCGAGCCCGACCTGATCTGGACCAGCTCCGACGAGTCCGTGGCCAAGGTCGCCGACGACGGCACCGTGACCGGCCTGAAGATCGGCAAGGCGACCATCACCGCCGCCTCCGCGAGCAACCCGTCCGTCAAGGCGACCGCCGAGATCAGCGTCAACCCCGTCTCCGAAGACACCGGCATCCTGCTGCAGCAGTCCGAGCTGGCCATGCCGTACGGCGAGAGCCGCACGGTGAACGCGCTGCTCGCCGAATCGCTGGCCGGCTCCGCCGTCGACTGGAAGTCGAGCGACGACTCGGTCGTCTCCGTCAAGGCCGGCGCCTCCGACGGAGACAAGGCCGAGGCCACGCTGACCGCCGGCAAGAAGTACGGCGACGCGACCGTCACCGCGACCGTCGCCGGCAAGGACGGCAAACAGCACAGCGCCACGATGAAGGTGCTCGTGCGTCAGGCCGACTACGGCGACTTCGTCATCGACGAGGCCACCGGCACGCTCACCTCCTATGTGGGTAAGGGCGGCGACGTCACCATCCCGCAGGACGTGACCGCCATCGGCGCGCAGGCGTTCGCCGGCTCGACGATCACCTCGGTCACCATCCCCGCCGGCGTGACCTCCATCGGCGCCAACGCCTTCGTCCAGGCGACCAGCCTGAAGAAGGTCACGTTCGAGGGCGCCGACGACGGCACGTCCAAGCTCAAGACGATCGGAGCCTACGCGTTCGAGCTCGCCTCCTCGCTGGAGTCCCTTGTCGTGCCTGACGGCGTCACGTCCATCGGCAACGGCGCGTTCGAGCTGACCGGCGTGAAGAAGGTCGTGCTTCCGTCCAAGCTGACCACGATCCCGACCGCGCTGCTCTACGGCACGCCGTACCTGACCGACCTGACCATCTCCGACGACGTCACCACGATCGGCGACCAGGCGTTCGCGCACAGCTCGATCCCCGAGTTCAAGCTGTCGGGCGCGGCTGACGGCAGCAAGACCGGTCTGCCGTCCAAGCTCAAGACGATCGGCGCGCAGGCGTTCTCCGACATCCCGCTCACCAAGGTCGTGCTGCCGTCCGGCGTCACGAAGCTCGGCGACGGAGCGTTCGACTCCGACTCGCTGCTCACCGACATCACCCTCAACGAGGGCCTGACCACGATGGGCACCCAGGTGTTCGCCTCCACCGGCATCACGTCGCTGACCGTGCCGGACAGCGTCACCACGTTCGTGGCCCCGCCGTCCTCGATGTACGCGCAGCCGTTCGCCAAGATGAAGGCTCTCAAGGAAATCACCCTAGGCAAGGGCGTGCCTGCCAGCGCGCTTGACGGCAACATCTTCGCCGAGGACAAGTCGCTGGAGACCATCAAGGTGCCGAGCGACTCGAAGGACCTCAAGGTCGTCGACGACGTGCTGTTCAGCAAGGACGGTTCGACGCTGTACGTGTACCCGAACGCCCGCGAGACGTCCGACTCCACGTACGCGGTGCCCGCAGGCACGGCGACCATCGGCGTGGGCGCGTTCTACAAGAACAGCTCGCTGAAGACGGTCACGTTCCCGGATTCGCTGCGCGAGATCGGCTCGTCCGCGTTCGAGAGCAGCTCGCTCACCTCGCTCAAGCTGCCCGACCAGTTCGAGACCATCGACGCCGACGCCTTCAAGACCGCGACCGGCATCAAGACCGTCGACCTCGGCGGCACGAAGACGATCGGCGCCACGGCCTTCTACGACGCCTACTCGATCACGAAGGTGAACATGCGTCCCGACCTGAACCGCCTGCAGTCCGTGGGTGATTCGGCGTTCTGGAACACCGGCATCTTCTCGCTCGACATGCCCGATTCGCTGACCGACATCGACACGTTCGCCTTCGCGAACTGCGCGAACCTCACGAAGCTGCACATCGGCGCAGGCTTCACCGGCAGCTTCGGCTACGTCGTCTCCACGCAGTACATCACCTCGTTCACCGTCTCGGACAAGAACCCGGTGTACTACGCCGAGGACAACATCCTGTACGCGAAGAAGGACGACGGCCTGCACCTGACCATGTCGATCCCGACCAACGGCCTGCGCGACTACACGGTCAAGGCCGGCGTGGTCGCCATCGACTCGTCCGCGTTCAACCAGAACTCGACGCTCGAGCGCATCGTGCTGCCCGAAGGCCTGCTGTCCATCGGCTCCAACGCCTTCAACAAGTGCACCGCGCTCAAGGAGGTCGTCTTCCCAGACAGCCTGCAGTCCGTCTCGTCGAGCGCCTTCAAGGAGACCGACCTCGAGGTGGCCGACTTCGGCACGAAGATCCAGTCGATCGACGGCGACGTGTTCAACACGCACGTGCCGACCCACATCATCGTGCGCGGCGGCGACCAGGGCATGTACAACGACAGCATGTCCGCCGACGGCAGCCTCACCGAGACCGCCTACTTCGGCAAGGGCATGGTGTCGCTGAACTTCAGCCAGGACCTCGTGCCCGACACGCTCGTCGTGCCGGAGGACCTGCAGGAGTTCATCTCCTCCGCCGACCAGATCGACCCCGACAAGTTCGTCGCCTACGCGCCCGCCGGCTCCGACGGCTACAACGTCATGGCCGACGCGCTCTCGCAGCTGGGCGTCGACCCCGCCTCGCACATGAAGGCGTACACGCCGCTCGCCGTCAGCGTCAAGGGCTCCGGCTCGCTTGACGCCGGCAGCAAGGTGACCGTCACCGCGGCCGCCACCGGCGGTGTGGACGGCAAGAAGGAGTACCGCTTCGTCGAGACCGCCGCCGACGGCTCCACCAAGGTCGTGCGCGACTGGTCCGACGCCGCCACGTTCGACTGGACCGTTCCGACCGACGGCAAGCACGGCCTGCGCGTGGACGCCCGCGACGCCACGTGGCTGACCGTCTCCTCGACGCTCGGCGACGTGACCGCCCCGAAGTTCGAGACCAATCTCGACGCCGCCGAAACCGACGCACTCGTCGGTGCCGAGCCGACGCTGACGGTCAAGGCCAGCGCGGCCAAGGGCGAGACGCTCAGCTACCAGTGGTTCATGGACGGCAAGTCGATCGACGGCCAGACCGGCGAATCCTTCAAGCCCACCGCCACCGGACGCCATGAGTACTACGTGGTCGCCACCGCCGCGAAGGACGGCCTCACCGCCTCCGCCAAGAGCATGGTGAAGCCGGTCGTCATCGCCGCCAAGGCCGCCGCACCGCAGATCGCCACCGACCTGCCCGCCACGGTCGAGACGACCGTCAACCACGAGGTCACGCTGAGCGTCGACGCCAAGTCCGGCGACGACGGCCAGCTCACCTACCAGTGGTACGAGGTCGCCGACGGCTCCGAGGCGAAGCCGATCAAGGGTGCGAACGCGCTGAGCTACAAGCCCGATGTGACGAAGACCGGCGCCCGCCGCTACTTCGTGCGCGTGACCAACACCGTTGGCTTCGCCGCCAACACGGCGACCGCTGACAGCGCCACGACGACCGTGACCGTGAAGGCCGACACGACCGCCCTGCAGACTGCCGTCGACGCCGCGGCCAAGCTTGACGAGGCCGACTACACGCCGGCTTCGTGGAAGCCGTTCGCCGACGCGCTCGACGCAGCCCGCAAGGTGCTCGCCGACCCGTCCGCCACGCAGGACGCCGTTGACGCCGCGCTCAAGACCCTGACCGACGCGCAGAACGCGCTCGTCAAGGTCGCCGGCAACAACGGCGGCCAGCAGCCCGGCCACGGCAACGGCGGTCAGGGTGGCAACGGCGCGAACGGTTCTGGTAACGGTTCTGGCAACGGCTCCGGCGCGAACGGTCAGCAGTCCGGCCTGTCGCGCACCGGCTCCTCGGTGATGGCGCTCGCCTTCGCCGCGGCCGCGCTCGCCGCCGCCGGCTGGCTGCTCACCCGCCGCAAGTCCTCCGCCCGCCACAGCGCCTGACGGCCCCGACGGACCGTACTCGTACGGGCGCTACGAGTACGTTCCGTCGTTGGGCATCATCCCGCCCTTGGCCCCCCTCGGCGGAGGACCGAGCCGTGAAGCAAACAGCGGAGCTGTTTGTAGGCGAGGTGCGAGCGACAGCGAGCCAGCATTGAGTCTGCCGTAGGCAGTCCTTCATTGCAGGATGCTGTCAGCGTAGCGAAGACTGGGGGAGCGTCACCCGCGTTGCGCTGTCCCGCACCTCGGCCCCCTCGGTGGAGGGGGCTGGCTGAGCGTAGCGAAGACTGGGGGAGCGTCACCCGCTTGGCGACTGTCTCCCCACAGTCGTCTGTAGCATCCGCTCCCCCTCAGTCGGCTTCGCCGCTTCCGGCGGATTCTAGTAGTCGTCACCCCCGCTGGCGGGGGCTGTCGGCGTAGCCGACTGGGGGGTGGTACCCCGCGTGGTCACCCACCCCACCCCCATACCCAGAAATCTTTCAGGAAACTTCAGCGGTGTCCCAAGAAACCGGTGTTTTACTATAAATGTCAGCGAAAGCCGGCCGGAGGTCA
This sequence comes from Bifidobacterium leontopitheci, assembly GCF_009193355.1. Lineage (GTDB taxonomy): Bacteria > Actinomycetota > Actinomycetes > Actinomycetales > Bifidobacteriaceae > Bifidobacterium > Bifidobacterium leontopitheci. The sequence goes on from NZ_WBVT01000050.1 coordinate 10,385, forward strand.
TCGGTTCGATTTCCGAAATAATTGAACACTTTCTCTTCTTCTCTCTCCTTTCTCTCCCCGGCGGGCAACACCGCCGGGGTTCTTTGTTTTCGCGGTTCGTCTTCCCGCCCTCGTCCTATTCGATTCCCTCGTTGTCCTTTCCCATTCACACTTCTGTTTTCCTGTCCTCCGCTTTTTGGTCTCTCGTTCTGCTCTTTTGCTTCCTTTCTCCTTATCTTTCTTTTCCTTCCTCCCTTCCTCCCTTCCTCCCTTCCTCCCTTCCTCCCTTCCTCCCTTCCTCCCTTCCTCCCTTCCTCCCTTCCTCCCTTCCTCCCTTCCTCCCTTCCTCCCTTCCTCCCTTCCTCCCTTCCTCCCCTTCTCCTCTGCTCCCCGCTATCCCTAAGATGCACAATGTGCGCCTTAGGGTAAAAAGCGTGAAGAAACCGTGAAGGATGGTGCTGGATTGTGTACCTTAAGGCGCATAATCTGCGTCCAACAATCCGCAAGTTGCACATTGTGTATCTTGCGGATTCCGATTAGCGCCCGCCAGCCCCGTGCAAGCCCGCATCACGCACGCGTGCCCCGCACCGGCACGCACGCCCGCACCCGCCCCTGCGCCCCACGTTTCTGCCACGTTGCGCACCCGGTTGTATCCTGTCAATAGAGAGTGTGTACGCCGACGGGGAGCCGGGGGACAAGTCGTGGAAATTTTTCAGCTGATACTGTGCATCGTCGGCGTGGTCGTGTTCTCGTCGTTCGTCAGCCGGTTCATTCCCAAGGTCTCCACGCCGCTCGTGCAGATCGTCATGGGCGCGGCGGTGACCTGGCTGCCCGGCTTCCCCGAGACGACGCTCAATCCTGAACTGTTCATGGTGTTGTTCATCGCGCCGCTGCTATACCTTGAGGCCCACGAGATCGACAAGTCGCAGCTGCTCAAGACGCTCAAGCTGTCCCTGTCGCTCGCCATCGGCCTGGCCATCGCCACGATGGTCGCGGTCGGCGTGGTCGTGCACGCGGTCTGGCCGTCCGTGTCGCTGGCGGCGGCGCTCGCGCTCGGCGCCGCGCTCGGCCCGACCGACGCGGTGGCGGTCAGCTCGCTCGGCAAGGAGGCGTCGCTCTCGTTGCGTCAGCTGGGCGTGCTCAAAGGCGAGTCGCTGTTCAACGACGCGTCCGGCATCGTCGGCTTCCAGTTTGCGATCGCCGCGGCCATCACCGGCGAGTTTGCGGTCGGCCATGCGGCAGGCGAGTTCGTGCTGTCGTTCATCGGCGGCACGTTGTACGGCCTGGCGATGGGTCTGGTGGCGAACTGGCTGTTCGAGACGGTCCGTTCGCTGGGTTGGGAGACGACGACCACGAGGATCCTCATGGAGCTGTTCCTGCCGTTCATGCTGTATCTGACGGCCGAGGAGCTGCATGTGTCGGGTATTCTCGCGGTGGTCGCGTCCGGCCTGTTCGTGCGGTTCGACCGGACCGGCATTGGTCCGAACGTGGCGCGCACGAACATCGTGTCGAGCAGCGTGTGGGGCGTGCTGTCGTTCAGTCTCAACGGCGCCGTGTTCATTCTGCTGGGCATGCAGCTGCCGCGTGCGATGAGCACGAGCTGGGACGATCCGGGGGTGAGCAACGCGCTGCTGATCAGTGTGATCCTGCTGGTGTCGCTGGTCGTCGTGGTGATGCGGTTCCTGTGGATGGCCGGCATGCTGCGTATCGCGCGTGACGTGACGACGGGCAAACGCCGCCCGATGACGCCGGAACGTTGGCGCAGCGCGGCGGTCATGACGTTCGGCGGCCCGAAGGGCACGATCACGTTGTCGCTGATGTTCACGATCCCGTTTTCGATGAGCTGGGGTGTGCCGTTCCCGATGCGCGACGAGCTGATCTTCATCGCGTCCGGCGTCATCGTCGTCACGCTACTGCTCGCGAACTTCATGCTGCCGCTGCTCGCGCCGAACCGCGACAAGCTGGCTCCCGAGATGACCGAGATCACCATCGAGATCCTGCGCAAGACGGTCGAGGAGCTGACCGGCCGCGTGGACGACGAGAACCGTCGCGCGGTGCTCATGGTCATCGAGTCGTATACGAAACGCATCACGCGGCTCAAGCAGCGCGTGGGCGAGCGCGATCCGCAGGGTCTGGAGCGGCTGCAGATCGACGCGCTGCACTGGGAGAAGGACTATATCAAGGGTCTGCTGGCCGAGCTGAAGATGCATCCGCTGGACGACGCCGCCGAGCAGGACATGCGCGTGGAGGCGTGCGAACGCATGATGGACGACATCATGAACACGCTGCGGCATGCGTCCAGCACGCCCGGCTCGGGGCATGCGGTCTCGCAGATCCGCGGCCGCATGCGCGCGTTCGAGCGGCGTGCCGAGAATCTTGGCCGGCGTATCAGCAGCAAGATCCGCCGCACCACGCCGCTGATCCGCGAGGACGAGATGTTCGCGCATTCGCGGCTGCTGCAGCTGGACGTCATGGAGCATGTGGTCGACCGCCTCTACGAGGAGATGGGACGCGACACCTACAGTACGGAGCATTGTTCGGCGCTGATCCTCGACTATCGTCGCGCGGAGGCGGCGCTCAAGTCCCGGCCGAACATGGGCGGCAGCGCCAAGGCGATCACGCAGGCCGAGGAGATCAAGCGCGAAAGCTACGGCATCGAGCTCGGCGTCATCCAGGACATGCTGGAGGCCGGCGACATCACCCGCGCGCAGGCGAAGGCACTGCGCCGCAACGTCTTCGTGATGAGCGTCGACGCCGACAGCAGCATCTGACCGCGCGTGCCGTGGCTGTCGGGCAAGCGGCGCGTGATCGTGCGCATACGTGAGGATGTGCACGATGCGTGGTGCGCCTTATGTTGCGCCATGACTCGTCCATCCGCCTTTTGCATGACTTGTGGCACAGTGTTCCGGCGGAGGTTGCCCCGTCCTGCGTCCCGAACGCGCGAAATGCTCCATCCTGCACATTCGGGATGTCCCGAACGCGCGAAATCGCTGATTCTGCACATTCGGGATGTCCCAATCATGCAAAACCGTCGATTCTGCACATTCGGGACGAAGTCGCCACATCCAAAACCGCCATTTTCCAACGACACCGCATGCGGCCACGCCGTCCGTCCGGTCCTACGGTTGTCCCGATTGTGCGAAAACCCTCATCCTGCGCATTCGGGACGTCCCGAACGTGCAAAAACGCCGTACTGCGCATTCGGGATCACCGTCGCCAGGCGATGGCACGGCGCTCGCGGCGCGATCGACCGCATCCCGCAAGGATTCCGGATCCGACGGCACAAACCAGTCAATCCTCCTACGGAGTGCGCGTCCCCGCAAGCGCCCGGATACGGTCGGTCGTGAAATCCCGAAGCACCCCCTGCGAGTACGCTCCGTCATGCACGCGACGGAGCGCACCCGCCCGCCGCACGGTCAGCGAGCAGTTCGCGCACTGCCGCCGCCTCCGCACCCTACAGCACGCCGGATGCGATGTCGTGCAGCAGCATCCACTGCCGCACGTCCGTCAGCTCGTCCATGCTCACCGCATGATCGAGCCCACGGTACCCTTTCGCCGTCAGCCACGTGTGCTCCTCAAGCCACGCGGTCGCCGCGAACAGCTCGTACTTGGGCATCACCTCGTCGTCGCGGCCGTATCCGAAGAACACCGGAACCTCCAGCTCGGCCAGCCGCTCGTCCGCCGGAGCCGTCCCCGGCACCGCGCCGGACCCCACGAATCCCGAGAACGCGACGGCCGCGCGATACCGTTCAGGCCGCACGCGCAGCAGGTGCACGGCCAGCGCGCCGCCCTGCGAGAAGCCGACCGGCACCACCGCACGGTCGGCGGGAATCATGTCCTCGACCCACCGGTCGACCGCGCATGCCGCCGCATACAGGTCGCGGTCGCGGTCGTCGCCGGTCGGCACCGCGTCATGAAACCAGCTGTACGCGCCTGCCGCCGCATCCTCTTCGGCGGCGAGCACGAGCGGCGCCCGCAGCGACACGTAGTCGTTGTACGGCGCCAGATATCGCATGATGCCGGCCATGTCGCGCTCGTTCGACCCCCAGCCGTGCAGACACAGCAGCAGCGGCCGGGTGGGCAGCGCGTGCCCGCCGCCGCGTGAGAACTCCGCCTGCGTGACGGTCAGTTCCTCGCCGAACCGGCCGGGCAGCACGTCGGACTTGCGGCCGATGAGCGCGGCGTCGTCGGCATCGCCATGGTTCTGCGGTTTCGTGTCCATAGGCACAATATACGTCACGTCGGGCGCGGCAGTGGTTCGGCGGCCGAAAGCGCGGCATGTTCATGTCCGATTCGCGTCCGTTTTCGACATAGTCCGGTCAGCCGGCGAGCGAGAGCGAACCGGCGGATCATACAAGCCGCACTGCCGGAAACAGAAAGAAGGATCATCATGGGTTACATCGAAATGCCGCACGATTCGTCGGATGACAAGCCGAGCGAGCCGCGCAAGCCTGCCGAGGACCAGTACGAGTGGGCGTCGTCCCTGCCGTACACGGTCGAGTTCCGCGGCGATCGTTGGTGCACGTGGACGGTCATCGGCATCGGGCTGTGCGTCGTCTATGGGGTGGTGGATGCGCTCGGGGGCAGCCTGGTGACCTTTGACAACATGCTGTTCATCATGCTGCTCATGGCTGTGGTCGCCGCGCTGGTCGCGGTGTGCGGCGGTCTCGCGACGTACCAGCTGTACCAGTACCGCAAGGCCGCGTGCGAGGCCGGTTTCGAGCCGAGGGACATCGCTCCGCGCGGCTGGGTGATGTCGATCGTCCTGCTTGTTCTCGGCATCGGCAGCACGCTGCTGTGGATTTCGCCGCTGCTTGCCGCGATGAGCTGATATGAGCTGAGCATCCGGCGAGCTCGAGCGGGTGCGCGGCCGCAGCTCAACGGGTAACCAGCCGCAGCCGAACACCCGTATCCGTCACAGCGGGTACCTACCCGCTGTGACGTTTCTGCTGTGACAATTTCGGCGCGTGGCTCCGTCGCTGCCTTCGCCGTTGCCACTCGCGTAGACTTGTCCGGTGATGGATACGGAACCATGGAACCAGACGATGTCCCGCGCGATGGGCGAGGCGCTCGCCGAGTCGCGGCTGGCGCTCGCCGGCGGGGATGTGCCGATCGGCGCGGTGATCGTCGCCGCTGACGGGCGGATCATCGGCCGCGGCCATAACCGTCGCGAGCTGCGTCACGATGTGCTCGCCCACGCTGAGATCGAGGCGATGCGCGAGGCTGCGCAGCAGGTCGGCGGCTGGAATCTTGCGGATTGCACGCTGGTCGTCACGCTTGAGCCGTGCCCGATGTGCGCGGGGGCGTGCGTGCAGGCGCATGTGGGTCGTATCGTGTTCGGCGCGTGGGATGCGAAGCTGGGCGCGTGCGGTTCGGTATGGGACATCCCGCGCGACCCGCACATCGGTCACGTGCCTGAGGTGTACGGTGGCGTGCGCGAAGGCGAGTGCGTCGCGCTGCTCGCCGATTTCTTCGCCGACCTGCGCTGAGCCGCTGTTTGCCGGACCGCGGTCTGTGCTGAGCTGCTGTCTGTCGGGCCTCGGCTTGCGTTGCGCTGCCGTCTGTTGGACCGCGGTCTGCGTTGCGCTGCCGTCTGTTGGACCGCGGTCTGCGTTGCTCCGCTATCCGGCCTCCGGCCTGCGGCCTGCGCTGACCCGCTATCTGCAGGCTCCCGTCCTGCGCTGACCGCCGTCCCGTCCGCCCTCCTAGGCTTGCGCTGGGCCGATATCCGCCCGCCGGCCGCGTCTCCGCCACTCCACTCTTCGCCCGACAGCCCTGCTTCGTCAGCCGGCCCCCGCTGCGCCCGC
>NZ_WBVT01000051.1 GCF_009193355.1 Bifidobacterium leontopitheci
CGCAAACGCGCCGCACGACGCGCCACACGCTGAAGTCCCCTCCCACGCGTAGGTTTTCAAACAACACCACGCATGGTGCGAGCGTCAGCGTCGCCACTCAACCCATCAGATAAATAAACACGGTGGCCGAGACATGCATTCCGGCGGCGGGTGACGCTCCCCCAGTCTTCGCTACGCTCAGACAGCCCCCTCCACCGAGGGGGCCAAGGTAGCGGGCCAGACTCAACGCCAGCTCACCGTCACCCAGACCTCACACGCGAACGCCGATGGCCCTCCCCGGCCTGAGCCAGAAGAGGGCCATCAGTAAGAAGCGCAATGCCGGAAATCAGGCTTCCCACTTGGTGGGTTCGATGACTTCCTTGCCGCCCATGTACGGACGCATGGCCTTCGGGATCTCGATGGAGCCGTCCTTCTGCTGGTGGTTCTCGAGGATCGCGACGAGCCAACGGGTGGTGGCCAGCGTGCCGTTCAGGGTGGAGACGGCGCGGGTGGAGCCGTCCTCGGTACGCTCACGGATGTTGAGGCGGCGGGCCTGGTACTCGGTGCAGTTCGAGGTGGAGGTGAGCTCGCGGTAGCGGCCCTGAGTGGGGATCCACGCCTCGGTGTCGAACTTGCGGGCGGCGGAGGAGCCGAGGTCGCCGGCGGCGGTGTCGATCACGCGGTACGGCACCTCGACCTTGGCGAGCATCTCCTCTTCCATGGCGAGCAGGTGCTGGTGCTCCTTGTAGGAGTCCTCCTGCTTGGTGTAGACGAACATCTCCACCTTGTCGAACTGGTGGACGCGGATGATGCCGGAGGTGTCCTTGCCTGCGGCGCCGGCCTCGCGGCGGTAGCAGGAGCTCCAGCCGCAGTAGCGCAGCGGGCCGTCGGACAGGTCGAGGATCTCGTTCTCGTGCATGCCGGCGAGCGCCACTTCGGAGGTGCCGACGAGGTACTGGTCGTCGGGTTCGCGCAGGCGGTAGATCTCGTCGGCGTGGGAGTTGAGGAAGCCGGTGCCGGCCATGACCTCGGGGCGCACGAGCGTCGGGGTGATGGCGAGGATGAAGCCGTGCTTCTCGGCCTGGTCGACGGCCATGGTGAGCATAGCGATCTGCATGCGGGCGACCGCACCGCGCAGGAAGTAGAAGCGGGAGCCGCCGACCTTGACGCCGCGGCGCATGTCGATGCCGGCCACGCCGGTGCCGAGGGTCAGGTGGTCCTTGGGCTCGAAGCCTTCGGCCGCGAAGTCGCGGATCTGGCCGACCTTCTTGACGACGACGTAATCGTCCTCGCCGCCTTCGGGGGCTTCCGGCTCGACGACGTTGGAGAGCTTCCACATGGCGGTGGTGTACTCTTCGGCCGCGGCGTCGGCGGTGGCCTTGTATTCGGCGACCTTCTGGGAGAGTTCCTTGGTCTGGGCGATGAGCGCGGCCTTCTCTTCGGCCGGGGCGGCGGCGACCTTCTTGCCGATCTCCTTCTGCTGGGAGCGGGCGGCCTCGAATTCCTTGAGTGCGGAACGACGGGTTTCGTCGGAGCGCAGCACCTCGTCGACGAGTTCGACGGACTCGCCGCGCTTGCGCTGGGATTCCTTGACTACGTCAGCATGTTCACGAATGAATTGAATATCAAGCATAGGCCCCAGCCTACCGCCGTAAGCCGACACGCGGCCGCACCGCACGCCCACGCCATGCGCCCGCACCGGCAATGTCGACATCCTCCTGTCACAGCGTGCAGCTACCCGCTGTGACAGGAGGGCGACGTTGCGGCTGCATGGCGGCATACGACACTCACGTCACAGCGGGTAGGTGCACGCTGTGACGGAGAAGGGGACAGGAAAGACGCAGCCGGATTGCGGTCTGACGAACCCGCACGTGATTGGCTCACCAAGGGCGGAGACGCAATGCGCGGGTACGCTCCCCCAGTCTTCGCTACGCTCAGACAGCCCCCTCCACCGAGGGGGCCGAAACGCCGAAGCGGCGACGTTGCGCGAGCGGCGCACTACGCGGGTGCCGCATAGTGTTCGCGGCGGATTCATGCGGCGTTCATCATGGCTCCATGTGCCGGCTTGGCCGCGACCCTAGGCTGAAGGTGCACATCGATTCCTGTGCGAGAAGGGGTTGTTCATTTGGCTTTTTCGCGCGTTGCAGGCGCATCACACGGGAGTCCCAAGATATAAGGAGCATCATGAGTCGATTCTCGACACGCATCCAGGGACTGTTGGTCTCTGCGGCGCTGCTCGTGCCGCTGGCCGCGGTTCCGGCCACTGCGGCGTGGGCCGAGCCGGAAGCCGCACAGCCCACGGCGAGCGCGACGGCAGCGGCAACAACAGCAACGTCCGCCGCGAAGCCGGCCGCCGCAGCCAAGCCGACGTCCGTCTACACCGGCGTCGTCATCAACGAGGCGTACCTGTCCGGCGGCAGCAAGGGCGCCAAGTACAAGAACAAGTTCGTCGAGCTGTACAACACGACCGACAAGGCCGTCAACCTTGCCGGCACGTCGCTGCAGTACCGTTCGGCGAGCGGCACCGGAGCTGCCACCGCGGCCGCGAACCTGACCGGCAGCATCCCCGCGAAAGGCTACTTCCTCGTCAAGGCCGGCTCGAACGGCAGCAACGGCGCCGACCTGCCGAAGGCCGACGTCGACGCGACCGGCCTGAACGCGAGCGGCACCAAGGGCACGCTGCTGCTCGCCGCCACCACCGACAAGCTCAGCCCCGCCGCCGGCGACACGACCACGAACGCCGACATCATCGACGCACTCGGCTACGGCGACACCAACACGTTCGAGAAGGCCCCGGCCACCGCGCCGAAGTCCAACACGGACGTCAAGTCGCTCAACCGCACGAACGGCGTCGACACGAACGACAACAGCAAGGACTTCACGCTCAACGCCGACATCACGCCGCAGGCCAGCGGCGACGAAGGCGGCTCCACGCCCGACCCGACCCCGCAGCCGGGCGGCGAGGCCACCATCGCCGAAATCCAGGGCACGAGCGACGAAAGCCCGTACGACGGCAAGTCCGTCACCACGAAGGGCGTCGTGACCGCCACCTACCCGGACGGCGGCTTCAACGGCTACACCATCCAGACGCCGGCCACCGGCGGCGACGTGAACCTCGCCGACCACAAGGCGTCCGACGGCCTGTTCGTCTACGACAGCAAGAACGCGAAGGACCTCAAGGCCGGCGACTACGTGCAGGTGAGCGGCAAGGTCAGCGAATACTACGGCCTGACCGAGCTCAACGCCGACACCGCAACCAAGCTGGACGATAAGGTCACCGCGCCCGCTCCGGCCAAGGTCGCGTTCCCGAAGACCGACGCCGAGCGCGAAAGCCTCGAAAGCATGCTCGTCGCACCGCAGGGCGACTACACGGTCTCCGACGTGTACAACACGAACAAGTACGGCGAGGTCGGTCTGGCCGCCAGCGACAAGCCGTTCCTCAACCCGACCGTCAAGGGACTCAAGGGCGACGCCAAGACGGGTGCCGCCTACCAGGCGGAGGTCGACCGTCTCGAAGCCGAAAGCGTGACCCTGGACGACGGCTCGAGCCGCAACTTCCTCGACACCAAGTACCCGGACAACGCCGACACCCCGCTGCCGTACCTGAGCAACGACAAGCCGGTGCGCGTGGGCGAGAAGACGACGTTCACCAAGCCGGTCGTGCTCGACTACCGCAACAACGGATGGAAGTTCCAGCCGACCGAACGGCTCACCGGAGACAACCCTGACGACCAGCCGGTCGAGTTCTCCGACACCCGCACCGACACGCCGGATCTCAAGACAGTCGGCGGCGACATCCGACTCGGCACGTTCAACGTGCTCAACTACTTCTCCACCACGGCCGACGAGACCGGCTGCCCCACGAAGAACGCGTACACGGACCGCGACGGCAACCCGATCACGGCGAAGAACTGCGACGTGCGCGGCGCCTGGGACGAGGCGAACATGAAGCGCCAGCGGGCCAAGATCGTCAAGGCGATCAACAACCTCGGCGCGGACGTCATCTCGCTTGAGGAGATCGAGAACTCCGCGAAGGCCGCCAGCGTGGTGCCGGACTCGTTCAAGGGCGAGCGCCGCGACTACGCGCTCTCCACGCTGGTCGACGCGCTCAACGCCGAGGCCGGCGACGGCACGTGGGCGTACGTACCCAGCCCGAAGACGCTGCCCGCACTTGACACCGAGGACGTGATCCGCACCGCGTTCATCTACAAGCCAGCCAAGGTGGCGACCGTCGGCGAGACGCACATCCTCACCGACTCGGACGCCTTCAACGGCAAGAACGGCTACGAGCACGGCCGCCAGCCCGACGCGCAGGCGTTCAAGGCGGCGGGCGCCGACGACGCTAGCGCGTTCCTCGTCGTGGCCAACCACTTCAAGTCGAAGGGCTCGGCCAGCAACGAACAGAACCAGGACCCGGGCGACGGATCCGGCAACGCCGACTACACGCGCCAGGCGCAGGCCGACGCGCTGCTCAAGTTCACCGACTCGGTCAAGTCCGAGCTGGGACTGGCCAAGGTGTTCCTCGTGGGCGATTTCAACGCCTACTACGCCGAGAAGCCAATCCAGAAGATCGTGGCCGCCGGCTACACCGACCTGAGCGAACAGGTGAGCGAGAAGACCGGCAAGTACACGTACGCGTACACGGTGAGCGACGACAAGGGCAACACGAACGGCGGCGTCGGCTCGCTCGACCACATCTTCGCCAACGAGGCGGCGCTCAAGGACGTCACCGGCGCGGACATCTGGAACATCAACTCCGTGGAATCCGTGGCGCTCGAGTACTCGCGCTACAACTACAACGCGAAGAACCTGTACGTTGCCGACCAGTTCCGCGCCTCCGACCATGATCCGGTCGTCGTCGGGCTCAAGACGTCAGCCGCGAGCCCCGAGGTGACGCTGAACCTGCTCAACACGAACGACTTCCACGGCCGCATCGACACGGGACTGACCGTGCCGTTCGCCTCCACCGTGCAGTCGCTGCGCGCCCAGTATCCGGACTCCTCGCTGTTCCTGGGAGCCGGCGACCTCATCGGCGCCTCGCTGTTCAACTCGTCCGTGCAGAAGGACCAGCCGACCATCGACGTGCTCAACACGCTCGGCCTCAAGGCTTCGGCGGTCGGCAACCATGAGTTCGACCAGGGCTACGCCGACCTGACCGACCGCGTGATCGGCGCGGACGGCAAGCGCAACGCGCAGTGGGACTACCTCGGCGCGAACGTGTACAAGAAGGGCACGAAGACCCCGGCGCTCAAGGAGTACAGCATCCAGGACGTCGACGGCGTGAAGGTCGGCGTGATCGGCGCGGTCACGCAGGAGACCGGCACGCTCGTCTCCCCCGGCGGCATCAAGGACATCGAGTTCGGCGATCCTGTCGAGGCCGTCAACCGCGTGGCCAGACAGCTCACGGACGGTGACGAGTCCAACGGCGAGGCGGACGTCATCGTGGCCGAATATCACGAGGGCGCGCCCGAATCCGAGGACGACGAGACCGGCAAGCCAACGCTCGACGAGCAGAAGGCCGCCAGCCCCGTGTTCAAGCACATCGTCGACGACACGGATCCCGCGGTCGCTGCGATCTTCAACGGACACACGCACATGACGTACTCGTACACGGATCCGGCGAAGAACGGCCGTCCGATCATCCAGACCGGCAACTACGCGGCGAACGTCGGCCAGGTCGTGCTCGACTACGATAAGGCCACCGGCAAGGTGACCTACGTCAAGTCCGGCAACGTGGCCGCGCCGAGCGTGCCCGACGGCACCAGCAAGGCCGACTTCGACCAGCAGCTCGCCGACGCCGACAAGACCGGCGTGACCGCCAAGGTCAAGGCCATCGTCGACGCGGCCGTGGCGAAGGGCACCGAGGAAGGCAACAAGCCGGTCGGCTCCGTGGCGGCGGACATCACCACCGCGTACAAGGACGGCAAGCGCGACGACCGCGGCTCCGAGTCCACGCTCGGCAACCTCGTCGCCGATTCGCTGCTCAGCTCGCTGTCCGCAGACGACCGCGACGGCGCCCAGATCGGCGTCGTCAACCCCGGCGGACTGCGCGCCGAACTGTGCCGCACCGGCGCGGGCGCCAGCTGCCCGCTCGCCGCTGACGGCACCGTGACGTACGCGCAAGCCAACGCCGTGCTGCCGTTCCTCAACAACCTGTGGACCACCACACTCACCGGCGCGCAGTTCAAGGAGGCGCTCGAGCAGCAGTGGCAGACCACGACCGACGGCACCACGCCGTCGCGCCCGTACCTGCAGCTCGGCCTGTCGCACAACGTGAGCTACACGTACGATCCGGACGCCGAACAGGGCCACCACATCACGTCGGTGACCGTGAACGGCAAGCCGCTTGACCTCAAGGCCGAGTACCGCATCGGCTCGTTCTCGTTCCTGCTGCAGGGCGGCGACAACTTCCGCGCGTTCGCGGCCGGCAAGGACACGCGCGACAGCGGCCTGATCGACCGTGACGCGTGGATCGCCTACATCGGCGCCAACTCGCCGCTCAAGCCGCGCTACGACCGTCGCGCCGTCGCGGTGACCGGACTGCCTTCCGGCTCGGTCAAGGCCGGCTCGTCGTTCGAGCTGAAGTTCTCGAAGCTGACGCTCACCTCGCTGGGCGTGCCCGCCGAGACGAAGCTCACCGCCACGATCGACGGGGCCGCCGCCGGTTCGGCCGCCGTGGCGAACGGCGACAGCGCGACGCTGAAGGTGACCGTGCCGGCTTCGGCCAAGTCCGGTTCGGCGACGCTCAAGGTCGTCGGCGAAACCGACGGCACTACGGTGACCCTGCCGCTGACCGTGACGGCCGGCGCGCAGGTGCCGGGCGGCAACGGTTCCGGTAACGGCAACGGTCACGGTTCCGGCAACGGCAACGGCGGCACCGGCGCGACGAACGGGACCGGCAACCGCGGCAACGCGGGCAACGGCTCCGGCAACGCGGGTGCGGTGACGGCGCTCTCGAAGACCGGCGCGCCGGTCGTGGCGGTGATCGTCGCCGCGATGGCGCTGCTCGCCGCCGGCGGCGTCGCGGTCCGTTCGGCCAAGCGCTCGGACCTGGCGTCCCGCCGCTGATTGGCGGCGCTGCCTAGCGGCGGTGAGCCGGTCCGGTAATCCGGTCCGCTGCCGCTAGATATTACGGAAATCGGCCCTGTCTGCCGTAATTTCTTGCGCTGAGAGATTGTCAGTGCAAGGATTTACGGAAGTCAGGGCCGATTTCCGTATTTTCTTGCGCTGGGCAGGGCTGCCGACAACCCACAGCGGCCATAATCGACCGACCGTACCCGAACAACACCTTCCGAGTACGGTCCGTTGGGAAATGACAACCGACCGTACCCAAACCGTCATCTACGGATACGGTCGGTCAGAAAAACACAACGGACCGTACCCGAACAACACCTTCCGGGTACGGTCCGTCGAGAATCCCCAACAGACCGTACCCAAACCCGTCCGTCCGAGTACGGTCGGTTGAGAAACGGACCGGCGATCAGGGCGGTCAGACACCTCATGAGACGATCCCGGCCGTGCGGATTACGTGTGGGAATCGTCGAGTTTCGCCGGTCCTTCCGGCGAGTCGCGCCCGGCGGCGCACACAATGGAATCATGCCGCTAGCCGCCATCATCACCATCGCCGTCATCGCCGGGCTCATCGCCGCGATCATCATCGTGGCCATCGCCCTGCGCGCGCGCCGCCGCGCCCGCCTGTCCGCCAAGCTCGTCAAGCGCAACGACGACCAGGTGCATTACGCGTTCATCGTCAACCCGTCCAAGCCGCAGGCGAAGCAGCGCAAGGAGCACATCCGCGAATTCTGCAAGGCGAAGGGTCTGACGGAGATCGAGTTCATCGACACGCAGCTCGACAAGGACGGCCGGGCCTGCGCGTTCGAGGCGCTCGACCATGGCGCCGATGTGGTCGTGGCCGTCGGCGGCGACGGCACCGTGCGCACCGTGGCGAGCGCGATGGCCGGCACCGGCCGCGCGATGGGCATCATTCCCATCGGCACCGGCAACCTGTTCGCCCGCAACATGGGCATCCCCGTGGACGACATCGACGCCGCGCTCACCGTCGCCACCTCGCACGGCTCGCGCCGTGTGGACGTCGGCCGCCTCGCCCTGCTCGACGACCCGACCGCCGACCACGGCCACGCGTTCCTCATCATCGCGGGCGTCGGCTTCGACGCGGCGATGATCGACGACACCGATCCCAAGCTCAAGAAGAACATCAGCTGGCTCGCCTACTTCGTCGGCGGCGTGAAGAACCTGTTCGCGCCGAAATACCGCGGCGACGTGACCATCACCACCGCCAACGGCAGCACGCACCGCCGCCGCAACCTCGCCTTCCGCACGTTCATGGCCGGCAACTGCGGCCAGATCCCCGTGTTCTCGCTCATGCCGGACGCCTCCTACGACGACGGCATCCTCGACTTCGAGATCATCGACACGTCGGGCGGCATCATCGGCTGGGCGAACCTGTTCGGCGACGTGGTGCACCAGACCATCACCGGCAAGGCCGGCTCCAGTCCGCTCTCCACGAACTCGACCATCGATCAGATCCAGGGCGTCTCGGCGGAGATCACGCTGGAGAAGCCGGTGCTCGCGCAGGTGGACGGCGACATGCTCGGCCGCACCTCGCACATCCGGTTCAGCGTGGACCGTTGCGCGCTGTGCGTGCGCGTGCCCGAAGTCGCGCCGGACATGTCGGCGACCGGCGTCATGGAGCCGATTCGCATCTGAGAGAGCCGCTTGCGGCTTCGTTCGGCGTCGTGCTGCGTCACAGCGGGTAGCTACCCGCTGTGACAACAACATCACACCCATATGCAAAACGCTGATATTTCAACGCAAACAGACCACGCGATATCTCCATGTCACAGCGGGTACCTACCCGCTGTGACATTGTGGAGCGCACGAAACACACGGCATAGAAGGACGATACGCAAGGACGATACGCCGTGTCGGTGCCGCCCGCCTATCGAGCGTCGGCGACGACACGGGAGATGTGCAGGGCGAGATAGGCGATCTCATCTTCGGTGAGGTTCGCGCCCAGCCGCAGCGAGGCGACCGTGGCGACGAGCTGCGCACACTCCATCGCCTTGCCGTACGACTGCCGGATCGACTCGATGATCGGCTCCGGCTCCTTGTCAAGCTGCTTGCCCTGCCGAATGCGCACGAACAGGTACCGCAGGTGCGTGATGAACCGGCCGACGTTCACGCTGTGCTGGTCAAGCGTGACGCCGTAGGTCTGCTGGATGACGGCGAGCATCTGCTGGATGACGCCGGTCGTCTTGTACGTGTCGGAAAGGTCGCCGTTCGAGAATCCGGCGTTGACGAGGTGCAGCGCCAGCGCCACGGCCTCGGTGTCGGGCAGGGCGCCGCCCAGGTGACTGTTGATCTGCGCGAGCAGGCGCACGGCCTGCGAGTATTCGTTGGCGTACAGCGACTGGACTTCGGCTTCCAGCGGATACGACGTGTGGGTGCCTCGTCGCGCCCTGCGTATCGCGCCGGTGATGTGATCGGCCAACGCCATGACGAGGATCGGCTGCGACTCAGCCTGGTCGCCGAGTCCGGACTTCGTCATGGCGTCGGTCACCAGCCGGATGACCTCCGGCGGGATTTCAGACAGGAGTTCCGCGACATGATCGGGGTCGCGGCCGTCAGCCGGAACGAAGACGCGCACGATCTTCGCATTGTCGAGCTTCTGCCCGGGTTTGCCCTGAAACCCCAGCCCCCGTCCGGTGACGATGACCTCGCGGGAGCCGTCCTTGGCGAGCACGACGTTGTTGTTGAATACGCGAAGAATCTCCACGGCATTCCTTCCGACAGAACGCAAGGAGCCGTCGTCGCCGGGAACTGCTCCCCGCGACGACGGCGACCCTGCGGAACACGGTCGTCAGGCCTGAACCTTCAGCACCGGCTGTCCGGCCGTGACGTCGACGTTGGTCTTCGGCGTGACACTGCCAAGCACAGCGGTGTTCAGCACCGTCATCAGCGTGGTAGTGCTGAAGCCCGCTTCCTTGACCTTATCAAAATCGACGGTCACCAGCGTGTCGCCGGCGTTGACGCGCTGGTTCGCGGCGACGGCGACGTGGAAGCCCTTGCCTTCCATCTTGACCGTATCGATGCCGACGTGCACGAGCACCTCGACGTCATCATCGGTCTTGATGCCGAACGCGTGGCCGGTCTCGGCGACGGTCTGCAGCACGCCGGAGACCGGAGCCACGACCACGTTGCCGGACGGCACGATGGCCACGCCCTCGCCGAGCGCGCGGGAGGCGAACACCGGATCGCCGGCCTCGTCGAGCGAGATCGTGTGACCGGCGACGGGGGCGCCGACCGTCTTGGTGATGGAGGCGAGCTCAGGCTTGACGGCGGTCGCGGTGGCAGTGGCGGTCGCGGTGGCGGCCGGAGCTGCCGGGGCGGAGACCTCGGCCGGAGCGGCGGTGCCGTTCATCTCGGCCTTCTGCTCGGGCGTACGGTAGTCGAGCGTGATGATGAGCAGCATGGAGACGATGAACGAAACGGCGATGGAGACCGCGTAGACCCACATCTGGCTGAAGACCGGGATGGTGAGCAGCGAGGTGAAGGCGAACGCGTTGGTGGTCACGCCGCGGACCGACTCACCGGCCGCGGTGACGGACGGGAACAGCCAGCCGAGGACGGCGATGACGACGCCACCGGTGAAGCAGCCGATGAGCATGCGCTTGTAGATCAGCTTGTAACGCAGGTGGATGCCGTAGAGGGACGGCTCGGAAACGCCACCCAGCAGGCCGGCGGCAAGGGCGCCGAGCGAGGTCTCGCGCATCTCCTTGTTGTGGTCGCGGATGGAGATGAACAGCACGCCGGCTGTCGCGCCGAAGCAGGCGAAGTTCCACACGCCCATCGGGCCCTGGATGAAGTCGTAGCCGAGGGACTGGATGTTCATGAGCATGAGGGCGTTGAGCGGCCAGTGCAGACCCAGCGGCACGAGGAACGGGTACAGCATCGGGATGAGGATGGCGAAGATGAACGGCGCGTGGGAGTTGAGCCAAGCGAGGCCGACACCCAGCCAGTTGCCGGCGAGGATGCCGATCGGGCCGACGATGAATGCGGTGAGCGCGCCGACGATGATCATGGAGAAGAACGGCACGAACACGAGCTGGACGCTGTCGGGGATGATCTTCTTGAGGCCCTTGTAGACGAGCGCGAGCACGGCCGCCATGAGCAGCGGCACGAACACGTTGCCGCTGTAGTCGTTGAGCAGCATCGGCAGGCCGAAGACCTTGGTGGAGCAGGAGGTGGTGCCCAGGGTGGCGCTCTTGACGCACTCGGTCACGCCCTTCCACTTCTTGTCGTCCATGAGGTCGGTGAACTGCGGGGTCATGAGGATGGCCATGATGGAGCCGCCGAGCCACGGGTCGACGTCAAGCTTCTTGGCCGCGTTGTACGCGATCATGATCGGCAGGAAGTAGAACACGCCCTTCCAGATGGCCTGGATGAACACGAGGCTGGTGTTCGCCGTGTCATTCGGGATCACGCCGAGGGAGATGAACAGGTTGACCAGCGCGATGATGATGGACGCGCCGAGCAGCACGCCCAGGATCGGGCGGAACGAGTCGGACAGGTACTCGAAGAAGGAGTCCATCCAGGCGACCTTGCCGCGCACCTTGGCGCGCTCGGCGGCCTTGACGTCGGCGTCGGACTGCTTCTTGTCGCCTTCGACGGCACCCGCGCCCTTGCCGGCGTTCGCCATCTCGGGCAGGTTCATGATCTGCTGGTAGGTGGTGGCGACCGCGCCGCCAATGACGACCTGGTAACGGTCGCCGGACTGCGGGACGGCACCCAGGACGCCCTTCATGGTCTCCAGTCGATGCTGGTCCACCTTGCCCGCGTCGACAAGCTCGAAACGCAGACGGGTCGCGCAGTGCGTCAGGCTCTTGACGTTCGCTGCGCCACCGATCGCGTCGATGATCTGCGATGCTGTTGATTCAGCCATCTCAATCCCTTTCGTGAATCGTCAATCGATTCGTCTTCTCTGCGAGCCGCACAAACAAAAAAGACCTGAGATATGGATATAGTGCTATCCACATCTCAGGTCTTGCGTCTATGTGACTTGCAACCCTGCATTGGTCGTTAACTATGTTAACGATTGATGAACGGCGACACGCCGATGGCGGGATATTCGTTGCGGGTCACGCGGAGGGCGGTCCCGGCGGCGGAGCGTTCCACGGCCGTTTTCGGCCAACATCGGGCGGCTCTTGGTCGAAAACACCCGCGAATCGGCTCTCCAGCGGCCGTTTTCGACCAATACCAACCCGATTCCAGTCGAAGACGACCGCAAAACGAACAGGTGGCGGGTGTTTTCGACTAGGACCATTGCGGTCTTGGTCGAAAACACCCACCACCTTATGTAATACCGCAGCGCCTGGCGCTCCCCCAGTCAGTTGCCGCTGACAGCCCCCTCCACCGAGGGGGCCAAGGGCCGCCGAACGCGCTAGCGAGACTCCCGCCGAAGCAGCTCCGCCGAGTGCCAGGCGGCGGTCGGCTCAGCGGCCGCCGCGACGGCGGACGGCAAGCGTCACGCCGGCAACGACGGCGAGCATCGCGGCGAAGACCACGACCGTGGCCACGTCGGCGCCCGTCTTGGACAGACTGCCGGACTTCTTGGCCCAATGGGTCGTCTTGGTCTTCGGCGCCGCCCAGTGGGTCACCTTGTCAGCGTTCTGCGAAGGCTTGGCCGGCTTGCCCGGCTTCGTCGGCTTGTTCTCCGCGACGTACGTGTTCGCGAACGTGGCCGCGTCGGCGGTCTCGCCGTCCTTTGCATAGGCGACGGCGGCCTGCAGCGCGCCTTCAAGGTCGTCGGTGACGGTGAACGTCACCGTGTACTCGGTCGCATCGTAGGTGACGCCCTTGGCGTCGCCCTTGACCTGAGCGAGCGTGTAGGTGTATGTTCCGGCCTTGTCGAAGGTCAGCCCCTCGAACGTGACCGTGCCGTCGGCGGCGTTCTTGGCGGTGGAGGCGAGCTGGCCGTTCTCGTCATACAGCTCGAACGTGAACTCGCCGGCCTTCATCGCGCGGCCGGACAGCGTCACGGTCGCGGTCGGGGCGGCGGTCGCGGCTGTGGCGGCGTACGTGTTCGCGAACGTGGCCGCATCGACCGTCTCGCCGGCCTTCGCGTACGCGGTCGCGACGTCCAGCGTGTTCGTGTCGGTGCCGGTGACGGTGAAGGTCACCGTGTACTCGGCGTCGTCGTAGGTGACGCCGCCGGCCTTGCCCGGCTGCTGCACGAGCGTATAGGTGTACGTTCCGGCCTTGTCGAAGGTCAGGTCGTCGAATGCGACCGTACCGTCGGCCGCGTTGGTGGCCGTCGCGACGGTCTTGCCGTCGGCGTCCTGCAGCGCGAACGTGAACTCGCCGGCCTTCGCATCGCGGCCGGTCAGGGTCACGGTCGCGGCGGGCGCGACCTTGGCTGCTGCCGGGGCAACCGTGTTCTCGAAGCTGAACAGGCTCGCGGACGGATCGACCGGAACCCAATTGGTAGACGAACCGCCGAACGGGCCGGAAACCTTCTCCAGCTTCCAGCCGGCCAGCTCATTGCCGTCATACCACACGCTCATCGTGCCGTCCTCATTGTCCTTGAGCGTCACGGTGAACGTCTTGACCGCGTCCTTGTCGAGCGTCACGTCCGCGGGCTTGCCGTCGTTGATGCGCTCCTGCTTGACCTCATAGGTGAAGTCGACCGACGACTTGCCGTGCAGGTAACCGGGCTGGAACGACAGCGGCAGGTAGTCCTTGTCGCCCACCGACTGCTTGAAGTTCACGCTGCCGTCCGCATCGTTGAAGCCGATCAGCGGGAACGAGGTTCCGTAGATCGTCTTGTCGTCGGTGTTGTTGGTCTGCGTGATCGTGTACTTCAGCGTGCCGGCGTACGCGGAGCCGTCCACCGCCTTGCCGGAGGCCTCGCCCTTGAACGCAACCATACCCTTGACGGACACTTTCGCGTCGTGGGCCGGCGCGACCTTCTCCTTGACCGTGTTCTCAAAGCTGAACAGGCTCGCGGACGGATCGACCGGAACCCAATTGGTAGACGAGCCGCCGAACGGGCCGGAGACCTTCTCCAGCTTCCAGCCGGCAAGTTCATTGCCGTCATACCACACGCTCATCGTGCCGTCCTCATTGTCCTTGAGCGTCACCGTGAACGTCTTCGTAGCCGTCTTGTCGAGCGTCACGTCGGCGGGCTTACCGTCGTTGACCTGCGCCTGCGTCACCTCATAGGTGAAGTCGACCGACGACTTGCCGTGCAGGTAGCCGGGCTGGAACGACAGCGGAATGTGGTTCTTGTCCACATCGCGGAACGTGACCGCGCCGTCCGCGGCGTTGAAGCCGTTGAGCACGCCGTTGCCGCCGACGATGGTCTTGTCGGACGTGTTGTTCGTCTGCCTGACCGTGTACTTGAACGCGTTCGCGTACGCGGAACCGTCGAGCGTCTTGCCGGACTTGTCGCCCTTGAACGCGATCGCACCCTTGATCGACACCTTCGCGTCGTGGGCAGGCTTGACGGCCTCCTTCTCGGCGACCGTGTTCTTGAAGCCGAACACGTTGACGGTCGGCGTGACGGTCGAACCGTCCGTGCTGGTCGGCAGCGCGGTGCCGTCGGCCGTGTAGACGCCGAGCGTGCCGTCGCCGTTGTCCTTGAGCGTCAGCGAGAACGTCTTGACGCCGTCGGAGTCCTTGGTGACCTCGTCGAGCGCATCGGAATACCACTTCTCGGTGACCTGGTAGGTGAACGTCTGCTCGCTCTTGCCGTCCAGGTATTCGGGCTTGAACGTGACGGGCGCATTGCCGGCGTTCGCCAGGAACGTCACTTCGCCGTTGCGGTTCCAGCCATTGAGCACGCTGCTGCCGTCCTGGTCGAGCGTGGGCTCGTCCGTGTGGTTCGTCTGGACGACGGAAACCTTGAACACGTTGTCATAGTCGGACGTGTAGTCCTTGCCGGTCTTGTCGCCGACGAACGTGACCGCACCCTTGAACGCGGTCGTCGCGCTCTTGGTCGGCGCGGGGGCGGACTCCTTCACCTTGTTGGTGATGGTGAACAGGCTGGCGGTCTGGTCGGGCAGGTTCGCCGAGGACGCACCGGACGTGAGTTTGACGCCGGCCTCGTTGTACAGGCCGAGCGTGCCGTCGCCCTCGTCCTTGACCGTGATGGTGAACGCGTGGGACTCGCCGTCGGCGATCACGTCCACCGGCGGCTCACCGGCGAGGCGGTACTTCTGCTGGACGGTGAACGTGTAGGTCTTCGACTTGGCGTACGTGCCGTCCGCGTTCTTCAGCGCGTCCTTGTAGAAGTGCACGACGTACGGCTGCTTGTTCGGCTGGGTGAACGTGACGGAACCGTCGGACTCGTTGCCGCCGACGGCCTTCGGCGCGCCGCCGAAGCCGCCGTTCCAGCCGTTCGCCGCACCGAAGTCGGACGGCGAGCTCACGGTGTAGTTCCACAGGTTCTTGTACTGGCTGGCGGCGCCGTCGACCGGCTTGCCGGACTTCTCGCCGACGAACTTCACTGCACCGAGCAGACGGGCGTAGGCGTCGGATGTGATTGGATTGTCGGCGGTCGTTTTGGCCGTCTTAGCGGTCTTGGTTGCGGCTGCGACGGGCTTCGCTGCGGTGACGGCCGCGCTGGCGGTCGCCGGAGCCACTGCCATCGTGGCGAGCGTGGCCACGCCGGCCAGCGCCGCGAACAGCTTGCGCGCGAGAACGCGGCCTGCCGGCTGTGAGTCTGCGGCGAGCGCGTCGTAAGTGCGCTTCGACTTCGAGAATGCCATTCTCGATTCCTTCCTCTTCTTGCTTGTTCAACTGCTTGACGATGAGGGAGCACAGGCAAAAAGCTCCCTCCCGGATATGGCATGATAGGCCGTCGCATGTTACGGCGGTTATCATCGTTCACCCAGCGAACCATCAGGGGTGAGCGTTCGCGGTCCCGTCACGATCGAGCGTAATCCGGGTGGGAATATGGGGGATGAATGGCCGGTGAACTTCAGATGGCGGGGGTTGGGGG
>NZ_WBVT01000052.1 GCF_009193355.1 Bifidobacterium leontopitheci
CATGGCTTGTGTCCTCGCTTCCAATCGCGGTTTTCTATGTTTGGCGACTGAAAATCGTACACAGGACACGGGCCATGTTCTCAACCCAAGCCAGAACCAAAGTGCGCAAAACTTCGGGCGTTATCCAGTTCTGGAATGCACTCGAAATCCCAAGCATTATTTCGAAGTTGATCCAGCCGAAAGGACTGTCACCGAATAACAGACCAATGCAACACGCCGAGAAGAGCGGCGAGTTAAGCGGCAAGACAGTTGGGCGGTACGCCGATTTTCGTTGCGATTCCGCCAGTCTTACGGCCTGAAGTTGCGAATCTCGTATCCTCCGCCATCGCCGGAACCCTTGATTTCCAGAGGATTCCGGCTTTTTCGTATCAGCCGGAATCCGCTTAGGGTTTATGGGCCCCAAATGCGCTATGACGCCGCCAGTTTGAACGACGGGAGAAACCATCGCTCTAACAGGCTATCCGCTCCATGCCGTCGGCGAATCCGTTCAGGCGCAGTTTGCGCAGGTGCGCTAGTTCCTCGGTCATGGTGCGTGGCGGATTGTCCTTGCTGGACACGACGGCGTTCATCGCATTCACGACGCCGGCTTGGTCGCGCTTGAGCATCATGCTCAAGAACTCGTCCGGATGCATGGCCTCCACCGCGTATCGTTCGAGACTCCGCGGCGGAAAATCCTTGAGGTTGTACGTGACGATGTAATCGGCGCCGGCGGACAAGGCAGCAGCGAGCACGTGCCGGTCGTCCGGGTCCGGCAAATCGAACGCCGCTTCGAGATGTTCCCAGCCGTAAACGCAATGGGTGGGATTCATCGGTGTGATGAACGAGAGCAGACGATCAGCTTGTTCCGGCGTACGGTTGCGTCTTTCAATGAGCGTGCGGCGAGCCTCCTCCAGAATCCGCTCGGACCATGCGGCGTCGATCACCTGCTCCTCGTCCAGAGTGAGCATGATGTCAAGCAGCCAGACCGCAGGAAAGACATTGGCGTCGAGCAATACGACGGGTTTCGCCACGATATCGTCTCCGGTCCGTCAGTCGAAATCGGCGACATAGGCGGCATCGTCCTCATCGTACAACCCCATCTCCGAAGCCGCGCGGCGCATCGAAGCCAAGGATCGCTCCATCCGCTCGCGCTCCTGCTTCTGGTAGGCCATCACATCGGCCACGTCCACCATGCGCCGGCCCGTGGCGCCATTGCGGGTGAACGGCAGCCTGCCGGAATCAAGGATGCGGGCCACCGTGCGCGCCGAGCAGTTCAGCAGCTTCGCCGCCTCACCGGTCGTGATCATGCGGCGGCGCCCCATCACGCCGAACGCCGCGTTCAGCGCCGCCTCGTACGCCTCGGCGCTCAACTCCACCACATCGCCGTCCGAGCCGACGAGTGCACGATCGCCGCGCGGAATCGTCGTCCCCTCGGCGCGCGGCATTTCAAGTACGGCAGTCATGATTCCTCCTTGCCTTGTCACCATGCTACCAATTCCTGACAAAACTGACAACAGTCGGAATCGCCTTGCTTCGCTGCATCTACACTGAATTCAGTGTTGAATAACTGAATTCAGTGTATTCAGCGTAGAATTCAGCGACAGCAATGCCGCAACACCGTCATCGGTACAGCGAACTCATGCACATTCCACACCGCGCAGCATCATGAAAGCCTGCCACAACACACCGCGAACGTGGCAACGGAAGCGGTACGGCGAACGCACGAATCCCGCAAAACCCCAAGCGACAGTAAGACGGAGCGTCCTAAGGGTTGGAGTCGCGCACGATCCTTGGGCGAATCCGGGGGCCACCACTGCCACTTTCGTGCCGCCTTTCGCAGAATCCAGCAATTGCAACGGTTTTCAATACGGGAAGGCATCAAGGTGGCAACGGCCACGGGCGGACACTCGTGCCGTACGCGTCCGCCGACGCGGAGACCCTGTTCGACGAACTGCCGACCTACCCGACCGAAGTTGATTTCCCGCGATGCCGGCATCGCTGCTAAGGTTGATCCGCAGCCGCAAGCACGGCCTGTGGGGCAGCAAGGCATCCGCCAAACTCGCCTGCCGCGAAGCCGACGAGCACAGGCACGCTATGGAACGAGCCGCGTAATACGGGCGATACGATGCTCTTGGGGGCGGTCGGGCCTCATGCGAGAATCGACCATCCCCTAAGAGCCAATCGCTGTCGCTTCCCTTGTACGAATCATCGTTCGTACCAACGCAGACGGGCGTAGACGAACGAGATGACGAGCAGTACGGCGGCCGCGATGAACACAGCACGCAGCGAACCGTCCAGCGAGGGCATGAAGGTGGCGACCACGCCGAACACGGCCACACCGATCGCGCCGCCGACCTGACGGAACGTGTTGAACACGGCGCTGGCGATGCCGGCCTGTCGCTGGTCCACGCTCACCAAGACAAGTCCGGACAGGGCCGGCGTGACCAATGCGCCGCCGAGGCCGACAATGCTCAGGGCTACGGCGATCACCCATGCGGGCATCGGCGCGGGTACCAGCACTGCGGCGAGGAAGCCGACGGCCATGGCGATCAGGCCGAGGGAGACGGTGAATCGGGTGCCCATCGCATTGATGACCTGTCCGCTGAACACGTTGGTGAGCACCATCACCACCGCGGAAGGGACGAACACCAGTCCGGCGGCGAACGGGCTCATGCCCTGCTCGCCTTGCAGGAACAGGGTGGAGATGAAGACCATGCCGAACCAGTTGAAGATCATGATGAATCCGACGATCAGCGAGATGCGCATGCCGTCGTTGCGGAACAGGCTTAGCGGTACCATCGGATGCCTGACCTTGGCCTGGGCGAGCACGAACAGCACGAGCGCGGCGAGGCCGACGGCAAGCAGTGCGATCGTCACCGGCGAGGAAATGCCCAGGGAACCGATCTCGATGACGCCCGCCACCAGCGAGGCAAGGCCGATCAGCGCGAGCGTCTGGCCGAGCCAGTCGAACGTAATGGCACGGGTAGGCGACGGCGCGACCTTCGGGGCGAGGGCGAGCACGATCAGGCAGAACGGTACGTTGACCGCGAAGATCAGGCTCCAGTGGATCGGTGTGAGCAGGCCGCCGAACAGCGGGCCGAACGCGGAAGCGGACGCCGATCCGGCACCCCACAGGCCAAGCGCGAACGCACGGCGGCGCGGATCCGGGTTGGCCTCGTTGATCAAAGCCATCGAGGCCGGCAGAATCAGCGCCGCAGCCACGCCCATCAGACACCTACCTACGATGAGCACCAGCATGGTCCACGCGAAGGTGCTCAACAGCGAGGCCGCACCGAACAACGCCGTGCCGAAGAAGAACATGCGCTTGGCGCCGAACTTGTCGGACAGACTGCCGGCGAACAGCAGCAGCGAGGCGAACAGCAGCGTGTAACCGTCGATCATCCACTGCTGCAGTGCCATGTCGCCGCCGAGGTCGGCGGTGATGGTCGGCAGGGCCACGTTGACGATCATGGTGTCCATGCCGGTCAGGAAGAACGCCAGCGATGTGACGAACGTGGTCAGGCCGGCGCTATAGCGAGCCGCACGATGCGACACTCGTCGAGTTTCGCGTGCGGCTCCATCGTCCTCGCATGTGAGTCCGAAGGTTGCGGATTCGTTGATTGATGTCATACCCACCTATATCCCATTGGTTTATATGTTTCCGTTTGGTTGTTTCAGTAGCTATGGTATTCTTTGAAACACTCGCAAAACAGCGGCTTATGGATGCTTATCGCTCACGATGTATGAACCGATGGTTTATGGAGGGTCGCGATGTACGACAGACGATTGGATGCGGTGATCGCAGCCGCGCAGACCGGCAGCTTCGCCAAGGCTGGGCGGCTGCTGCATATCTCCACTCCGGCCGTGGCCAAGCAGGTCACCACCTTCGAGAAGGAATACGGTCTGACGCTGTTCGACCGGTCGCGCAGCGGCGTTACGCCGACCAGGGCCGGCAGGGAATTCGTCGAGGACGCGCAGATGATCGTGCGCCAATGCGAGGAGATACTACGCCGCACCAGACAGCTGACCACCGCGGGCTCCGCTTCCGTGCGCCTCGGCGTCTCTACGCTGCGTCCCGGCCGACGTATCCTCGACCTGTGGCAGCGCGACGCGGGGCGCCACACGGACATCCGTCTGGAACTGGTGTCGATGCCCGACGACTCCGAAGCCATCAACGACATCATCGCCCACCTCGGCGAGGGCATCGACATGATCCCCGCGGCCTTCGACGCCGGCTACTGGGACGACACGTGCAGCACCCTCGCCCTCGACTCCGAACCATTATGCGTGGCGGTTCCGCGCAGCCACGCATTGGCGAAACGGGCCCGACTCGCCTTGGACGACCTCGAAGGCACGCGCATCCGCATCCTCAAACGCCACCGCGGCGCCAACGACACAGCCCGGGACATTCTGGAACGGCACCCCGCCATCGATCTGATCGACATCGACCATTACGATCTCGACACGTTCAACGACTGCGCCGAATCCGGCGATCTGCTCATTTCCAAACCCATATGGGACGGCATCCACCCGCAGTTCGTCAACGTGGCCGTGGACTGGCCCGAACCGGTCGTCATGCACTACGGACTGCTCTACCCCATCGACCCGAGCCCTGCGATCCGCACATTCGTCACCCGCATCGACGAACTCGCCTCATCGGCACAATCGGCAATTCACGCCCATACATGACGAAGCCAAAAACACCGCAATCAACGTCGCGGGGGAAATCGAGGGAGAGAGCGGCGCTATGACACCGGGGTGCGCCCGGTGGCACGGGTGGGGTACCTTCCCCACCCCCATGACCGCTTCTTTGCCGGACCGTCTCACGTTGGTGTGGGAAATCGGAAGGCGGGAAACAAACAACTTGATTGGGTGGAGGGAGGTACCGCCGAAGGCGACGCGACGATCCGTGATGAAACCGCACGTGACCCGAATGAGACTGTACATGACCTTCATGAGCAGGAAAATGACCCAGATGAAACTGTAAATGGTCTCCATGAGCAGGAAAATGAACAGGTAAACGACCCTCATGAGCAGGAATATGAACAGGTACAAGCACCTTCCAGGGAGCAACTTATCCTGGACCTGATTCACGAAAACCCGGCTATTACCTACCATGGGGCGGCAGACATTCTGAACGTGTCCTATTCCACGGTCCGAAGAGGTTTCCAGGCGCTACGGGAATCCGGAACGATCGAGCGCATCGGTTCGGACAGGCGCGGCACATGGCGCATCCTCATCCCATCGCAACCACCCCGCGAATGACGTGAAGCCTCGTCACGACACGCCGTGGACGTGGTAACGAAGGTGGTACGGCGAGCGCGCGAATCCTGCAAACCCCAAGCGGCAGTAAGGCGGAGCCGCCCTGAAGGTTGGGGTCTCGTATCCTCCGCCACTGCCCTTTTCCCGCCCAAAGGAAAAGGGCATTTTCATATCGTTCTACGGACCCGGACTGACTCAGAACAGCGTATCGGTGTTACTTCGCGGCTGTCCGATGAATCGTCTTGCCGTCCGTGACAACCTGCCGTTGTCCGTCGCGGACGGAACCATCATGTATATGATGCTCGTCCAACCGATGTCCACCTGACGGGATTGCGGTTTCCTGGCTCGTTGCGGATCCATGACGACGGACATCCGAGATCGATGACCGGGAAAGGCGGTTTGCGGACTGTGACCATGAAGCAGTATGTGGTGGATGCGTTCACCGACAGGGTGTTCAGGGGCAATCCGGCGGCGGTGTGCCTGCCGGAGTCGTGGCCATCGGACGAGCTGATGGCGAGCATCGCGATGGAGAACCGGTTCTCCGAGACCGCGTTCGTCGTACGCGAGCCGGAAGGATGGCATCTGCGCTGGTTCACGCCGGGCGGCGAGATCGACCTGTGCGGGCATGCGACGCTCGCCACCGCGTATGTGGTGCTGCGATTCGTGGAACCGGACGCCGACGTGGTGCGGTTCCGCACGATGAGCGGCGTGCTGACCGTGACGCGGACGCGCGGCGACAAGGGCCATGGCGTCGACGTGTTCACGATGGACTTCCCGGCCTTCGACCTCAAGCCCACGCCGGTCACCGATGCGATGGAACGGGCGTTGGGTGCGCGACCGGTCGAGGCGTGGCTCGGCCGCGACCTGTTGTGCGTGATGCCCGATGAGAGGACCGTGCGCGACCTCGATCCCGACCAGGAACGCCTCAAGAATTTGCCTGGCCTGCTGGCCAACGTCACTGCCGCGGGCGACCCGGGTTCCGGCTTCGACTGCGTGTCCCGTTCGTTCGCGCCGAAGCTCGACGTGCCCGAGGATCCGGTCTGCGGTTCCGGCCATTGCCACATCCTGCCGTATTGGAGCGGGCGTCTCGGCAAACCCACGCTCACCGCCTATCAGGCGTCGGCGCGCGGTGGCGTCATCCATGCCGCGGTCGACGGTGGCCGCGTCAGCCTCGGCGGTAGTGCGGCGTTGTTCTCCATCGGCACCATCCTGCCCGACTTCGGTTGTTGAACATCCCGCGTTGATTGACTTGCCTGCCCTGCAGGTCGATGATGGTGGACGTGAATATCAGGGTGAAACGTATCTATGACGAGCCGGAACCCGATGACGGCTGCAGAATTCTGGTGGACCGTCTGTGGCCGCGCGGCATGAGCCGGGAACGCGCCGCACTCGACCTGTGGCTGAAGGACATCGCGCCGTCACCTGAACTGCGCAAATGGTTCGGACACGACCCGGCGCGCTTCGCGGAGTTCGCCGAACGGTACCGGGCGGAACTGGACGCCAACGTAGAGACGGTCGACGCGCTGCGCGAGATCATCACGGCCCACGATACTGTCACGCTCCTGTATGCGGCCAAGAATCCGCTGGTCAATCACGCGGTCGTCCTGCGCGGCTACATGGCAGACGGCACGGGGATCATCAAGTCACGCTGAACCGTAAGGGCGGCAAAACCGGGGAAGCAAGCGGCGCTATGACACAGGCGGGTGCGCCCCACGGAATGAGTGGGGTAGCTCCCCGTCCCATGAGCGCTTCTTTGCCGGATCGTCTCAGTTGGTGTGGAGGAATGGGGGATCAAGAGGCAACCCGGCTTGAGTGATGAGGCGGAACCAATGATCTCGTCTAGAGTCAACGACTCAGATGTGCAGTCAGAACTCCATCCGCACCCCCACAGGCGTTCCCGCCATCCCGTTCGGCATTTCACCGACCCGAACCCGCGCACCTAGGAACCTTGCCTACTACACCCGCTTCCTGGGTTCCGGGCTTTTCGAATACATGGATACGCCATGGGCGTATGGCTGCTCAATGCGCCGTCTGTTCGTATGCCTATAGCCGTATGGTTCATGCACGAGTAGAGTTGAGGATGCCGCTTTTCAAACCAACAGGAGGGTGTGTGTCGTGCTTCAGATTCCGGTGACGTCCAATGACGTCAATGTGTTGGCTCATGCTCCCGAGTCTCAGTATTTTGACCGCAAGAGCGCGAAGATCAAACCGAATGATCTGGCTCGCACCATTGTCGCGTTCGCCAACTCTGCCGGTGGCAAGATTGCGGTCGGAATTGAGGACGGCGGCAGAATCAGTGGCTTCGGGTATGACGGCGCGCAACCGGTAGAGGCGTTCGAGCAGTGCGCATTGGTGCATTGCGATCCGGTACCTATGGTCACTCCGCTACGTGTCCCCGTCGTGAACGATCGCGGTAAAGAGGATTTGATCCTGATACTGAACATTGCTGCATCCCAGAACCATGTCATCAAGCGCAAAAATGACGCCAAGGTGTTTCTTCGTTCCGGGGATAAAAGCGTGCAGTTGGAGTATAGCCAGATATTGGCCCTCGAATATGACAAGCGGCAGATTGTGTTCGAGGACGAGCCTGTACGGGGCACATCAATCGAAGACGTGGATAGCGGCGTTCTTGACCGATATAAACGAGCGTTAGGAACGATCGTATCCGACGAGAAAGCGTTGTATAGCGGACAGTTTTTGACCGATGACGGTGAATTGACCCATGCAGGCGTTCTTCTGTTTGCGGCTCATCCCGCGCGGTTCATGCCTCAGGCGCGCGTACGCGTGCTCAGGTTCGAGGGCAAACGTCTGGAGACGGGCAGTCAGCTGAATATCATCAAGGACCGCACCTTCGAGGGGCCCATTCCGAAAACGGTCGAAGATGCGAGCCTGTTCATCTCAGGCATGCTACGTGAGTACCAGTACATGGACAAGAACGCCAAGTTCCAAATCATTCCCGAGTACCCGGAGTTCGCATGGTTCGAGGGACTGGTGAATGCGGTCGTACATCGCGACTATGCGAACGCAGGCGAACACATCCGCATCAGCATGTATGACGACCGTCTGGAGATTCTCAGCCCTGGCAAACTGCCGAACACAGTCACACTGGAGAACATGCGTACTACCCGGTACGCACGCAACCCACGCATCGCCAAGACCTTGGTCGCATTCGGTTGGGTGCGGGAGATGAACGAGGGCGTGCAGCGCATCTACAGCGAGATGCAGAAGGCGTTTCTGCACGATCCGGTCTACAGCGAGCCCAACGGCCAATATGTGAAGCTCACGCTGGAGAACAGCAGCACCTCACGTGTGTTGCGCACACAGGACACGCTGGAAAACAGAATTGGAAAAGACACGCTCGATTCGCTCAGCGAATACGAAATCGAGGCCGTACGACTAGCTTATTCGGAGAAACGAGTTACCCGTAAGGGTCTGTCCATCCAGCTTGGCCGTAGTCTCAAACTGGCCAGCAACGTGCTTCACTCGCTGGTGGACAAGGACATCCTCCAGCGGCATGGCTCCTCACCGAGGGACCCGCACCAGTACTACTCCCTCAAGCAGGACAATGAACGGTAACCTTAGTGGGGCCCGAGCTTCCCACTAGGTTCCCACTACTTCTCACTAGAGCTAGGTACGGAAGCACGACACGACAAGTTGTCAACACCTAAACGGCTGCCATTCCAACGTTTTGGCATCCAAAAAGTCTGTTCCGGCAACTTCCCACTAGGTTCTCACTAGGCACACTTCTGCAATCGGCTGAGGGTGATTCGCTGAACCTATACTGAATTCAGTGTCCCGATAACTGAATTCAGCGAAAGCACGACGCGGCAATGCCGTCAACACGGCGAATCCTCGTTGCGTCCCGATATCGAACGACACCGTGAAACCCGTCACGACACGCAGCGGACGCGGTGACGAAGGCGGTGCGTCGAACGCGAGAATACCGCAAACCCCAATCTGCAGTAAGAATAAACCACCTTGAAAGTTGGTGTCTCGTATCCTTCGCCATCGCCGAAATCCTTGATTTCCAAAGGATTCCGGCTTTTTCATTGCCGAAACGGCGGAGTCGGACGCCACGGGTATCGCGGGGTCAGTTCTTACGCTACGCCCGCCCATGATGCCCACCCAGGCTGCCACCCAGAATGCCATCAGACGCGCAGCATCAGCCGCGACATCTGCGTGATGAACGATTCCCGGTCGATGCCGTGCCCGTCTTCCAGCCACCACATCACGCTTTGGGCCAGCGCGCCGGCGACGAACTGCTCCCGCAACTCGGGAACAACGCCGCCTCCGGAAGTGCCGGCATTGGCGTCGTCGCGTGGGCCTTCGCCGCCCAATTGGGCGAGAATATCCACCAACGACCCCGAATCGGCCTGCCCCGGCAACTGCGTGGCGCATCCATCGGTACTGGTGGCGAAACCCAACAGGTACGGGACCATGCCACTGCGCTTCATGCCCAGCAGCATGACCCGATGCCGTTCAAGTTGCGCAACGCCGCAACGGACATACATTTCAGCCAACATCGCGCGGTCAGGCGTCACGCCGCTTGCCCTCCGCTTCTTCCACTCGCTGCGGAAGGACGCCATCGCCGAATGCTGTATCCACCGCACCATCGCCGCAACGAAATCCTGCTTATCCGAGAAATGGGCGTAAAACGTGGCCCGGCGCACCATCGCCTCGTCGCACAACTCGCTTATGGTGATGTCCTCCAGACGCCGGACACCCATCAGCCGTTCAAAAGCGCCGAACAGTGACTCGTAGGTGCGTATGACCCGCAAATCCCGATTGTCGTGAATGCCCTGCCGATCTGCCATATGTAAAGATTCCCCGTGTTGACGGACATCTCGTCTCCGCCTGTCAATTAACTGCCGAATCGCCGCGACGCGTACGCCCCGCGTCGTTTGATCGCCGCTAACGTGAGTGGCGAAAACCCTCCGCAGGAACGCGCAATGAACGAAAGACGGACGCATCATGAGCATCGCGATGATCAAACCAGTGCTGATGGCCGTGTCGGGCATCTGCTGGTCAGTGACCTACATCAGCCTGATTCGCAACGGTTTCAAGGAGCGCACCTGCGGCATGCCGCTGTTCGCGCTGGGGCTTAACATCTGCTGGGAGGTGCTGTATACCTTCGACGGCTTCGCCTCCGACCCGTCGGCCGTACAGACATGGGTCAACGTGATATGGGCGTGCCTCGACATCGTCATCGTCGTCACATGGGTGCGATACGGACGTGCGCTGCTGCCGGCGCCTGCGCGGCGTCATTTCGCCGCGTTCACCACGCTTGCGCTCATCGCCTGCGCGATGGCGCAGCTCGCGTTCTATCTGCGATTCGACAACACCGTGGAGGCGTCACAGTACTCGGCGTTCGCGCAGAACGCCGTGATGTCCGTGCTGTTTCTCACCCACCTGTGGAACCGTGGGGACGGGCGCGGGCAGACTATGCCGATGGCCGTCGCCAAATGCCTGGGTACGCTCGTCCCCACGATATTGGGCGGACTGATCGAAAGCCTCAACGTCTATATCCTGCTCATGGGGGCGATTTGCCTGATCTTCGACGTGCTGTACATCGGCCAGCTGCATGCGCTGCGACGCCAAACGGCCGACGATTCCATCCGGAACAGCGCACGATGACCACCGTCCTGTGAGCAACGGGCGTCCGGATGCCGGACGCTTACGCAACACACTATCGGCACAGCGCACGCGTCCGTATCCCGGACGTCGCTCCCGGCCGGCTCCGGCTGACTGTTACGCTCGCCAACGTGAGATATTGCATGATGATCATGTCATGCGCGATGGCGAGGTTCCAGTTCCGCCCGTGCGTGACCGGCGGGCGCGCGTAACGCGGCTCGTCGCATTCTGTTCCCGAGTGTTCCTTATCCGTGCTGCTTCGCGATGACATCTGGCTCCGATCGATCTCGATGATGTCGGCAGTCCGCAGTCACCGGTAAGTCTGTCTCGGCGATTTCCTTTCGAGCCGTACGCGCACATGGTCCGTCGTCGTAGCCGAGCCTCCTCTCGCATCGCGGGCGCAGCTATGCGCATCGCGGGCGCACCCGTGTGAGGGGACCCATCCCAAGGAATCGTTCATGTCCGCCAATACCTCAACTCCGTCAACCTCACCCCAACCCCAGCCGGCCGCACCGTCACAAGACGCAACCTGGTGGCGGCGCGTCGCGCTCCTGCTGACCGGCCAGACGTTCTCCCTGCTGGGCTCGTCGGTCGTACAGTACGCCATCTTCTGGCATCTGGTCATGCAGTCGGACTCCGGCTCGGTCATGGCTTCGGCCATGATCCTCACGTGCCTGCCGCAGGCCGTGGTGTCCATGGTCGGCGGCATCTGGGCCGACCGGGGGAACCGCAAGCTGCTCATCATCCTGCCCGACGCCGTAATCGCCTGCCTTACCGTCCTGCTGGCCGCGGCGTTCGCGACCGGCTGGGCGAATCTTTCGCTCATCATGCTGGTGCTCGCCCTACGCTCGGCGGGCGGCGGCGTGCAGATTCCGGCCGTGCAGGCGTTCATCCCGCAGATCACGCCTCAGGCCAAGCTGATGCGCGTCAACGCGGTCAACGGCACCCTGCAGTCCGCCAACCAGATCGCCGCTCCCGCACTGGCCGCCGCGTTGATCGCCATCCTGCCGCTGTGGGCGATCCTGTTTGTCGACGTGACCACGGCCGTCATCGGTATCGGGTTCACGCTGTGCATCCGTGTGCACCGGGCGGCCCACGCACGGCCGGACGATGGTGAGTCGGCTGTGCGCAGCACTGCGGAACGCGGCACCGTCGCCGGCGTCATCCGCGACCTGCGCGAGGGCTTCGCATACGCGTGGCGGTTCCGCCGCATCAGGAGCATCATCCTGGGCAATGCGCTGGTGTGTTTCGTCAACGTGGCGCCGATGAACCTCACGTTGTTGCTCATCAACCGCGCGTACCGGCACGACAGTCTGGATCTCGGTTTCGCGGTGTTCACCAGCACGTCGGACAAGCTGGCCGCCAACGAGCTGGCATGGAGCATCGGCATGATCCTCGGCGGGCTGCTGCTGTCCTCCATCGGTGCCAAGCGCATTCGCGACTGTCTGCGTGCGGTGGCCGTGGGGTTCGTGCTCATCGGCGTCACCACGGCCGGCTTGGGTCTTGCGCCGACGCTGCTCGCGTTCCTGATCGTCGACTTCCTGACCGGACTGGCCACGCCGCTGGCTGCCTCACCGGCGTTCACGCTGCTTCAGCAGGAGGCTGCGGAGGACATGCAGGGCCGCGTCTTCGGCCTGCTGAACGCGTTCTCGACGTTCGGCACGCCGCTGGGCATGATGGTCTTCGGACCGCTGGCCGATATGGTCGACGTGCGGCTTATCTTCATCGCCGGCGGTGTGCTCACGGTTTCGTTGGGATGCTGGCTTGCGTACGTCGGCCGCGTCACGCGACGGCGGTGATGAGCGGCGGCGGTGAGCGGCGGCGACAGAGATGGCGCGGCCGTCGACTTGCGCGATGCGCGATTGCGTGCCATGATGTTCAGGTTGCCCCGATAGCTCAGTGGTAGAGCACTTCCTTGGTAAGGAAGAGGTCGTGAGTCCGATTCTCACTCGGGGCTCTCCTGTTCTTTCGCTGTTCTCCTGTTCTTTCGTTGCTCTCCCGCGGTATGTTCTGGCTGTGCCGGCCCTCCCGTCACTCTGCTCGCCCGTGCACGGTGACGCACCACTGAAACCCCTTGCAAACACTAGGGTTTCGCACTTGCGCCACTGTGCTCGGGCGAGCAGAGTGACGCGGAAGACGCCGCGGAATGCTGCACGCGTCGGCATCGGATGCGGAATCTTCGGTTTCGGCGCCGCGTACCGTTTCGCGTGGTGTGGTGTGCCGTTTTGCGTGATACGGTGTGCCGTCCGGCGTGGAATAGTGAACCGTCCCGCTTGGCATGGCGAACTGTCTTGTTTGGTGTGGTGAGCCGTTTTGTGTGGGACGCGGCGCCGAAATCGGCGGTTTTTCGCTCGCGTACCAATGGCCTGTGGTACGCGAGGTGTTGTGAGCGGTCACATGGGCTGCTGTACCACGATTATGTGGGACGTAAGTCCGTGTGACCGGTTGCATGGGCTGTTGTACCAATGTGCCGTGGGACGCGAGCGGAAAATCGCCGATTTCAGTGCCGCGTACCAATGACTGAACCTCACCGGCACCGGCTATGCTGGATCATGACGTTCCATCTGCCCGTCGGCGCCGGCTGAGCCTCGCCGGCACCGGCTATGCGCAGGAAGGCCGGTTTCGGCGTGCCGCTTTTCGATGATCTTCGACAATCGGCTGGGTGGGGTGCGGTTCCGCATCCTGACGACGTTATGCGCATGGTTGCGATCCATCATCCTGAGCCATCCGTGCATGGTACGTGGGTATTGTTGCGATTGGCCGCAGCCGCCTGTGACATCGTGATGTTGCGGTATGCGAACGCGTCGGCAAGGGATTCTTGTACCGTACATTCCGTGATTCCAGTGACAGGGCGGGGTGCACTCATCCCGGTGACGCGATGCGGCGGATTGCCGCCCCATATGCGGGATCTCCAGCGCAAGGATTTACGGATATCGGGGCACAGTTCCGTAATTTCTTGTGCTGGCCGCTGCTCAGTGCAAGGATTTACGGACATCGGGATGAATTTCCGTAATTTCTTGCGCCGGAAAAAGTCCGGAGAGCTCGAAACGGCTCAGAGCGGCCCGGAGGGATCTTGAACGGGGTCAGAAGGATGTGAACGTTTCGAATCGGGGCGGAACGGGAGGGATCCCGAATGGGGGCAGAAGGGATCTGAACGGGTTCGGAAAGGAGCGGTTCGGAAAGAGGCGGAATAGATTCTGAACGGGGTCGGAGAGCTCGGAAGGGGTCGGGAATGGGTCCGGAGGGTTGGAACGGCTCGGAAGGGTCAGGAACGGATCATCACATTCGCGACCACGGTTGATGTGTCACTCTGCTCGCCCGAGCACAGTGACGCAGGTGCGAAACCCTAGTGTTTGCAAGGGTTTTCGGTGGTGCGTCACCGTGCAAGGGCGAGCAGTGTGACGTGGTGGGGCGCGATATCACCCGAGCGCACATGACGAGCATCGTGAAGCGGTGGATGCGATATCGCTACGCAAACGGTGATTCCGTCACCTCGCGCATCGCAGTATGAGACGGGCCGCCACGCGCGGCCGTCCCGAGTTGCCGACTCCGTGCGATTCCCGTGACCCCATCCCGTAGGATCGGTGCCCCGCCCATGCCGCAATCCCTCAAGCGTCCGCATCGCCCCCCAAGCCCATACCACAATCTCTTGTAGAACACCAGTCTTCCGCACGCGTCCCGGATTCCGTATGCTTGGGCGCATGACCGAACACAACACCGCACCCACCGCGCCCACCC
>NZ_WBVT01000053.1 GCF_009193355.1 Bifidobacterium leontopitheci
CCAGCGAGTGGTCGACGCGCCGCTACCTCGACATGTCCCGACTCGGTGAGAACGTACACGAAGCGAACTGATCATCGTCACAGGGACGGGCGAGAACCAAAGTGCGCAAGAAATCGGGCACTACCCGAGAAAACCGTTGCAATATGAGGGTTTTGACACGCCCCGTCACTGTGCTCGGGCGAGCAGAGTGACGGGGCGTATATGTAAGTGGGGCGGTGACTGCCGGCAATCGGCAGTCACCGCCCCATTCGTATTAGCGGGTGGCGCTCCCCCAGTCTTCGCTACGCTCAGCCAGCCCCCTCCACCGAGGGGGCCGAGGTAGCGGGACAGCCGGCTCAGCGCTCGGAGCGGTTGATGGCGGAGATGATCGCCTTGAGGGCGCTCGTGGTGATCGAGGAGTCGATGCCGACGCCCCAGATGATCTGCGACTCGGCGTCCTCGCCCACCTGGCATTCCACGTAGGAGGCGGCCATGGCGTCCGTGCCCACCGACATGGTGTGCTCCACGTAGTCCATGACCGACGCCTCGATGCCGAGGTTCGCGATCGCGTTGAGGAACGCGGCGATCGGGCCGTTGCCCACGCCGGACACCTCACGCACGCGCTCCTCGTCGACCCCGACGTTCACGCCGCGGTCGAGCACGCGCGCCTTGAGCACGGTGTCGGAACCGTCCTCGCCGGAGGATACCGCCACCTTGAGCAGCTTGAGGCGGCCCCACGGGGCGAGCGAGGCGTCGTGCGTGTCGCCGACGATCTTGCCCGCGGCGGTCATGCCCGACTGCTCGACCGGCAGGTACTCGTCCTTGAACAGGCGCCAGATATCCTCGTCCTTGACTTCCTTCTTCGTCTCGTCGGCGTAGCGCTGCACGACCTTGTCGAACTCCACCTGCAGGCGCTTCGGCAGGTCGAGGTTGTGGTTCGTCTTGAGCAGGTAGGCCATGCCGCCCTTGCCGGACTGCGAGTTGACGCGGATGATCGCCTCGTACGTGCGGCCGATGTCCTTCGGGTCGATCGGCAGGTAGGGCACGAGCCAGACGAACTTGTCGAGGTCGGCGCCGGCGCGGTCGGCGGCCACCTGACGGGCTTCGAGGCCCTTCTTGATGGCGTCCTGATGCGAGCCGGAGAACGCGGTGAACACGAAGTTGCCCGCATACGGGTGACGCTCGGAGATCTTGATCTGGTTGCAGTATTCGACGGTCTTGCGGATCTCCGGCACGTTGGACAGGTCGAGCTGCGGATCGATGCCCTGCGTGAGCATGTTCAGGCCGAGAGTCACCAGGTCGACGTTGCCGGTGCGCTCGCCGTTGCCCAGCAGGCAGCCTTCCACGCGGTCGGCGCCGGCGAGCACGGCCAGCTCGGTGGCGGCCACGCCCATGCCCTCGTCGTTGTGCGGGTGCAGGGAGAGGACCACGGAGTCGCGGTCGTCGAGGTTGTTGGAGACGTACTCCACCTCGTCGGCGAACACGTTCGGCGTGGTCATCTCGACCGTGGCCGGCAGGTTGATGATCATCTTGTGCTCGGGGGTCGGCTTGATGACGCCGATCACCGCGTTGCACACCTCGACCGCGTACTCCGGCTCGGTGCCGGTGAACGACTCCGGCGAGTACTCGTAGTACAGGTCGATGCCCTTGGCCTCGCCTTCCAGCCGCTTGCACAGTTCGGCGGCGTCGGTGGCGAGCTTCTTGATCTCCTCCTTGTTCTTGCGGAACACGACCTCACGCTGCAGCACGGAGACGGAGTTGTAGAAGTGCACGACCGCGCGCTTGGCGCCCTTGAGCGCCTCGTAGGTGCGGCGGATGAGGTGCTCACGGCACTGGGTGAGCACCACGATGGTCACGTCGTCGGGGATGAGCTCGCGTTCGATGAGCATGCGGATGAAGTCGAAATCGGTCTCCGAGGCGGACGGGAAGCCGACCTCGATCTCCTTGAATCCCATGGAGACGAGCAGGTTCCAGAAGCGCAGCTTGCGCTCGGAGTCCATCGGGTTGACGAGCGCCTGGTTGCCGTCGCGCAGGTCGACCGAGCACCAGCGCGGCGCGCGCTGCAGCCGCTTGCCCGGCCACGTGCGGTCGGGATAGTCGAACGGCACCTGCTTGTCGTAGGCGACGTACTTGGTGTACGGCATCCGGCTCGGCTTCTGCGGGTCGCCGATGAAGCGTGCGGGAGGCAGCAGCGGGTCATTGTTCCCTCCGTTGGACGCTGCGGCCACAGCCGCGAGATCGAATACCGATGATTGATCCTGACCCATCGTTCCTCCTTCTTTTGTCTAGATTGTCGCCGGCGTGCGGCCGGTCGGCTCGATAGTCAACGCATGTATGACATGCACCACACCAGTCTAGCGTCAGGCCCCCACGCAAACCGCCGGAATGTCAGCAAACGACACGTTCGCCGCGCGGTCGGCTGCGGCGAGCGCCCGGCTGGCGGCGACGAACATGAACAGTGCGTGAACGTGCGCGGCCGCCGCCGCACGTCACGCCGGCCGCCGGTACAGTGGTGTGCATGACACTGCGTTTTCGTAACGACGGCACGTTCCGCGTGCTGCAGATGGCCGACATCCAGGACGGCCCGGAAGTCAACCGCGACACCATCCGCATGATCGAGGCCGCGATACGCGAGGCGAAACCCGATCT
Source organism: Bifidobacterium leontopitheci (assembly GCF_009193355.1). Classification (GTDB taxonomy): domain Bacteria; phylum Actinomycetota; class Actinomycetes; order Actinomycetales; family Bifidobacteriaceae; genus Bifidobacterium; species Bifidobacterium leontopitheci. The sequence goes on from NZ_WBVT01000053.1 coordinate 2,629, forward strand.
CGTGGTGTTCACCGGCGACCAGATCCGCGGCTACGACCCCGCCTACATCGACACGTTCCTGCGCCGCCGCGGCGAGAACCCGGGCGCGCGGGTGCGGCTCGTCACCGAGGTCGAGGCGAAGCTCAAGGGCATCCACCGGCGCATCGCCGCGCGGCGCAACCCCGACGTGCCGCCCGAAGAGGACGTGGTCACGCTCGACGATCTCATGGACGACACGCGGCAGAAGGTGCGCGACACGTTCTCCGCGTTCCTCGGCCCGGTCATCAACGCGGGCGTGCCATTCGCCGCAACGTACGGCAACCACGACTTCCAGTGCGGCATCCTCGCCGACGAGCAGGACGGCATCTACCGTGAGTACCCGGGCTGTCTCAACCCTGCGGATTCGCTCGAACCCGGCACGTTCGCGCTGCCGGTGCTCGCCTCGGACGGGTCGGACCATGTGGCGATGAGCGTCATGATGGTCAACTCCGGCGACTACGCGGGCAAGCCGGAGGAGAACGACGCGCAGTACCCGCGCTACGTGACGCATTCGCGCGGCCTCGACCTGGCCGATTCGGACGGTTACGGCACACCCAGCGAGGAGGCGATCGCCTGGCTCGGCGACGTGCAGCGTGAGCTGGGCGAACGCAACGGCGACGGACGGCCGGTGCCGGCGATCGCGTTCCAGCACATCCCCCCGCAGGAGTTCTACGACTGCCTGACCGAGGTGCCCGCGTGGACGCCGCACGCGGTGGAGGGCGCGCGCAACTACGCCGGCCGCTGCTACGTGCTCAACAAGGCCGTGTGCCGGCCCGGCTCGCGGCTGGGCGAGGCGATCGGCTGCGCGGACGAGAACGTGGGCGAGGTCGCGGCGATGCGCGAGGCCGGCGGCTATTTCGCGCTGTTCTGCGGACACGACCACAAGAACTCGTTCGTCGGGCATGTGGACGGCATGGACTTGGGTTACGCGCCGACGTGCGGCTTCGAATGCTACGGGCCGAAGTCGCGCTACCGCGGGATCCGCCTGTTCGAGTTCCGCGAGGACGACCCGGCGGCGTACGAGACGCGGATGCTCACGTGGGGTGACCTGGTGGGCCGGTACAGCGGCAACGAGCTGCGCGTGTTCTTCGAGGATCATTGCGTGACGGGTGCGGCGAGCCTGCGCGACGAGCTGCGCCGGCCGCAGGTGGCGGCGACCGTGGCGCTGGGATTGTCGGTCACGTTCGCCGCGATCGTGCGCGCGGTGGCGCGGCGGCTGCGGTAGGGGCGGCTACAAGAAAGCCCGCAATCGTTGCGAACAACGGTTGCGGGCTTCTACCGGTTGCGTCACCGAGATGCAGGCGTCAGAACGTGCGCGGGCAGGCCACCTCATCGCCTCTTAGTCGACTCTCGCCAGGTCGATGTCCCGCGCCAGGTCGGCGGCTCCGATGATGCCCGCCTTGCCACCGGCCCTGGCCTCCAGAATGCTGGGGTGCTGACGGTACATGCTGGCCTGCAGGTATCGGCTGAACGCGGCGCGCGCAGGGTCGAGCAGCATGCCGCCGACCTCCGCCACGCCTCCGCCGATGACGAAGGCTTCGGGGTCCAGCACGGCGGACAGGTTGGCCATGAGGCGACCGAGCCATTCGCCGAGCAGGTTGAACGCCTCATTGGCGGTGGGGTCGCCCTGCTGGGCGGCGTCACGCACCATGGGGCCGATGAGCTTGCTCCTGTCATATTCGCAGGCCTCGAGCAGGTGCTCCGACTGGTTCGGCTGCCGCCTGGCCGCCGACCATGCGAAGCGTTCCAGGGCCGAACCGGAGGCATACTGCTCGGCGCAGCCGAACAGACCGCATCCGCAGGCTTCGCCGTCAGGGACCATGACGATGTGGCCGATTTCGCCGGCCATGCCGAATCCGCCCCTGACCAGACGGTCGTTGACGATGATGGCGCCGCCGACGCCGGTGCCCACGGTGATCATGACCATGTTATGGGTGCCGCGACCCGCACCGAAACGGTATTCACCCCATCCTGCCGCATTGGCGTCGTTTTCGACGATCACTTTGACGCCATCCCCGACCAGGTCCTCGATGGCGTCGGCGAGCGGATACTGGTGCCAGGCCGGCAGGTTCGCCGCGAAGCTGACGGTACGCCGGTCGGACGCTATGTTGCCGGCGGCCGAGATGCCGATCGCCCTGATGTCGCCTTCGCCTTTGCACCGCCGGTAGATGTCGGCCACGGCGGCGTTGATGTCGGCGGCGTCCTCCGGCGTGGGCACGCGCTGTAGGCAGCGGATGTTGCCTTTCTCGTCGCAGATGCCTCCGGCGATCTTCGTGCCGCCGATATCAATGCCGAGCGTTTCCATGACTGATGTTCTCCTTTGACATATGACGGGCCTTGGGGCGCGCCGCTCAGTGGTTGCGGATGGCGTCGCGCAGAGGCAGGACGCTGGTGGGCGAGACGGACAGTTCGTCGAGGCCGATGTCAAGGAACGTGTCGGTCAGGCTGAGGTCCGCGCCGAGCTCGCCGCAGATGCCGCACCAGATGCCGTGACGGTGCGCGGCCTCGGTGGCCATGCGAATCATGCGCAGCACGGCGGGCGAATGCGGGTCGGCGAAGCGTCCGAGGTTCGGATTCTGCCGGTCGCAGGCCAGCGTGTACTGGGTCAGGTCGTTGGTGCCGATGGAGAAGAAGTCGACTTCGGCGGCCAGTTCGTCGGCCATGACGACCGAAGCAGGCGTCTCGATCATGATGCCGACCTGAATGTGTTCGTTGAAGTCGACGTGCTCGCTGTGCAGCTCTGTCTTGACCTCATCGAGGATCCTCTTGGCGTCGCGCACCTCCTGAACCGAGGTGATCATGGGCAGCATGATGGCGATGTTGCCGTACACGGAGGCGCGCAGCAGGGCGCGCAGCTGGACCTTGAAGATCTCCGGGCGGGTCAGGCAGATGCGGATCGCGCGGTAGCCGAGCGCGGGGTTGTCCTCGTGCTCCAGGTTGAAGTAGCCGACCTGCTTGTCCGCGCCGATGTCGAGCGTGCGGATGACGACCAGGCGGTCGCCCATCTTCTGCGCGACTTCCTTGTACGCCTCGAACTGGAACTCCTCGGTCGGGTAGTCCTCGCTCTCCAGGTACAGGAACTCGCTGCGGAACAGACCGATGCCTTCGGCGTCGTTGGCCAGCACGGCGGTGACGTCGGAGGGGCGGCCGATGTTCGCGTACAGGCGGACCTTCTGGCCGGACTTGGTTTCGGTGGGCTTGCCCTTGAGCTCCTGCAGCAGGCGAAGACGCTCCTCGTACTTGGCCTTCCTGCCCTGGTATTCGCCGAGCGTGGCCTCGTCCGGGTCGATGAACACCTTGCCGCTGGTGCCGTCGATCACCGCGGTGTGGCCGTCGTCGGCCGGGTCGAAGGCGGCGCCGATGCCGATGATGGCGGGCAGGCCCATCGTGCGGGCCAGGATCGCGGTGTGCGAGTTCGCGGAGCCTTTGGCGGTCACGAAGCCGAGCACCTTGGCGCGGTCGAGCTGCACGGTCTCGCTGGGCGCGAGGTCCTCGGCGAGGATGATGTGGCTGTCGCCGTCGCCATCCTCGGCCGCGCCGCCTCGCTTTCCTTCGAGCACGTTGATCACGCGCCGTGAGACATCCTTGATGTCGGCGGCGCGGGCCTGCATGTAGGAGTTGTCCATCGCGGCGAACATGGCGGCGTACTGTTCGGCGGTGCTGTTGACCGCGTATTCGGCGTTCACCCTGCTCTGCCCGATCAGGTCCTCAATACTGTTCACATAGTCCGGGTCCTGCAGCATGAGCTGGTGCGCGTCGAACAGTTCGGCCTTGCCTTCGCCGAACTCGGCCGCGGTCTTGTCGCGCAGCCGCTTCAGCTGCTCGACGGCCGTGTCGCGGGCCGTACGGAACCGTTCGACCTCGGCCTGCGGATCGTCCACCACGCGGCGTTCGACCGCGTGGTCGGCGGTGTCGAGCACGCGGATGGAACCGATAGCGATGCCTGCGGATACTCCAACACCCTGTATCGTCCTCATCACAGATTCTCCTTAAGGAATTGTTCGAACTCCGCGGCCGCCTTGGCCTCGTCGTCGCCCTGCACCTTGACGGTGACCTCATCGCCCTGCTGGACGCCAAGCCCCATGACGCCGAAGATGCGCTTGGCGTCCACGGACTTGTCGCCTCGTTTGATGATGATGGTCGACTCATACTGCTGCGCCTTGCCCACCAGCAAGCCGGCGGGGCGGGCGTGCATGCCCGCAGGGTCGGATACGGTGAACGTGAATTCCTGAGACATTGATGATTCCTTTATGCGTTTGATGTGTTGCGCTTGAAGCGCCTTGTATACGTGCTGTGGTTTACAGCTGTTCGCCGTTGGTGGCGATGACCTTCTGGTACCAGCCGAAGGATTTCTTGCGGCGGCGTTCGAAGGTGCCGTGGCCTTCGTCGTCGGCGTCGACGTAGATCAGCCCGTAGCGTTTCTTGAATTCGCCGGTGCCGAAGCTGACCACGTCGATGCAGCCCCACACGGTGTAGCCCATGACCTCCACGCCGTCGAGGTCGATGGCCTTGCCGACCTGTTCGATGTGGGCGCGCAGGTAGTCGATGCGGTCGTCGTCGTCGATGGTGCCGTCCGGGTTGACGGTGTCATATGCGCCGTAGCCGTTCTCCACGATGAAGATCGGCTTGCGGTAGCGTTCGTACAGGACGCTCAGCGCGTAGCGCAGGCCGACGGGGTCGATCTGCCAGCCCCATTTGGTGGCGGGGATGTACGTGTTGCGCACCACGCCGGCGATGCCGGAGTCGAAGTCGCCGGGGGTGGAGTCGTCGGCGGACAGGGCCATCGACATGTAGTAGCTGATGGAGATGAAATCGACCGTGCCCTCGGCGATGGCCGTCTCGTCTCCCGGCTCCATGCGCGGGGCCACGCCCTCGCGGGCCCACATGTTCCTCGCGTAGTTCGGGTATTCGCCGTTGACGTACACGTCGCCGAATACGAGCCGGTCGCGCATGGCAACTTCGGCGCGCATCACGTCGTCGGGGTTGCAGGTGGCCGGGTAGATCGGCACGATGGCCAGCATGCATCCGATCTGGAAGTCGGGGTTGATCTCGTGGCCTCGTTTGACGACCAAGGCGCTAGCGACGAACTCGTTGTGCACGGCCTGCCAGACCTTGCGCTTGCGGTCATGGATAGTGTCCGTCTCGGAGAACCGGATACCGGAGTCGGTGTAGGCGAAGATCGGGTTGTCGAGGTTCATCTGGTTGTTGACCTCGTTGAAGGTCAGCCAGTACTTCACCTTGTTCTTGTAGCGTTCCATGACGGTGAGCGCGAACTTGACGAACAGGTCGATGAGCCTGCGATCAGTGAACCCGCCGTATTTGAGGCTCAGGTTCAACGGCATCTCGAAGTGGGAGAGCGTCACGACCGGTTCCATGCCCTTGGCCTTGAGGTCGTCGAACAGGTCGTCGTAGAACCTCAGACCCGCCTCGTTGGGTTCGTCCTCCTCGCCGTTAGGGAAGATGCGCGACCAGGCGATGGAGGTGCGGAAGCATTTGAAGCCCATCTCCTGGAACAACGAGTCGTCGCCGCGGAAGCGGTGGTAGTAGTCGTTGCCCCAGTGGTTCGGGTAGATCTTGCCGGTCTCGACGCTATCGGTGATCTGCCGGGGCACGCCATGCGCGCCCGCGGTCATCACGTCGGCGATGGACACGCCCTTGCCGTCTTCGTTCCATGCACCTTCGAGCTGGTGGGCGGCCACTGCGCCGCCCCACAGAAAGTTGCTTGGGAAACCCATGTTGTGTTCCTTTTCCTGATAAGCCCTGTGGGTCAGTTGATCTTCTTGTACAGCGCGATGAGCTCGTTGACCAGCAGTTTGACGGTCTCCGCGGCCATCATCTGGTCCTCGACGTGCGTCATGAGCAGGCTGACCTCGATCTTCTCGCCGGATGCCTCGCGCTGCACGAGGTTGGTGTGCAGGTCGTGGCCGGTCGCGAAGCTCTGGTCGCCGCTCTTGATGAGTTCGTCGGCTTTGTCGTATTTGCCGGCCTTGGCCGCCTGCAGCGCCTCGATGTAGTCGGATTTGGCGCTTCCCGCGGCCGTGATCATCTGGAAGCAGAGGGTCTCCCAGTCGAAGTCCTTGTTGTCTTCTGCCATTGTTACCACCCTTGGTTCGTTCGTTTGGTTGTCGGTTGTCTGTCTGTTGGTGTCGGGTTACTTGGCGTCGGCGATGGCGATGGCGTGTTCGAGCACCTTGTCGCCGCGCACCATGCCGTAGTCCTGCGGGTTGATGGCTTCGACCGGCTTGCCGGGCAGCAGCTTCTTGACGTGGTCGAGTTCGTAACGCACCTGTGGGCCGAGCAGCACGGCGTCGGCGTTCGCTGCCTTCTCCTCGACCTCGGAGATCGGGTAAGCATCGATTTCGGCCTCGATGCCCTTGGCCTCGGCGGCGGCGCGCATCTTCTTGACCAGCATGCTGGTGGACATTCCGGCGTTGCAGCACAGTACGATCTTCATGATGATTTCCTTTCAATGGGCCCCACACCGATCGTGGGGCGGTTGGTTGTTATGGGTGTATTGAGTGTTGGTAAGGAGGGAGCCCGGCAAGGGTGGTTGCTCGCACCGGGCTCCCATGTCATCCGATCATTGCCGATCGGAAGAGTCGGGCCGTTCGGCGCGGCGGCTCAGGCCTTGGCCGCGGCGGCGGCAGTCTCGATGTCGGCGTCGTTGGCGGCCTGTTCGGCGATCCACGCCTGGTCCTGCTTCTTGACGAACGGCAGGTAGACGACCACGGAGATCACGAGGATGATGAGCTGGATGAGCGCAGCCTTCCAGCCGCCCAGCAGGAAGCCGGAGATGATCACCGGGGTGGTCCACGGCACCTGGACGGCGCCGAACGGGGGCAGGAAGCCGATGTACATCGCGCCGTAGGTGATGATCATGGCGATCAGCGGGACGACGATGAACGGGATCAGGAAGAACGGGTTGAACACGATCGGCAGGCCGAAGATGACCGGTTCGTTAATGTTGAACAGGCCGGGCACGACGGACAGCTTCGACATTTCCTTCATCTGGCTGGACTTGGCCACGATCAGGCCGGCGATGAGCAGGCCGAGGGTGATGCCGGTGCCGCCGAACTTGACGAAGCAGTCGACGATCTGCGGGGTGAGGATGTGGCCGCCGTCGGCGGTGGTCACGGCCTTGCCGGCGTCCATGAGGGTCTGGTTGGCCACGGAATTTGCGGTCAGCAGCGGGGCCATGATGCCCATGACGACGTTCGGGCCGTGGATGCCACACCAGAAGAGGATGGAGATGAGCAGGGTGATGATGATCGCGCCGGCCCAGTTGTCGGTGAGGTTCTGCATCGGGGTCTGCAGTATCTTGAAGATGAGCTCGGTGAAGCTCACGCCGCCGAACACCTGGCACAGGTGGTAGATGACCGCGGAGCCGAGCACCACGAAGAAGCCAGGGATCATCGCAGAGAACGCGTTGGACACGCCTTCCGGCACGGAGTCGGGCAGCTTGATCTTGAGGTTGTGCTTCATGCACTTGACGAACACCAGGCCGGACAGCAGACCGACGACGATGGCGGTAATCACGCCGTTGCCGCCGGTCCATGAGGTGGAGATCGCGCCGGACACGGAGGCGGTGGCGCCCTCCTTGATCGCGTCGACGGTGCTGTGGTCGATGCTCACCGAGGACGGCGAGAGGATGAAGAAGGCGACCAGAGCCAGCAGACCGGAGGAGATGCCGTCTTCCTTCTCGTTGCGCGCGTATGCGTAGCCGATGCCGACCGCGATGATGACGGCCAGGATATTGAATGTCCCGGCGGACACCTGATTCAGGCCGATGTTCCACTTGTCGGTCAGCAGGTTGTTCATGAAGTCCGTGTAGCCCTCGAACGGCAGGTTCGCGAGCAGCAGGAACAGCGATCCCACCAGGGTGGCCGGCATCGTGAGCACGAAGCCATCCTTCAGAGCGGTGACCGCCTTGGTCGTCGCGAATTTCATGAAGCCGTTGAGCAGTTTGTTACCGAACTCCTTCATTCTCATCCTCCTTTGGACTGGTTGATGTCCCCGGACCGGCGTCCTTGTTGCCGGCCCGATTTCTCTTGTTCAGTATCAAGTCATTCGGATGAATAGGCGTAATCCGAATGACTTGACTACAATATACGAGTTTCATTCGGCTGTGTCAAATTCATTCGAATGATTTTTTAGATACGTTGTGTCGCCTTCCCGAGGAAATACCGTGAAGCGGCGCCACCCCCACCGGCGACGCCGCTTCACGCGCATAAAGGACTACTTCAGGTCGGCGAAATTAAAAAACGTGGCCTTTTTGTAGTGGTAGTAGACCGTGCCGGCGTTGAACATGCGGCCGCTGGCCAGATAAGCGTCGTCCTCGACCACCAGGGCGGGGTCCCCTGCCGACAGGCCGAGGAGGTCGGCCCGTCCGTAATCCAGCTCTCGCGCGTATATCAGCTTGTCCGCGAAACCCGTGCTCAGACCCAGATCCTCGCGAATGTACGCGTAAATGGAGCCACTGGCGATCTCCTCGCTGAGATACGGCACGAACTCCTTGAGATACAGGGCGTACTCGATGGCGAACGGTTCGTCGTCCAGCAGACGCAGGCGCGAGACGCTGTAGACCCTGGCATCGGCGGCGCACTTGAGGCGCACGGAGTCTTCTCCCGCCTCACGCTGCTCCAGCTTGATCAGCTTGGAGGACACGGAATGGCCAGGGAACTCCGAAGTCATGCCCCTCGTGCCGTTGATGTTGAGGCACCCCTCCCGCCTGTTCTCCCGCACGAACATGCCGCTGCCCTGTACCGGGTACACGTCGCCGAGCTCGGCCAGCAGAGAGATGGCATTGCGCACGCAGTACCGGGTCGCGCCGAACCGCTCCATGAGCTCGGGTTCAGTGGGCAGCTTCCCCGCGTCACGATATTTGCCCTTGTCGATCTCCACCTTGAGAATCTTCGCCAGTTCACGGTATTTCATGCACCCTCCAAAATCACATCATTCAGCCGCGCCACATCGCCGCAGCACACGATGGCCATTTTATCGCATGATTCGCATTCATTCGAATATAACGCTTTCCCGTAATCCATATTTCTTTAATTCATTCGCATGAATCCTGAACGCCGACGAATGATCATTCCCTACCGCGAACAGCAGCGAGAAACGAATCCGCTGCGACATATCGACACTCGACACCGAAGTCACGATTGCCCCTCGACACAAGAACACGGATACAACACCCATTGCATAAATTCATTCGAATGAATTATACTTCGAGTAGGGGCTGGACACAGTCAGGACATCGCAGCCGGCATTCCATAGGAGAGCGGACATATGGGCAAACCCACCTTGGTATTCATCGATATCGACGGCACGCTGCTGGACAGCAGCCATCACATCCCCAACTCCGCACGAGAGGAGTGCCGCCGGGCGCAACAGTCCGGATACCGGCTGTTCATCTGTTCAGGCCGCGCGGCGCTGGACATCGATCCGCCGGTGCTCGAACTCGGATTCGACGGCATCGTATCCGACGGCGGCGCGTGCGCCGAACTCGACGGCGAAACCATCCTCGAGGAGAGCATGCCCGTGGAATCCGTTCGCAAGGCGACGTCGTTCTTCAACGCGCATGACATGCCGTACGCCTGGCACTGCCCCGACGGCATGCACGCCACCGAACGCTACCGGCACCGGCTCGGCGTGCACAGGAAGCTGCTGCGGTACCCGCAGATGCGCGATTCCTGGCACACCATCGTGGATGACCGTCCGCTGCCGGCGGTCCGCAAGGGTACGTTCTACATTCCCGACGGCGGCGGCCTCACCGTGGAGGATGTGGGTCGCGGGCTCGCTGGATACGCCACCATCATCCACGGATCGATCAACGCCTCCAGCGACGACAACGGTGAAATCCTCATCCCCGGCGTGAACAAGGGCACGGCGCTCGAGAAGGTCGCGCAACGGCTCGGTGTACCGCTGGCCGACACGATCGCCATCGGCGACAGCGACAACGATCTTGAGATGATCCAAGTCGCCGGCGTGGGTGTGGCGATGGGCAACGGCACCGCGGCGGTCAAGTCGGTTGCCGACATGGTCGCGCCGGACGTCGACGACAACGGCCTCGCAGCGGCGTTGCGCACGCTGCTCCACTGACCGCCTCACGAACGCCGCGTACGCAAAAGGCCGGAACCTTTCGGCTCCGGCCTTTGTCTGTGCCCCCGCAGGGATTCGAACCCTGGACACGCTGATTAAGAGTCAGCTGCTCTAACCAACTGAGCTACGGGGGCGGTTGGTAGCTCGCTGCAGTGGTGACTGCAACGAGTGACTAATATACACGACTTTGCCGCTGACGCAAATCGACGGGCGCGACACGCCGGACGCGGCGGGTCGGGCGGCGGTTACGGCCGGGCGCGTCCGGCTCGCCGACGGACGCCGGGCTCAGCGGCGCATCATGATCAGCATCATCTTGGACGCTTCCTCGGCGTACACCGCATGCGGCAGGCGGGTCGGGAAGTGCAGGATGCCGCCGGGCACAAGGTCCACGGTCTTGCCGCCGCCGGTCACCTTGAGATGCCCTTCGAGGCACTGCACAAGCACCGGCATGGCGGCGGTGTGCTCGCTCAGCTCCTGACCCTTGTCGAACGAGAAAAGCACCACGTTGGCGCCCTCCACCTGCATCACCGTACGCGAGACCGTGGCCTCGGGCTGCACGGCGACCAGCGGGACGAGGTCGTCGATGAATTCCATCACCATCGGCTGGGTGGAGGTGGTCGGAGTGGTTGTCGTTTCGTTGGTCATGGAATCTCCTTGTCGTAGATCATCGTTCGTTTGCCCGGCCGTGTTGCCGGTGCCGCTGTCCTCAGTCGCCTGCCGCAGCCGGCCACATTATCGGATTGCCGACGAACCGGTTCCGGCAGCGATGCCGGCGTTCCGTACCAGCTTAGCCGCCGCCGTGCCTGCCGACGCTCCGGACTCCGGGTTTTCTCCCGTTTTGGAGTGCCGAAACGGGAGAAAACCAGGAGCCAGCCGCCGACGTCAGCCCTTGCGCCGCACCACGAACGCGATGCCGGTGAGCGAGTCGCCGTACGTGTTGAACACGCGGCGCATCTGCAGCACCCGCGCGCGAAGGTCAGGGTGGGTGAGCACGTTGCGCATGATGCGCAGCACGCCGCGCACGCCCTCGTCGGCCAGGTTGCGGCGCATCTTCAGCAACGCCATCGGCTCGACGCCGCTCCACAGCACCTCGAACCCTTCGGACTCCAGCAGATTCCGCCATTCGGCGGCGGTCAACGGTCGCGCGTTGACCCTGATGACCCGGGCGAGATCCTTGCGGATCGCGGTCTTCACCGTGTTGTCCAGATCGTCCGGCGCGAGGCCCATCTCGTGAATCGCGTACAGGCCGCCGGGCTTCAGGATGCGCCGCGCCTCGCCGATGATCGCGCGTTTGCCGCGCTCGGACTGCATGGTGAGCATCGCCTCGCCGACCACCACGTCCGCCGAGCCGGCCGGCAGTCCGGTGTCCGCGGCGTCGGCCTGAACGCACGTGCCGCCGACGGATGCCGCCAGTGGAGTGATGATGTTCACCACCTGCGGGTCGCGGTCGACGCCGGTGTATGCGGCGGGCTTGGCGTTCAGAATCAGCCGCGTTGTACGGCCGAGGCCGGGCGCGAACTCCACGACGTGTTTGCCGTTGAGCGGCGTGTTCGCGAGCATGCGCATGGTGAGCCTCTCGCCGCCGGGGCGCAGCACGCGCTTGCCGAGCTGTGCCAGCACCCAGTGCCCCTGCATGTGTTCAGGGTCGCGGTCGGCTTGCGGCAGTTGGGATGGCATGAGGG